>NZ_JBBKBO010000001.1:0-877146 GCF_037890215.1 Prevotella sp. HCN-7019 | reverse complement strand
AGGCCTAAATGCAGGCGCAATAACAAATGCCGACGGAGAATTCACAATCAATGTGCCGGTGGGCACAGAACTCCAGATCACTTATCTGGGAATGGTACCCAAAACAGTCAAGGCTGCAAACAACATGCGCATTGTACTTGAGTCTGACAGTCAGACACTTGAAGGCGTTGTTGTTATGGGTTACGGTTCTGCACGTAAACTCGGAACTATTGCCGGATCTGTAGAAACAGTCACATCCGACAAGCTGGCGAACCGTCCTGTTGCAAACATCGGTGACGCTCTTCAGGGACAGGTTTCCGGTCTGCAGGTATTCACATCTTCAGGTGAGCCTTCTGCAACAACCAGCATGCGTATACGTGGTGTTACATCAATATATGCGACAACAGAGCCACTGTTCATCCTTGACGGAAGTGAAATATCACAACAGACATTTCTCTCACTCAATCCGAATGATATTGAGAACATGACTGTGCTCAAGGATGCTTCTGCTACAGCCATTTACGGTTCACGTGCAGCTAATGGCGTTGTTGTTATAACATCGAAGAAAGGTAAGTTCGGCGAGGCTCCAACTGTTACAATAAACGCGCAGTACGGTTTGTCAGAACTGGCATGTGACAACATGGATATGATGAATGCCAATCAGTGGCTTGAACTTCAGGAAATAATAGACCCAACTCTTGCCAATTCAGAGGCTTTCCAAAGCCAGAAGGATTATTACAAGAGAACTGGTCTGAGCACAAACTGGAGAGATATTTTCTTCGGTAGTACAAAACCTGTGACACAGATTGATGCCAGCATCCGTGGTGGTTCAAACAACCTATCTTATCTTGTTTCATACGGACATTATAATGCAGAGGGTATCATGGACGACTCAAGCATGCGTCGTGAGACTCTGCGTTCAAACCTTGAGGCAAATATCAACGCATGGCTGAAACTTGGAACAAACACAAACCTTGCATACACAAAGACAACAACAACTGCATTTGGAAACCAAGCCAGCAGCTTGTACAACAAATCGTTTGCAGCACGTATGTATCTGCCTACTCAGTCATACTATGACGTAATCGGTCTTGATCCGAATGATTACGCAAACAGTACATTCGAAGGATATGGCGATAGAAAATATTTCTTCGAGCAGATGAATGTTTACAACCCGTACTGGCTCTCTGAAGTTCAGCCGTCTCACGCAACACGTGTACGTCTTAATGAGAACCTTTATGTAAATATCAACCCGATAAAGGGACTGAATCTGCGTTCTGCAATAGGACTTGATGCAAATGATTACCGCACATCTTACAAAGTGTATAATACACTTGAAATTGATCCAAATGTATTCCCGACTGGTTCTGCCGGTGAGACATTCTCACGTTTCTACCGTTGGACAGTGACAAATACAGCTGAGTACAAATTCGATTTCCTCAAAGAACATCATATGACTGTTCTTCTCGGTCAGGAATCTATGTCAAACAAGACCGAAGCTTTCGGTATCGGTGTTGACGGTCTGACAGACAACCGTATGCTCATCCCTTCAGCTGCTATTCAGAAGTATGTAAGCGTTCCTTCATACTCTTTCTCTGAAGAGGTTCGTAACTCTTGGTTCGGAATGCTCAACTATTCTTACGCAGACAAATACTTCGTTGATCTGAGTATCCGTCGTGACGGTTCTTCACTCTTCGCAGAGAACCACCGTTGGGCTACATTCGGCGCTGCCGCATTCATGTGGGATGTTACAAGAGAAAACTTCATGGAACCGACACGTAGCTGGCTCAATGATTTACAGTTCAAGATCAGTTACGGTTCTACTGGTAACTCTGGAATTTCTGCATATCAGTATCTCGGTCTTGTATCATCTACTGGTGAATACAACGGAGTTGCAGGTATAGCACCTTCTAATGTTTCAAATCCAGATCTCACATGGGAAACTGTAAAGACATTCAACGTAGGTATCACAGGTAAAGTGATCGACCGTCTAACATTCAATGTTGAATTCTATAACAAGGTTACATCCAACATGCTTGTAAATGTTCCTTATTCTTATACAACAGGTTTCTCATCACAGTGGGGTAATGTTGCTGAAATGTACAACCGTGGTATTGATTTCAATATCGGCTATGACATCATCAAGAACAAGGACTGGTATTGGAATGTAAGTGTTAACGGTAACTATAACAAAAATGAAATCACAAAACTGTTCAAGGGTGCAGACTCTTATGACGTAACAGACCTTGTACACCTCGAAGTAGGCCATCCTTATGGTGAGTTCTATTATGTTCGCTGGAGCCATGTTGATCCGCTCGATGGACGCAACGTATGGCTTGACAAAAACGGCAACGAAACAAAGGTTTATTCTGAGGACAACCGCGTGATGACCGGTAAGGGAATGATCGCTCCATGGTCAGGAGGCCTTTCAACAACTGTTTCATGGAAAGGTCTGCAGCTCGATATGCAGTTCACTGGCATGTTCGACCGTTACATGTATAACAACGAGCGCTGGTTCACAGAGAATCCTTCTTTTGCAACATCATGGAACCAGTCAACATCAATGCTTGACATCTGGCAGAAGCCGGGCGACATCACCGACCTTGCTGCAGCTGACGCAGAATATCAGTCTGATACACGTCTGCTCGAAAACGCATCGTTCGTACGTCTGAAGTTCCTGCAGCTCTCTTACACTCTGCCACAGAACTGGCTCAGCACAACTAAGATTGTAAAGGGCGCCAAGGTTTACTTCATCGGCCGCAACCTGCTTACTTTCACCGGTTATAAGGGCTACGATCCTGAGGTTGACGGATATTCAACCATAGGCGATTATCCAAATACTCGTCAGTATTCATTCGGTATCCAGTTAACATTATAATTATTAAACAAAGAAAAAATGAAAAAAATATATTTATTTCTTGCATTGGCAGCCGGAGTGCTGACATCATGTGATATGGACAAGGACCCTGTGGGCTCTCTGCCTGATGACAGTGCGCTGATCACTCCATATAACTTCCAGAGTGCCCGCACAGCACTTTACAGTGGTTTGAAGAGTTCCATTGCCGGTTCATTCTATAATGCTCCTGAGATTCAGTGTGACGGTTTTGATGCCGTAGCCGGATTCTCAAACAATCTTGGCGAATTCTACCGTTGGAATTTCACTACACAGACTTCTGACTTTTCAACAGTATATGGCAATTATCAGGCAATCATAGCACGTGCAAATTATATTATAGACAGTTACAATAAGTGTGACATGTCCAACAAGAACGTATTCCCGGATCAGGAAGATCCATATTCAGGAAACCCAGGTATGCCTGCAGTAAATGCTGCCAAGGGTGATGCTTTCTTCCTCCGTGCATACAGTATCTTTATGCTTTCGCAGTATTTCTGCGCAGACTATGATGCAACAACTGCCAATAATGAAAATACAGGTGTTTCTTATCGCCTCGACTATGCTCCGTCACCTGATGCCAGCACATATCCAGGCCGTAAGACATTGGCCGAAACTTTCATGCAGGTGAAAGACGATCTTGACAGTGCTGCCAAATACGTTACTGAAGCCGGTGCTCCACGCAGCAGCTATATCAGCACAGATGCTATCACTGCACTCCGTGCACGCATGGCACTCGCAATGGACGATTATGAGACAGCTGCAAGAGAAGCAGAAATCCTCATTACATCAGGTGTATATACACTTGCTTCAAATGTCAATGAAATCGCTTCAATGTGGCAGAACGACAGAGCTGACGAAGCAATTCTGCAGCTCCCCACAACATCTGCTTCCGACCTGCCATTAGCAACAGGTCTGATATATCAGCCATATCAGACAGGTGCTGTACCAGACTACATTCCGACACAGACTCTTGTTGATCTTTACAGCGACAACGACTACCGTAAGCAGGTTTATTTCAACAGTGTAAATATTGTAACAAACACTGGTGGTGTAGGTACAGTTTATGCTCTGAACAAATATCTGCTCAACGGCCGTCTTTATCAGGGACTTGGTGGAGCTGAAGCAGCCAAAGGTTGTGTAGAACCTCAGGTGTTCCGTATCGCAGAAATGTATCTCATTGCAGCAGAGGCTTATGCCAACATGCCTGACGGACTTTCTACAGCTACATACTATCTCAATGAGCTGATGAGAAATCGTATCGCAGGTTTCGAGGACCGCAACTATGCAAGTGTTGAAGGCTTCATGGCTGAACTCAGAAACGAACGTACCCGCGAAATGGTGGCAGAAGGAACACGCTTGTTCGACATCAAGCGCTGGCATATAGACATGGAACGTGGTGTTCCGCAGCAGCAAGACCTTTGTATGTTGCCTGGCGAAGGAACAACAATCATGAATGTTCCTGCCGATTCACCAAGATTCACATGGCCTATACCGAAGCATGAGATCGACGTGAACAAGAAAATAGTGCAGAATCCTGGATATTGATTTCACAATTCGGGACAACACATAAATTAATATTTAAATATCAAAGCAAATGAAATATATAAAATTATTCATGCTCGTTGCCATGGCCTCGTTGTTTGCTTCCTGCTCTGATGACGAGGAATACAACAGCAATAGTGAGGTCACTGTCGGATTCGAACAGGCTACAGTGACAATGAAAGAGACTGCCGGAATATTCAATATTCCAATCAAGGTCACAGGTGCACGCAATGGTAATGTCAGCATTGTCGTTACAACCGAAGAGACTGGGGAATATCCGGCAAAGGAAAATGTGAATTATATTATCACAGACAAGACTCTCAATCTGAAGGCTGATACACTTAAATCAGGTGTCATCAATGTAGAAGTAAAAGCCATCAATGATTCAGAAGTGAATGAAGACCGTACCTTCAAACTCAACATCACGACCGTAAACGGTGCACAGAAGAGTGAGACAACATCTGTACTTGTGACTCTTCGCGATGACGACGGCGAATTCTACAGCCGCTTCTCTGGCGAATGGGTAATGACTGCTAAAAAAGTTGTTGGAGAGGATGACAACAATAATCTGATATTCGCAGATTTCTCTTCTATTGTTGAGATAAATGCTACATCAGATGAAACAAAACCAGAATACAACAACATTCTGACAGCATATTCTAAAGCGATGTTTGATGTCGGTGTGAAACTTGACTGCGCTTGGAACTTCAGATATTCTTACAACGAAGATACCAATAAGGGAACTTTCGCATTCATTTGCGGTGAGACTATCTCTACATACAGTGCATATCAGTGGACTTGGGCAACAGATGATGGTTACAGATACACATTTGACGATGTGACAGCAGAATGGAGTCTTGACGAAGAAAAGAATCTGCCCACGACATTGAAATTCCCTGAAGGACAGTTCCTCTACTTCTATGGTGGAACGAGCGGTTCAATAGGTGCATGGGTAAGTCTGACAAACGTAACTCTTACAAGAAGATAATATGCAGATAGCATTATTTGCATAATAAACAGAAGAATAAACAGGCAGGTTGTCCGAACGGCTTCGTTCTGCGACCTGCCTGTTTTGGCTTTTCGAAAAAACAGACATAATTTCTGAAAAAACAAACTTACGCAATATGAAAAAAATATCTCTATTAATCACTTTGATCTTTGCCTTTGCTCTGAACTCATTGGCAAAGCCACGTACAGCCGAACAAATGAAGGCTGCTGCTGCCGCAGTTCTGAACACTCAGACTATGGCCAAAGGATTGAATTTCAGTGCTGCTGATGTAACACTCATCGATTCCAGATCGCAGACTGTCATTTATGGAAATGCCGGAGGATATGCTGTTGTTTCCAAAGACGACACTTTCTCACCTATACTCGGTTACAGCGATACTGCCATGAGCGACAATCCGGCACCGGCATTCCTCTGGTGGCTCGAGACAATAAACAAAAGCATGGAAAACATGCTTGCCAATGGCACCGAGCCACAGCATGTACAACCTGCACCTGAATACAGAACATCTGTTCCGGAACTGCTCACTACACGCTGGGGACAGGACACTCCCTACAACCTGCAATGCCCGGAATACACTGTAAACAACGTAAAATACAACTATGTTACGGGTTGTGTGGCAACAGCCATGGCGCAGATAATGAAATATCACAATTATCCCGAAAAAGGCTACGGCAAGACTATATATAGACTTAACCCCGGTGATGGTGCTACTCTTACTATTGAGGCCGACTTCGGCAATACCACATATGATTGGGCTAACATGCTCGACAGCTATATTCCGGGAAGATATAATGACGAACAGGCTAATGCTGTTGCCACAATTATGTATCATTGCGGTGTGTCAGTAAGAATGAACTATGCGAAAGACGGAAGCGGTGCATTCAGCTATGACGCATGCACTGCTCTTCGCACCAATTTCCTTTACGATAAGAACATTAAACATTATTCACGCGACTTCATGCCCAATGAAGAATGGATGAACATCATTTATCGCGAGCTCAACGACAACTGTCCAATACTTTACGGTGGTGTCACCACAGCCAATGCAGGTCATGCATTTGTATTCGATGGTTACGATGCTGACGGTCTTGTGCACGTAAACTGGGGATGGAACGGAGAAAGTAACGGATACTATGATGTTGCATCGCTTAATGGATTCTCAGAAGGTCAGAATATGGTCATCATACGTCTGCCAAACGACGATCGCTTTGAAAGCCAGTATCATTCGATGTGGGGTTTGGGTTACAAACTTGTCATAACAAAGACTATCACAGCCCTGAAGGTTTCGTGTGACGCACTTTACAATATGGATGTCGACAAATTCACCGGCGAACTGGCACTCATGGCACTTAATACAGAAACTGGTGATAAAACCAATCTTTCAACAATTTATGGTACAAACGTACTTTCTGGTATAAAATATGGATCAGGAATGAGTCTTTCCGGTGTTTCTGTACCATATACACAACTGTCTGACGGTACTTACCGCATATATCTTGCAACTAAGTCAACACTTGAGACCGACTGGCAGCCAGTACATAGCAATGAGACCATCAACAACAGCTACATTCTCGTGAAGAACGGAAGCAATGTCACACTCAGAGCTGAAAACAACTCCAACTGGACAACTGCCATCGACAACGTGCCGACAGTTGAGAAGAAAGCCGACAACCGCATCTACAGCATCGACGGCCGCTACATGGGCACAGATGCAAGTGTGCTGAAAGACGGTATCTACATCAGAAACGGAAAGAAATTCGTGAAATAAAAGCAATTGTTAATTGACAATTCTGACTAAAGAAAGCGGGCACATACACGTGTCCGCTTTTTTCATTCCGGATAAGCTACCGTACCACAGACGGCAATACGGCCTCCCCTATTCCCGTGCATTTGCATCCAGTTGCCTCATTGCCCGAAAAGATCTTTTTCTCCACGACCTTTTCCTGACATTCTTCCGCGCTTCTCCTCACTGCTGATATCGGCGTTTTCAAAGAAAACTCCGGCAACTGACTTACAATTTTTCTTGACTTTTTTTTGACAAAATAAATTCGGAAACAGGTGTGGAGAAATGTCAGCCCACATATAATAAAGACTCTTTCAGACCGGACTGCATTTTGCTATACCCCATACCGTATTCCGGAATCATTCGTCTGACGTTCCGATAATGCCCATTTCATGGTCTGATTCAGTCCATTATAGGGTGCGATCTGGTTCATTTCAGCCCCTGATATGGGCTTAATCGCATGCTGAAATGGTGCTTATTGCAATGTAAGAAAGTGCCCATCGAACATAAGTTATTACTAATCAATAACTTGCAACATCCTCTTATAACTCACGTATTTGCGTCCGAAGGAAAGTCTGTCCGCAAATATTCGTTTATTTTTCGGGGTAGAACCGAAAACTAGGACCGGAAAATGAAAATCCGGTTACAATCTGAAAGTCGCCCATATCGACTTAACCCGAATCGGACATTATACGCCATGTGAATTTCGTTTTATTGTCGTACAATCCGTATATCATTTTTTATTGAAGGCGTGGCGGGTTACATCGTTACAGAACATCGGACTGGCAGCCCGGCAAGAGAGCGGCAATTAAGACGTCGGACCGTTAATAACGAGTCACAATCAGAAAGTGTAGTTCATATACCAACATTTTATTCACCATGTCAGATTTTTTATGTAATTTCGCACAGTAACCATAAACCTGATGAAGACAATGAACAGAATTATGCTGACGGCGCTCACACTGGCGCTGTCGATGACGACAGGGGCCGCGCAGACACCGCAGCCCGACAATCTGAGAGTGAACCACCTGGCAAACCCGCTGGGCGTTGACGACGCTGCGCCACGTCTGGAGTGGTGTGCCGAAGGCATGGAGCAGTCGGCCTACGAGATAACCGTGGGCACCGACAGTGCGGCAGTGGCCGCAGGCAAAGGCTCGGCATGGCAGAGCGGACGTGTGGCCTCCGGGCAGCGCATGGCCGTGTATGGCGGCGAGAAACTCCGGCCTACGACAGTATATTTCTGGCGTGTGAGCGTGACCGACGGCAAGGGCAAAACCTCAAACTCCGACGTGGCACGCTTTGAGACAGGCCTCATGGGCCGGTGGCACGGAGCATGGATAAGCGACGGGCACGACAAGAACCACCGCGCCGCGCCTTATTTCAGAAAGACATTCTATGCCACCAAGAGCATAAAGTCGGCACGTGCATACATCTCCGCAGGCGGTCTGTTCGTCCTGTCTGTGAACGGACAGAGAGTCGGCGACCATTTCCTCGATCCAGTATATACGCGCTACGACCGCCGCTGCTCCTACGTCACGTTCGACATAACGCCGCTGCTCCACAGCGGACGCAACGCTCTCGGAGTGGTGTTGGGCAACGGATGGTACAACCATCAGGCACTGGCCGTATGGGACTTCGACCGTGCTCCGTGGCGCAACCGTCCCACGTTCTGCATGGACGTCGTAGTGACCTACACCGACGGCACCACACAGACCGTGGCAACCGACCTGAGCTGGCGCACATCGGGCGGACCGCTCATCTACAACAACATATATACGGGCGAGCACTACGACTTCAACCTCGTGCAGCAGGGCTGGGACACACCGCAGTTTGACGACTCAAAGTGGCAGGGAGTGCGCTTCCGCAGCGCGCCGGCACAGCTCGTGTGGTCACAGCAGATGGAGCCCATACGTCTGACGGAGACACACAGTCCGGTGAAGATGACGCGCCTCAACGACACTACATACGTCTATGACTTCGGCCGCAACATGGCAGGTGTGACGAGCGTCAGAGTGAAAGGAGATAAAGGTACACGCCTGCGCATAAGCCACGGCGAGCGTCTGCATGCCGACGGCACGCTCGACCAGTCGAACATCGACGTATATTACCGCGGCGACAAACAGACAGAACCTTTCCAGACCGATATACTTACGCTGAGCGGAGGCGACGATTCCTTCTGCGCGGAGTTCAGCTATAAGGGCTTCCGCTACGTTCAGGTGAACAGCGACCGCCCCATACAGCTCGACGAGAACAGCCTCACCGCCCACTTCACCCACAGCGACGTGGCCATCGCCGGAAGCATTGCCTCGTCCAATCCATTGCTCGACAAGACCGTGGAGGCGGCACGCATGGCATACATTTCCAATCTAATGGGCTACCCCACCGACTGTCCGCAGCGCGAGAAGAACGGATGGACGGGCGACGGACATCTGGCCATCGAGACATCGCTCTACAACTATGACGCCATAACAATATACGAGAAATGGCTCGCCGACCACCGCGACGAGCAGCAGCCCAACGGTGTTCTGCCCGACATCATACCGACCGACGGCTGGGGATACGGCACGGACAACGGTCTGGACTGGACAAGCACAATAGCCATCATACCGTGGAATCTCTATCTGTTCTACGGTGACATACGTCCGCTTGCCGACTGCTACGACAACATGAAACGCTATGTCGACTATGTGGACAGCAACAGTCCCGAGCATCTCTCGGCATGGGGACGCGGCGACTGGGTACCGGTGAAAACGCGCTCGAACAAGGAACTCACGTCGTCCATCTATTTCTTCGCCGACGCGACTATACTCTCCAAGGCTGCGGCACTGCTCGGTCATGAGGCCGACCACAAACATTACGCACAGCTGGCTGCCGACATACGCGACGCCATAAACGCCAAATTCCTCAACCGCGAGACGGCCACATACGCCAGTGGCTCGCAGACTGAGATGAGCCTCGCGCTGATGTGGAAGGTCGTACCCGACGACATGGTGGCACGTGTGGCTGCCCGTCTCGCCGAGAACGTGCGTGCCAACGACTGGCACCTCGACGTGGGTGTGCACGGAGCGAAGGCTATACTGAACGCCCTGAGCGAGAACGGATATGCCGACGACGCCTACCGCATAGCCGTGCAGGACACTTATCCGTCGTGGGGATGGTGGATTGTGAACGGCGCTACCACCCTGCTCGAGAACTGGGATCTCAAAGCCACGCGCGACATATCGGACAATCACATCATGTTCGGAGAGATAGGCGCATGGCCGTACAAGGGTCTCGGAGGCATATTCCCCGACGAGCAGCAGCCCGGTTTCAAGCACATCAACCTGCGTCCTAACTTCGTGAAAGGTCTGAAACATTTCGAGGCACACCACACATCGCCCTACGGCGACATAGCGTCGATGTGGGTACGCAAGGGTAAGAAGGTAATATACACCGTGACAGTACCGTCGAACACCACTGCCACACTCACCATACCTAACGCCGCAGCAGACCAGGCGACAGTGGAACTTGAGGCAGGTACCCACTCGTTCGAGATAAAGGACAACGGCAAGTACAAAACCGTGAAACTCTGACGGAATAATTATTAAACGAAGATAAAAAAAAGATAAAAATTATGAGTTTGCCTCATATTTGCATTAACTTTGCATGTGATAAGCAAAAGACGGTGTATCAGGATGATGCGGACATGCAGTAATGACCTCCGCCACCGCCTTACTCTCATAAAAACACAACACATATTAAATAAGGATAATTATGGCAAAGAAAGCTCTTTTGATGATTCTCGACGGATGGGGAATCGGCAAACATGGTGCAGGCGACGTGATTTACAACACTCCGACACCTTATCTTGACTATCTCTGCGCAGTGAGCGCACATTCACAGCTCCAGGCTTCGGGCGAGGACGTAGGTCTGCCTGACGGACAGATGGGTAACTCTGAGGTAGGACACCTCAACATCGGAGCAGGCCGCATCGTCTATCAGGACCTCGTGAAGATCAACCGCGCCTGCAAGGACGGTTCTATCATGCAGAACCCTGAGATAGTAAGCGCATACAGCTACGCCAAGGAGAACGGCAAGAAACTCCACCTCATGGGTCTTACATCAGACGGCGGTGTGCACTCTTCACTCGACCATCTGTTCAAACTCATCGAGATATCAAAGGAATACGGCCTTGACAAGACATTCGTACACTGCTTCATGGACGGCCGCGACACCGACCCGAAGAGCGGTGCCGGATTCATCAGCCAGCTGCAGGATGTATGCTCTGCCAACGGCGCACACATCGCAAGCATCGTAGGACGCTTCTATGCCATGGACCGCGACAAGCGCTGGAACCGCGTAAAAGAGGCTTACGACCTGCTCGTTGAAGGCAAAGGCAAGAAAGCTGACGACATGGTTAAGGCCATGGAAGAAAGCTACGCTGAGGGCGTTACCGACGAGTTCATCAAGCCTATAAGCAATGCCTCTGTTGACGGAACTATAGGCGAAGGCGACGTTGTTATATTCATCAACTTCCGCAACGACCGTGCCAAGGAGCTCACACAGGTGCTCACACAGCAGGATATGCCGGAAGAGGGCATGCACACAATAAAGGATCTGCAGTACTACTGCATGACTCCGTACGACGCTTCATTCAAGGGCGTACACATTCTGTTCCCGAAAGAGAACGTAATGGACACTCTGGGCGAATATCTGAGCAAGCAGGGCAAGAAACAGCTCCACACTGCCGAGACAGAGAAGTATGCTCACGTGACATTCTTCTTCAACGGCGGACGCGAGGCTCCGTACGAAGGCGAGGACCGCATACTGGTTCCGTCACCGAAGGTTGCAACCTACGATCTGAAGCCGGAAATGAGCGCATACGAAGTAAAAGACAAACTGGTAGGCGCCATCAACACACAGGAGTATGACTTCATTGTTGTGAACTTCGCCAATGGCGACATGGTAGGCCACACCGGAATCTACAATGCCATCGCCAAAGCCGTACACGCTGTGGACAACTGTGTGAAGGAAGTGATCGAGGCTGCCAAGGCAAACGATTATGAAGCAATCATCATCGCCGACCACGGCAACGCTGACAACGCAATCAACGAGGACGGAACTCCTAACACAGCTCACTCACTCAACCCGGTACCGTTCATCTACGTGACCGACAACAACAGCGCTACCGTGAAGGACGGACGTCTGGCCGACGTTGCTCCGTCTATCCTCCACATCATGGGTCTGGAACAGCCGGCCGACATGACTGGTGAGAACCTGATTGTGGACAACAAGTAAAGACATTATTGACTATACACAACAAGGCTTCCCTTTACAGGAAGCCTTGTTTTTTTATTTATTAGTAACTTTTCTGTTTTATTCAGTCTGAATTTAGTAATTTAGCGGCCTGTTACGCAATATGTATGGCATAATGATACCGTACAAAGCACGCAACACATTTGTTTTCAGTATAATAAGAAATACAGTTCACCGGATTTCACCATGTCAAAGAAACGTCCGGAACACAGAAAAGACATAAGAAAATGAAGAAAGAAAAGCTCAAGAGCACCGTTCAGAAGTGCATACTGCGCATCAATCCCGAAAAAATCATCTCTTTAGGCTTTCATTCGTCAAATCCACAAAAGCAGCTCGTCATAGGATATCTGGGATACACTATCCTCGGAACGCTTGCCCTTATGCTGCCGCTTGCCACAAAGAAAGACATATCATTCATCGACAACCTGTTCAATGCAGTATCAGCTCTGTCAACAACCGGACTTGCCACAGCCGATCTTGCCAACGACTACACATTCTTCGGACAGCTTGTCATCCTCATGCTCATTCAGATAGGCGGTCTCGGATACATGACTCTGTCTTCGTTCATCATGCTAAGGATAACCCATCACCTCGGAAATTTCAAGAACAACATGTTCGGAGCGCAGTTCTCCTTCCCCGAAGACATGCAGAACGAGACAATGATAAAGAACATCGTTAAGTTCGTATTCTTTTTCGAAATAGGAGGTACGCTGCTTCTGTATCCTTATTTCGCCTGGAAAGGAATGGACCAACCGCTATGGTCGGCACTCTTTCACAGTATCTCGGCATTCTGCACCGCGGGCTTCAGTATTTACTCCGACAACCTCGTAAGCCTGCAGTGCGACTACTATGCCAACATCATAATAATCATTCTCAGCTATATGGGAGCGATGGGATTTATAATGATGACCGACATACTGCACAAGTTCACGCGAAAGAATCACTGCATATCCTTCACAACAAAGGTGATAATATGCATTACATGTCTCCTGTCGCTGTGGAGCACAATACACCTGTTCTTCTTCGAACCATCACTGCAACAGTACGATGTGGACGACCGCATACTTATCTCTTTGTTCCAGTCGATGTCGGCAATGACCACAGTTGGCTACAACACCGTAGATTTAAGCAATATGATTCCAATATCCCTTCTCATTCTGTCGTTGGCAATGTATATCGGAGCTTCGCCTTCTGGAACCGGCGGTGGTCTTAAATCCACAACCCTATCGGCCATATATGCCTATACGAAAAACAAACTAGGACTGAGAAAGAACGTATCTTTAATGAATCATATCATCCCAAACTACCGCGTGGAATCAGCCATTACGACGTTTGTTTTCTACTCATTCATACTTTTCATCGGAATATATCTGATGGCTCTATTCGAACCGACAGACACCGATTTCCTCAAAATCATATTCGAGGCATCGTCCGCACTGGCCACCGCAGGACTGAGTTGCGGTATCCTTTCGTCGGCCACACTCGGTAGCAAAATAATACTTATCATACTGATGTTCATCGGACGTATAGGTGTAATAACATTCGGCAATGTGCTGTTGAGACGTTCCATGAAGCGGAAGCGCCTGAAAAAAGACGACCTTATTGTATGACAGCCGACCGGCCTGCGTGCTGTCACACGCCCTGTCATGCTGTTTATGGATATGAGTAAGCGCCGCAATGTTTTGCACTTCGAAGAAAAAATTGTATTTTTGTGCATCATACAACGACGCATAAAGCAATGAACGTAAAGATAGAAGAATCGTGGCGCAGACACATCGGCATGGAGTTTGAGAAACCATACTTCGTCAGTCTCACCGAATTCGTGCGCTCCGAATACACCAGAACTAAATGTTATCCGCCGGGAAATCTCATATTCAACGCCTTCAATCTGTGTCCGTTCGACAAGGTGAAGGTAGTCATCATAGGCCAGGACCCTTACCATGAACCCGGCCAGGCCCACGGACTGAGTTTCTCTGTGAACGACGGTGTGCAGTTTCCGCCGTCGCTTGTCAACATATTCAAGGAAATACAGAACGATCTCGGCACGCCGATGCCCAGCTCCGGCAACCTCACACGATGGGCCGAACAGGGCGTGCTGCTGCTCAACGCCACTCTCACAGTGCGCGCACATCAGGCTGCAAGCCATCAGCACAAAGGGTGGGAAGAGTTCACCGACGCCGCCATACAGGCTCTGTCGCGCGACCGCGACCATCTTGTATTCATCCTCTGGGGCGGATATGCACGCTCCAAATCGAAGCTCATAGATGCTTCCAGACATCTCATATTGCAGTCGGTGCATCCCTCACCGCTCTCGGCCAACCGCGGAGGATGGTTCGGCAACCATCATTTCTCGCTCTGCAACAGATATCTCGAAGCCAACGGCGAACAGCCGATAAAGTGGTAAAACGCAACACCGGCGGCTTATCCCTGTGACATTAGACACATGACTGCCTCCGGAAAAACATCATATCAAAAACTGAAAACAATGTATATACCTCCTATCATAGAAGTGGGCGACGTACTGGTGTCGTCGGATATCATCACAGAACGGTTCTGCTGCGATCTCGAAGCATGCAAGGGCATCTGCTGCGTAGAGGGAGACGCGGGTGCGCCTGTCACTCTAGACGAGATTGCAGGCATTGAGGACGCGCTCGACACAGTGTGGGGCGACATGTCGGCAAGAGCACAGTCGGTGGTCGACAAACAGGGCGTGGCCTACACCGACCGCGACGGCGACCTCGTGACAAGCATTGTCGAGGGCAAGGACTGCGTGTTCACCTGCTACGAGAACGGTTGCTGCCTGTGCGCCCTGGAGCGTGCCTACCGCAACGGAAAAACGCGTTTCTGCAAGCCCATAAGCTGTGCACTCTACCCCATCCGCGAAAAACGCCTAGGCAACGGCGGCACAGCACTCAACTACAACCGCTGGGACGTATGCCGCGACGCCGTGAAGAAAGGAAAGGAAATAGATCTGCCTGTCCATCGGTTTCTGCGCGAACCGCTCATAAGACGTTTCGGACAGGAATGGTACGACGAGCTCTGCGCCGTGGCAGAAGAACTCGAAAAACAGGGCATAAAGCTCTGACAACAAACAAAAAAAGCGTCTGCCGCAAGCAGACGCTTTAATTATTTAATGGATTTTCTATATTCCAAAGGCGACATTCCCGCATGTTCCTTGAAGTATTTGCCAAGGAACGACTGGCTCGAGAAGTTCATGTCCTGCGTTATCTCCTTTATGGTGGCTTCGGTGTTTCGCAGCCGCACACGCAGCTCGAGCATCACATAGTAGTCTATCCATTCGTTAGGAGTTCGGTTGCTCACGCTTTTCACCGTCTCCGAAAGATATTTCGGCGATAGGCCGAGCTGCTCGCTGTACCAGCTCACACGGCGCTCTGAGCGGAACTTCTTCTCCACTATGCGTATGAAATCCATGAAAATGCGTTCGGCACGCGAGCCCGCGACAACACCCTTCTGTATGCGGCTTATCACGCTGCTTATATCATAGAGCATGGCTGCGACGATCGACTGCACTGTTTCACGGCGGAAATACAATTTGTCATTCTCAACGGTCTTCTTTATCAGATTGTAATAGTCGACAAGCTTGTCGGCCTCCTCCGACTCAAGATTACATACCGAATGATTCTTTGCAAAGAGAAACAGGGAGGACAGTCCGCGCATACCTTTGATGGCCTCATCAAAGAAATTGTACGAGAAGATCAACAGCATGCCCTTGTAGTCAGCGCTCTGCCAACAGTCGGAGATGGTCTGTCCTTTACGGATAATTAAGATGTCTTTGGGGCGGATGTTATGACGCGTCGTGTCAACTGTATAGCCGCACTCGCCTTCAATACAAAGTGACATGAGCAGGCAACGCATCCGGAATATATAGTTTGGGTCTTTTATCTTTGAAAAATCATCCAGCAAGAAGACATCTTTACCAAGACTGATTCCCTCACAATCCTTTATCACCTCAGAAACCGTAATATCCTTGAATTTCTGATTGTACATAATGACTAAATAAATTAATAAATACTATGTTTCAAAACATTTGAATAACAAAGATACATAAAATATAATACACAAGCAAATCTTTCATTAATATTATGTTATCTTTGTGTCACCAAATTCCGGCATACCGAATAATGTATTATCAAATACGACATATGATATAACAATATGCGTTTCATAAGACGCAAAAAATACAAAAGTTGCCGGACAAATCAAAACCGTAAACCATATGAAAAGGAAAACCTGCATCGCAATCATTGCCCTGTTGTGCACCGTATTTGCACAGGCATCAGACAACAGACAGTTCAGAATCAACCTCACACCCGACGGCAAGGCCAATATGATGGTGTGTCTGCCCGAAAGCGGCAAGGCCACGGGAAGAGCCGTAGTGGTATGCCCCGGCGGCGGATACGGGGGGCTGGCAATGGAGAACGAGGGCACCAACTGGATTCCGTTCTTCAACGAACGTGGCATCGCCTGCATGATTCTGACCTACCGCATGCCTCAAGGCGACCTGACCATACCCGTGGGCGACGCCGAGAAAGCCATCAGCATGGTACGCGACAGCGCCGAGGTGTGGAACATAAATCCCTACGACGTGGGCATCATGGGCTCGTCGGCCGGCGGCCATCTGGCGTCAACGCTTGCCACACACGCCCCCACGAAGTCGCGTCCTGACTTCCAAATACTGTTCTATCCGGTGATAACAATGGACGAAAGCAAGACGCACGCCGGCTCTGTACACAATTTCCTCGGCGAGAAAAGGCACGACCGCAAATACGTCGAGCTGTACTCCAACGAACTGCAGGTGCGCCGTCACATCACACCGCCGGCTCTCATACTCCTTTCCACCGACGACACACTTGTGCCACCCGTGCCCAACGGAGTGGCCTACTACGCCGCACTGCGCAACGCCGACATACCCGCGGCCATGTATGCATACGCCGAAGGCGAGCACGGATTCGGCTCGCATACCAACTTTGTGTACCACAAACAGCTGCTGGAGGACATGACCTCGTGGCTCGACAACCTGAAAGCGCCACGCAAGGACGCCGTGAGAGTGGCGTGCATAGGCAACAGCATCACCGACGGATGCGGCATCGACATGAGCAGTACCTACGGTTATCCGGCACGCCTGCAACAGATGCTGGGCGACGGATACAACGTGAAGAACTTCGGAGTGGGCGCACGCACACTGCTGTCTAAGGGCGACTGGCCTTACATGAACGAACCGGAGTGGACCTACGTTAAGGATTTCAGACCTGATGTAGTGGTGATAAAGCTCGGCACAAACGACAGCAAACCGCAGAACTGGGTGCATGGCGACGAGTTTGAAAGCGATCTCCGCCGGATGATAAGCGAGCTGAAAGCACTCGACACGAAGCCGGAGATATGTCTGGCACTGCCGGTAAAGGCGTGGGAGAACTCGGCGGGAATAAACGATTCGGTGATAACCGACGAAATAATACCGAATCTGCGCCGTGTGGCTAAAAAAGAGAAAGCGCGCATAATAGACCTTCACACACCGTTCGAAGGCGACAAAGCGCTGATGCAGGGCGACGGAATACATCCCAACCGTGAGGGCGCGACAAAGATTGCGGGCATCGTAGCCGAAGAAATAAGGAAGATAGAGAAAGACTACAGGAAATAACCGATAATGCCGTTTGCGCATGTCTGCCCCACAGGAGAGGACAGACGGGTTTCAGGTAAAGGCTTTATGGCAAATCCATAAAGCCTTTACTGTGATGTAAGAAAATTGCACCTGGATTCAGATTTATTCATAAAACGGCATGAAACAGCGGGAAAATTCCTGAATTTTCCAAACCGAACATCAGTGTTTTAAAGAAAACCCGAAGGCCTGACTTACGATTTTTCTTGACTTTATTTTGACAAAATAAAATCGCAAAAGAGGTGTGAACGAATGTTAAATCCGATGTAATAAAGGTTCTTTCAGTCCGAACTGTCTTTTGACATACCCTATAGCGTAGTCAGGAATAATTCGTTTTGCTTTCCGATAATGCCCATTTCATGGTCTGATTCGGTCCGTTTTAGGATGCGATTTGGTTTATTTCAGCCCCTGATATGGGCTTAATCGCATGCTGAAACGGTGCTTATCGCAGGGCGAAGAAATACACATCAGACATAAGTCTTTACTATTCAACGACTTGCATCATCCTCTCATATTTCGCGTATTCGCTCACGACAGAGAGTCTGCCCGCAAATTCTTGCTTATTTTTCGGGGTAGAACAGAAAACTGACCCCCAAAAACTCGAAATCCGGTTACAATCTGAAAGTTGCCCATATCGGTTTTATCTCAAAAAAAGGCAACTTCCGTTATTCAACCGATGAGAGTCAACGGGCCTGCATGTGCGATATCTTCTCGTTTATATAAGCCTTGAAGTCGTCGCAGCCCAATATCTCGATGTCGTCGTAAAGACCGAGCACGAAGCGCCCGACAGCATGGAACGACACCACGTCGGCCGCGAAAATCCACCGCTCGCCGTCGGGAGTGATGTGGCTTTCCGATGCAGGATATTCCTCCACAAGCAGATTGTGCGACAACTGTCCGAGCCTCAGCTCCACACGCCTACACTCCTCGCCGCTGAACATGAACACGTCGGTATAAACCTGCTTATGCTCTTTCTCATACATCCAACCCACGTCCATCACCTCGACTCCTTTCATGCGCGACACCTTGAACGTCTTGTTCGTGTGCGAACTGAGGTCGTGACAACGCACCTCCAGTCCGTTGTTCATCAGCAGGAACGGCTCCACTATTCTGTCGGACACCGTCGCACTGTGAGGCGAAGAGTAGCTGCACAGCTTCACCACCCTCTTCGCCGCTATGGCATCCTTGAGCATCGCCACGTTGCGGTTCACCGTTTTTCTCACCTCCGGATTCGATATGTCGGTCAGACCATACGAGCGCGACAGCTTCACACGCACCGAAGCGGCCGTCGGGTCCTGCTTCGACTCACTGTCCAGCAGCCTCAGGATATACTCCGCCTCGCGCTCCGTCACGGCGATGTTCTCGTGAAGCCGGCGGAAGAACGACGAGTTGCGGTCCAGCTGATAGTACGTTCCCTTCTTTATGATGCGGAATCCGCAGTCCTTCAGATAGTCGAAATAATAGTAAAGATTGCGGCGCGTGATGCCCAGCCGTTCGGATATCTGCAGGGCCGTGAGCGGCGTCTCGTTTGTCAGCAGTATGATAAGTTCGAGCTCACGGCCGTATTTGTTCATTCTCATTGCATAATTGATTTAGGTTGAAACATTCTCCACCTCGCCGGCATAAAGCGGCTGTAAGGCTTCAGAATGGGCTTTCCGCCCCGATGCGTCAGGCGCAGTGGTTTGCCGGCCGTCATTTGTCTGCCATACGTGGCACACATCATGAGTACGGCGGAAAGACCGTAAGGTCAGTCCTTGAAGTCGAGCGACAGCTCCTCGTTGCCCAGAAGATTGTAGCTCATACGGTGGTATGGCGACACGCCGTGCTCGCGTATGGCCTGGCGGTGCTTCGCCGTCGGGTAGCCCTTGTTGCCTGCCCAGCCGTAGCAGGGATATTCGCTGTCGAGTTGTTTCATGTAGTCGTCGCGGAAGGTCTTTGCCAGTATGCTCGCCGCGGCAATGGCCTGATACTTGCCGTCGCCCTTCACCACGGTGGTGTAAGGCAGGTCGTGGTAAGGCACGAAACGGTTGCCGTCCACTATTATCGCCTCCGGGCGCACCTTGAGTTGGTCGAGCGCACGGTGCATGGCAAGAAAACTGGCCTTCAGAATGTTTATCTTGTCTATCTCTTCCGGCGTCACCTCCCCCACGGCCCATGCCTCGGCGTCGGCCATTATCTGCTCTCTCAGGGCATAACGCTGGTGCTCCGTGAGCTTCTTTGAGTCGTTCAGGGCACTGTTATTGTAGTCGGCAGGCAGTATGACGGCGGCCGCAAACACGCTGCCCGCAAGGCATCCGCGCCCCGCTTCGTCGCATCCGGCCTCTATGAGTCCTTCGTAAAAGTGTGGTTTCAGCATCTTATATCGTATCTGAATGATGTTTATGTGTGTTTATAACTTTAATTAACTGTTCGCAGAAAAAGTGGAAGTGTTATTTCCAGATAATGCATTACGTTTGCAAAATCAAATAAGAAACATACACTTTAAACGCATAACAGACAATATGGAAAAGAATATCATCCTTTCGCAGAGCAAGACCGATAACGTCAAAAGCCCGTTGAACCTGATCGAAACAGTATGCAAACCGTTTGAGAAACTCCGTCAATACTACTCCGATGTGCTTGAGGAGGAAGTGAGCTACGGACGCATGTGGCGGCTCATCAACGCCCAACTGGCATTCGTGGCGGCAGTCTTTCCGGTGGAAGCTCCGCTCACAGCGAGAGCCGTATGCACCGCGTGGCTCATCTGCGCACTGCTCAAATGCCGCCGCTGATGGTCCCGGCCGTCGCTGCCGGAACCATTATCACACGACAGGCAGAGGCCTTACAGGCTCAGTCCCGGCGGACAGCTCTCCTTAGAACTTGCCCACTCCTTGTTGGGTGTGTCGCCCATGACAAACTCCATGCGGCCGCCGGCGGCTATGTCGTCGTGGTTGATGTAGCTCTTGTCGTAGGGTTTGCCGTTGAGCGTGACGCTCTGTATGTATATGTTCTTGTCGGACACGCCGCGCGCCACAATCGTAAACTTGCGGCCGTTGCCCATCTTTATGGTGAGCTTGGGGAACGTCGGGCCTGATATGTTGTAGTATCCCGCAGCCGGACATACGGGATAGAAGCCCATGGCGGCGAAGATATACCACGCCGACATCTGCCCAGAATCGTCGTTGCCCGACAGTCCGTTGGCTCCCAGACGATACTCGGTGTTCATTATGTTGCGCACCTCGCGCTGGGTCTTCCACGATTGTCCGGCGTAGTTGTACATGAAACTTATCTGGTGTCCGGGCTCGTTGCCGTGCCACATGCGGTTGCACGAGAACATGGAGTCGAGCTTCAGGATGTACTCCTCGCGTCCGCCCATACACTCCATCATGCCATACACATCGTGCGGAACATACCAGCTGTACTGGCAAGGCGTGCCCTGGGTGATGAACGAATGGCCGCGGTCGGGTCTCTTTCCATCGGCAAAGCGTCCGTCGGCGTGGCGTCCGTTGACGTAACCTGTTCGCGGATCGAATACGTTGCGGTAGTTTTTGGAACGCTGGAGCAGTTTTTCAGCCACGTCATCGTGGCCCAACGCCTTCGCCAGACGCGCCACGCAATAGTCGTCGTAGGCATATTCGAGCGTACGCGATGTCTGTTCTTTGCCATGATAAGCCTCTTTCACAGGATTTTCAAGAGGTATATATCCGTATTTGATATAATCGTCCAGCGCGCGGCGTCCCTTGCCGTCGGCGTAGTCTTCGTATTTTTCGGGCGTTTCGAACGCCATCTTCACAAGCGCCTCATAGGCTTTACCCACATCAAAATTGCGCACACCCTTGAAGTAAGCCTCCGCTATGAGCGACGCCGCATGGTCGCCTATCATCTCCTGGGTGAAGCTGTTCCAAGCCGAGAACATGGGCAGCCAACCGCTCTGCTCGTATTTGTTGACAAACGACTGCATCATGTCGCCCGACAGACGGGGCTGTAGCAGCGTGATGAGCGGATGGAGAGCACGGAACGTATCCCATAGGCTGAAGTTGTCGTAATAGACACCGGAGGCGCGCTCTATGGTCTTTCCACCGGCAAACGAGGGATAACGTCCGTCGGCATCGCTCAGCGCGTTGGGACTGAAAGAGGCATGATAGAGCGAGGTGTAGAACTTAACGAGTTCCTGACGGGTGCCGCCTTCGGCTTTCACAGTGCCGAGATGGTCTTTCCAGATGCGTGTCAGGGAAGAGCGTACCTTGTTGAAGTTCCACGAAGGATTCTCCACCTGCATGTTGTTGCGTGCGCCTTCTACGTCGCAGAACGACGAGGCCACCTTCACTATCACCTCATCGCCGGCCTTCACCTTGAAGCTAAGGTAGGCTCCTATGTTCTTGCGTCCGCCGTCAGAGGTCCGTCCCGCGTATATCGTACGGCCGTCGTAAGTACCGCAGCCGACGACTTTATTCTTCACCTGCACCAGGAAATGGCCGCTGAAGCCGGCCGGCTGGCCGGTACGCAGATACATACGGTGAACCGGATTGCAGCCAGTCACCTCGCCACGCGCCGCGTCTATGTTTACCTGTCCCTGTCCTTCGTCGCTGTTGGGAGTAATGACGAGATAGGCAGTACCGGCCTTGCGGTAGGTGAAACGGAATATGCCGGTGCGCGATGTGCCCGTCATCTCGGCCTTGATATTGCCGCCGAAAAGTTCTACCGAGTAGTAGTCGGGACGCAACACCTCGTCGAGATGGCTGAACTCCGACGCTCTGTCCTCAGGCATGCACTTCAGAGTGTCAAGCAGAGGCATTATGGACACTGTGCCGTAGTCCTGCGTGCTGCCGCCGCTTATGTAGTGGGAATTGCGGAATCCGTGCATGCGCGTCTTGTTGTAATAGTAAGGACTCACGCCGTGACCTTCCGAACTTTCTGTCTGCGCCGTCCAGAAGTTCATACCATATGGCACAAGCACCGCCGGCATACACTGTCCCAAAGGTTCGCGGCCGTGGGAAAAGTCGCCGTTGTTGGCACCGGTTCCGATGCTCGTATCAACATAAGTTATCAGATCGCCGGCCGTGGCAGGCATACATGCTGCGCCCGCTGCCACTAAGGCCAGGGCGGCTGCAAAATGTCTTAAAGATTTCATTATATCCGGTATTTGTTAAAGCTTCCTTTTTGTAAACACTTACAAAAATAAGTGTTTTTGGCATATTACGCAACACAACATAACAAAAAACGTCACCGGCAGAAGTCGGTGACGCTATGTTAAAATATCCGTTGTGTCATATTCCCCTTATTTTGACATCAGCTTGCCGGCCACACGGCCGTTCACATTCACTATACACACACCAGTGTATCCGCGAAAAGGCAGGACAACGGTCTCCGAACCGTCAGCACGATGGGATGCAAACAGAGTGCCATTTGAGCCATACAGTTCTACACTGTGCACTCCTTCAGGAGACACAACATGCAGATTGTCTCCCACAAGAGTCACTTCCGCACGGGCAGAAAAAACATCGCTGATGGATGTCGATGCGGTTACTGTGACAGATGTACGTTCGGAAATCTCGATCATGCCATCAGTAACAACACACAGTTCATAACGTCCGGCAGGCAGACGGCCTATATCCACCTTGCCACCAACACCGCTCATAGGGAAGCATCCGTAGAGTCCGTCGCTGCCATAAACAGCCACCTGCTCGTCGCCGAAGCACGGCAGACCCTCGTAGAAGGCCTCCACATTCTCAGTGGAAGCATATTCGGAGCGACCGGCCTCGAGTATCACAGGACGGCCGATGACAAAGGATGCACGTCCGCACGACTCATGATAACCGTCAGCGTTGAAATATCCGGCAAAGTAAACACCGGCTTTGAGAGGCGATTCAAAATTGATTGTACCTGCCACATTGAGCGTAAGGCTGCCCTGCGGAGTGTTTCCAACATAAGCATAAGTGGGACATCTTGAGCTGACGGGTACCGCCGAGCGTTCATAAAGTCCTATCCAGTCGCGGTCAATGCACGGTGCATTGTCATAGCTCACCACAACCGGATCGCCTTCAGCGTACACTTTCTTATCCGTACTGATGGTAGGCAGTGTCTGGTCGTCGCAGTTATCGCTCACCACAAACTCCACACGGTCGGTTATCTCCGTATATCCGCCATCTTTGAAGAGCACTGCGAAATAGGCCCCGGGGTCGTCGATACGACAGCGCCACGTGCCCGACACACCGTCGGTATAAGCAAAATGGTATGAAAGGTCGGCCGTTCCGGGAGTCTTACCATAAACATATACACCCACCCAGGCATCTGTTCCAACCGGAGCACCATCGTATTTGAACGCAACCTCACTGCCGGTGCGGAAGAAACGACCGTCGAGTGACAAAGCGGCCTGTGCGGTAGAACCGACTACAGTGAAGTTGACCGGAGCGGAATAGTCCGACCACTGCAAGTTGTCATTACGGTTGCGGGTACGTATATAATATGTGCCGTCAGGCAGAGAACCATTCTCTAACGACAGACGCGTGATGTCCTTACCGGCGTTTATATCAAGCGGCATGTACTTGTCATCCACTCCGTAGAAGTCCTCAAAGGTGGTAAGACGGTCGAGCACAATATCGGTGAAGTCACTGTTTTTTGAAATCTGATACTCCACAGCAGCCACATCGTCATCCTTAGCTTCCTGAGTAAAGACATAAGGCAAGGTAACATCACCCTGCACAGCCTTCACGACAGGCACTGCAGGAGCACTGCTGTCGCCAAGACGACGCACAAAACGGTCAACCAGCACATTGTCGAGAGCCAGACGTGAGTTGCCTATTGAATATGTCTCTACTGTCATAGTGAGCTCTACAGGGTCGAATTCTGCTATCTGATAAGTCCAGTGGTCGATTGTCTTCTGCACCTCCTCATGATTGAAATTGTCGGGAGTCTTGCCCCAAAGCTGTTCGTAACCTTCGGCCGAAGTGCCTACTCCGCCACCGCTTATGATATGATAGACAGGCGTATCGGTCATCTGTCCGCGGGCATAGAGATGATGATGACCGGAATAGTTGAGCACATGCTTGGGCGTGGACGACAGAATTGGCATTATCTCATTGAGCATCCACGGCGATACGTCACCTGAATACTGTTCGGCATAGAGCGGACGATGCTGTACACTCACGATGAAATCGACATTTTCATCGGCCGCAGCAGCCGCGATGACCTTGCGCACCCACATCTTCTGAGCGGCTGAAGGGTCGTCGGAGTCGAGCGCCACAAAGAGTGTGCGGCCGGCCAGATAAGCATAGTATGAGGCCGTGCCACTGCTGATGCCTGCGTAGGATAGCGTGTCGTAACGGTAATGGCCTTTATACAAACGCAGGTCCGGATCTTCGCGATATTCGTGGTTACCCACTACAGTCATTGTGGGAAGTGAAGGCGATACCGACCTCGACTTGAACAGATGCACCGTCTCATACAGTTCGCTCAAGCCGCCGTCCACCTGGTCACCTACGTTCATTATAAAACTTATGTTGTCCTCAAACGGCGCGTCGCCATATCTCTCAGCCACAGTCCGGCGCGCTGCGTTGATCATCCACTCGTAATCCGAGCGCTCGTTGCGCTGGTGATCGCCTATCATCAGCACACGTATTTTCTTTTTTGAGCCAGGTGACGGCATAGTACGGAAGCGGTAAATGGCACTCGTTCCGGCCTTACTCTCTACGCGATAGTAATACACAGCATCTGGCTCAAGATTGTCTATAACAGCCGAATTCCAGTAGTATGTACCGGCTATACGATTGGATCCGGCTTCCACCGACGAGGTCAGACTGCTTTCATCGCGACCGTATCTCACCACCGAGCCCGCACCGTCGGCCGAACTTTTCCAACTCACGCACACCGAACGCGAGGTATTCATGTAGATATACGGCACGGTCATGTCCGACCGTCCGTCGGGTGCTACAGTCAGACGTACAGCGTGATAGGTACCGTCATCTTTCGGGATATAATAGATGTCGGGCTCTGTGCGTTCCTGGCCGTCAATAAGTTTGCTGTCGCCATCGGTAATCCTGACTTCTGAGAATCCGGAAACCGTTTTCTGCGCAACAGCAGAATGTGAGGCAAACATCAGCATACATGCTGACACAATGATTGATCTGTTCATTTTCTGGTAGGTTTTTAGTGTTATGAATAATAGTTGTATTCTCCTGCCACGACACATTCATGCCGCGGTTTTCACGGTATATCGTATAAAGTAAAACAAAAGAAGGTCATTCGGAGTCAGACGAAGACCGAATGCAAATATAGCCATTTTCGGGTACAAAATATTCTTCATGCGTCACATTTTTATCATTATAGCGTCGAACTGACGTTTTTCCTGCCGCCACAGAATGAACCAGACAGAAACTTACTACAGACCAATAAAAACGCATAAACATGCAAAGCAGCAAGTAAAATATTCTGACAAACGAAATCTGAAAACAATGATGGCAGTACATCATAAACAGAGCAGAAAGTCAATACAGGCAATAAGAAAACGAGGGAAAAACACTGCGAGAAGACGACAGGCATACTTCCACGATGCAGAAAAGGCTTAATCACGCCATGAAACAGTCCATTTCATCGTGCAATAAAGGCTATATCGGCAGGCGAAAAAGACTGTTTTACGATGCGAAACAGACCTTATGGCACAATGCGAAAAGGGAATACATCGCGCGGAGACAGTACAACAGACATATCAGACTGATATATATTATAGTTTCATTATTATTTCATAATCTGCGTATATGCGTGTTGTAGGCCATCCGTCTGCAATTAACGGTCTCTCGAGGAGTTGCCGTCCGTGCGATATGCATATTCTTATAGGAAGAACAAATAAACATGCCGAAAAACAACCGGAGACGGAAACACTGCAGACGCATCCAGGAATTGTCGCCCCGGAAGAAGACAGCCATTATCCGTTCCTGTAAAAACGAAACAGGGAACCCGCCTCACGGCGAGCTCCCCATCCTGCTATTAACGCATTTGCTTTATCTCACAATAACTTTACGTACCTTTCCATCGGTCATTCTTACAATGTTCACACCACGCTCAGGCGCATCGAGGCGGCGGCCGTCAATGGCATAGCGCGCACTTTCAGTAGCCGTGGCGTCAGCATCTGGACGGCTGATACCGTTGGTTGTGAGCACAGCCTCGTTGGAGTAAGCGCTCTCACCGCTGTCGTAAACTGCCGTAACCGTATATACGGCTTCGGAATGTCCAGCTTCGGTGTCGGTGAACTTATTGGTGGTCACAAGCTCTGTATTTATCTTGACATTGTCGCGATAGACGTTGTAGCCGAGCAGTTCTGCTGCTTCCTGGCTGCCGTCATAAGGAGCATATGTGAAGTCGTCGATCATTAGCATCACCACGCGGCGTACACATCGTACGGCGAAATAGCGCGCGCCTTCTGGCACGGTGTATGTGTACTTACGCCATCCGTCACTAACGGCGATGTGGTCGTCTTCGTTCAGTTTGACGAAGCTGTCGTGGTGGTTGTCTGTCGTAGAGTAATATACGTTTATCCATTCGCTATCGTATGTAGCGGCCTTGGCATAGAACGATATTGTCTGCTGACGGCCGTCGAGGCGCGGAGTGATGAGCCAGTCGTCGTTTTCGGCAGGCCAGTCGACAGATGGACACACAAGCATCTGGCTGCTTGCATCGTTCACTGGCATAAAGGCGTCATCCATGTTGCCATCAACCCATACACCTGCCTGTTCAATATTGAACACCTGGAAGGCCATCGGCTCGCCCTGATGCTCGTAGCTGTTGGGGATACGGGGCGACACCATGGTGGTCGATTTGTCTGCGTCGTAAACGTTCCACAGACCGATATTGTCGATGATGAACGGCTCGTAATCCTCGAAATCGTCGGTCACAGTCTGCATTTCGCCATGCTCCACAGCCGGGATTGAGGCGGCAGCATTCCATGTGAGCGATGCATTACCGGGCGTTCCTGTAGCAGAAAGTCCGTCAACAACAGGAAGATCGGAGCGGCGCACAGATGTGGAAAGTGTCTCGGAAGCGTTATTTCCGTCGAATTCATCGGCATCATACTTCACGACAGCCTGCCATTCGTGGCTGTCGGCAACGGCATCGGCCGGTGTGGCTTTTACCTTATATGTGACGTTTACGGTATTGGCCGGCTCGACATCAGCTCCGTCGGCCGTGGCCACAACCTCACCGTCGCACACGAAATCAACCTTATAGCCTGCGGCTGTGTTACCACCACGGTTGAAGACAGAGGCTGTATAAGTCACTTCATCGCCTATGCCGGCACGCTTATTGTCGACCGTGAACGATGTGATGGCAAGGTCATTGACATATTCGGATTCGTCAATGCTTATGTTGTCAACATACATATTTCGATATGCTCCGGCATCAGCTTCGGTCGTAGCGAGCAATCCGATATTCACAAACGATGCTTCCTGCTTCGGCAGATTGACAACACACTCTACCCATCCGTCGGAATTCTCGTTCTGATAGAACACCGCATTGTCGATGTCCTGCCATTCGCCGCCATCGAAAGATATCTGAACCTGCAGGCGGTCGTTCACTTCTCCGTCCCACTCCGGGTCATACCATGGACTGCGGGCCTTGTAGAACCAGAAGCGGAGTTCGGGATTTACTGCACCGGAAAGATCGATGAGCGGCGACACATAGCGCGAACGAGCGCCATAATCAGCATATTTGGACTCGGCAACTATCATTCCATTGTCGCTGTCCTGCGTCATAACCTCTTCAAATTCGCCCATTTCATCGTCACCGATGGTATGCCATTCGAAGTCGGCTACAGTTCCATCAACATACCATGGAACAACTGGCTTCTGTCCGGCAAACGATTCTTTGTAGGGGAACACAAGCGGAACACCACTCAGAACCGACGATGACACAACCGGTTCACCACTCTGTCCGCCTGCGACAGGCGTAATGGTGTAAGCCACAAGAGCCTGGCCGTGCTCCACGGGAACCTTGTCTGTATAGCTCTCACCCTTGTGCGAAGTTGCAATCACCTCATCACCACGGGATATAGTGTATGTCATGTTGTCGAAATCAACGTATCCGCCGTTGACCGAAGCAGCCGGAGCAGTCCACGTAACAGTGACGCTCTTGTCTGCATTGAGTTTTGCCACGGCGTTGGTGGCAGCCACCGGAGTGTCGAGTCCTACGAAAACTTTCTGTTCGGAAGCAGCACCCTCGCCCTCTGCATTTGCTGCTACAACACGATAGGTGTTGAATCCGTGGGCAGGTTCTGTGTCTTTCCAGGTCAACGGTGCGCCTGGTTTCACATCTTTGTATGTCTTTACAGGCTCTTCGCCGCCATTGCGATAGATGTTGATATCAACATTTGCTGTCAGCGTCTCGTCTGTGGCAGTAACGTCAGGAGCCACAAACGACAGATCGGCCGACATACCACCAAGCTCCGCCGGAACAACTGTCAGACCTGCAACTGCACCAGGCACACCTGCCGAAGCGATGTCCGTCACAGACACATTATCTATGTCTATACGATGCATATTCGGCTGACTGTATGCGTAAAAGCCCAGACGGTAGTTTCCGTCAGCGTTGACATATATCTTCAGCGTCTTGGTTCCGGAGTCTGAAGAAGTGACATTATTATAATCGGCAAGCTCTTTGGTGAATGTTGAAGGTTCGGATGAAGTACCAAGAAAAACCTTCAGATTTTCCGGCATCGAATTTATTCCAAGATAGAACTTCAGTTCGTACACTCTTCCGGCAGAAAGATGGAACTCCGGAGAGATGCACCAGTCATCGCCCGGCAGGCCGGTCTGATAATCCAACATGTAGGCCGCCGCACCGTTGAGAAATTCCCATGTGCGTCCGCCGTTGTTGTCAACAAGTGTCCAGCGGGCAAAATCGTCTTCGGTGTCGAAAGTCTCTCCAAACACCACATCACCGCTATCGGCACGGGCACCGCTTGCAGCCAGAGCCAGGAAAGCCACAAACAGGTGTCTTTTAATAAAAAAGCGTGGAATTCTGTACATTTGCTTTACTTTTAAAGAATTAACGTCACAAAATTACATTAATTCCCTTTTTATGCAGATGTCCGGCACCACTGCATTACCACTGCATATATATCGTTATCCCGCAATATCGGCAAGAAATTCGTGAATACTCACACCCGGAGGCACACCGAGTTTCTTACGCAGTCGATGACGCGACGACTCGACACTCCGTACTTCGCGACAGGTAAGAGCGGAAATTTCCTTTGTTGACATACCTATGTGCAGATAGGCGCACAGACGCAAGTCTATCTTACTGAGATTGGGATAAAGCTGCGACAGACGATTGAGAAAATCTGGGTGCACTTCATCGAAATACACTCTGAAATCCTCGCTCACAGGTTTATCGTTATAATGATGCAGGGCGTGTATTATCTCGTTGAGCTTTGTGTGGTCCAGGTTCTTGTTTTTTGCCATTCCATCGCGAACTTCAGTTAATTCGTCGCATAATTTGCGATGGAATTCGCTTATCGATGCAAGATCTATAGTGTAAGTAGTGAGCTGTCGGTTCTTGCTGTCCAGCTGGTGGTTCATTTCCCGCTGGCGTCTTTCGTGCTCACGCTGTTCATAAAGCAGCAGTCTGTCACGCTGGAGATTTATCAGCCGGTTCTTGCGTCGATCGGCACGGATGCGCAACAAAAGCAGAACAATGAGCACAGCAAGTATAACAAGAAACACGGCTACGATGCATACCATGAGCGTACGACGGCTTGCAATGGTTCGATAAATATCAACCGATGCCTCCAGACTGCTGTTCATGTTTTTCAGACGTTCGGAGTCGTAGGCTACAAGAAGCTGCCGCAACTGCTCGTCGCTATTGTCACGCCAAACAGAATCACCCGTTTCCTCATACTTCAGAATATTGTGCAATGCCTCGATGGAATCGCCAAGAATGAACGATATGTCGGTAAGTTGCCTATAGGAACGTGTCTGTACCGTGAGCGGAGTTTCTGGCAGACGGGCATGAATGAGCTTTACCGTACGGCGAGCATCACTCTCTTTGCCGAGCAAAGCCTTGACATAGGCTGTGTTAAGCATTGTCTGAAGTATGTCAGGATTGAATTTCAATCCGGTCTGAAGGCGTGATGCTTTCGACAGTTCAGCCTCTGCACGTGCATAATTGCCCTGCTTGCAGAACACTTCGGCACGATTTGTGTATATCAACGACTGCCCGAGCCTGTCACCGGACGATGTATATCTGAAGGCACTGTCCATGTAACAGAGCGCTTCTCTGTACTTTTTCCGGTCGTAAAATACAAGTCCAAGATTATTATAATTGTTGCGTATACTGGCAGAATCGTTTAAAGATATGTTTATCTTAAGAGCACGCCGTAGCAGATCCACAGCATCGGAAAAACGTCGGGAAGAATAATATATACCGAAGATATCGTTGCACAGACGTGCGTAACTGCGGTCGTCAGACAACGATTTGGCCATTTTCATCGCACTGCGATACAGGCGCAGTGCCTTGTCCAGGTCTCCAAGCGACTGATAATTTTCCGCTCTCAGACGGTTGACATCCATGAGTAGTTTTATGTCAGAATGGCCCTTGCCTGTCATTGACAGACTGTCCGAAAGGCGGTTAAGCAGAAACAGCGCCTTGGCATTCTGTCCGTGTTCGGTCAGCGAAAGCGCCTTGAGATAAGTACGATGACCCTCGCTCTGAACTGGCTCTGCCGGAAGAACCGATGGAATGAAGAAAAAAAGAATGAAAACAACCGAGAATGACAGTCCTTTACAATACCTTACAACAATGTTACGACACTTTCCTGCACGACGGAAAGAGTCGTAACAACAGATAGAATTTAGTTTTTCGTGAAAAAGCGGAATCATTTTCAGAAACTCAGAACATACGGCTCACACGTCTGACACCTTCTACCAGCGCGTCGATTTCCTCCTTCGTGTTGTACATGGCGAAGGACGCGCGCACAGTGCCCTGTATTCCGTAGTGTTGCATCACAGGCTGTGCGCAGTGATGACCGGTACGCACAGCTATGCCGAGACGGTCGAGCAAGGTGCCCATATCCAGATGATGGATGTTGCCGACGAGGAACGATACAACAGCATCTTTATGCTCCGACGTGCCGAAAAGCGCGATTTCATCGATAGTGCGCATCTGTTCCATACAATAAGACGTCAGCTCACGTTCGTGCGCAGAGATGTTATCAATACCTATTCCGTTCACGTAATCGAGTGCCACGGCAAGTCCGCGGGTGGCCACGTAATCGGGAGTTCCGGCCTCAAACTTGAACGGAAGATGTTCAAAAACGGTTTTCTCGAAAGTCACGCTTTCTATCATCTCGCCTCCACCCTGATATGGCGGCATGCGGTCGAGCCATTTCTCCTTACCATAAAGCACACCTATGCCGGTAGGACCATATATCTTATGTCCACTGAAAGCGAAGAAATCGCAATCCATATCCTGCACGTCCACCTTGAAATGCGGCGTGCTCTGCGCACCGTCTATAAGCACCGGCACGTCGTATTCGTGGGCAATACGTATGATGTCCTTCACCGGATTTACCGTTCCGAGAACGTTGCTCACATGGGCTACACTTACAATCTTCGTGCGTTCGGTGAACAGACCGGCATACGCTTCCATGTCGAGCTCGCCCTTATCGTTAATAGGTATCACCTTAACGGCAATGCCTCGACGAGCAGCCTGAATCTGCCACGGCACGATGTTTGAATGATGTTCCATCATGGAAACGATGATTTCATCGCCCTCCTTCATAAATGCGTCGCAGAAAGAGGATGCCACGAGATTGATGCTCTCGGTAGTTCCGCGGGTGAATATCACCTCCTCAGTCTTGCCGGCATTGATGAAACTACGTACCGTCTCGCGCGCTGCCTCATGCAGTTCGGTAGCCTGCTGCGACAGATAGTGCACTCCACGGTGCACATTGGCGTTGGCATTGAGATACTCATGGCGCATGGCGTCGAGCACACAAAGCGGTTTCTGCGTCGTGGCGGCATTGTCGAGATAGACCAACGGCTTATCATAGACAGTGGTGGAAAGTATCGGAAAATCCTTGCGGATGGTGTTTACATCGTATGCCATGATTTTGTTTTTATGATTGGAACATATTTTATTTGCACAGACGGCAGCCCTCGCACTTGCACAATTCGCCGCGGAAGCGTTTCTCCACGAGATAATGCAGACGGTCGCGCAGCGGTTCGAGCGTAATCTTGTCGACCACTTCGTTGATGAAGGCGAACTCGAGCAGCAGACGGGCTTCCTTAACCGAGATACCGCGCTGGCGCATATAGAACAGCGCCGCATCGTTGAGCTGGCCTACAGTAGAACCGTGAGAGCATTTCACATCGTCGGCATAAATCTCGAGCATAGGCTGAGTGTACATGCGTGCTTCCTTTGTGGCGCACAGGTTGCGGTTGACTTCGTCGGACACTGTCTTCTGAGCACCCTCACGAACAAGCACCTTTCCGGCGAAAGCACCGGTGGAATGGCCGTCGAGCACATACTTGTAGAGCTCATGACTCGTGCAATGCGACGCCTGATGATCGATGAGAGTGTTGTTGTCGATATGCTGGTTCTTGTCGGCGATGACGAATCCGTTGACGTTGCATTCAGCGCCCTGACCGCGAAGAGCAAGCTCCAAACAGTTGCGCGTCACACCGTTGTGCAGGGTTATGACGTTGTGGCTCACACGGCTGTCTGCCTGCTGATCGATATAGACATTGCTCACACGATTGTTCAGATGGTGTGTCTCCTCCATGCAATAAAGCTCGAGCGACGCATTGGCTCCGACATAAGCCTCCGTCACCTGAGTGGCGAGGAACCGGCGTTCGTCGGCAGTATGGTCGCAGAAAAGCAGTTTGGCCTCTGCTCCTTCGTCAAGAACGATGAGCACACGGCGGTTGACCATCAGATCGACATCGGCGCGAAGAATGTTTATCACCTGTATGGCGCGCTCCACCTTCACGTTGCGCGGCACGTGGACGAGCAGTCCGTCCTGGGCCAACATGGTGTTGAGTGCTGTCACGGCATCGGCATCAGTGCGGGCAATGCGGGCATAATATCTGGCGATGAAATCTGGATTTTCAGCGGCATAAGCGTTAAGTGAGCCCACATACACGCCTTCGGGAAGCGAAGACTTGGGCAGCAGACGGCTGTAAAAAGCGTCGTTCACCACAAAATAGAGCGACGTGCTGAGGTTCGGAACGTCGCAGCGGAAAGCGTCGTAAGGATTCACAGGAATGTCCAGACGATTGAGATTGAGACCGTAGTCAGGACTGAATATCTCGCTGATGTCGGTGTATTTGTATTTCTCCACCTTACGTGTGGGAAATCCGAGACGGCAGAAGTCGTCGAAGGCCTTATCGCGCACAGCGTTGAGAGCTGCGGCACTATGGCCGAACAACGCGTCGCGTCCCGAATTGTAAAGGTCTATATACTGTTTCTCACTTCCCATAATCACTCCTCTCCGATTTCAGCCTTGATCCAGTCGTAGCCTCTTTCCTCAATTTCCTTAGACAGTTCCGGTCCGGCGGTCTTGACTATGCGACCCTTATAGAGCACGTGAACCACATCGGGTTTGATAATATCGAGCAGACGCTCATAGTGGGTTATGACGATTGTACTCGACTCCGGTGTCTTCAGTTTGTTTACACCTTCGGCTACGATGCGCAGCGCATCGACATCCAGACCCGAGTCAGTCTCGTCGAGAATGGCGAGCTTCGGTTCAAGCATTGCCATCTGGAATATCTCGTTGCGCTTCTTTTCTCCGCCGCTGAATCCTTCATTCACCGAACGGCGTGTGAATTTGCTGTCGAGTTCAACAATCTTGCGTTTCTCGTTCATGAGCTTCAGGAAGTCGGCAGTCTTCAGCTCCGGCAGCCCCTGATACTTGCGTTTCTCGTTGACGGCGGTCTTCAGGAAGTTGGTCATCGACACGCCCGGTATTTCCACAGGATACTGGAACGAAAGGAATATTCCTTCGTTGGCGCGCTCCTCCGGCTTCATCTCCAGCAGGTTCTTGCCGTTGAAGAAGGCCGTGCCGGCGGTCACCTCATAGAGCGGATTGCCCGTAAGTACCGCGCTGAGAGTAGATTTTCCCGAACCGTTTGGGCCCATTATGGCGTGTGTTTCGCCGTCCTTTATCGTAAGGTTGATACCTTTCAATATTTCTTTATCGCCTATTTTGGCATGCAAGTCTTTTATCTCTAACATAACTGTTTGTATTTCTGACGTAAGTGTTTAATAATTATCCAAATTTAATTTTACCTTTTTGCTGCCTCCGCTACGCTCTATCCCCAATATGGAATCGAGCAAACCACTGAAATCGCTGCCCGTGAAGCGGAACGGGAACGAAGCTTTCAGTCCAGCCGAAAAGGCGTGGCGGTGCATCGGGGAGCGCACGGCATAGGTCTGTCCGTCACCGTTGTATTTTGTCTCTGTCGTAGTACGGCCGTCAATAGCGAAACGGAAACCGTAGTCAAGTTCCACAGCCAGACACGAGAAGAAATAGACATCGAGCCCGACAGATGGCGCCACGCTCAACAACGGACAGCTGACGCGATAGTTCCGCTCATAGTTTTGCGAGCCGGACATACTCATTGTTCCCGACGACTTACGTCCTGCCACATTCCAATAGGTGCCTGCTCCGAGGTATGGTTGCAGCGGACTGCTGGGCGAAAGGAAATACCATCTGCCACCGAACATTATCTGCGATAACTCCGCGGACACGTCACCCGCAAAGAAATCCATCGTCTCCTGATCATAACCGCCCACAAGCGAGAAACCTGTATGCGGTATGAAATATTCGAGATGTGCCGAGAAATTCGGTCCTCCACCCGATCTTATCGGGTCATATTGCTTTGATGGCGTCTCGTTGAGCGATACGACCGGCTTCACCGGACTTATCCTTATATCGAAGGCCCAACGTCTTGTGACATCGTCCTGCGCCCTCATGTCGGAGGCAACCATACACATAACGAGTATCAAAACAGCAGCACCTGTTATTCTCATATTGAAAATCGTTTTACGGTAATATAGAAAATATGTATCAGCCCACGGTGCCCTCAAGCGATACGCTGAGCAGCTTCTGAGCCTCTACGGCGAACTCCATAGGCAGCTTATTGAGCACTTCCTTGGCGTAGCCGTTCACTATCAGTCCGATGGCATGCTCGGTAGAGATGCCTCGCTGGTTGCAGTAGAACAGCTGGTCCTCGCTTATCTTGCTCGTCGTGGCCTCGTGTTCCACCACCGCCGTGTCGTTGTGTATGTCCATATAAGGGAATGTATGCGCGCCGCACTCGCTTCCGAGCAGCAGACTGTCGCACGAGCTGTAGTTGCGAGCATTGTCGGCTCCGGCCGTGGCTCTCACCAGTCCGCGGTAAGAGTTCTGGCTGTGTCCGGCGCTGATGCCCTTGCTTATGATTGTGCTGCGGGTGTTCTTGCCCATGTGTATCATCTTTGTGCCGGTGTCGGCCTGCTGATAATGGTTCGTAACAGCCACACTGTAGAACTCGGCCTGCGAGTTGTCGCCGCGCAGTACGCACGACGGATACTTCCACGTTATGGCCGAACCGGTCTCCACCTGTGTCCACGACAGTTTGGAGTTTACGCCGCGCAGGTCGCCGCGTTTGGTCACAAGGTTGTACACACCGCCGCGTCCGTTCTCGTCGCCCGGATACCAGTTCTGTACGGTTGAGTATTTCACCTCGGCGTTGTCCTTCACCACTATCTCCACAATTGCGGCGTGCAGCTGGTTCTCGTCGCGCATCGGGGCGGTGCATCCTTCGAGATACGACACGTAGGATGAGTCGTCGGCCACTATCAGTGTGCGTTCAAACTGACCCGTATTGCGGGCGTTGATGCGGAAATATGAGCTCAACTCCATCGGACAGCGCACGCCTTTGGGGATATATACGAACGATCCGTCGCTGAACACAGCGCTGTTGAGCGCTGCGAAGAAGTTGTCGCGATAGGGCACGACAGAACCAAGATACTCGCGAACGAGGTCGGGATGATTCTTTATGGCGTCGCCTATCGAGCAGAATATGATGCCCTTCTCGGCCAGTTTCTCCTTGAACGTGGTCTTCACCGACACCGAGTCCATGATGGCATCCACAGCCACTCCGCTCAGTGCCAGACGCTCCTCGAGCGGAATACCCAGCTTGTCGAACGTCTTCATCAGCTCCGGGTCTATCTCCTTCTTGCCGTCGTCCTTCTTCTTTGCCATCGGGTCGGCATAATAGGAAATGGCCTGATAGTCTATCTCCGGCAGATGGAGATGTCCCCACGACGGCTGCTTCTGCGTCTTCCAGAACTCAAATGCCTTGAGGCGGAAGTCGAGCATCCAATCTGGTTCGCCCTTCTTCTGCGAAATGAGACGCACCACGTCCTCGTTAAGTCCTTTGTCTATTATATCCGTATGTACGTCAGTGGTGAAGCCGAAAGCATATTTCTGCTCGGCCACCTTGCGCACAAATTCATTCTGATTGTTGTTTTTGCTATCCATCTTTTCACACGGCCGGTCGCGGAAACCTTCCCTTCCGGCATTTGTTTATATCGTGCAAAGATAATAAAAAATAAATACTGTACATAAGTATTTCAATAAAAATCAATGTGTTGACGGCTCGCCTGACACGTCACAGGAAAAAGACACCATGCGCACCGACTTTTACACGGACGTCAATGAAGGCGGACAGGAACTTCAAAAGAGAAACTGCATAAATATGCAGGAATAAGAAACATGAATGAATATTTATACATCGATATCTTCACGAGAATCGAATATTTGCGAGCAGGCGTCCGTCCGGTCGCAAATTCGCGAGTTTTGAGAGGGTTACGTAACGCGTTGTCACACAACATATTAAACAAAACTACAAAACAACAACATCCGGAATGCAATGCAAAAGAGGCCATTCCGGCATGCAAAACGGCCCATATCACGCCCCAATACAGTCTGTTTTGTGGTGTGGAACAGACTGTTTCGCACCGTCATAAAGGCATTTTCGCAAACCACCTTCGAAAATTGAGCTGCGCCGACAAAATTCCGCGACGACGCGGCGATGCAGAAAGCACCATTTTGCAAGCCTCAGAGTGTTCTCAAATTTCTATTTCGCGAAAAATTTTTGTCAAAATTTTTTACTTTTGAATTTGTATATTTATGCAAAAACAAACGATTTCAACGGGATATCAGAACATAAGGCAACCGTTTGGTAACCCGATCCCTGAACTATTAAAAGCTACGGTTACAGCTTCAGTCTTACTCCTGTCGACGTTGGGCGCAGCACGATCCCCGGCCTCAGTGTTGCACAGTCAGAGCGATTCTATCAGACTATCCATACGGCTGACGCGCTCAAGAAATGTCCGTCTGAGGTTTTCAGAAGATGAGCGGAAGGTTATGAACGTGTCGAAACGGGCGGGATCGTGCGCCGCCCACATGTGCTCGTCGGCAATGGCGGAAGGCTCAATCATAGTGCGCCAACTGTCAAAACGGGCGATTACATCGGGGATTTGTAACTTCAGTTCCTGCCAGCGACGCTTCACAATGGCAACAAAATCAGGATCAGACAGCAGACGGTTGTACCACAACGCGTTGCGGTTGTAAAGACTGTCGGTGGTGAGCAGTCGCACGTCTTTACGGTTGAGACGCGCCGGACGCAAGTCGCCTCCGGCGTCCACTCCCACGGTGATGAAAGCAAGATCGAAATCCCAAACCGGCCCGGCAGTCAGCCTGCCGCCTTCATCGCAATACATGTAGCAGCTGCGCGGTCCGTTCGGTTCGGCATTCTGTGCTATCTCGTGCACCAGCCACCAGTCAGCGAACGATTCGGCATCGATATATTTATCGTATATTTCGCGCATATCCGGATGTGGAGAATAGAGCTTTTGCTCGATTTCATCGAACATAAGGCGCACCTTTTCCTTCATTTCTTCAGTCAGAGGGTCGGGCGATTTGATGTTGACCGGCAGTCGGCGGCATGCAGTAACGAAACGTGGATCGCCGTCATCGTAGCTATCTAGTTCGAAAAGGAAACCGCGGTTTTCGTCGATTTCAACGCGGTTGCGCGCAACTCTCACCTGCTCGCAAAGCAGATAGCATCCCTGTGGCCGGCCGTTAACCACCACATCGACAGGCCGGCAGTCGGGAGTCCAGGCCAGCGACGTACGGCGCGCCACCTCGAGGGCGAGCATATTGCGCAGCAGACTGTGGTCCATGAAATTGGCAAGCAGAGCCCAACGCTTGCCGGGAGCCATGCCGAGAATAGAGTGACGGCCGTCGAGCTTTATTGCATACGGTTTCTTCGGTTTGGCAAACGTGGAATGTCCACGCCCCTTGATATCGACGTTCTGTGAGCAAAAATCCACGGTTCCATCGGGCAGAACTATCCTTACAAGACAGTCTTTTGTCCATACATCACGCGATGTTATGGTCGAAGAGTCAGGCGTGTCGATATATATCACCGGCAGGTTGCCGGCCTTTGCCGAAACCGTGAACACAAGAAAAAAGACAGACATAAAGCACACGCGCATAACAAAAGAAGCACGCGAGAACCACAGGAGGAACATTCCGGCCGTATGCATGAGCTAAACCTGCTTGACGTTAATGAGACGCGACGTGTCGTAACCACGGCTACGGAGATCTGAAAGTATTTTCTGCATAGTCTCATCGGGCAGACTGCTCGTGCGGCTCATTATCCAGAGATAGTCGGGCGAACTGCTTCCTATGACCACATAGCTGTAGTCAGGCGCGATGTCGAACACATAATAGTCGGCATAGAACCACAGAAAGAACGATACCTTCAGCTTGCCCGGTTCGGTGGAATCGGGCATTTTTGCCTTTCCCTTGATGCTTTTGTGCATGCCTTTGCGGTATCCGTCGTTGAGCACGTCGATGGTTCCGTCTGGCTTGAGTGTGTAGGTTGCCGTGACATGAGTCATGTCGCGTTCGAACAAATGGTCGTAACGGGCAATCTCAAACCACATTCCCTTAAAACGGTTCAAATCGAGCGATTTCACCGTAGAATTATCAACGACCGACAGTTCGTTTTCCTTCTCACCGAATCCGACAAGTGCAAGAAGTTTTGAAAAGAATCCTTTCATAAGCCAATATCTTTTTTACATTATACTCGATTGTTCATACATTACAGAGACTTTACTCATATGGCGTACGGCAGACATCTGTCCTGCAACACCGGACCAGCACTTATGGCAGACAACTACGCATTGCAGATACGAGGAAAAGCTGATGCAATGGCAGCAGGAATGCACATACTGTTTTGTATAACAGCCGGGACGGACTGCATCTTACGTTCTACAAATATAATGAAAAAATGGCGTATGTTGCAGCGAAACCGCGTAATATGTGTTACACACAGCCCTCCATGCGAAACAAGAAACTGTATTTCCCATAATTGCCGCACTATTAAAAGAAGGTTATCCGGTGGTGATATAAAATCAGGATACTCCGGTACGATAGCCGATGAAATGGATATTTTTCAGGTTTTTAGGCATAAAAAACACCGGGAAAGCATCCTTTAAAGACACTTTCCCGGTGTAAGTATGATGTTATTCTATGAATTCCGGTCTGCTTTGTGCAGAACTCCCGATCAGAGTTTCTGCTGTACTTCAATCTCTGTGAATGTCTCGAGAATATCACCAACCTGAATATCATTGAAGTTGACAAGGCTGATACCGCACTCGAAGTTGGTTGCAACTTCCTTAACGTCGTCCTTGTAACGCTTCAGAGCATTGATATCTGCGGTATGAACCACAATTCCGTCGCGAACGACACGTGCGCGGTCGGTACGGTGAACCTTTCCTTCTGTGACGTAAGCACCGGCAACAGTTCCGACCTTTGATATCTTGTAAACCTCGCGTACTTCCACCTGACCGGTCACAACTTCCTTCTTCACCTTGTCGAGCATACCCTCCATGGCTGACTTAACGTCGTCGATGGCATCGTAGATGACAGAATATGTGTTGATTTCAACACCGTCCTGCTCGGCCTGTTTGCGTGCTGCTGCTGACGGACGAACCTGGAAGCCGACGATGATGGCGTCAGAAGCATCGGCCAGTGTGACATCACTTTCGGAGATCTGACCCACTGCCTTGTAGATAACATCCACCTTGATCTTCTCTGTAGAGAGCTTGATGAACGAATCGCTGAGCGCTTCGATACTTCCGTCGGTGTCTCCCTTGACAATGATGTTGAGCTCTTTGAAAGAACCAAGGGCGATGCGGTGGCTGATATCGGAGAGCGTAAGACGCTTCTGTGTACGAAGTCCCTGCTCGCGCTGGAGCTGCAGACGCTTGTTGGCAATGTCGCGAGCTTCCTGCTCAGTCTCCAGAACGTGGAATGTATCACCGGCTGTCGGCGCACCGTTCAGACCGAGAATGATTGCCGGTTCAGCCGGTCCTGCACTCTCTATACGGCTGTTACGCTCGTTGAACATGGCTCTGATACGGCCGTAATTGGTTCCTGCGATGACATTGTCGCCCACTTTCAGCGTACCGTTGGACACGAGTACGGTTGACACATAGCCGCGGCCCTTGTCGAGTGAAGACTCGATGATGGAACCCGTAGCCTTGCGCGCAGGATTTGCCTTGAGGTCGAGCATCTCGGCTTCGAGCAGCACCTTCTCGAGCAACTCCTTCACACCGATACCTTTCTTTGCGCTTATCTCCTGACACTGGTACTTTCCACCCCACTCCTCTACAAGCAGATTCATGTTGGCGAGGTCCTCACGTATCTTGTCGGGATTGGCTCCCGGTTTATCAATCTTGTTTATGGCAAACACCATCGGCACGTTGGCTGCCTGTGCATGAGCAATGGCCTCTTTGGTTGTAGGCATCACACTGTCGTCCGCAGCGATGATGATGATGGCGATATCGGTTACCTGTGTACCACGTGCACGCATGGCTGTGAAGGCCTCATGTCCCGGAGTATCGAGGAAGGTTATGCGTCGTCCGTCCTCCAGTTTCACGTTATAGGCACCGATGTGCTGTGTGATACCGCCCGCCTCACCGGCGATAACGTTTGTCTTGCGTATGTAGTCGAGCAACGAAGTCTTACCATGATCGACGTGACCCATGACTGTAACGATCGGTGCACGCGGCACAAGGTCGTTCTCGTCATCCTCAGTCTCGGTGATGGCTTCCTGCACTTCGGCACTCACATATTCGGTCTTGAATCCGAATTCCTCAGCCACGAGGTTGATGGTCTCTGCATCCAGACGCTGGTTGATCGACACCATGATGCCGACACTCATAAGAGTTCCGATGACCTGGTTGACGGAGATGTTCATCATGTTGGCAAGTTCGCTCACGGTGACATACTCGGTCAGCTTGAGCACCTTGCTCTCCTTGCGCTCCTCGAGACGCTCCTCGTTGAGCTTCTCCTGCACTGCCTCACGCTTCTCCTTACGGTACTTGGCGCCTTTCTTGTTCTGGTTCTGCTTGTTGGTAAGTCTTGCAAGCGTCTCTTTAACCTGGCGTGCAACGTCCTCCTCATTCACCTCGATGGGCTTATGATTACGGTTCTTGTTCTTCTTTTTCTTTCCGGCGCCGGCCTTGTTGTCGGCAGCGCGCTGCATGTCCTGCTGAGATGCGGCGTTGATGTCCACTCTCACCTTGTTGATGCGCTCGCGTTTCTTCTTCTCGCCACGCTGCTGCATCACTTTCTCCTCACGCTCCTTGCGTTTCTCCTCTTTTGTCTTTTTCTTCGGACGTGTGCTCTGATTGAGCGAGTCGAGGTCAATACGTCCGAGCACATTCACCTTAGGAGCATTCAGGATTTTCTTCTCACTCTTGGTCGTAAAGATGGTGGTAGTGGCCTTGGCGCCCTCTTCGGCATGCTGTTTTTCAGCATCCTCCTTCTTCTCAGGCTCAGTCTTCACCACTTCCGGTTCTGCCTTCACGACATTCTTTTCCGGTTTTGCTTCTTCAATCACGTTGTCGGTATTATTTTTTTCACTTTCTTCAACGGGTGCATCGACGGCAGCCGGTTTTGTTTCTGCTGCCGGAGCATCAATGGTTTCTGTTACTTTAGGTTCTTTCTCTTCAACGGGTTTCACCTGACTGACGGCAACAGCCTGGGGTTCCTTAGCCTTTTCCGCATCAGGCGCAGAACTGTTCTTCGCGGCAGCCGGTCTGTTGATGCTGTCGAGATCTATCTTGCCCAATGGCTTGTATTGCTGCTGTTTAGCAGCAGTGAGAAGTTTTTCCGCACGCTGTTCCTTCGGTTCCTGCGCACGCTTCTTCTCCTTCGGCTTCTTCAGCAGAAGTTTTTCGGCCTGCGTTCTTACTTCCTTGTCCTGCTGGAACTCATGCATAAGGGCCTGATACTGCTCGTCGTTGAGCTTAAAGCTCGGTTCCGGCTTCACTTCGCCCAGTTCACTTCTCTTTTCAAGGAACTCCACTGCCGTCTGGAGTCCGATATTCAATTCACGTAATGCTTTATTTAACCTGATGCTCATATTTTATTTTTTCATGATGCACACGCCGCGAAGTATTTGCCAAACAGACGCGACCGATGCATTTCTCTATTCTTTCTTCTAAAATCCGTATAACTAATCAGCTGATTTATAACTGCAAGGCGCAGCCCGCATCATTTGCGGACCACGCTCTGCCTCACTATCCTTCAAATTCTGCCTTGAGAATTCTGAGCACGTTGTCAACGGTCTCTTCCTCAAGGTCGGCCTTCTCGACAAGCATCTCACGCGGCGCATTGAGTACGGCCTTCGCAGTGTCGAGTCCGATAGAACGGATGGCGTCGATCACCCACTGGTCTATTTCGTCGGAGAATTCGTCGAGATAGATATCCTCGTCGGCCTCGTTGTCGTCGATCTCTCTGAACACATCGATGGTGTATTCGGTAAGCATCGAAGCAAGCTTGATGTTGAGTCCGCCACGTCCGATGGCCAGGCTCACTTCCTCAGGTTTGAGGAACACCTCTGCCTTGTGGTTCTCCTCATCGATGTTGATACTCGAAACCTTTGCCGGGCTGAGCGCACGCTGGATGAAGAGTTTGGTGTTGGCGGTATAGTTGATGACGTCGATGTTCTCGTTACACAGTTCGCGCACGATGCCGTGCACACGGCTTCCTTTCACTCCGACGCAGGCTCCTACCGGGTCAATGCGCTCGTCGTAGCTTTCAACAGCAATCTTAGCTCTCTCTCCCGGCATGCGCGCAATCTTTCTGATAGATATCAATCCGTCGGCAATCTCAGGCACCTCAGCCTCGAGCAGACGCTGGAGGAAAACGGGGCTTGTACGCGAAAGGATGATCTTCGGGTTGTTGTTCTCGTTGTCCACACGGTGGATGACTGCTCTGATAGTCTCACCCTTATGATATGTGTCGCTCGGAATCTGCTCCATCTTGGGCAGTATGAGCTCGTTGTTCTCATCGTCCACCACAAGCACCTCGCGCTTCCACACCTGGTAAACCTCACCGGCGATGATCTGTCCCACGCGGTCCTTATATTTATTATAAAGCGAATCGTGCTCCAGTTCGAGTATCTTGGAAGCCAGAGTCTGGCGCAGATTGAGGATGGCACGGCGTCCGAACTTTGTGAAATCGACGCGTTCCGAAACATCCTCACCCACTTCGTAGTCGGGCTCAATCTTTCTTGCCTCGGTCAGAGATATCTGTTTGTTGTCGTCCTCCACCTCGCCGTCGGCCACAACCACGCGATTGCGGTATATCTCGAAGTCGCCCTTGTCAGGATTGACAATGACGTCGAAGTTCTCGTCGCTGCCGAATATCTTGGCAAGAACGTTGCGGAAACTCTCCTCAAGCACGCTCACCAACGTTGTACGATCAATGTTTTTCGTCTCCTTGAATTCCTTGAAAGAGTCGAACATGCTCACGACCGTTTCTTTTTTCATTGCTGCCATAGCTTTATTTGAAGTTTATTAAGTATTTTGTATATTTCACTTTGTCCATTTCGTACGTGTGGTCAACCTCGACAATCTGCGGACGCTTCTTGCCCTCGACCTTCACTTTCTCGGCCACACTCACAACGAACGTGTTGCCATCGACGCTTTTCAGCACGCCCTTGACCTTGCGTCCGTCGCCGTCGAGTACCTCGACTTCCTTGCCGACAAAGCACGCATACTGCTGCGGCACCTTGAACGGCTGGCCCAGTCCGGCAGATCCTACCTCAAGTTCATAATCTTCCTCGTCGCGGCTGAGATGGTCTTCTATGAAACGGCTCAGCTCCACGCAGTCTTCGATCCACACACCGTCGGCATGGTCTATTTCCACCACGATTTTATCATCCGGGCTGACTTCAACATCGACAAGAAAATAGTCCTTGTCCTCCAGCCACTGTTCTACAATACCTTTTACGACGTTTTTGTCTATCATATATCATTGATTAAATAAAATGAGGAGCTCTGTATCGGAGCCCCTCATTCCTCTGAATGCTGCAAATTTACGAATTATTCCGCATGTGCACAAATATTTTACGTCTTTTCTGCAAAAGCTTTGCAAATTAATTCACTATAAGACACGCAGTTGCGGAGCTCATGCCGCCAATCAGGAAACCTCCGGTCACAGAACCGAATAATCATGCTGACGGGCGAATAAATACATAACACCAACTCCACGAAAATGTTTCCTATGGTTACACAAAACAATATGGGGCACTTACTGTTTTTCAGTATCCTTCGATTTTTTCGTCCGAGTTTTCTGTTCTACCCCTAAAAATAAACAAATATTTGCGGACAGACTCTCAGTCGGACGCAAATTCGCGAATTATAAGAGATTATCACAAAACACTGAATGTCAAGCAATTACACTCAGTAACCATTTTCCCGTGCTGCAATAAGCACCATTTCAGCATGCGATTAAGTACATATCAGAGGCTGAAATACTTAATGTCACGCCCTGAAACAGACGTAACCGGAAGCTGAAACAGGCTTAATCGGAGTGAAAGACAGACTATACGGCACTGCGCTGCGGTATATACGGTATGGCAGTAAAGCCCGGACGGGCCTTCGGGATGCCGTACTTAACATTTCTTCACACCTCTTTTGCGAAAATATTTTGTCAAAAAAAAGTCAAGAAAAACTGTAAGTACGTCGTCCGAGTTTCCAATGAAAACACGGATATCGGCCGTAAGGAGAAACACGAAAAGCATACGCATATCATGCGGAAATATTAAACAGAGCAAAATGTTCATGATATTCAGACTCCTCTTTTTCTGATTTTCCGGAATTTGTGCGCAACTTTCATTCTCCCAATACTTATCGGACGAGGCCGGATTTTTTATTCAAACAAAAAGATAAAGCACCGCGGACGCTCTACCATATCATTCATATCGCGACATAAGCAATGCGCTGCCTTTCCACATAAAGCCGGGTATGACAATGATACGAGAACCGCAAACCATCATGTTTACGGAATATATATAAACAAAAAAGGAACCGCTTGATGCAGTTCCTTTAGTGCGCTTCAAGATGGGCTTGAACCAACGACCCCCTGATTAACAGTCAGGTGCTCTAACCAACTGAGCTATTGAAGCATTTGTCTTAATTGCGATGCAAAGGTACAGCGTTTATTTCATACCACCAAACATTTTCGCGAAAAATTTCAAATTTATTTCAAAAAAACGTGTTTATCGGCCTTTTCGGGCATAAAAACAGCATTTTCAGGACTCATCCGGACATTTTTATGATGCAAAATATATAATATCGATATGACAAACATACTCCGTTTTTCGCATTCCGCCACCGTTCCGACACACAAAATCCGGCTTTCCGCCACGTCGCATTATGAAAAATAAATACTTTTTATTTTGTACTGCCCGCAACTTACATTACCTTTGCAACGCTTTATAAAGACTTACCACATTATATTAATATAAAAGCCGATTATGAGAAAAACCATATTGTTCTGCGTGATGCTGCTTGGCGCCGCGACGGTTCTTGCACAGAAAAACGACGACCACAACTTCAAGGTGGCCAAAAATCTGGACGTATTCAATGCCATATACAAAAATCTTGACCTCATGTACGTCGATACGCTCAACGCCGACGAGGTCATCGGCAACGGCATAAAGGCCATGCTGCGCAGCCTCGACCCTTACACGGAATATTATCCGGAGGACAAATCGGCTGAGTTCAAGCAGATGCTCACGGGCAAATATGCCGGCATAGGTTCGATAATAAGCTATAACTTCACGCGCAAACGCGTCGTAATAAACGAACCTTACGAGAACATGCCTGCCGCAGAAGTGGGTCTGAAGAAAGGCGACATCATACTTAGCATCGACGGTGAGGACATGACCGACAAGACAAACGCATACGTCAGCGAGCATCTGCGCGGCGATGCGGGCACCACACTCGAGCTGAAGATACACCGTCCGTCAACCGGCAAGGACATGACATTCAAAATACAGCGCAAGGCCATACAGATGCCCGACCTGCCATATTACGGCATGCAGGACGGCGACATAGGCTACATCGACCTCGACTCGTACGTCGGCGAGAACTGCTCAAAGGATTTCCGCCGCGCCTTCATCGATCTGAAGAAGCAAGGAGCCAAGGGTCTGGTGATCGACCTGCGCAACAACGGCGGAGGCTCTGTGCAGGAAGCGCTGGCCATTCTCAACATCTTCATCCCAAAGAACACCGACCTGCTGTCGATGAAGGGCAAGATGCAGCGTTCCAACCAGAACTACAAGACTACCGTCGAACCCATCGACACGGTGATGCCTATCGTAGTGCTTGTGAATGAGATAACTGCAAGTGCCAGCGAGATAACCAGCGGAGCATTCCAGGATCTCGACCGCGCCGTGATAATGGGAACACGCACCTACGGCAAGGGACTAGTACAGGTGCCAAACGTACAGCTGCCATACAACGGCAATCTGAAACTCACCACTGCCAAATATTTCACCCCGAGCGGACGCTGCATACAGGCAATCAACTACAAACACTCGCAGGGCGGATACACCGAGCACGTGCCCGACTCGCTCACACGAGAGTTCCGCACACGTAACGGACGCATAGTGCACGACGGCGGAGGCATCGAACCGGACATCAAGATTGAGCCGGACTCGCTGCCCAACATAGCATACTATCTGCAGCGCGTGGACACCACAGACCTCATGTTCAACTATGTGGTGGATTACATCAAGAACCATCCTACGATAGCTCCGGCCTCAGAGTTCGAGATAAGCGACGCCGACTATGAGGAATTCAAGCAGCGTGTCATAAACAGCAACTTCACTTACGACCGCGTGAGCGAGAAATGTCTCGAAGAACTTGTGAAACTTGCCAAGTTCGAAGGCTACTACGAGGATGCTAAACCGGAGTTCGAGGCACTGGAGAAAAAGCTGAAGCACAACATTGCAAAGGACCTCGACTTCGACTACAACAAGCAGAAGATAAAACAGATGCTCACCTCCGACATCATAACGGCCTACTACTTCCAGCGCGGAGCCCTGGAGAACAGCCTGCGCTACGACAAACAGCTGAAGGAGGCCATACGTCTGCTGAAGTCGCCCGAGGAATATGCGGCGACACTGCAACCCAAAGCCGAGAAGAAAGAATGACGCAAACGTGTCTGCCAAACGCACGACACCTCACGTCATATACACAAATAAAAGCAAGACATCCTGCCGTCATCACCCGACGCGCAGGATGTCTTGCTTTTATATATCAACCTGTTATATCTCTTCCGCAACACTCCGGAACACTTCCTCTCCGGCCGTCACTTTCCACTGTCCGTCCTGCTGAACGTCACATTCACGCTTCCGCTGCCCAGCACACCGGCCAGTCCTTCAGGGTTGTCTATCCTTCCCAGCCTCGTATAACTGTACCCGGAAGCAAACGTCTCATAGAAAAGCACCACGCACGAACTGCCATAAAGCATCAGGTCACCGGCATGTATAGTCCCCGGCCTGCTGCTTTCCACCGGCAGCGACGTTTCAAGATAATGATATTTCTCGTTGCCGTTCAGATCGTTCATACTTACTGTAAGTGGCATAAGGGCTGCAAAAGCCCGTGCCGCAGCGTTGTCGGCCAGCGTCGCAACATACGTCCGGCCGCCCACGGTTATGTTTATTCTGTTGTTCATAATAGTATCGTTTATTTCATCATTATCACTGTTTCCTTCATCTGCTCCTCCGCCGTCAGTACCGGGCGGTGGCTGAACTGTCCCGGCCGCCGCACCGTTCTCCTCCGAGCAGGCTGCGAAACCGCCTGCCAGACACACCATCGAAAGAGCGACGACAAACTGTATAAGATACTTCATATTGTATAGTTTTAGATATCATTCCACTGCAAAACATCCATATATCCAAGTCCGCCATGCAGCAATCGCCTACCCGCACAGACTTCCACACGGCTGTATGCATCAACGAAGATACGTGCGATAGAACTCCTCAATCCCGTCAAAAGGTATCTTCTCCATGTTGTCGTACAGGTCGGTATGGTTGGCTCCCGGCACTATCACGAGTTTCTTGTTGTCACCCTTCAGACGTTTGAAGGCGTCCTCACCGAAATAGCGCGAGTGCGCTTTCTCGCCGTGCACTATCATGACAGCGCTGCCTATCTCGCCTATGTATGTCATCAGCGGCATGTTGAGGAACGAGAGCGACGACGTTGTGTTCCATCCGTCGTTGGAGTTGAGCGACCGTTTGTGATAGCCGCGCTCCGTCTTGTAATATGCGTAATAGTCTTTCACAAACTGCGGTGCATTCTCCGGCAGCGGATCCACCACTCCTCCGGCACGCGCATACGTTCCGTTGCGGTAGTCCTCGGTGCGCTGGGCACTGAGCTGACGGCGCAAAGCCTGACGTGCTTCGGCGTTGTCGCCGGCATCGAAATATCCGTTTGCCGTCACGCGACTCATATCGTACATGGTCGAAGCCACCGTAGCCTTTATGCGGGTGTCTACCGCTGCCGCGTTGAGAGCCATGCCGCCCCATCCGCAGATGCCAAGAATACCGATGCGGGCTGTATCGACATCGTTGCGCACCGACAGAAAATCGACTGCCGCACAGAAATCTTCGGTGTTGATGTCTGGCGATGCCACATAGCGCGGACTGCCGCCGCTCTCACCCGTAAACGACGGATCGAAGGCAATGGTGAGAAATCCACGGCTGGCCAGTTCCTGCGCATAGAGTCCCGACGCCTGCTCCTTCACAGCACCGAACGGCCCACTCACCGCCACGGCCGGCAGTTTGCCCTCTGCTCCTACAGGCTTATACAGATCGGCCGCAAGCGTTATACCGTAACGGTTGCAGAACGTCACCTTCTCATGAACAACCTTTTCATTCTTCGGGAACGTCTTGTCCCACTCCTGTGTAAGTTCCAGTTTCTCCATATCAATCTTGTTTTTACCGGCTGTCTGAGCACCGGCCGCCGACGCGACAGCCAGCACAGCCGTCATCATTACAGTCTTTATGTTCATAATATCAGTCTGTTTTTATTGTACGCTGCAAATTTATTCTTATTATTCCAACGGCCCGATACCTTCTTAACGGACATAAATACCCGTTTTACTGATTCGATACCGGCTGCCCGGGCATGTCCATTCAAGACCGATGGAAACAGCAGCGCCGGCCCCGAAAACGGAACCGGCGCATGCCGTGATATTGTCAGCGGACAATACATATCTATATATGTGCGCGTCAGACGCAGACATGTCATAAAGGCCTCAACGGTGCATCAGAGCGTCGACATAGCGCGTCTTCCACTCGCCTGTCCTGATGTTGCGCAGGCCGAAGCCGCCACCGTCCTTGTAATTCCACAACGCCCACGATATGCCAAGCTCGTCGAGCACACCCGTAAGGTCGCCAAGCCATCGCAGGGCATCGGCCTCCGGCACACGGCTATAGACTCCAAACTCGCCGCAGTAGAGCACAAGTCCCAGTTCGTCGGCCTTCTTCTTTGCCTTCATCACATTATCCTTCAGACGCTGACGGTCCCACACAGTAACCCAACCCTCGGCCAGCTGTCGGTCGCGGCCGGTCATGGCAGCCAGCTCCTCGGCGGTGACAATCTCTCCGGGATAGTGTACCGTTCCACCAAAATCCTTATGTTCGGTCCATCCGGCTTTGTAGTGTGTGAAGAAATAAGGCTCATAGAAATGGAAGCTCAGGATAATGTTGTCGTCGCCTTCCGGCACACGCAGATGCTCAAACGTAGCAGTCTGCTGCCACATGTTGGAACCCACAACTATCGGGCGGTGCTTCTCACGGCTCCTGATGACGTCGTACACCTTTGCCACCAGCCTGTTCCACGCCTCATGGTCGGGGGCCACCGGTTCGTTCATTATCTCGTATGCCACATCATCGTTGCTGTATTTGTGCAGTTCGTCCGACAGTTCCTCCCACAGACGACACAGATGTTCCTGATCCGCCTCACTGTCCCACAACGAGTTGGTACGCCCCTCGGCTCCGGCATTAAAGTCGTGTGCATGCACAATGTGCAGGTCCACGACAACCTTCAAACCGTTCTTTATCGCGCTCTTTATGCCGGCGTGCAGTATGCCGAACACCTCTTTATTACGTGTACCGTCCGCATTCCAAAGTTCCTTTTCGTCGAGCGGCAGGCGCACATGGTCGAATCCCTGCCGTGCTATCTCCTTGAAATCGTCGGCAGTGACAAACTTCTCTCTCGGGATGTCCTTGTAATAGCACTGCGAAAGCCAGTGGGCAATATTCACACCTCGGCCGGGAACAAAATCGCCGGCCATACAAACAAAGCCCTTCAGGAGCAATGCAATAAGAATAATCAGTCTGTGTTTCATGTTTTTCGGTTTATGTCAGTAGTGCAGGTTGTAACGACAGGCGGCAGCGCAAGGACGCCTCTGCCGGTTACGCGAATGCAAATATAGTGAAAGGTGGATGCAAAAGCAAATGAAAGAAGCATGTTTTATCATTTTTTATAATGCCGGACATTATCCTGCCTCATATAATATCATAGTGAGATACAGGCACCATGGCAGACGGAAAAGCAATATTCTTTCACTTTTTATGCAGCACAAAATTAACAGTTTTAAGTTAAAACAAATCCCCGCCAGAGTTCATCTCACGCCGTCATAAAAACTGCACGGGAGAACCCCAAAAGGCTTTCCGACATACACCGGGGACGCAACAGAGAGTCGGCCAGGCAACCACCGGCTTGCAAAACGGTCCATTCCGGCACGTCATAAAGTTCATTTCGGCACGCAAAATGGACCGTATCATGCTCCGAAACGGCCTGTTTCGGCATGCAATAAAGACTGTTTCGCAAGCCCGAAGAAGCATCAGGAAAACATCGCAAGCAGAAAACTATCTGAATATCAACCCATTATGAGAAGTATGAAAAAACTCTGTTTTTACGCATAAAAACAAAGACCGGACAAAAAAACGCGACTCTCACGCATCGCATTTTAACATTCGGCCTGTATATGATTAACGATAATCAATTATCATCTTGCATTTTTCTCCCCGAAATGACATCCACACGGGAATATGCGCGCGGCTGTTCCTGATGCCGGAAATGCTACCACAACAAAATGCAGACACGGCCGCTGTATATTAATCAAACACAGCCGGCAGTGCCAACATCTGACGGGCAATGGTCTGAGCCATACGCTTGTGGCCTGCGGCATTGGGATGCAGACGGTCGGTCTTGCCATTGCTGAAATAGCGTACGTGCGAATCGTTGAGCGGATAGAGCCCGCTCAGGCTGTTGAGATCTATCACCGGCACAGCCCAAACGCCGGAGGCTTCCTTCACAGCCTCGACATACTCGTCGAAAAACACGCCTATGCTGTTGGCGAAACGCTCGTCGGGCTGTATGTTGTCCGGTCCGAAACATGCGTAGGCACGGTGGATAGGCGTGAGCAGTATTATCTGTTTGTCGGGATAATTTGTCTTGAGAAAATTCATCAGTATGTTGATGCGACCCTTGAACGTGGCGTCGCTCATAACGGGCGTACGGTATTTGCGCACGGCCTTTCCGCCTCCGCCGACAACGGTCTCGCGCTCGCCCGTCTCATACCATTCACCCACGGGCACGCCACAGTTGTAGTCGTTTGTACCTGCGAATATCATTATGGCATCCACGCTGTCGCCACGTTCCTCGAGCAGACGGCGTGCCTGACCGGCAAGATCGCTCATCTGATGGCCGTTGATGCCATACACCAGCGGCACGATGCCGAGCATATCGGCCAGATATTCCCAGTAGCAGCGGGTGGTGCCCACGCGTTGCGCGTCGGTGATGGAGTCGCCGAGGAATGCCACTCGACGGCCGCGCCACTGGCTGTCGGCCATGTTCCGTGCGGCAGTATCTGTACTACGGGCTGCAAGAGTCGGCAGCGGCACAAGGTCGGCAAGCAATATGAGGGCCGCCATGAAGAATGCGGCAGACCGGCGTTGAAGGTTTCTCATAATCATAAACTTTGTTTTTCGTGTATAATATCTGTGTCGGACAAAGTTAATGATTATTTCTTATCGAAACGCACCGCGGCCATGCTTATTTGCCGCAAAACAGACATTCTTACGTCTTCCGCCCTTCAGACAGCCGTCAATCCGGAAAGGCAGGAACAGCCTCAACGTACCCATTGGCCTCACTGTCCTGACAGATACATCCTACTACATCTCCGTTATGTCGAAAAACTCCGCGTATCCTGCATCGCGATAAGACGCCGAACAGTTCTTCGGGACACGGAGCGTGGCACCCGTGACGAGGGTAAAGGATTTCAGTTGCTCTGATTCCTCCTTTTCAAATTCGGGTGGCGTAGTGCTTGGGCAGTTTATCCTTTTAAGTGCAGGACACCCGATGAACGCACGGTGACAGATGTACCTGAGTCCCTGTGGCATGGTGACGGTGGCAAGTCCGGCGCACTCCGCAAAGGCAGCGTCGCTGAGCCTATCGATCTGTTCGGGCAGTGTCACCTCGGTGAGCCTAGTATGAGCGAAAGCCCTCTCGCCTATATATATTATGGACGCCGGCAGATTGATGTCCTCAAGTGCCGACCCGAGGAAGGCTTTATCGTCAATCTTCTGTATTCCTTCAGGCAATGTCACGCTCTTTATGTCGCTGTCCCAGAACGCGCCGCGGTATATTCTGAGACATCCGGACGGCACGGTGATGCTCTGAAGTCCTTTTGACGGCACGGCATAAAGCACTCTTCTGCCGGCATCATACACGGCTCCGCCGTCCGTGACGAAGTGGCTGTTGCCTTTCTCCACAGTGAGCTTCGTGATACCACTGCATGCAGCGAAGCATGTGCCGAGAATCTCAAGCGACGCCGGAAGCCGCAGACTTGTGAGCGATGTGCAGCCGAGAAAGGCGTCGTTGCCTATATGGGTGACACCGGACGGAAGGTCTATCGACGTGAGCGAGGAACACTCGCGGAATGCAAGGTCGCCTATGTAAGAGACGCCGGAACCCATCTTCACCGAACGGAGACTGGCGCAACAGTGGAAGAGGGCCTCGGGTATGCTGTCAATGCCTTCGGGAAGCTCGACAGAAGACAGTGCACAGCCGAAGAACGCCGCGCTGCCTATCTTCTTCAGTCCCTTGCCAAGCTGGACAGAAGAAAGAGACTTGCAGGAGAAAAACGCGTTCTCACCTATCTCAACAACAGAGGAAGGTATGACGATACTCTTCAGTCCGGAAGAGCTGAAAGAGGCACCGCCGATATACTTCAGCCCTGAAGGAAAAGCAATGGAGGTAAGGTTATCGGCAGAGAGAAAGGCTCCGGTCTTTATCGAATCGACGCTCTCTGGAATGGAGACCGTCCTTGGGTCCTTGCGGTAAAAAAGGTCCTCGCCAAGCGACGTCACACGGTATGTGGTGCCTTCGTGCCTCACCGTGGCCGGTATGACATAATCATGGACCGGCGTACCCGACGCATCCTTGTTGTCGGCAACCGACACTTCAACCGTTCGGGGACTTGTCACTGTATAGGTAAACTGACCGCTTCTGAAACTTGTCTGCGCGTTCAGTGCGATACTAACAAGCGCAAGCGACAACTGCATAAACTTTCTCATAAGTCTTATTATTAAGGAACTACATTTCCACACAGTTCATGTCATCTGCATGCGTGGACCCAACATGCCGTAAATATAGTCATTATATGCTGACGTTGTTGCGCTGCTGGTGCGGTTTTAACACAATTAACAAAAAACGTATATACAGAAAAAGGGAGACAGGCGCCGGAAACTGTATTCCGGAACGTCTGTCTCCCTTTGGAATTATGCCGTCTTACGCAGGCGGAAAACCATGCGATCAGAACATAAGCATGTTATTTTACAAGCACCTTGCGTACTGTTCCGTCTGACATCTTCTCTATGTTGATACCCTTAACGGCTGTGTTCAGTTTCTGGCCGTTGATGTTGTAGCGTGCTGTAACCTTTACATTTTCAGAAGCATCTACGTTTCCAACGCCTGTAGACTCGTCGCAGTTGAACTTGATAACAATCTGCTCGTTGAGGTCACCAGCGGCGTTCTTTACGATTCCGGCAGGAATGACAACTGTGTATTCCTTGCCTTTCTCGGCCTTGAACGAACATGTGAATCCGTCGTAGTCAGAGCCCCAAAGCACGAGTGTGTTGTTGTTTTTGTCGCTCACTGTGGCGTTCCATCCATTGTCCGGCAGAATCTCAGAACCTCCGGCCAGCGGTCCGTCAAGAAGACTTGCGGCAGGTGTGGCGTTTACAACTGTGACAGGCTCGGCAAATTCAACCTCGAATGACATCGGCATCCAGCCCGGTTCTACCGTAGCTCCTTCGGCAGGAGTTGTGGAAACATGTGTGAATACACCGTTCTCTGTCTCTTCTATTGTGAAGTATGAAGCATAACCGGCGTCACGATAAGATGCGGTGCAGCCTTTCGGAACGTAGAGTGTAGCACCTGATACGCCGTAGAACTGGCTCTCGTATTCCTCATATATCTCTTCGAGTTCGGGCGCAGTAGCTCCAAGACAGTTGAGGGTCTTCAGGGCTGTACAGCCGAGGAATGCACGGTTATACATGAATTTGAGACCGGAAGGAATGGTGACTGTGGTGAGTTTGTCGCATCCTGCAAAAGCGGCACTGTAGAGTTCCTCTGTGCGATCGGGCAGTGTAACCTCTGTGAGCTTTGTAGCCGCGAAAGCCTGTTCGCCTATCATAACGATTGATGACGGCAGATTGATGCTCTCAAGTGCAGACTCGCAGAAAGCGAAACCGTCCACTGCAAGGAATCCTTCGGGAAGTGTGACGCTCTTTATCTCGCTGCCAGAGAAGGCTCCGCCATAAATTCCGATACATGCGGCAGGCAGGGTGAGTTCGTAGAGGCCTTTGGTTGGTGCGGCGTAAAGCACTTTCTTGTCGGCACTGTAAACAACTCCTCCTTCTGCCACGAAGTTCTTGTTGCCTTCCTCAACGGTGAGAGATGTGATGCCACTGTTGGCCGCAAAGTTCACGCCCACGTCCTCAAGCGATGCCGGAAGCTGCAGAGTTGTGAGTGAGGTGCAGCCGAGGAACGCGTCTTCACCGATGTATGTAACACTTGAAGGAATGTCTATTGACGGGAGAGATCTACACTCGCGGAACGCACGGTCGCCGATATAATCGACATCAGCCGCCATCTTCACCGAAGTAAGATTGGCACATCCGTAGAACAGCGCAGTCGGAATGTTCTTAATGCCTTCAGGAAGTTCGATTGTGGTAAACGGACATTTGTAGAACGCCGAAGAACCGATGGTCTTCAGACCACTACCCAACTCCACTGAAGCGAGTGAGTTGCAGGTAAAGAAAGCGCTGGAACCAATCTCCTCAACTGAAGCGGGAATTGTTATGCTTGTCAGTCCAGAAGAGTTGAAAGCATAGTCGCCGATATACTTCAGGTTGGAAGGAAGTGTTATGGAAGTAAGATTTGTTGTAGACTTGAAAGCCGCGCTTTTGATAGATTCAATGCTTTCCGGAAGAGTGATCGACTTGAGGTCGCTCCAATAGAAAGCGTCTTCGCCAATGGCTGTGACATTATATGTGACGCCCTCGTTCTCAACAGTTTCGGGTACCACATAATCATAAACAGGTGCGTCCGACTCATCCTTGCTGTCGGCACCGGACACTTCAACTGTTTGAGCACCTGTCACCGTGTAGGTGAGCAAACCGTTTTTAAAACTTGTCTGTGCATTCAGTGAGGCACTGATAAACACAAGTGACGAAAGTAGAAGTTTTCTCATACGTTTAAATTTTTAAAAGAAACAATGCCCGCCCCACGTTCTAGCAACCTGCATAACCGAAGCGGGAGAAATGCAAAGATAGGCAAAATATGCAAATATTGTATTCACAATGGCGCGATTTTAACGAAAATAATGTAAAAATGCAACAATTTTCCTATCATATAAGCGCAAGGAAGCACAGCATGGAAAAGCACACAAGATAGCAGAGAAAAGATAAACTGATCACACCTTCTGCAAACGCAAGACCAGAACCTCCATACAACATGGCAGAAAGACATATATTTGTTTTCATAAAAAATAATAATAAAACGGCTGATTTGTAGTTCATTCAACATTATTTAATTATCTTTGTCCGATTTTATTTTATTAGATGTTATATTAGATGAACGTAATTACGAAAACAGTATCATTGCCTGATGGAAGAACCATCAGCATTGAGACCGGGAAAGTGGCAAAGCAAACCGACGGATCATGTGTGCTCCGCATGGGTAACACAGTGCTCCTCGCCACTGTTTGTGCCGCAAAAGATGCAGTTCCCGGAACAGACTTCATGCCTCTTCAAGTAGATTACAGAGAGCAGTATGCCGCCGCCGGACGTTTCCCGGGCGGATTCACCAAGCGCGAAGGCAAGGCCGGCGACAACGAGATTCTCACATCACGTCTTGTTGACCGCGTGCTGCGTCCGCTTTTCCCTTCCAACTACCATGCAGAGGTTTATGTGAACGTCATGCTTCTCAGCGCCGACGGCGTTGATCAGCCCGACGCTCTGGCAGGATTTGCAGCATCAGCCGCTCTGGCTTGTTCAGATATTCCTTTTGAATGTCCAATCTCTGAAGTGCGTGTAGCACGTGTTGACGGACAGTATGTTATCAATCCTACATTCGAGCAGATGAAGAGTGCCGACATGGACATCATGGTTGGTGCTTCAGCCAAGAACATCATGATGGTGGAAGGCGAGATGAAAGAAGTGTCGGAACAGGACATGATCGGTGCGCTCAAGGCTGCCATGGACGCCATCAAGCCGATGTGCGAACTGCAGGTGGAACTGTCGAAGGAACTCGGCACCGACGTGAAGCGCGAATACTGCCACGAGGTAAACGACGACGAGTTGCGTGAGGAAGTACGCCGCCAGACATACGACAAATGCTACGCTATTGCCGAAGCAGGCGACCACGACAAGAAGAAACGCGAGGAGGCTTTCTCGCAGATCATCGAGGAATTCACCACTGCATACGACGCCGCACACACAGAACTCACACCTGAAGAACTCGAAGAGAAGCACGGCATGATAAGCCGTTACTACGACGACGTGATGCGCGACTCTATGCGCCGCTGCATCCTCGACGAAGGAAAACGTCTCGACGGACGTAAGACTGATGAGATCCGTCCGATATGGTGCGAGGTTTCACCACTGCCAATGCCTCACGGAAGCTCAATCTTCACACGTGGAGAGACACAGAGCCTCACAACATGTACACTGGGAACAAAACTTGACGAGAAACTCGTTGACGATGTACTCGACCACGGCTACCAGCGCTTCCTGCTGCACTACAACTTCCCGCCGTTCTGTACTGGCGAGGCAAAGGCACAGCGCGGAGTAGGACGTCGTGAGATAGGTCACGGCCATCTGGCATGGCGCGGACTTAAGGGTCAGATTCCAGAGGACTTCCCTTACACAGTGCGCCTCGTTTCGCAGATACTCGAGAGCAACGGTTCTTCATCTATGGCTACCGTATGCGCAGGTACTCTTGCACTGATGGATGCCGGTGTTCCAATGAAGAAACCGGTTAGCGGAATTGCAATGGGACTTATCAAAAACCCGGGTGAAGATAAGTATGCCGTACTGAGTGATATCCTCGGCGATGAGGACCACCTCGGCGATATGGACTTCAAGACAACCGGAACAAAGGACGGTCTGACTGCAACACAAATGGATATCAAGTGCGACGGACTGAGCTTCGAGATTCTGGAGAAGGCTCTCATGCAGGCAAAGGCCGGCCGTGAATACATCCTCAACAAACTCACTGAGACAATAGCAGTACCGAGGGCAGAACTGAAACCGCAGGTTCCGCGTATCGTACAGATAGAGATACCGAAGGAATTCATCGGCGCTGTGATAGGCCCGGGCGGTAAGATCATCCAGCAGATACAGGAAGATACCGGTGCCATCATAACAATAGATGAAGTGGACGGTGTAGGCAAAGTACAGGTGAGCGCTGCAAACAAAGACTGCATCGACGCTGCAATGAGCAAGATAAAGGCTATTGTTGCAATACCTGAAGTAGGTGAAATCTACGACGGTACAGTACGTTCGATAATGCCTTACGGATGCTTCGTTGAAATAATGCCGGGCAAGGACGGACTGCTCCACATATCTGAAATAGACTGGAAACGCCTCGAAACAGTTGAGGACGCCGGAATAAAGGAGGGCGACAAGATAAAAGTGAAACTGATGGAAATCGACCCGAAGACCGGTAAGTACAAACTCTCTCACCGCGTACTCATTCCGAAACCGGAAGGATATGCTGAGCATGAGCGTCGTCCGAGACCTGAGCGTGGCGAGCGTCGCCCAAGACCGGGACGCGAGAACGGTGAACGCAGAGGACAGCGCCGCTTCGAACACAAGCCGACAGAAGGAAACGACAAACACGAACCGAAACCGTTTAATGACAGTCTTGATCACAACAGTGACATAGACTGAAAAAACATATGACTAAAAAATCCCTGCACAGGCACGTACTTGTGCGGGGATTTTCATTCACAAAAACAGATCCGAAAAAGAACAATCCTTTTATTTTTACCATAAAATTAAAACCCGGACTTATTACATGAAAAAAAACTTTATCGCACTTATGGCTATTGCCATGTGCCTTACGGTGTGCAACAGGATCGGAGCACAGACAAAAGAACCCGTTGATTATGTGAACCCTTACATCGGAAACATCAGTCATCTGCTCGTACCTACATTCGCCACGGTACAACTTCCGAACAGTATGCTGAGAGTCTATCCGGCAAGAGCCGACTACACATCAGAACACGTGAACGGACTGCCGGTAATTGTAACAAACCATCGCGAGCGTTCAGCATTCAGCATCAGCCCAAGCCAAAGAGAGACACTGCATCCGGTGGTATCGGTGAACTACGACAATGAGCGCATAACACCGTATTCGTTCGACATCGAACTCGACGACAACACAATGAGAGCACGCTATGCCGTGGATAGACAGAGTGCCGTATACGAGCTTAACTTCTACAAAAAAGACAAACCGGTATATGTCATTGTCAACTCAGCCAACGGCATGATAAAAATAGGAAAGAACTACGTGAGCGGATATCAGCAGCTCAACGAAAGAACAAAAGTATACATATATTTAGAAACAGAAACAACACCTACATCCACAGGAATACTCGCAGCCGACGGATTTGACGGCAGAACATCTATGGCACAGGGCGAGAATGCCTGCGCGGTGTTAAGATATAAAGACGGAACACAGAAGGTAAGACTGCGCTACGGCGTATCTTTCATCAGCGAAGACCAGGCCCGCAAGAACCTGATGCGCGAACAGGACAGCTACGATGTGGACAAGGTCGCTGCAAGAGGACGCAAGATATGGAACGACGCATTGTCTAAGATCAAAGTCACAGGAGGAAGCGAAGACCAGAAAACAGTACTTTACACATCGTATTACCGCACATTCGAACGTCCGGTATGCCTAAGCGAGGACGGCCGTTACTTCAGCGCGTACGACGGTCAGGTGCATGAGGACGGCGGAATACCGTTCTACACAGATGACTGGATCTGGGATACATACCGCGCCGCACATCCGTTGCGCACACTCATTGAGCCGAAAAAGCAGAGCCATATAATAGAATCTTACCTGCGTATGGCCGAACAGATGGGCACAGAATGGATGCCTACCTTCCCGGAAATAACAGGTGATTCAAGACGAATGAACTCCAACCACGGTGTGGCAATGGTGGCCGACGCTCTCTTTAAAGGAGTGAAGGTAGATGCAAACCGTGCATTCGAATACTGTAGAAAAGGAATTGAGGAAAAGACCCTCGCTCCATGGTCGGGCAACAAGGCCGGATGGATAGACGATTTTTACAAACAGAACGGATATATCCCGGCACTGCGTGAAGGCGAAAAGGAGACAGACCCGAATGTATCAGGATTTGAAAAGAGACAGCCGGTGGCCGTTACACTTGGTACAGCATACGACATGTGGTGTCTGTCACGCATAGCCGAATTCATGGGTGACACCGAAAAGGCAAACCACTACGCACAACTCGGACGCAACTACCGCACCATATTCAACAGCAAGACAAGTTTCTTCCATCCGAAAGACAAGGACGGAAACTTCCTGGAACCGTTCGACTACCGTTTCTCTGGCGGTCTGGGAGCACGCGACGCATACGACGAGAACAACGGATGGACCTACCGCTGGGATGTACAGCACAACATGGCGGATCTCATAAACCTCATGGGTGGACGCGACAACTTTGCAAGAAATCTCGACCAGACATTCGCAGAACCGATGGGAAGAGGCAAACGTGAGTTCTACGAGCAACTGCCCGACCAGACAGGAAACATCGGACAGTTTACCATGGCAAACGAACCGTCACTGCACATTCCTTATTTATATAACTACGCAGGACAGCCGTGGAAAACCCAGAAACGCGTAAGACAAGTGCTCAAGACATGGTTCCGCAACGACGTCATGGGTATTCCTGGCGACGAGGACGGCGGCGGTCTGACTTCATTTGTTGTTTTCTCTTCGATAGGATTCTATCCTGTAACACCCGGATTCCCGTCATACAACATCGGAAGTCCGCTGTTCAACAACGTGAAGGTGACACTGCCTAACGGCAAGATATTCGAAATAGAAGCCAAGAACTGTTCTGACGAGAACAAATACATACAGAGTGCTACTCTCAACGGCAAGACATGGAACAAGCCATGGTTCAGCCATGACGATATAAAGAACGGCGGTAAGCTCGTCCTGGTCATGGGACGTCATCCGAACAAAGCATGGGGCGCTGACAAGAAAGCCGCTCCCCCATCGGCCGACATAGAGAAATAAAGAATACTGAAAAGAATCCCGTAGCAGATGAATCACCCGCTGATACTTGACAAAACACAAATTTTGAACATACAACATTCATCGTACGGGACATTCATAAGCATTTTCATGCTGCTGCAAAGCAGGCAATACGCATGAATCACTCTTAATATCCGGCAGCCGGAAACGGATACCCAAACCGAAGAAAAACATAACATCCCGTCTTCGGCTGCCGGATATCCACTGAATGAAAATTCAGTTGCATAACCTAACTTATTACTTGTTTATTTTCAAAAAACAAAAACATGAAGAAATCTACAACATTAATCGGAATGCTGTTGGCAGTGTCTGCCGTACAGGCACAGACAAACCTGCCCAACAGTGCTACAAGACAAGAATGGGGAGCGCACAATTCCAATGCCGTCGCCATTGATGTGAACAACGACGGAATGCGCGACCTTGTGGTTGCCGGAATAGGTACATACACAACAAACAATGCCGGCGGACAAAGCTGGGAAAAAACAAGAATGACGCACGTACTGACCATCGATCCGGAGAAAAGATACAGATGGTTCGTAGTAGGAAACACTTACAACGATCTGTCATATTTCAACGATGGCATAAGCATCAACGTGGCAGACAGACCTTCCATCTCCGCGTGCGACATGAATCAGGACGGAATAATGGATATAGTGGCTTTCGAGACATCCGGAAGAGCCTATAACGAAGAGCCATATGTCGATAACATCAGCCGCGAAGGAATATTCCTCGGCAACGGCGACGGAACTTTTGTACAGTTCGAGCCACAATTCGTCAACTCTGAAGGCAACCCTGTGGAGTTCGACATGCGCATGATTCTTTCGGGAGATGTGGCCGATTTCAATAACGACGGTCTGCCCGACATCGTCGGCATAGGCTATCAGACAAACAAGAGCAATGATCCGACAACATACACAGACGCCAATGTCATACTGCTGAACAGAGGCGGAGGAGTATTCGAAGTATCCTATTTCCTCACAGATCCTTATGTACTTGAATACGGACAGGACGGCAAGAAGTATCACTTCGAATGCGGACAGGTTCTTGCTTACGACTTCAACAACGACGGATATGTGGATTTCTTCGTCAACTCAAACTCCAACGACCGTGACGAACTTGGAACAACCGACGGCGACAACACTCATTTCACTGATCTGTTCCTCAACGATCCGGAGCATCCGGGACAGTTCCGCAGACAGTATGTGACCGACGGCGACATCCCGGCTATGTCCGAAGGAGCCATCGCTGTGGCCGACTTCAACAACGACGGAACACCTGACATATTCCTCTCCGGATGGAGCGGCAACGGACGCGGAAAATATGTTTACGGTGTATATACCGCCACAATAGCCGACAACGGAACCGTAAGCTACACATCAAAGGGCACATCAGGTCTGTCAGAAATGCGCGGACAGAACAGCACCAACCGCCAGTACGGCGTAATGGACTGGGACGGCGACGGCAATTTCGACATCTTCAACCTTGGCTGGTCAACACGACTCAGCACACAGACATGCTTCATCGGCATAGGCGACGGCAACGCTTCGTTCAAAGAAAACTTCCGTCTTGGTGGCGGTTCTGAAGGATGCGTGGTATTCGTTGACTACAATGGTGACGGTGTGAACGACTACGTGACACTCTCACAGACCTCTGACGGTTCGTTCTATCCCGGCATCGACGGTCTGACAAACATCTTCTCTACCACCAGAAACACAAATACAACCGTCATAACACCTCAGAAACCCGAGAACCTGAAAGCTGAGACAGTGGACGGAAAACTCGTTCTGACATGGGATATGCCCGAAGGTGCCAAAGGCAACGAGACTTTCGAATATTATGTCATGAATGCAGACGGAAAGGTGATAGCCGGTGGAAACTCGTTCATAGGAGGCGAAAAAGACGGTCTGCGCAAGGTAAACCAGCCGGGAAACGCATACAATGCCCGCAAGGTGACACTGAATGTTCCGGACGGAAGCTATACTGTAGGCGTGCAGACAGTGAATGCCTCATACAACGGTTCTGCATTCAGCACTGTCAGTGTAGAGGTGACAGGCAGCACAGCAAGTGTACCGGAAGAAATGGTTAAGCCTGAAGTTCCGGAGAAGAGCACCGATACATACAGCAATCCGGTGATAAACGTCAGCGTGCCCGACCCGACTGTGATACGTGCCGAAGACGGTAACTACTATCTTTATGGTACAGAGGACACACGCAACACACCGATATACAAATCAAAGAATCTTGTTAACTGGGATTTCATCGGAACTGCATTCACAGAATCCACACGTCCTTCGATGGTACCTAACGGCGGTCTTTGGGCACCCGACATCAACAAGATAGGCGACAAATATGTGCTCTACTTCTCCAAATCTGAATGGGGCAAGGAATGGGAATGCGGTATCGGATGCGCCGTTGCCGACAGTCCGGAAGGTCCGTTCCTCAACGCCAAGAAACTGTTCCTGAGCAACGAGATAGGCGTTCAGAACAGTATTGACCCGTTCTACATTGAAGACAACGGTCGCAAATACCTCTTCTGGGGCTCGTTCCGCGGCATATATGCCATAGAACTTTCCGACGATGGACTGTCCGTTAAGGAAGGAGCTGAGAAAGTGAAGATAGCAGGTACACTCACAGAAGGCACTTACATCATCAAGCGTGACGGCTATTACTATCTCTTCGGATCGGCAGGTTCCTGCTGCGAGGGAGGCAACAGTACATACCATGTAATGGTGGCACGCTCTGAGAATCTGATGGGTCCGTATGTCAACAAAGTAGGCGAACGCGCACTCGACAATCAGTTCTCCAACCTGCTCTACCGCAGTCCTGACGTTGTAGGTCCGGGACATAACTCCGAACTCGTACTCGACGATGCAGGCCAGTACTGGATGCTGTATCACGGCTATGATGCCAAAGACACTGGTTCTGGCCGAAAAGTATTCCTCGACAAGGTGACATGGGACAAGGACGGATGGCCTGTAATAGAAAACCTGCGTCCTTCTGTCACTGCAGAACGTCCTATAATAAAGACATCCACCGACATCAAGGATACAGAGAGTGCTGCCGGAAACAAGAACATGACCGTGAACCCGCGCAGAGTACACGACAAGTTCACCATCACAACAAACGACAGCGGAAAATTCAAATGGCAGCTCGTGACTGTTCATGGTGAGAAGATGAAATCAGGAAAGGGTGAAGGCAGCGTCGAGGTTGACGTATTCGATGTTCCTGACGGACTCTACATCGTGAATGTACGCAGCAAGTCTGGATCGTCCAGCGAGAAGATCATCAAATACTAAGGCCATAGCCCGCGCAAGCGGAAATCATTCAATATGGGGACGCGCCGTAATGGTGCGTCCCTTTTTTGTGGCATATCACGCTTCTGCACAATACTGCACCGGAAACACATTTCTTCCCAATACGACGTATGTATTCACATTGCGCCCGGACTCTTCAGACATTCCGTGAGCATGGTTTTATTCATGAAGTATCACAGAACGAAGAAAAGTTCCGGACAACGCGGAGCGGTATAAACCGTAAAGCAAATCTCTTCACGTATCAATAAATTCACGCTGCCACTAACGGTCTGTCATCAACTCCGGTGAGGCACATGCTTCCCGTGCGTCGCTTCACACACAATATCGGCTCTTTTCAAGAAAACCCGGGCGACGGACTTACAGATTTTCTTGACTTTTTTTTGACAAAATATTTTCGCAAAAGAGATGTAAAGAATTGTTAAATACAACACTCCGAAGGCCCATTCGGGCTTTACAGCCATGACGTATATACCATAGCGCCATCCCGTATAATCCGTCTTTCACTCCGATTAAGCCCGTTTCAGCCTACGGTTACGTCTGTTTCAGGGTGTAATATTAAGCATTTCAGCCCCTGATATGTACTTAATCGCATGCTGAAATGGTGCTTATTGCAGGACTTGAAAATATATCCTGAAGATAAATTATTGATGTTCAATATTTTAAGCATAGCTCTTATTTTTCGCGAATTTGCGTCCGAAGGAGAGTCTGTCCGCAAATACTCGCTTATTTTTTGGGGTAGAACTGAAAACTCCGACGGAAAAACCGCAGGACACTGAAAATTCGTAACTGTCCCCGATGGCTTCATTTTCAGCCGCAAGCAACAACACATGTACGCGACTGATGCCGGCGCTTTATTGACAACTATCACCGTTGATTTCCTGCAAAGCCTGTGTTTGCCCTGTTATTTGATAGAATAAAAACAAAAAAACATGTATCCTGCGACACATCTGTTGAATTTTATTGTACCTTTGTGGATATGTTACAGGCAGGTCTATCCTGCATCTGCAAACGCTTATTCAGCCCCTGCCTTTACACAAAAACCTAAAAATCCTGTCATAAGAAAAAACAATCAAACCATTCTACCTGATATGAAAAAACAAATATTACTGACAATGTGCCTGTCGGTAGCCACTATGTTGAGCACGACGGCCCAGACTCTGAAACTGAAGGAAGCCCGATTCCATAAAGGCGACAATATGGAATGGAAAAACAGTTCGTTCGACGACAGCGGCTGGCAGTCGATGTCCATACTCAAACCATGGAACGAACAGGGCACACAGAATCCCAACAACTATGCATGGTACCGCATACGCTTCACCATGCCGCAGTCTATGCTCGACGACTCCGACGTCAAGGAGACCGTGCTGTTCAACATGGGCAAGATAGACGATGCCGACGAGACATACCTCAACGGAGTGCTTATCGGCAAGACCGGACAGACTCCTGCCGACAAGGGCGGATACTCTTCGGCATGGGAAAGCGTACGTACATACTCCGTATCCGCCAAGAACAAAGCCATAAAATGGGACGGTGAGAATGTGCTTGCCGTAAGAGTGTATAACGGCAACGATCCCGGTGGCATGTTTGGAAGCGGTGTCAGCATCAGCGTGCCCAACCGCATAGACGGCATGAAGACTGTTTTCGCACAGAAATCGCTCGGCGACAATCCGGTATGCACCGCCACACTTAAAAACACAAACCGCTCTACCGCCAAAATCATTCTCGACATCGACGTCACCGATACCGAAAACGGAGAGAGCCTGCAGCACATAAACAAGAAACTGTCTGTCAAGGGCAACGGCACAAAATCGTTCGACCTGGCATACAGCAAAGGCAAATGTGTACAGATAAAAGTGACATGCACTGACGCCGTGACCGGCAAGAAGAACGTAACCACGTACATTCCGAAATACATTCTCACACCGGCCGCTCCGGCCACACCGCGCTACAACGGTCCGCTGGTCTATGGTGTGCGTCCCGGTTCACCCGTCATCTTCCGCATACCGATGTCAGGCGAGCGCCCGATGAAGTTCTCCGTCACACATCTCCCGGAAGGTCTGACGCTCGATGCTGCAAATGGTGTCATAAGCGGAAGCATCAAAGACCGCGGCGACTACGAGATGACCATCATCGGCGAGAACGCCAAAGGCAAGACCGAACAGAAATTCACAATAAAGGTGGGCGACAAGATTGCGCTCACACCACCTATGGGTTGGAACAGCTGGAACTGCTGGGGCCTCAGCGTATCGCAGGAGAAAGTTATGTCGTCGGCGCGTGCCCTCATCGAAAAAGGACTGGCCGACTACGGCTACAGCTACATCAATGTTGACGACGCATGGGAAGCTCCCGAGCGCAACGCAGACGGTACCATCGCCGTGAACGACAAGTTCCCCGACATGAAAGGTCTGGGCGACTGGCTCCACTCCAACGGTCTGAAATTCGGAATCTACTCTTCACCGGGCGACCGCACCTGCGGCAACTATCTTGGTTCGCTCGGTCATGAGGAACAGGACGCCAAGACATACAACAGTTGGGGCGTGGACTATCTGAAATATGACTGGTGCGGCTACTCACGCGAGTTCGAAAAATCAAGCGACCGCAGCGTGGCTGCCTACGTAAGACCATATCTCCACATGCAGAAATATCTGCGCGAACAGCCGCGCGACATCTTCTACAGCCTCTGTCAGTACGGTATGGCCGACGTGTGGAAGTGGGGACACGCCGTTGACGCCAACTCATGGCGCACCACAGGCGACATCACCGACACTTGGGAATCGCTCTACGACATAGGGTTCGTGAGACAAGCCGAACTCTATCCTTACGCCGAACCCGGCTGCTGGAACGATCCCGACATGCTCATCGTAGGCATGGTGGGCTGGAGTGCCAACCTGCGTGAGACACGCCTCACCACCGAAGAGCAGTACAGCCACATCTCCCTGTGGTCGCTCCTTGCCTCAAACATGCTCATAGGCTGCGACATATCACGCATCGATGACTTCACTTTCGGACTGCTCTGCAACAACGAAGTGAACGCCGTCAACCAGGATATCCTCGGCCGCCAGGCCAAGCGCGAGATCGTAGATGGCGACATACAGATATGGAAACGCCCGCTGGCAGACGGCAGCTATGCTGTAGGTATATTCAACGTGGGCAGCGAAAATGCTACCGTTGACTTCGCATCCTACTTCGACAAACTCGGTATCAGCCGTCTGAGCTACGCCCGCGACCTGTGGCGTCAGAAGGACATCAGCACCACAGACACACGCTACTTCATCCCGACACACGGCGTGAAGTTCATCAAAATAAGATATTGAGCCACAGCGCCCGATACCGATAAAACTGCAAAGGGCAGGCCCGCGGGCCTGCCCTTTGTCCGTATAAGCAAAAAATATCTGTGGAAGCGCCTTATATACGAAAAAATTTGTTAAGTTTGCAGACAGAAAATGAAAACAACACACAGTATATGAAGATAAACAATCGCTACAGCCACATCACTTTTGCTGCAATCGTCGCCATGCTCATGGCCGTATCGTCATGCAACGAAAGAAAATTCCAGATAACAGGAAACATCACCGATGCCAAGGACTCCATACTCTATCTTGAGCACATGAGCCTCAACGGTCCTGTCACATCCGACTCGGTGAAACTGGCCGAGGACGGTTCGTTCTCATTCAGCGGAAAAGACATGGGCACGCCGGAGTTCTACCGTCTGCGCATCGCTGGACAGATAATCAACATCGCAGTCGACTCCACCGAGACCATAGAAGTGAAGGCTGCCTATCCTTCGATGGCCTCCGCATATGAAGTAAAGGGTTCTTACGACTGCTCCAAGATAAAGGAACTCACGCTCATGCAGATGCAACTCCAGCGCAACATCAACGACATTGTGGCCGATCCGGCGCTCAACGTACAGGCCGTAAGCGACAGCATAAACAAGATTGTGACCGTATATAAGGACAAAGTGAAGAGCGAATACATCTTCAAGGAGCCGATGAAGGCATACGCTTACTTCGCACTTTTCCAGACAATCAACATGGGCTACCAGACAATGCTCATCTTCAACCCGCGCAGCAGCGAGGACGACGTGAAGGTGTTCGCCGCCGTAGCCACAAGCTGGGACACTTTCTATCCTGAAGCCGAACGCGGAGCCAATCTCCACAACATAGCCATCGAGGGCATGAAGAACGTGCGCATAGTAAAGAGCGAGCAGGCCAAGACAATCGATCCAAAGGTCATCGACACATCAGGCATCATCGATATAGTGCTCAAGGACAACCAGGGCAACGTGCGTCGTCTGTCCGATCTCAAGGGAAAAGTGGTGTTGCTCGACTTCCATCTCTTCTCAGGCGACGGCTCTGCGAACCGCATCATGATGCTGCGCGACATATACAACAAGTATCACAGCCGCGGACTTGAGATATACCAGGTGTCAGTCGACACCGACGAACACTTCTGGAAGACCAAGACTGCAGCCCTGCCGTGGATCAGCGTACGTGTTGGCGACCGCGACGCCAAGGTGCTCAACACCTACAACGTACAGGCTGTACCCACATTCTTCCTTCTCAACAAGAACGTGAACGTAGTGAAACGCGACGCTCAGATAAAGGACATCAACGCCGAGATAGAGGCTCTTCTCTGATACGGCACACAGCGGCAGCATGCCGACATATACAAACAGCAGGGGGCTGAGACCATCGGTGTCTCAGCCCCCTGCCGCGTTATGCTCCTTCAGGAACGCCGGTTGCAGCTCCGTCAGAAGCTGCGCAGCCACGCTCTAAGGTCGAGCATCATCTCCACATGATATTTGAAGCTGCTCTGCAATCCGTATCCGTGACCGCCCGAAGGATACACATAGAGCGCTGCCGGCACGTCGTAGCGGAACAGTTCGCTGTAATAGTTCACACCGTTGGACGGCTGCACCACATCATCGTCGTCGCTCAATATGATACATGCACGTGGAGTTGTACGCGTCACATGCATATCGCTGCAGTACATACGCTCCGTCTTTTTCTTCACATCAGTGCCCAGCAGATTGTCGCGCGAGCCCTGATGGGCGTAGCCCTGCATCATTGTTATGACCGGATAGAACAATATCTGGAAGTCAGGCAAAGCGTCGCCGGTGGAGTGTGTGGCTATGGTCGAGGCAAGATGCCCTCCGGCCGAGAATCCCATTATGCCCACGTCTGTCGGGTCTATCTTCCACTGGGCAGCATTGCGGCGCACCATCTTCATCGCCTCCTCGGCATCGCTGACCGGTACATCGGGATTGCCGTGCGGCATACGGTATTTCAGCACGATGGCCGCTATGCCCATATCGTTGAAGAAAGGTCCCCAGTCGTAGCCTTCATGTCCAAGCGCCAGATGCTCGTATCCACCTCCGGGACATATCACCACCGCACGGCCTGTGGCCGTCTTCGCATCGGGCAGAAACACTCTCACACGTGCCGTGTCGGCCTTATCCTCGCTTTCCACACGCGCCTTGCCCTGCCACAAGTCCATGTCAAACACTCTCTGGGCCGGCGCGGCAAGCCATGCGGCCGACAATGCCAACGCCAATACCATAAATCTCAATCTCATACTGTCTTGATAAATATTAAAACCTTTTACTTGCAAAGATAACTTTTTTTTCATAATATTGCAGAACAATAGGGCGACTAAAGGCCGTCCGAAACAAAAAACAACATTAAAACCTAACAGTTCATCATCATGCAGATAACGGAGAAATTCGTTTTCTGTCCGATATGCGGCAGCAGCCACTTCAAGACAGAAAGCGAGAAAAGCAAGAAATGCGACAACTGCGGATTCGAATATTTTGTAAATCCGGCTTCTTCCAACGTAGCTTTCATTCTCGACGACAACGGCCGACTGCTCGTTGAGCGCCGCCTCAGAGAGCCAGCCAAGGGCACACTTGATCTGCCAGGAGGATTCGCCGATGCCGAAGAGACCGCCGAAGAGGGCGTGATACGCGAAGTGAAGGAGGAGACGGGCCTCGACATCAGCAAGGCGCAATATCTGTTCAGTCTGCCCAACACCTACCGTTACAGCGGCATCGACATACCTACGCTCGACCTATTCTTCCTCTGCAAGGCCGATGACACCACCATGCTCCGTGCCGGCGACGACGCCGCCGAATGTTTCTGGTGCGACATCGACGACATACACACCGAACTGTTCGGACTGAGTTCCATCCGCCATGGACTGTCATTGTTCATCGACATGCTGAAGAACGGGCAGCTGCCATAACCTGTGCGCCGCCCGCCACACAATCCGAAAAACCTATAAAAACCATACACTATGACCAAAAACTTACTACGCATTATGGCGGTTGTCATGACAGCAATGGCATCTGCCAGCACGGCAACGGCCGACAACTGGATAACTCCGCTGGCCGACAACATCTACGTGAGCGACATGTCCATACCGGGAACCCACGACTCGGCAACCGGCGAGGGATTCGAAGGAATACTCGGAGGCTTGGGAAAGAGCATGGCACAGACACAGGATCTCACCATCAGTCAACAGTGGGACTGCGGCATACGTGCATTCGATCTGCGCCCGACAGTGGAAAACAGCAGCGACGGAACCTATCTGCACATATACCACGGCATCATAAAGACTGCCATGACCTTCGACAAAGCCCTGCTCACCCTGCGCGACAAACTGAAGGAGAACCCCGGTGAGTTCGCCATAGTGATAATGCGCCACGAGAGCGACGCCAACAGCAACATACAGGACCAGTGGCCGGCGCTCATGGACAAGTATCTCCACTCGGAAGCTCTGGCCGGATATCTCATCGACTTCCGCCCGGGTCTCACCATCGGTGACATGAGAGGAAAGATTCTTGTGATGAGCCGCGACACCTACGACAACGGTCCTCACGGAGCATACATCACTTCGTGGAGCCACAGCAACGAATACAAGGACCAGACCAAAGCCGTCATAAGCGGTCCTGACGGCAGCAGCGAGCGCGCCCTCGTGCAGGACTTCTACGACTGCACCGCCAGCGACGGCATTGACAAGAAGATAAACTCAATGCTCTACATGCTCAATATAAGAATGGCGGCCACATCCACACGCTGGTGCATCAACCATGCCTCGGGTTACACAAAGAACGCCAGCTCCGACGGCTACCGCGACAATGCGGTCAAGACAAGCGAGGCACTGCTCGGCGTTCTCAACTCGTCCGACACCGAACCTGGTGCCACAGGCATCATCATGATGGACTATGCCGGAACAGACAAATCGGGATCATACAACGTGAAAGGACTCGAACTGACGAATGCCATAATAGCGCAGAACTCGCGATACACCCACCTTACCACCGGCATCACCGACAATACTACGGCCGACTCCAAGGTGAGCGTGAACCATAAGACCATAAGCTCGGAAACACCGATGACCGTCTATCAGACAGACGGAACGATGGTGGCACACAACGTGACCAGCGCCGACATGCCGACCGAAGGCATATTCATCGTGAAGAACGCGGGAGAGAGCATGAAGGTAATGGTGAGATGAGACTTGCCACGGCATGCCAAATGTTAAATTTTAACTTAAACAGCAGGCAGATTTTTTCTCCACCGCGACAGACGAAAGAGAATTCTGAGAGACCGGAAACATAACGCTGAAGGCGGAAAAGACGGCAACAAGGCCGGTACTTTTCCGCCTTCAGTGCGTCATAAAGCCTGTTTCATCCCTCGACCAAGGCCATATCGAAGCGTCATCCGTGCTATATCAGCATGCGAAACAGGCTAAACTGAACTGCGAAACAGACTTTTTCAGAACACAAGAAAAAGCATACCTGGCAAACAACTCAACTATATCATTGATTCTAAGCATATTATATAAACTCTTTATTTCTGAGTTATTCGCGAGCAAGTCAATCTCCGTTCGCGTACAGACGATTCTCGCGAGGTTATTTTTAACACTCGTCACTTTATTAATTCATCATTCTCGCATATCCATTCACCCCACTACTCCCCCCCGTCCAGCGTCCACATGCCACGACCAACATCTCGCCACACCGCTCTCCTAACGGTAGCACAATGTGTATCACATCTCCTTCAAGCCTCCCTACCACTAGCCCATGCAACCATAAAAACCGACATAAACAACACGGAAGCATCATTTTTTTCGAAAAATATTTGGTAGTTTGCGTCAAACTGTGTAACTTTGCAGCCGAAATCCTTACAAACAGGTTTTCTCGGGCTTATAGCTCAGTTGGTTAGAGCAACAGACTCATAATCTGGAGGTCCCTGGTTCAAGCCCAGGTTGGCCCACAAACGACAAATCCGCGAAGATATTTTTCTTTGCGGATTTGTCGTTTTTATCAATTTATTGCATATCTTTGCCGTCGATGAATACGGCACGAAGCTATCTTGTCATACTGTTTATGCTGTGCCTTACGGCATGCCCTACAAAGGCAGCCAACAAGGACGACGCGCTGCTCATGAAGCGCGTGTTTGCCTATGCTTCGGCCATGGACACCATAAAGTTCTCTCCTTCGGAACTATACTCATACATGAAGTTCGACATAAGGACACGCCGGCGCAACGCAATACTGATGGCTGTGCCCTCAATGTACGCCGTGGCGCACGGCGGCAAACGAGAATATGTGGGCGAAAGCTATGCCAAAATGGTGTTCAGAAGCATGAACGACATGGACGTGACCAACATACTCTCACGCTCAACCATACCGAGAAGCAAGAAGATAATGCCCACGATGCTCAAATATCTCATACCCGATATCTACGGCGAACTGCTTATCGACAAAAACATCCTATCGCCTTTCTACCGCCGCAACAGGCGCTACTACCGCTACCGCGTGACACGCCACAACGACGGAACGGCACACATATCGTTCAGTCCGAAGCTTGACAACACGCGTCTGGTGAAAGGAACAGCCACTGTAGACGTGGCCGCAGGACGAATCATAACCATGTATGTCGAAGGCGAATACGACATGGTGAAGTTCAGCATGGACATAAAGATGGGCGAACGCGGCGTGCGGACGCTAATACCAGAGAGGTGCGGACTGACAGCACGGTTCAAGTTCATGGGCAACGACATATCGATGGACTACACGTCTATGCACGGACTGCCGCGACTCATCACCGACTCCGTGACCAACAAGAGCGACACTGCACTGCTCAACCGCATAAGACCGGAGGAACTTTCGCCCCACGAGCTGCGCGTATTTCACGAGCAGGACAGTGCAAGAGCCGCGGCCGCAGCCGACACAACGAAGTATGAGAAGAAGCAGAAACTGACAGAAATACTGTGGGACAACGTGGGCGAGCATCTGCTCGGACGCATAAAGTCGAACTTCGGTACCAACAACCAGGGGTCGGTGCGAATAAATCCACTGCTCAATCCGCTCTACTTCGGATACAGCGGCAATAAGGGTTTCGTATATAAATTCGACGTAAGGGGCAGCTATTATTTCTCAACCAACAGTCTGTTGTCGTTGAGAATGAAGGCCGGATACTCCTTCAAGCAGAAAAGGTTCTACTTCGAATTGCCGGTGAACTACTACTTCAACCGCCGGCGCAACGGCTATATACAGTTGAAAGTGGCCAACGGTAACCGCATATCAAACTCAAGAGTACTCAAAACGGTGAACAACATGTTCGGCGATTCCATCGCCTCCAGCCTGAAGAGTATGACTTATTTCAACGACTTCAACATGAGACTCGTAGCCCACTACGACCTTTCGAAAAAGTTGAGCCTGCAGACAGGTATGATAATGCACCGCCGTTCAGCACTCAACGAAAAGGCTTTCAGCGAGCTGGGTATGCCCGACACATACACATCCGTGGCACCGATGCTCGAAGTAGAATACCGTCCGCTGGGCTTCGGCGGTCCTGTACTGACAGCCAACTACGAACGTAGCATCAAAGGACTGATGGGAGCCAATCTCGACTACGAACGCTACGAGATAGACGGACAGTACATATGGAACATCTCGGCACTGCAGTCGCTGCAGATGAGAGCGGGCACAGGATTCTACACTCACCGCGGAAAGGACCGTTTCTTCCTCGACTACAGCAACTTCCATGAGAACAACCTGCCGGGCGGATGGTATGACGACTGGGCCTGCGACTTCGAACTGCTCAACTCCAACTGGTACAACTCGTCGCAATACTACGTCAGGGCCAACCTCACGTATGAATCTCCGCTGATGATTCTTGCATGGCTTCCGCTGGCCGGACACTTCATAGAGAAAGAACGCATATACGTCAACGCACTCACAGTGAAGGATCTTCACCCTTATATGGAATATGGTTACGGCTTCACCACACGGCTTTTCTCCACCGGCATATTCGTGTCGCAGAAGAACGGCAAGTTCGACGGCATAGGCTTCCGCTTCGGTGTCGAACTGTTCAGACAGTGGTGAGCGGCGGGCGCGACACTCCTGCGCTCCATACAGTCCGACGAGTGACATGCCGTCAGCATGTCCGCAACACATGTCATAAGAAGCCTGACGACATCTTAAAAATAAATAAATTTATTTTGTCCGGCACCCTATTTGCATTATCTTTGCAGAAGATAGGCAGCACCCGGGAGATTGAAAGCAAGCTTTCTTTCCGCCCGTTTGCGCCATATTCGCATGTAGAAAACAAGGCATGAAGCCGCATAATGGCAACGTAAGCAAATACGCTCATTTTTTAAAAAAGATATGGACACAGAAACACAGAAAAACCTTTCGGAAGGTCTGAACGACCAACAAGTGGAACAAAGCCGCAACCAACACGGCGAAAACGTACTCACACCGCCCAAGCGCACATCACTGCTTAGGCTTTATCTGGAGAAATACAACGATCCTATAATCAAAATTCTGCTCGTTGCGGCAGCGGCCTCGCTCGCGCTGGCTTTCTTCCACAACGACTTCATCGAGACAATAGGCATCGTGCTTGCCATAATTCTTGCCACGACAATCGGTTTCTATTTCGAGCGCGACGCCGCAAAGAAGTTCGACGTACTCACGGCACTGGGCGAGGAATCGCCAGTCAAGGTGAGACGCAACGGCGTGGTAACGGAGATTCCGCGCAAGGATGTAGTGGTCGGCGATGTCATCATCATTGAGGTGGGCGATGAAATTCCGGCCGACGGACGCCTCATAGCCTCTACCGACCTTCAGATAGACGAGTCGTCGCTCACGGGCGAACCCATCATAAGCAAGCACGTGGTGACAGACGAAAACCCGACAGACAAGGAAGCAACATATCCGTCTGACACAGTGCTGCGCTCAACAATGGTGATGAACGGCAACGGTGTGGCAGTCGTGACAGCTGTGGGCGACAACACGGAGATAGGCAAGGTGGCACGCAAGGCAACCGAAATGACAGCCGTGAAAACTCCACTCAATATACAGCTCAGCAAGCTGGCGAAGCTCATAAGCAAGATAGGAACAGCCGTTTCGGTGTCTGCCTTCGTCATATTCCTCACCCACGACATCATGACCAACCCGTTGTGGCAGGGCACAGACTATCTGGCAATGGCCGAGGTGACACTCAACTACTTCATGATGGCTGTGACACTCATCGTGATGGCCGTGCCTGAGGGTCTGCCGATGGCCGTAACACTAGCCCTGGCGCTCAACATGCGCCGCATGCTCAAGAGCAATAACCTTGTGCGCAAACTGCATGCCTGCGAGACAATGGGTGCGGCAACAGTGATATGCACCGACAAGACCGGAACACTGACACAGAACCGCATGCAGGTGGCCGACATGGTTGTGACAGGTCATGAGGAACTGCTTGGCAGCGCCATCGCCCTCAACACCACTGCCAACATCGACAATGAAGGCAAAGGTATAGGCAACCCTACGGAAGTGGCACTGCTGCTCCGTCTGAAGGACAAGGGACTCGACTATGTGGAAATGCGCCAGAAGGCCGAGATAATAGACCGTCTGCCGTTCTCTACAGAAAGAAAATACATGGCGACAGTAGCCAAAGTGGACGGCAAGGAATGGCTCTTCGTGAAGGGTGCGCCTGAGATTGTGATGGGCTTCTGCAACATCTCAGACGACGAGAAAGCCAAGATAACCACACAGTTGCGCGCATATCAGAACAAGGCCATGCGTACACTGGCCTTCGCATGCAGACAGACAGGCGAGATGAAGGTGGCAGACCTCACACTGCAGGCAGTGGCCGCGATAAGCGATCCGCTGCGCGAAGACGTGCCGGCAGCCGTAGGCGAATGTCACTCGGCAGGCATCAAGGTGAAGATTGTTACCGGCGACACATCGGCAACAGCCGTTGAGATAGCACGCCAGATCGGCATATGGAAGGAAGACACACCGGCCGAGGATCAGATAACAGGTCCCGACTTCGCCGCTCTGAGCGACGAAGAGGCTTACAAGCGCGTGGAATCGCTCAAGGTGATGAGCCGCGCACGTCCTACAGACAAGCAGCGTCTGGTACAGCTTCTGCAGGATCACGGCGAGGTAGTTGCCGTTACCGGCGACGGAACAAACGACGCTCCGGCGCTCAACCACGCCCATGTGGGACTCTCGCTCGGCTCGGGTACAAGCGTTGCAAAGAATGCCAGCGACATCACCCTGATAGACGACTCGTTCCAGAGCATCGTAAAGGCCGTGATGTGGGGACGCTCGCTCTACCGCAACATACAGCGTTTCATCTTCTTCCAGCTCATCGTCAACGTGACGGCTCTGCTGCTCGTGCTCGGCGGTTCTATCATAGGTACGGCACTGCCACTCACTGTCACACAGATACTTTGGGTGAACCTCATCATGGATACGTTCGCCGCCATGGCACTGGCCTCACTGCCTCCTTCGCACGAAGTGATGAAAGAGAAGCCCCGCAATCAGACCGAATTCATCATAAACCGCAGCATGGCCTACGGCATATGGATTCTGGGAGTGCTTTTCTTCTGCGTGATGATAGGAATGCTCATCTATTGCGACAAGTATTGTTCAGGTCCTGACGGCATCAGTGTCAAGGCTCTCACAATATTCTTCACGGCATTCGTGATGATACAATGGTGGAACCTCTTCAACGCCAAGACACTCGGCACCAACCACTCTGCCTTCCACGGACTGCTGAAGGATCCGGGACTGCTGCTCACACTCTGCATCATCCTCGTGGGACAGTGGATCATCGTGACATTCGGAGGCAAGATGTTCCGCACCGTTCCGCTCACCGGCGACGAATGGTTCAGAATAATCGCCGGCACATCGGTTGTGCTTTGGATCGGTGAGATAATAAGAGGTGTGAAACGCCTCCTCACAAAGAACAGACAATAACAATACATCCGCAATGGGATGCGGCTTGTAAACAGATTGTAATGAAGACAATACGTTTGGAAAAAGACATGCAGCCCGTGCAGCCATGCGTGGCCACCATAGGTTTCTTCGATGGCGTGCACCGGGGGCATCAATATCTCATAAGACAGGTGACTGACGAAGCTCGCGCAGCCGGACTGGAATCGACAGTCATCACCTTCGACCGCCATCCGCGACAGGTGTTGCAGAGCGACTACATCCCGCAGTTGCTCTCAACACCTGAATCGAAGCTGCTCATGCTCTCCAAAACCGGTGTGGACAACGCCGTGGTGCTGCCCTTCGACCGCGAAATGGCCTCTCTCAGCGCAAAGGAATTCATCACCGACATTCTGAAAGAGAAGCTCAACGTGCGCAAACTCATCATCGGCTACGACAACCGGTTCGGACACAACCGTGCGGAAGGATTCGCCGACTATGTGCGCTACGGCCGGGAAGTCGGCATGGAGGTGGTTCAGGGCAATGCGTTCAGCCTGTGCGGATACAACGTCAGTTCGTCCGTCATACGGAGATTCCTGCAGGACGGTGAGGTGGAAATGGCAGAGAAATGCCTCGGCTATCCGTACACCATCGCGGGAATTGTGAAAAAAGGATTCCAGAAAGGACGTCAGCTGGGATTTCCCACGGCCAACCTCGACCCGGCAACCGTCGGACAGATGATACCGGCACACGGCGCTTACGCCGTGACGGCACGCATAGAGCAGAGCATGGCCATGCGTCCGGCGATGATGAACATAGGCACGCGCCCCACATTCGGAGGCGAGGACGTGTCGCTGGAGACAAACATATTCAACTTCAGCGAAAACATATACGGCAAACTGATGCTCGTTTCGTTCATCCACAGAATACGCGGCGAGCAGAAGTTTGAGAGCCTTACACAACTTCAGGAACAGCTGTGTATGGACAGAAAAATGGTAGAACAACAATTTAACAAGGATAAGGAAGAATGAAAACATCTCTGGAACAAGCCATGCAGGCCGCCTTGTGCTTCGTGGCATTCATCATCATACAGTTCGCCGTAATGCAGTGTGCAGCACTGATAGTGGACAACATGGCGTTCAACGCTACGGCACTTGTCGTAAGCTCGCTGGTTGCCAGCATCATCACCATAGCCCTGTTTGTGTGGCGACGCTGGGCGGTCCTCTCTCGCAACTACATCAACACACGTCCGTGGAACACCTTTTTCTGGACTGTTACAACCGCCATCGGCATGATACCCGTGGCATCGTTCATTCTTGAGACATGCGATCTGCGCATCAGCGACGAGGCGGTACGCCGCTACGCCAACATGATAAACCACGACCTGGGCTACATCGTAATAGGCATGGTGGCACCCGTTGCCGAGGAGATTGTCTTCCGCGGAGCCATCCTGCGCAGCCTTCTTAAGATATTCGACAAGCGCATGCACTGGGTTGCAATATTCGTTTCGGCACTTCTTTTCGGCATAGTGCACGGCAATCTGGCACAGGGACTGAACGCGACTATCATCGGCCTGCTGCTCGGATGGATGTATTACCGCACAGGAAGTATCGTTCCCGGCATCATATTCCACTGGGCAAACAACACTGTTGTGTTTGTCATGATGAAGCTCATGCCCGGTACATACAACATGACAATAAGCGAGTTCTGCGGAGGAGACACAAAGAAAATAGCCATATTCATGGTTTGCGCGCTCTGTGTGCTCATTCCGTCGCTTTATCAGCTGACTATCCGTCTGAAAAGATAAAAGGCCTCAGACGTACGGAAAACAGTTCTATGGGAATTCCGTATGGATTGGCTCTTATGTAAAAACCGTAACCCCAATCCCGGATCGGCGTTGCAGCCTTCTACTGAAGGGAAACAAACAAGCCCACTTTCAGATTTTCAGCATCCTGAGGTTTTCCTGTCTGAGTTTTCTCTTCTACCCCAAAAAACAAGTGCGTATTTGCGGACCGGTTATTCTTCGGACGCAAATACGCGAATTTTTAGAGTTTTATACAAACAGTTGGATACCAACAACTTACATTCCGAAGCTATTTTTTCATCTCACGAAACGCACCGTTTCAACACGTGATATGCCCCGTTTCAGGGCATGAAACGAACCATATCGCACCATAAAACAGACTGAATCAGGCCCTGAAACGGGCATTATCGGAAAGCAAAATGAATTGTTCCTTACTACGCTATAGGGTATATAAAAAGACGGTACGGACTAAAATGGCCTTTATTATATCGGATTTAACATTCGTTCACATCTCTTTTGCGAAAATATTTTGTCAAAAAAAAGTCAAGAAAAACTGTAAGTCCGACGTCTGAGTTTTCTTTAAACACGCTGATATGAGGCTTGATGAAAGGCACGGGTAGCACGCGCATGTCTTTGAAGGATAATTTACCGGTTGCGGCAATGTTATTTTATCACTACGTGAGGAAATGGCTTCGCGGAGTCATGCCATAGCGCGTTGTCAGGAGTTTTGCGCCATTCCATGATGCATCATGAACAAGACCCGTCCACACAGACCTCTGCAAGCCAGAGGCATAAAAGGTCTTATATAAAAAACAACCGCCGGCACATCAACTTTGTACCGGCGGTTTTCAACGTTAGTATGTTATGAAAAATTTGAGAGAACTTGAAACTTCACAGTTTCATCTTTTTTGTTTTACTAAACATGATTATATAGAAAGCATAGAAAAAATCTACTTTAAGAGCGTCGGCGCGTCATATTTCATGCTGCTCATACCCGACTGCTTGAGTGTGTCAGTGCGTGCCGAATCGTTCAGCGCTACCGAAATGCCCTGCACCGGACGTTCGAAACTCGTCACGTTGGTGTAATCGTCCTCATGGAAAGACGACTGTGCGGCATTGCTCAGCGTAAGGATTATGGCCACTACTGCAGCCGCCTTGAACAGCGGGGCAAATCTCTGTCCCATTGTGAGCACGCGCGCCTTGACCGGCTCCGGACGCGATATGATGGACATAATCTGCTCATCGAAGTCGTCACCGAGCACATCGGTGGCAGGCTCAGTCTGCTCGTATATGAACAGGCAACGGTATTGCTTCAGCTCATCGGGCACATTAGCCTGGCTGAAAAAGGCGCGGAGTATCTGCTCTTCCTCAAGCGATGTCTCACCCGCCCAATAACGTTCCAGAAGCTGATTAATATATTTATAGTCCATAATTGTCGTATTCCTGTATTTTCTGTTTCACCGTCTGACGGGCCCGGAATATGTTTACCTTCACCTGTTCCTCGGTTATTCCCATCACAGCGGCTATTTCCTTGTATGACTTTCCCTCGAAATCGCGAAGCTGCATACAGCTTTTCTGCTTCTCCGGCAGACTATCGAGCAACTGCCTTACTATCGAGATGCGGTCCTTGAGAGTTGTTTTCTCCAGCGGGTCTGAGGCATTGTCGGCCTTCTCGGCATATCCGCTGTCGAGCGGATTGTTCTTTCCTTTCAGCAGCCTGACCCTATCCAAAGCCATGTTTCGGCATATTGTAAGGCTGAATCCTTCTATCGACTCAATCTCACCGAGGCTCTCCCGCCGGTTCCAGATTTTAATCAGTGTATCCTGAACGATATCTTTCGCCTCTTCAGGGTCCATCGTTATGCGCAATGCAAGCCGATAAAGAATATCTTTGAGCGGCAGGACATCGTTGCGGAAACTGATATTTCTCATCTGATATCTGTTTAAATGACGTTTGTTGAAATAAAAAGTTACAGGTTTACGAGATATTTTACACCTTTTAACATTGTTTCGTCTGCAGCACAACAAGGCTTACCATACTTACTGTTCTGTATGCCAGCACGTTGCGAAGGACAGACCGTAGGGCTGTTATTTGCTGATTATTGTGCCCGAATCCTTGCCGATGGCTGTGGCAAGAGTTATGACAACCTGTTTCACTCCGGCATCGACAGCGTTGAGTGCATTCTCTATCTTCGGCATCATACCGCCGGAGATTGTTCCGTCGGCTACATATTTCTCATAGTCAGTACGTGTGATGCGTTCTATCACACTGTCTTCGTCGTCAGGATTGCGCAGCACTCCCTTCTTCTCAAAACAGAATACCAGCGTGACGTCGTAGTGTCCGACAAGAGCCGTTGCCACAGACGAAGCTATTGTGTCGGCATTGGTGTTGAGCATGCTGCCGTGGCCGTCGTGGGTCAGCGGAGCAACAACAGGCGTAATGCCGGCGTCGATAAGCATCTTCAGACGGTCGGCATCCACACGCCGTACGTCGCCCACAAAGCCGAAATCGACACCGTCCACCACCGGCCGGCGTTCCGATCTTATCACGTCCATATCGGCTCCCGCAAGTCCGGCGGCATTGATACCGCGTGCCTGAAGACGGGCCACTATGTTCTTGTTGATTAGCCCGCCGTAAACCATGGTGACCACTTCGAGCATGTCTTTGCCGGTTATGCGCCGGCCGTTCACCATGCGGCTCTCCACGCCGAGAGCCTCGGCCACCTTCGTGGCGCGTCTTCCGCCACCGTGGACAAGCACCTTCGGTCCTTCAAGCGCCGCAAAATCGTCGAGCAACGCCTCGAGCCGTGCCTCGTCCTCAACAACGGCTCCACCCACCTTTACTATTGTAATATTATTCATAACATCCTGTTTTATTGTGAGAAAAGCACCCGGCAGACATACAGGCCGGTGTGCGAAATACGATGAGCAGGCCGGTGTGAACCGTCCTGCCCGTGAAGTTTCGCTATTGTTTTATTCAAGATAAGTATATCCGTACAGACCGGAGCGATAGTTGGAGAGAAACTCCTTGCCTTCCTCGAGCGAGATACGTCCCTGCTTGACGCTCTTTGTCACCCAAGTCTCAAGCTGCCGCACCAGTTTCTTCGGGTTGTACTGAACGTAGTCGAGCACCTCTTCCACGGTCTCACCGTCGAATATCTGGTCGATGTGATAGCCGTTGTCCTTCACACTGATGTGCACGGCATTGGTGTCGCCGAACAGATTGTGCATGTCGCCGAGTATCTCCTGATAGGCTCCGATGAGGAACACTCCGAGATAATAGTCCTCGTTCTTCTTCTGTGTATGCACAGGAAGCACACTTGAAATGTTGCGGTTGGTCACGAAGTTGGCTATCTTTCCGTCGGAGTCGCACGTGATGTCCTGCAGCGTCGCGTTGCGTGTAGGACGCTCGTCAAGCCTCTGTATAGGCATGATCGGGAACAGCTGGTCGATGGCCCATGAGTCAGGCAGCGACTGGAAGAGCGAGAAATTGCAGAAATACTTGTCTGCAAGAATCTTGTCCAGACGCTTGAGCTCCTCCGGCATGTGTTTGAGCGACTTCGACAGATTGTTCACTTCGCGGCACACGCTCCAGTACATGCTCTCTATCTCGGCGCGTGTTCTCAGGTCCACGATGCCGTGTGAGAACAGGTCGAGTGCCTCTTCGCGTATCTGCTCTGCGTCGTGCCAGTCCTCAAGCATTGAACGAGGATTGAGGTTGTCCCATATTTCGTAAAGGTCTTTCACCAGCTGGTGGTCCTTATCGCTTGGTTCAAAATCTTCCGACATCTCCGGAAGCGAGGCTGTCTCGAGCACGTCTATCACGAGCACCGAGTGGTGCGCAGTGAGCGAGCGGCCGCTCTCGGTTATGATATTCGGATGGTTTATGCCGTTCTTGTTGGCTGCTTCTACGAAAGTATAGATGCAGTCATTGACATATTCCTGGATGGAATAGTTGACGGAACTTTCGCTGCTGGGCGAACGTGTGCCATCGTAGTCGACGCCGAGTCCGCCTCCACAGTCTACGAAATCGACATTATAGCCCATCTTGTGCAACTGTACATAGAACTGTGCGGCTTCGCGCAGCGCCGTCTGTATGTGGCGTATCTTGGTTATCTGACTGCCGATGTGGAAGTGGATGAGACGGAGCGAATCGTGCAGATTCTTCTCGTCGAGTATCTTCAGCGCCGTGAGCAACTCGCTGGACGTCAGTCCGAACTTGCTGGCGTCGCCGCCGCTGTCCTCCCACTTGCCCGAACCACTCGATGCAAGTTTTATTCTTATACCAAGGTTCGGCTTCACGTTGAACTTACGCGCAGCCTTGGCAATGATGTCGAGTTCGTTTAGTTTCTCGACGACAATGAATATACGTTTGCCCATTTTCTGCGCAAGCAGCGCCAGTTCTATATAGTTCTGGTCCTTGTATCCGTTGCAGATGATGAGCGAATCGCTCTGACACTGCAGCGCGATGACTGCATGCAGCTCAGGTTTTGAGCCGGCCTCGAGTCCCAGATTGAATTTGCGTCCGTGCGAGATTATCTCTTCCACCACGGGCTGCATCTGGTTCACCTTGATAGGATAGATGATGAAGTTCTCGGCCTTGTAGTCATATTCCTTTGCGGCAATATTGAAGCAGTTAGCCGTTTTCTCGATTCTGTTGTCCAGAATATCGGGAAAACGCAGCAACACCGGCGTCGTCACGTCGCGCAATGCGAGCTCGTCCATCACATCACGCAGATCGATCTGCGTGTCGTCCTTGCATGGTGTGACGTAAACATCACCCTTTTCGTTGATGCCAAAATAAGAAGTACCCCATCCGTTGATGTTGTACAGCTCCTTCGCGTCTTCAATTGTCCATTTCTTCATTGCTGTCGTTTTTTTCGTAAGTCGGCTTTAGGATTATATCATTAATATTATATTGTATGTTGTTATTTTATACGTCAGGCTGTGCAGACGCTCCGGCGTCAGATGCTGAGTATCTCGCGCAGCTGTCCGACGGTGGTTTTTATTTTCTCATAGTTGTCGAGAAGGCTCACATCGAACGTGTGCATGGCCTTGGCATAGAATGGTTCGCGCAGTTCAAGTTGCTCTCTTACAAATGTCTTCACCTCATCGGGAGTCTTACCCAAAAGCAGCGGACGGACACTGCGGCCCATCTTCAGATGTTCGAAAAGAACCTCCGGCGACGCCTTGAGATACACGGTCTCGGCACGACTGTTCATGTAATCGATGTTGTCGAAGAAGCAGGGCGTGCCGCCTCCACAGCTTACCACCACGTTCTCGAACTCGGCAACCTCGTGCAACATGTTGCGTTCTATGCGACGGAAACCGTCTTCGCCCGACTCGTCGAATATCTGTTTGACTGTACGGTGCATGCGGCTCTCAATGTACCAGTCAAGGTCGTAGAACCGCCTTCCGGTGTCCTGTGCGAACGCCTTGCCTACGGTGGTCTTGCCGGCACCCATGTATCCGAGGAATATTACAGGTCTGTTCATTTTCTGCGCTGTGATGCCGGTTTCTTCTTTTCCGGCGTTGCATTCACTATCTCCATGCATTTCTCATACGTCAGTTCGGCCGCCTTGGAGTGCAGATCCTTCGGTATGCGGTAGTTGCTGCCGTTGTAGGCTATGTAAGGACCGTATTTTCCGTTGCGCAGCTCGAGTTTGTCGTCTTCTTCAAACGACTTGATATGGCGCTGCTCTTCCTGCTGACGCTTCTCCTCTATCAGGCGTACGGCCGTCTCAAGTGTTGTCGTGAGCGGATTTTCATCCTTCGGCAGCGACACATATTTCTTGTTGTGCATGACGTACGGACCGAATCTTCCGGTTCCGATAACCACGGGCGAACCTTCGAACTCGCCCACCTCGCGCGGCAGTTTGAACAGTTCGAGAGCCTCTTCCAGCGTTATGGTCTCCATGCTCTTGTCGGCCGGGAGCTGCGCAAAGAGCGGTTTTTCGGAGTCAGTGGCCTGTCCTATCTGTATTACAGGACCGTAACGGCCTATCTTAACGAACACCGGATGTCCGGTCTTCGGGTCTGTTCCTATCTGACGTTCGCCGGCCTTGTGTTCGCTACGGGCGTTCATCACCTTGTCAACCGTTGGTTCGAACTCCTTGTCGAAGTGGTGCATAACATCGGTCCACATCACTTTGCCTTCGGCTATGCGGTCGAACTCCTGTTCCACGGTGGCCGTAAAGTTATAGTCCATTATGACAGGGAAGTTGTCCATAAGGAAGTCATTCACCACCGTGCCTATGTCGGTAGGCAGAAGCTTGCCCTTGTCGTTGCCGGCCATCTCTATCTTGCGCATAGAGTTTACGACCAGTCCGCGTAGCGTGTCGATTGTGTAGCTGCGTTCCTCGCCCTTCTTGTCGCCCTTCACAACATAGTTGCGCTGCTGTATGGTGCTGATTGTCGGAGCATAGGTAGACGGGCGTCCGATACCCAGTTCCTCCAGTTTGTGCACGAGGCTTGCCTCAGTATAGCGTGCCGGGCCCTGCGAGTAGCGTTCTGTTGAAGTTATCTCGCGGCGTGTGAGAGTGCCACCTTCGGTCAGTTCGGGCAGAGTGTGTTGGAAATCGTCCTGGCGGGCGTCATCGTCGTCGGTGGATTCGCGGTAAACCTTGAGGAATCCGTCGAACTTCACAACCTCACCGTTGGCCACAAACTTCTCTTCCGCACCACTCACGCCTATCGTCGCCGTGGTTTTCTCTATCAGAGCATCGGCCATCTGACATGCCGCAGTGCGCTTCCATATCAGTTCGTACAGACGGCGTTCCTGCATGGTTCCGTCCACAGAGGCGTTGCTCATGTATGTGGGGCGGATGGCCTCGTGGGCTTCCTGTGCGCCTTTGGAATGTACGTGATACTGGCGCGGATTGCTGTATTCGGCACCATATAAACGTGTTATCTCCTCCTTGCTCGCATTGATGCAGAGGGCTGAGAGATTCACACTGTCGGTACGCATGTATGTGATGTATCCGTTTTCGTAAAGCCGCTGTGCCACCATCATAGTCTGCGACACAGAGAATCCCAACTTGCGGGCGGCCTCCTGCTGTAGCGTCGAAGTTGTAAACGGCGCTGCGGGAGCACGTTTGAGCGGTTTTTTAGTGACCGACTCCACCTTGAACTCCGCCTGTTTGCACTTCTCAAGGAATGCCAGTGCCTCTTCGTGGGTGGCGAAACGCTTGTCCAATTCGGCCTTCACCTCTGAAGCCGAACCGTCGGGATTGGTTGTGGCAAATATTGCGTTGATGCGGTAGTATGGCTCGCTCTTGAACTTGTGTATCTCGCGCTCGCGTTCCACTATCAGTCTGACAGCCACGCTCTGTACACGTCCGGCCGAAAGCGCCGGCTTCACCTTGCGCCAGAGCACCGGCGAAAGCTTGAATCCCACCAGTCTGTCGAGCACGCGGCGTGCCTGCTGGGCGTTCACCAGATTCATGTCTATGCGCCGCGGCGATTTTATGGCCGCGAGTATCGCAGGCTTGGTTATCTCGTGGAACACGATACGGTTGGTCTCGTCCTTATCCAGCCCGAGCACCTCACACAGGTGCCACGATATGGCTTCTCCCTCACGGTCTTCATCGGAAGCCAGCCACACCTTGCCGGCAGCCTCCGCATTTTCCTTCAGTTTCTTGACTATCTCCTGCTTGTCTTTCGGTATGACATAATCAGGTGTCAGCGTCTTGTCGTCAATGCTCAGTTCCTTCTTCTTCAGGTCGCGGATATGTCCGTAAGATGACATCACCTTATAATCCGAACCCAGAAACTTCTCTATCGTCTTAGCCTTTGCAGGGCTCTCCACGATGACTAAATTCTCTTGCATATTTTGCCTTTACACTTTATATAAGGTGCAAAATTAGACAGAACTTTCACTTATACCTTTTTATATGCCGAAAAAAATCGCGCATTTTTACAGATTTTAATTTTATTACATTTATTTTTCAATATTTTACCAATTCGAAAGCATCAACGCCACTTATTCACACACCACACGTCATCTGTCGCCACACTCACGCAGCCGTCACCATTCCATCACCGGAATACCGCAGTCCGCATATTTGCATATTTATGAAGCGCCACAAAGAGAAATGGATATACATGCAACGTCAATCTCGCGAGAATGGCCTCAGATTGCAGTAAAACACGTCCGAACGCAAATTCGCGACTTTCAGAGCATAACAGCAAACTATTATAAACCAACAGATTACGCAAAGCCACCCATTTACGCGTCATATTCTGCTCTGCAGAAAAGCCCGTTTCACATTCCCGAACGGCCCATTCCATCATGCAATACAGTCCATTTCATGACTCAACAAAGGCGTTTTCACAACACGAAAGAGCCATTCCTGTTACACAACAATGTGCGAAACACCACGAAAGGCACATTCCGGCCCGTTCCAGGTCACCCTAATCCAGCCCACAATACCTCTACACATCCCTTCCACAATTCCCTTTCGTGATTTCTTATGTAAAGAATCTTTTACTCTCAATTCTGTTTATTTATGCTTAAATTCAGTTTTCTCCATGTTTTCAGACGCCGCTACACACCCTCTCGTATCATAGGCCTCATCTCTCAAATACGTACACTAACAAAATACATACAATCAATAGTACGACTCGATGGAATGGCTTATTTTTCATAAAAAAGTCCATTCCATCGGATTGCGATCGGACAACAAAACATAATATATACAAACTATCCATCACCACACATCCCCAACATAAAACAGAGTCACGCAACAATGCGCACACATCAAGACAACTCCACACGACAAAAATATGAAGTATATACACCCCAATACTGCTTTCTCTGAAAAAACAATGCTTCAAAAAGAATATATCTCGGTTTTATACGTTTATGTAGTATATGATTGGCGGTTTGCCGTAAAAAATCTATCCAAGAATTAATACACCGGCGAGCATATCATCACGAAGCTATACCAAAACATTCAACATAACCTGTAAAAAAACCGTAAACAATGCTCAAACTACAAATTATTGTTCTGACTCTTCTGTCTGCAGTATGTTCCGTTATGGCAGACAACACAACTCCGTACAGCGGCTCACGCATATTCTGGAACATGTCGTCACGCCGCACCGTATTCAATTCGGGAGGATATTCACGTATGATACAGCTGCAGGACGGACGTCTGATGGCTGTGTGCGAAAGCAATGGCATCGATATATCGTTCAGCGACGACCTGGGCAACACATGGAGCAGCCCTGTGAAGATTGTGACAAACAGTAACAACACCCCCAATTGTGTGCCAGACCTCATACAACTGACCGACGGCACCATAATCGTGGCGTACAATCCACGGCCGGCGGAGCCTTACACGGTAGACCGTAAATTCGGTATAAGATGCAAGCGCAGCACAGACAATGGCCGGACATGGAGCGACGAGATATTCATCTACGACGCCCAACACACCTTTGCCGACGGATGTTGGGAGCCGTCGATGCTCGAATTGCCTTCTGGCGAGCTACAGGTTTATTTCGCCGACGAAGGCCCTTATACAAGCAGCGGTGAACAACAGATATCCATATGCCGCTCTTATGACGGCGGACAGACTTGGGGCAATACCAACAGAATTTCGTTCCGGGCAGGTTACAGGGACGGTATGCCGTCGCCGGTACTGCTCAACGACAAAGAGACGATAGTAGTAGCCATAGAGGATAACGGCTGGCCGGGCTACAATGATTTCTTTCCTACAACAGTGAGATGCAGTTTGGAGAAAAACTGGGTACGCTACTGTGTGACGGGCGACAGCGAGAACCGTGACCAGACGCTCGATCTGTCGTTTTGTCCATTGGCCAAAGGAGGCGCACCGTATCTGAGAGTGCTGCCATGGGGCGAGACAGTATTGTCGTGGCAATCGAAATATAATCACGGCTCTACCAACACTATGTTCACCGCCGTAGGCAACGAACAGGCCCGCGGATTCAAGGCAATGTCATGCCCGTTTGTCACATCAGAAACCGACCAGGCACTGTGGAACTCGGTGGCTGTAATCGATACCGGCGTAGTGGTTGCCGTAGGCGGTGTGAACGGTCGGGTGGAGATGATAAAAGGATATCCCACACGACTGCTTCTGGCTCCGTACGGTCACCCTGTCATCGACGGTATGGCGACAACAGACGAAGGATATATGCGTCCCAATGCATCGCAGATAATGCTCGGCACACAGACCGGCATACAGTCATCGGCCGACTTCGCCCACGACGAAGACTCACTCTACTTCATCGCGCAGATAGCCGACCCTACATTCGTCAGCAGAAGAGGCACCACGGACAACATACGTCTGATGATAGACGCCGACAACATTTCGGAATCATCACCACAGAAAGGAATGTACTGTTTCTCGTTCAGACGCGACAACGAATGCAAGGCATGGCACGGCGAAAATGGTAGCTGGAAGGCTGTGGACGCCTCACAAATAAACATGAAGGTGAGTTCGACGGAGTCTTCATACGTTGTGGAGGCCGCTATACCATGGAGTGCGTTGGGAAAGAGCGAACCACCCGCAGGACAACGCATGGCTGCTACACTGGAGATAGAAAACGTGGAAGAAACCGGATCATCAGCCGAACGTATACCCGATGCACAGCGCAACGCGTCGTGGACATACATGGAATTCCGCATAACCGGCGACAAAACCACCGACGGAATTAAAACAACAGAAAGTGCGGATAATGACGGAATAAAAATGCATGTGAGCGAGAATACGCTCTCCGTGAACAGCAGCAAGGCCGTGACAGACCTGACCGTATATTCTGCCGACGGACAGATTGTGGCAAGACTTGCCAATCCCGGCATGCATTTCAATACAAGAATAGGACATAAAGGATTTGCCGTTGTAAGAATGCTTCTCGCCGACGGAAAGAACATAAGCCGGAAAACGACATTCTGAAGTAGCGTTCCGGACAATAAAGCAAAGCACAACAATCCACGGCAGACATCATCTGCCGTGGATTGTTCATATTATAGAGTACGGGAAAATCCGTCATCCACGTTACACAGACTATTGATACATGTGCTATAATTCTGGCTCAGTAGAAACCAGGTGTGGATTGACAGCTATAAAAAACAGCGGCATCAATTCCTTACCGGCGTTGTCGCCTTCCGGCGGAAGGCGACAATATGTGGCACTTTCAAATTTTCAGTATCCTGCGCATTTCCAATCCGAGTTTTCAATTCTACCCCGAAAAATAAGCGAGAATTTGCGGGCGGACTCTCCTTCGGACGCAAATTCGCGAAAAATAAGAGCTATGCTTAAAATATTGAATATCAATAATTTATCTTTAAGAGATATCTTTCAGTCCTGCAATAAGCACCATTTCAGCATGCGATTAAGTACATATCAGGGGCTGAAATGCTTAATATCACACCCTGAAACAAGCGCAACCGTAGGCTGAAACGGGCTTAATCGGAGTGAAAGACGGATTATACATGATTGCGTTACGGTATATACGTCATGGCTGTAAAGCCCGAACAGGCCTTCGGAGTGTTGTATTTAACAATTCTTTACATCTCTTTTGCGAAAATATTTTGTCAAAAAAAAGTCAAGAAAATCTGTAAGTACGCCGCCTGAGTTTTCTTTAAAAAGGCTGATATCACGTGCAGGGAAGGATACGGAAAACATGCATCGGCCTTGTGGCGATGATTGGCCGGTTGCGGTGACGTGACTTTATGTTATATGGACAGACGCTCTGTCACTCTTCATAGTCCCCGGTTGTGTCTGGAATTCTCCTTCATCCCGTCATGCTTCATAAACAAAACCAATCCCCACAGAGCTTCTACTGATCCATAATGATTTCTCTTTCCATACATCGGCGTCTTGCGATTCTCTCGTCACAGGACTTCAACAGGATGCGGCATACATAAAAAAGGAAAGTCCGTGATCCGTTCTGCATCTTGCAGCCACGGCTCACGGACTTGTCATAAAACAGCGTAAGAGTGTCTTCCGCCATTTATATCATTTCATCACGGCTTGTATTCCACGAAAGCCTCCATTGCCTCATAGCATGCCAAACCAAGCTTATCGTAGAGTCGTGCAGTGGCGCGGTTGCGATCTTCGGCACGCTGCCAGAACAGACGTTCGTCGTCGCCGAGGAACGGAGCGCTCTCCATCTGCGACTGATGTTTCAGGATGCTGTTACGCTTTGCGCGGAGTTCTTCAGGGCTCATGGGCACACACATCTCGATGTTCTCTATCTCCCACTCTGCCCATGCGCCACGATACATCCACACACGGCAGTCCTTCAGCCACTCTGCACCTGCTTCCTTCTCCATGTCTATGGCTGCAAGGACAGCGTCGGTGCACTTACGATGAGTGCCGTGCGGGTCGGCCAGGTCGCCGGCCACGTATATCTGATGCGGCTTCACGTCGCTTATGAGCTTGCGAACGATGTTCACATCCTTCTCCGACATCGGCAGTTTCTCTATCTTACCCGACTCATAGAACGGCAGATCAAGGAAATGTACGTGGTCGAGCGGTATGCGGTTGTAGGTGCATGCGGTGCGTGCCTCGCCACGACGGATGAGTCCTTTGATGGTGAGAATGTCGCGCGTGTCGCAGTCGCCCTGCTTCTTGTTGGCCAGGAAAGCCTTTATCTCCTCATACTTGCTCTTTATCACCTGATCGGAATCGTTGGCGAAAAGCTGGTTGAAACCATTGATGAAGTGCATGAAACGTGTCACTTCCTCATCGCCCACAGCTATGTTTCCGCTCGTCTCGTAAGCCACATGCACGTCGTGGCCCTGCTGTACAAGACGGTTTACAGTGCCGCCCATCGATATAACGTCGTCGTCAGGATGCGGAGAAAATACGATTACGCGCTTCGGATAAGGATTGGCACGCTCCGGACGATATGTGTCGTCGGCATTGGGTTTGCCGCCCGGCCATCCTGTGATGGTGTGCTGCAGATCGTTGAAAATCTTTATATTGGCATTGTATGCCGATCCGAAAAGCGCAAGCAGTTCGCTCAGTCCGTTCTCGTTGTAGTCCTTGTTGGTGAGCTTCAGGATTGGTTTGCCTGTCACACCGCACAACCATACCAGCGCCGAGCGTATCAGTTTATCGGTCCATTCGCAGTTTGTCACAAGCCACGGGTGGATGATACGTGTCAGTTTTGCGGCGGCTGCCAGGTCGATCACCACTTTCGCATCGTTATGTGTCTGAAGGAACGAAGCCGGAATGGCGTCGGTGATATGGCCTTCAACGGTTTTCTGAATGATGTCGGCCTTATCGTCGCCCCACGCTGTGAGGAAAACCTTGCGTGCCGAAAGAATCGTGCTCACACCCATTGTTATTGAACACGGTGGCACAGGCTCCTGTGAACCGAAGCTGAGGGTCATCTCTTCACGCGAGGTTGAGTCGATAAGGATTATTCGCGACGCTGATGTGAGCGAACTTCCCGGTTCGTTTGTGGCGATGTTGCCCATACGTCCGATACCAAGCAGCATTATGTCTATGCCGCCCTTTTCCTTTATCAGCTGCTCATACTGACGACAGTGCTGAAGCACCTCGTCCTGCGGTATGGTGCCGTCGGGCGAGAATATGTTTTCAGGATTGATGTCAACATGGTCGAGGATGTATTTGCGAAGCTGACCGAGACTGCTGTGCATGCTGTCCGGACGCAGCGGAAAATACTCATAGGCGTTGAACACTGTCACATTGGCAAAGCTCAGCCCACATTCCTCATGACGGCGCACCAGCTCCGCATATACCGAAGCAAGCGACTGTCCCGTGCCCAGACCGAGCACACAGTTGCGGCCTTCGGCCTTGCAGCGTTTCATCTCGGCCTCTACAGTGTCGGCAATGAGTGTCACACCCTCTTCTGACTTGGAGAAAATCTCCGTGCTTATTTTCTCGCACCTCGTAATCTCCGAGCGTTCCACTGCCGTGCGCGGACGGTAGAATTGTTCGGGTACGTTGTTCAGTACGATGTGCGAACTTAAATTCATTTTCATACCGCTATTGTTTTTGCATTATTGTCTGTTATGTTTGTTATCAGTGCGTGTACCGCACATTAGGCCACCGCCTCAAGGACGGTCGGCCACCTTGGTACCCCATTTCGACGGTTTGCTGCCCATCACAAGCTCGAGTTTTCCGCCTGCCTTGATGTCAGCGAAATCGATATACGACTTCTTATACTCACGTCCGTTGAGGTAAGCCTTCTGCACGTATATGTTGCGGTCGCTGTTGTTGCGTGCCACTACGCTGAATGTCTTTCCATTACCAACATTGAGGTCGGCGCGGTTGAAGAGCGGAGTACCGATGATGTAACGGCCGCCGGACGGCTCAACCTGATACAGACCTACTGTAGACAGGATATACCATGCCGACATCTGTCCTACGTCCTCATTTCCGCAGAGTCCGTCGGGCTCGTTGAAATACATCTCGTTCATCATCTTGCGGAGCAGAGGAGCGGCCTTCCACGGCTGTCCCACGTAGTTGTACATGTAGATGACGTGATGGCTAGGCTCGTTGCCGTGAGCATACTGACCTACAAGTCCGCTGATGTCCGGTGATGCGTTCTCACCGAGATCGCCCTCAACGATGAATAGAGAGTCGAGCTTGGTGACGAATTTCTTCTCACTGCCGAAGAGGTTCACCAGTCCGTGAACGTCGTGCGGAACAAGCCATGTGTACTGCCATGCATTGCCCTCAGTGTAATCGTTCACACGGTGTGCGGCCTGTATCGGGTCGAACGGAGTACGGAACTTGCCGTCAGACGATACCGCACGCATGAATCCAGTCTCCTTGTCGAAATATGTAGCATAGGAGCGGCTGCGCTTGAAGAAGTAGTTGTAATCGTCGGTCTTGCCCAACAGTTTGGCTGTCTTGGCCACACCGTCGTCGGCCAGACAGTATTCCAGAGCTTTTGCCACGGTCTCGTTGCTCGGCTCCTTGTCGTAAGGAATGTAGCCGTACTGCTTGAGCAGTCCGAGCGAACGCTCGTCGAGCATAGCCGAAGTCTTCATGGCCTCAAAAGCCTTTTCCTTGTCTTTCACGAATCCTTTGAGCACGAGGTCAGCCAGAACAGGTATGCCGGGGTTGCCCACCATACAGTCTGTCTCACAGCCCATGAGGTGCCATACAGGCAGTTTGCCCTGCTGGTCGAATATGTTCATGAATGTTGATGCGAAGTCGCTCTGCATATCAGGGAATATGAGCGTAAAGAGCGGATGAGCAGCACGGTATGTATCCCAGAGCGAGAAGGTGGTGTAGTTTTTGAAATCGCCCTTGCGCACCTTGCCGTCTGCTCCACGGTATGCACCGTCGACGTCGCAGAAGAGTGACGGAGCGGTCATAAGATGATACATCGCCGTATAGAATATCTCCTTGCGTTTGTCGTTCTTGTCGGTCAAAACGATTCGTCCGAGCTGTTTGTTCCATGCATCATCGGCGGCTTTTACGGCGGCGTCGAAATCCCATCCCGGCATTTCGGCCTCCATATTCAGTTTTGCCTTGTCGATATCAACCGGCGAAAGTGCCACCTTGACAAGCAGAGGCTCACCCTTCTCTACAGAGAATATGGCCACACCGGTGCTGTCGCGGTTCTCCATGGTGACAGGTTTCGAGAAGTCCATTGAGAAATAAATGCGCTGGTCGCGTGACCATCCTTCCGAACGTCTGTAACCGGTTATGCGTGTAGCGCTCTCCTGTGTGATGAGACAGTCGGTCATTTTGTCCCATCCGATGCCCTGCACCAGGTCGAGACGCATGAGTGCCTTGCCGCTGTTGCCGTCGAATGTGTAACGGTGGAATCCCACACGCTGCGAAGCTGTAAGCTCCACTTTAACACCCGGATCAGCAAGTTTCAGCGAATAATAGCCCGGTTTCACGCTCTCATCCTTGTGAGAAAAGACGAGCTCGCGCTGCGAGGCATTTGACACAGGCAGAAGGGCTATATCGCCCAAATCGCCTATTCCCGTACCACTGAGATGCATGTGGCCGAAGCCTATCAGCACCGAGTCGCTGTAATGATAACCCGAACACCAGTCCCAACCGCGTGTGATCTGTGTTGGGCCGAGCTGTACGAGTCCGAACGGGACATTGGCTCCGAGAAACACATGGCCGTGGCCTCCCGTGCCTATATACTGATTAACGTAGCGCGTAAGGCCGTCTGCGGCAGTCCGCGCCATGCTTGCAGTTCCTAAAAAGAGTGCTGCAATGGCTGATAAGAGGAAAGTAGATTTTGTTCTCATAATTTAGTTATTAATAACTGCAAATATAACAAATTATACGGTGTTTTCGCTTAGTGGGACAAAGGTTTTTTCATAAAAAAATCAACGTATGCGCTTTATTATGACGTACTCTGCCGGCGACAGGCCGGCGAGGCGGTAAGGACCGGAGCGCCACAGGAGATACATAGTCAGACGGAACAGGGCGCAACAGCCACAAAAGCACAAAACATAACTCTGCCGTAGCTGCGGAATAAAAGCATGTAACCGACATTTTTTCACAACGAAAACGCTATCTTTGCACAACAACCAGACACGAAAATATGAAAAATAACACTTGTAATGCCATATATCCCGACTGTCCGATAAGGAACATACTGGCACGCGTAAGCGACAAATGGTCGATGCTGGTGCTGCACGCACTGTCGCAGAAGTCACCGATGCGCTTCACAGAACTGCGCAATGCCATAGGCGACGCCACACCGAAAATGCTGTCGGCGTCGCTCAAGACACTGGAGGAAGACGGCATTGTGAACCGTACGGCCTATCCAGAGATTCCGCCACGGGTGGAATATTCGCTCACCGCACGCGGCATAGAGATGCTCGAAGCCATGCAGCCGCTCACCGACTGGGCCATAAGAAACATGGAGGCCATACTGCGCGACCGCGATACAAGACAGCGCAATAAGGCTGAAAATCTTAATAATACATAAACCTCTGCCGCGTAAAAAGCTGAAAATCAGCATTTGTTTCGTATATGATACTTTGTTACGGCGGAGTAACTTCTTGCAGAAGAAAGGTGTGTTGAGTAACTTTGCAACACAAAAAGAACAATAACAACAAAGCTACAAAACACGTTTTTCAGTATGGAGAAATATCAGAAAATTTCAGTAGGCGACGCGCCGAGAACCGAACTGCACGACAAACTGGGACTCACGGGCGCAGAGATTTCAATCAACAGCATGCCGGCAGGAGCATCAGTACCGTTCGTTCACAGTCACAAACAAAACGAGGAAATATACGGCATGCTCAGCGGTAAGGCCGTGATGACACTCGACGGCGAGCCCGTGGAGCTGAACACAGGCGACTGGTTGCGCGTTGCTCCGAGCGTAAAGAGACAGCTGGCAGCAGCGGCCGGCAGCGCAGTGAGCTACATCTGCATTCAGGTGAAGGAAGGTTCGCTGGAGCAGATGACAGCCACAGACGCAATAATTTAAGCACACTGTCGCACAAAAACAGAATACGGGACATCCGGAAAAGACCTCTCCACAGGGAGAAAATCTTGCGGATGTCCCGCTTTTTTTATTCTCATTCCACAGGCAGAAGCTCTATACAGCGCTTCAGCGGACGGTTTATCTCGTATATGCGATCGACAATCATGTCCATCTGGCGCGTGTACATATCGCGCACTTCCTTGTGTATCATCTTGTTATACATATCGCGCTTGGCTGCCACCCAGGCGTCGTTCTTCTGGCCTTCGCGGAAAGCACGGGCCGCACGTTCGTCGTTTGCCTCGAGCATACCGCGCTTCATGAAGAAGTTGTACTGCAACCACGCATAGTCGCGGAAGCGACGCTCTATCTCCCACCGTTCCTCGTTGAGAGCCATAACGGTCATGGCCTGACGATACTGCGGTGTGTGGCGGTAAGCCGCGAGATTGACACCCGAAGCGAGTTCGCCGGCAGTGAGCGTGTCGATAGGCTCTCCGTCGATGGTGAGCAGATGGTTGCCGGACAGTCCGCTGACGGTGAGAAGTTCGCTGTTCATCTCGTCCATGAACTCAGGAACAATCTTTGTGATGCGCGACTGCGGACGGGTGAAGCCCCAACCATGCGCCACCGTGTCGAGTGGATAAGGCAGAGCGTGCGCCAGATAGTCGAACGTCACCTTGCCGTCCTTCACCTTCAATCCTGTCACCTTGCAGTTGCCGGCAGTCAGCACCTTGCTCCGAGCGGCATCAACCGACACCTCCGCCACCTTCTTACCGGCCATGCCCTGTGCCTTCAGGAAGAGATATGCCATCACCATGTGGCCGTCATTGTCGGGATGTACGCGGTCGCTGCCGCACAAAGTGAACGTGGAATCAACGGTCTGGAAACGCTCGTGGATGGCACACATGGGAGCGTTGAAGTCGAGGAACTCCCATCCGTTGGCCTGCGCCGCCGAATCCTGGAAGGCTATGATGCGGCGCATGGCGTCGTTCTTGCGCCTGAATATGTCGTTGTTGAACCGCGACGTCTGGTCGTAGGGCGACGTACCAATCATCACCTTGCGCACCGACGTATGCTCTTTCAGCTTTTTCTCTATCTCGAGAAAGTTGCGGCGCGACTCCGAAACCTTGCTGTCGGCGAACGCCTGAGGATTATCTCCGTTATACTCAAAGTATCCGCTGTCGTTCATACCGAACGTGAGTGTGAGCACGGTCGGCTTCCTGGAGAACACGTCGTGATCGATACGGCGCAGTATTTCGAGGGCTGTGTCACCACCCACACCACAGTTGAACATCTGCATGCGCATCTCAGGGAAACGCGTCATGTAGTAGAGCCATATGTACGAATGATAGTGTCCGCCGTCGGTTATACTGTTTCCGACGAATGCTACGCGGTCGCCGCTCCTGAAAGGCGCCACCTGCTGCGCCACACCGCTGAGCGGGAGGAGCAGAAAAAGAAACATGAATAATTTTCTCATATCTTAGGTTTATAATCTGTATTCATTCCACGCGACGCCTCACGCCGTGCTCACAGGGAGCCAGAAGGCACAACACGCGACTATCAGAGACGTATGCCGGCGGTGCATGAGACCATCTCCGCCACTATGTTGTCATGTCGCCGCAGCGGTGTCACGTTCACGTCATATGTTCGTTCCGGCTGAAGTCCGTCAAAAGTGCACGACGTACAATCGGAACCGAAAGTCTGTGTGACTACGGCACGGCCTGTCCCACTCTCGCTCACACAGAGCCTGTAGCCCGTCGCTCCTGTGGCACTGCTCCACTCTACCACCATCTGTCTGTCCGCACCGGCACGCACACCGACACTGAATCCGTTGTCAGTGCGGCGGCTATCAACCCTCTGAGCCGCGCTCACTTCCGAGCCGGCGCTGCGCCGGTACCAGTAGAAGAAAGTCTGAAGAAGGTCGGCCGTGAAAGGCGTGAGGCCGTCGGCAGACAGTTCGGAACACAGGTCGAACGACATGACAATGCCGTCGCCCGCACAATATCCGAAAAAGTCGCCGTCGGGATGGTCGTGTTTCATCGTCACATCCACCGGCACCCATCCGTAGCGCTCAAGGAAAAAATCGTTCCATACGTGGTGTGTGCCGTCGGGACGCACCGTGACAACGAGACGCGCAGGCACGCCCTTACAGCGCAGCAGACTGGCATAGACGGCCGAGAGATTGCCACAGTCGCCTCCGCCGGCGGCCATTGTCTCTGTGATGGTGTGTATGCCTGTGTCGGGATTGAGATAACCGAATCTGGCAGCCACATGCTCATAGCACAGCCGCGCATATTCCAAAGGATTGGCGGCGGCCCGATTCCACAATGAGTCAGCAGTGCGGACGATGTCGGGATGCGTGATATCGACGTAACTACCTATCGGAGATGTGTATCTCCGGTAAAGCTCAGTGGTGGTGTCATAAGGATATATCGCCGTGAACTGCGCCATGTCTATGCGCATGGGATAGAGCGTGGCGCTGAACCGCTCCGCGATGACGAGAGAGTCGCCAGACGCAGGCAGCGTTCCGGTGCGTACGGCGCGCAGATAGCGGTTGTCGTTGTTGGCGGCCCGGCACACCTCGCCGTCAGTCGTGCAGAACTGTTCTATGTCCTGATAGATGTTGCTCTCCGGCACGGGCATCACCGCACAAAGGCGTGTAAGCGTGCAGTCGTGGTTTCTTATCACGAGCGAGTTCTTGATGTCGTATGTGCGTTGCGCCAATGCAGTATGGGCCGCGAGCGCCAGGCATAAAGCCATGAATGGGTGCTTCATAATATTTTCAGTTATAGTAACAGTTCAGGTACGGACAGTCCGGATGGAGACAAAATTAATAAATTCGTCCCAATCACACAACCCCAATACGCATATTTGACGACTGGGAACACACCTTCGGAACTTGCCGACAGCACCGTATCAGATGCGTATGGTGACGAGACGGGGTATCATTTCTGTGACAATGTTATCGACACGACGCAATGGTGTGACCGCTATTTCGTAAGGTTTGTCCTTACGTAGTCCGTGGAATATGTATGACGTGCAGTCGGCATCCACATCGCAAGTGAAGACTGTGTGATTCTGATTGCTCACAGACAGTCTGTATCCTGAGGCCTGTACGACCTTTTCCCAGCCCACCGACACGTGCTCTTCGGTGGCTTCGTACACCTCAAGTGCTGTTGCCATCGCTGTCAGACGATTGCTCACTCTGTGGCTGGCGCTTATCTTCGAGCCGGCACTGAACCAATACCAATAGAAGTAGCCTTGCAGAATGTCTGTCTTGAACGGCGTTGTACCGTCATAGGATATCTCTGAACAAAGATCAAACGACATCACAATGCCGTCGCCGGCACAATAGCCGAAGTAGTCGCCATCAGGCCGGTCGTGTTCCATTGTCACGTCCACCGGCACCCAGCCATAACGTTCAAGGTAGAAATCGGCCCACGCATGATAACTTCCGTCGGGCCGCACCGTTGCCACAATGCGCGAAGGCACTCCCTTGCAGCGCAGCAGACTGACAAACACCGCCGACAGATTGCCGCAGTCGCCTCCGCCTGCTGACATTATATCGGGGATGTTGTGAAAGCCCGGATTGATGTATCTGAAATTGCGAGGAACATACTCATAGCACAACCGTGCATACTCGAGCACGTTGCCCTTCGCCTTTTTCCACAGCATTCCTGCAATCTTAACTATGTCAGGATGGGTAGTGCTTATGTCTTTGCCGAGGTCGGCCGTGTATCTCCTGTAAAGCTCGGTGGTGGTATCGTAAGGATATATCGTCGTGAACTGTGACATGTCTATGCGCATGGGATAGAGCGTGGCGCTGAACCGCTCCGCAATAACGAGAGAGTCGCCCGGCGCAGGGAGGCCAGCGGTACGTACAGTGCGCAGGTACATATTGTCGTTGTTGGCGGCCCGGCATAGCTCGCCATCAGTCGTGCTGAACTGTTCTATGTCCTGATAGATATTGCTCTCCGGCACGGGCATCACCGCACAAAGGCGTGTGAGCGTGCAGTCGTGGTTTCTTATCACGAGCGAGTTCTTGATGTCGTATGTGCGTTGCGCCAATGCGGTATGGGCCGCGAGCGCCAGGCATAAAGCCATGAATGTGTGTTTCATAATATTTTCAGTTATAGTAACGGATTTGTCCCGGCCTGTCCGGATGGAGACAAAATTACGAAATTTATCGCAACGGCACAACTGCATGCCTGTCGTTTTGGACAGACATGTCACAAAAACAATGTGGGCAGACGGCCAACAGCATGACACACCACCACTGCTCCGGCGACAGTGGCAGCGCGCAGCGGAAAAGCCGTTATGGGCATTGGAAATGAATATTTATGCAAAACAAAAAGTAAAAAATTTTGACAAAAATTTTTCGCAAAATAGAAATCGGCAGGCGGACGAAAACGCGCGAAACGGTACTTTCAGCAAAATCTGACCGGCGACGGGACGAGACAAAATAGCGATCTTTTTCAGACCGGAAAACAGAAAAGGCTTTATCAGGGTGTGATATGGTGCATATCAGGTGGTGATCTGGTTGATATCAGCACACGAAACGGGCAATAACGCACCCTAAGAAAGACTCTTTCGCAACGCAACAAAGAGTCTGTTGATGCACAGGAAAGCGTAAGCTGCTGTACGACAGAGAGTTGCGTAAACTCTCTGAGAATTGAATATTTGCAGCCGGAAATACTTTCGGAGATTTCAGCGGCACTCTCAGCGAGTTGACGATGTATAAATATTCATCGCCAAGAAAGAAACTGTATAAATATGCAATAATTGTCGTGACCGCAGAAGGGCGCGTTCCGTATGCAACAAAGGCGTATATGTGCACGGACAACAGGACGGAGAAAGACAGGCGGAACGGAAATGGTGCGGAAACATGAAAGCACATTCACGTCGGCAGGCTGCGTAACGGCACAAAAAAAGTGAGGACATACGGATATGCCCTCACTTCGTTATGATTAATCAGTTGTGTGTTTTCCGCTGATTACTTGATTATAACCTTCTTAGCTGTACCATCGGTGTACTTGATGATGTTGATACCTCTCTGCGGAGCATTCAGCTTCATACCGTTGATGGTATAGATACCAGAGATTTCGCGTACGCCACCTTCAGTTTCTGTAGAATCGATGCCTGTCGGAACGTAGAAGCCCTTCTTAGCGATACCGAGGATTGTAGGATAGCTGCCGCTCTTCAATGATGTGAATGTGACAGACTTAACCTTCTTGCTCTTGTCGGTAGGCAGAGTGTATTCGAACAGACGGAACTGATATCTGTCGTCGATCTCGTCTGTTGCATATCCCTGTACGCTCTTAGTAAGGATGCGGCTTATGCCATATACAGCCTCATTGCCAGAAGGATAGCTGCTCCACCAGTCTTCAGGTGCGAATGTCTGTGCTTCGCTCTGTGTTTCGTCCTCATAGTTGGCTACTGCCTCAAGTGTTGACTGACCGTTTGCAGAAATCACGAGGAAGTAAAGCTCTTCACAGTTAGCCGGCTCGTCGAATACGAGTTCCTTGCTTTCGCCATAGCTCTTGAGTACGAGTCCGTTGTTCTGAGCGTAGTCAGCCAGTTTGAACTCTGTACCGGCAGATGTTGTCACGATGTGGTCGTCACCGGCAAGTGCGCCCTTCTCCTGAACAGCTGAGCTGTAAAGAACCCAACCCTGATCGTCGAGAACGCCATTTGTTGACTCTGCAGACGGTTTGCTCTCAGCAATAACGTCATAGTTCCAACCAGTCACTGCTACAGGACCGTTCACCGGAATAGCCTCTTCGAACTGTTCGAATGCCTCAACCTCAGCAAGTGAAGGATAGAAGAACGGATTCAGAGTACATACTACTGCGAGATACTTGCAGTTCTTGTATTCCGGAAGTACATATTCGAGTTCAGAAACCTCATTCAGGTCAGAGAATGTCTTGACTGTTGTCAGGTTGGTAAGGTCATTACCCATCATGATGCTGATTTCGTTGTTAGCAGCACCTAATTTACCGTTGTCGTTTTCAGCCTGGTTGTTGCCCGGGATGTAAACCTTAACCTTTGCAAGGTTCCAGTTCTTTCCTTCCGGAGCAGTGAATATTGACCAGAAGTCCTGCTTGTACATTGACGGAGTTTCGATTACGAGACATCCTTCTTCTGTCTTGTTACCATCGGTAAGAGTGTTGACCTTGTACTCATCATACTCAGCCTCGAATGAATAGTCAGACTTGTAATGACGCAGTGTAGCCTCTGTTCCTGCCAGAATGTTCGGCTGTTCCTCTGAGTCGATCACAACGTTTACAGTGCGCTCCTTGTATGAACCACCGTTGTTTACAGTGATCTTCAGGTTGTCCTCACCAATCACCTTGCCGGCTGTTACAGGCACTGTGAATGTGCTTTCAGCTGCATTCTCTTTGATTTCACCTATAACAACATTGCCCTTTTCAGAAACAACCTTGCAAGTGAATTCCTCAGCGCGCTCGTCACCATTGAGGTTGTACTTAACTTCAATGTTCTGTGTCTCACCAGCATTCAGTTTGAGTTCTGCCGGTGAAGTCTCTATTGTGAGATTGTTGTCGTCCTTACCGTAAACCTCGAATTCCCAGATACGGAGTGTTCCGTTAACGTGCGGAGACAGACGTACATAGCGTGCTTTGTAAGGAGCGATGTAATCGGTCTTGATAGACTCGCTCTCACGGTTCTCCTCATCAACTACAGTTGTCCAGTTCTCACCGTCGTTAGACAGTTCGATTGTGTAAGAACGGATCTGGTCGCAACCGCTTTCAGGTCCTGAGTTAGCGTCGTAGATGCGGAAGCCATAGATGCGGTAAGCACCTTCGAGGTCGAATATAACCCAGTTGTCGGCGCTGACGTTACACCACTTCTGGCTTGTGCTTGACGGTCTCTGTACGCCGTCGATAATTCTTTCAGGAACTTCAGTCTCGTTTGTAGAACCACTGTAAGAAACTACAGTCTTATGCATTACAACATTGTAAACCTCTTTTTCCTCACCGGTTTCCATAACGTCGAGAACTTCCTTAGTGGTTGTTGATGTACCAACAACATTGGTAGCCTCTACAGTTACGCTCTGACGGCCGCTCTTCAGACCCTTAACAGTGATCTCACTGTCGGTCAGTTCGCCTTCAACAAGCTCGAGAGATTCCGGAAGAGTCCACTTCCATGCGGTCGGTTTGCCTGTACCCTTAACAGAGATAGTAGCTGTCTCGCCTACATTGATGTAGCTCTTTGAGAGTTTGAATGTAACAACCGGAGTTGTAGGAGCCGGATAGTTGACTTTCAGAGTCTGTGCCGGCTGCTGCTTCATGTCTTTCATTACAGGAACAACAAGCACGTTGACATATTCGTCGTTGGCGTTGCGCTCGAATGTCGGGATATAGAATCCCTGACCGCGTGTCTGTCCGATGAGTGTGCGTGTGCCGTCAGCTGTTTCCTTGTAGATATCGAAGTGATCGAAATCGGCAGTGTAGTCATAATCCCATGTAACACGGATATCACCCTTCTCCTCACCGAGTACGCTTGTTGTAGCAAGGTTGCTTACAACTACTGAAGCAGGAGCATAACCTGCAGGCAGTACAGCGAGTTCACCAAGTGACAGTTCGTATGCAGCCACGTCAGAACCTGCTTTCAGGTTGAGGGCTATCATATAGATTGTATTTCCGTTGAGAGAAGACAGATCGTATTCAGCTACGGTCCAGCCGTTCTTTTCTGATGTTGTCGGGTCAGAGAGTGTTGTCATTGCTCCGTCAACCTTACTTTCGGTAGCGAGCTTAACCTCTACAGAACCGGCAGTGTTTGTCTTGTAAACCAGACGGAGTGTTCCACCTGCATTAACAGGGATCATGGTCTTGTAAAGACGCATCAGATGGTCGCCAGATGTCAGCTTACCGGTGATCTTGATAGAGCTACCGAAGTTGTATGCATCGTCCCAGTTGATTGCAGCTTTCAGATCACCCTTGTTCTCAATCCACCAACGCCATGTAGGCATGATGCTCTGAACACCACTGTGGTTCCAGTCCTGTGTGCCCTGCTTTTCACCTTCTACGAAACGATGTTTACCAACGCCGACGCAGAAAGAAGTCTCGAACGGCATAGAGGTGATAACAGAACGCTCGATCATACGACCAGAAAGTCCCGGCCATCCTGATTCTGCAACGTAAGACGGGTCGCCCTGAAGGTTAACCCACATCTGCTCTTCGTTCTGGAATGTCTTTGTTATGGCAGCATATGCGCGCTCGCCACACTCGTCCTGTGTACCGAGAAGGTTCTTTACATTATCCTTCCAGATACGCTCTTCCGGACAGAACAGGTCAAGTGAACCTACGTGACCGGTTGTAGGCATTGCTCTGTCAAGATAAGTTTTATATCCTGTGTGTCCGCCGTATACAACCTGTACACCACCGTATATCTTTGAGAAAGTCTCAGCTTCGGTGCAGCCAAGCTGTGATGCGTATCCACGGTAGTCGCCCGGAGAACCGTACTCAAGGAACTGAGATGTGTTCTTGTGAGACTTGAGGATTGTTACATTAGGACTCATGCTTGCATTATACCACTGGATTTCCATCTGTGTATCGCCATTCTCGTCAGCGATTTTGTTGAATTCCTGGATAAATGCGACCCACTCTGAGGTTGAACCACCGCCGGTCTCTTCATTGATGAACCAACCGTCAAAGCCCATATATTTTGCTATTTCATACAATTTAATAGCATAAATGTATTTGCCGTTCTCCTTTGTGAGCATCTGGCGAACCCATTCCTGTTTGCCACCGTAAGCCGAAGGTGGGAAGAATATCTGTCCCAAAGACTTCACACCGCTCTGGTGTGCTGCGTCAGTAGAAGCTGCTGGAGGAGGAATGATGATACCTTCACTTGCCGAACCTGCCCAGTAAACAAGCTTATCCATGTACTGCCAGTATGTAGGCTGATAGCCAAGGAAGTTGTTCGCACCCTGTGAAGGACACATTGAACAAGTAGGATACAAAATTGTAGCGTTACAGATTTGTCCCTCGTAGAACTGATTCTTGTTAGCCTTCATTAGCTCCGGCTCCTTGAAACGTTCTGCCAAAGGCACCATTGAACGGTTAAACTTCGCATCAGGATCGGTCTCCGGAGACCAGTTCTTGATGTCGTCGGGATGCCAGCATCCGCTATAAGGCTGCTGAGCGTTGACGCCAGTCGCTGCAAAAAGTGACAAGAACGTCATGACAAGTAGTTTTTTGATCTTCATAAATTAAAAGATTAATAACAAGTTAATATATTATTTATTGTTTTGGTTTTATTTCCGGTCAGTAGCATCCTTAGATGCAGTAGGCAGTTTTCAGTCTTTTCATAATCATAACAATCCCTTTTCAAAAAATACTTACCACCATATGATATTTTTTTTATAAATACTGAAAATTTATACCGAACCATCTTCATGCCGACCATATATTATTGGAATATTGGACCAACAGGCAGAAAATAAACAAAAAAACAAGGGACGAACTTTCAAAACAAGCTCGTCCCTCCACAATTAATAACACTAAAAAAACCGTACTATTACAATTACCTCATTATTTTTGATGATGTTGAAGCCGTACTTCTGAAGTTGTTTGGCTGCTGTCTGTTGCCGCTGCCGTCATTTGTATCAGCAACGTCCCACCACAGTCTTGTACCCTGAGTGTTGGCTGCCTTGAGTTCCTCGTGCTCATTGAAATATTTGTTAGAGCTTTCGCTGTTAGGATAGAGCAGTCGCTTTATCATCTTGCCTTCAGGAACATCGCCTCCGGATGAGTTGGTGAGCTGGTTAGCAAGAGCCGGATAATCGGTGCGGCGGAAATCAGCCCAACCTTCATTACCATTGGGGAATACTGCCATCCACTTCTGTGTGATGATGGCCTCGAGTATCTTCTCCCTGTCACCACTGCTGAAAGTACCGTCATTGAGAACCTTCAGACCACTGATGTAAGACTGTGCAGCCTCCGAGTCAATCTCATAATAATCCATGGAAGCCTGTACTCCTGCGCGGAAATATCCTTCTGCATCCATTGTAAGATCCTGTCCGGTCCATCCGCGGAGAGCAGCCTCAGCCTTGAGGAAAAGCGATTCCGAATAGCCCAGCCATACAGTAGGACGTGCATAGTTGAACCAGAAATCCTTGTTCAGAATCTTTGAAGCCGGTTTCGGCTCTGTGCGTGTGATACTGTAATTCAATATACCCATGTCAATTTCCGGAGCCTGTGCGCCACGCTTGCAGCCAGCAAAGTCTTCACGAAGGCTTTCCTCTCCGGCAGCAATTGATGTGGAAGTCATCTTGGCACGATACCAGCATACGAGACATCTCGGGTCGATTGTCTTTTCCACGTAGTCGTTGCGGCCGGTCTTTATCTGATAAGTTCCACCACCGGTACTGAGGTTACGATACATCTGTTCAAGATCCCATGACATAACACTTTCGCCTCCGTATGCAACAGAACACATTGCGAGAGCGTTCTCATCACCACCAGAGTCATTACCTCCCATTTCCGTTGGAGCGTATCTTGGAACTGTCTGCATGTTGTCATCATTGCTCTGCATGAGTCCGTACTGATTGTTCAATGCGTTCTCAGCCTCCTGCTTTGCTCTCTCAGGAGCGACATTTGATATACGGAGAGCCAGACGCAGACGCAGTGTATTGGCAAAACGCAGCCACTTGTTCACATCACCGAAGTAGCAGATATCCTCACGATCGATCTTATACTGTGAAGCATCGTTCGGCTTGATGCTGTCCACTGCCTGCTCAAGCATTCTGAACATAGCATCGTAAACCTCTTCCTGTGTGTCATACTTCACATTGTTTGTTTCAGGAATACGTGCCTGTGCATACTCACGGAACGGCATTGCACCGTATGTATCTGTATTTGCCAGAGCAAGGAACACATAATATATACGTGTGATATAGAACATGTTCTTGTATTTCTCCGGATTGTCATTGAACTTGTATGCTCTCAACAGTGTGCGGTATTCAGAGCTGCGCTCATTGTAGAAGTGTGCCCAACGCTGTCCAGACCATCCGTCACCATAACTGTAGTCAGGTGTTTTCATCGAGTGCTTCGGCTGGTTGTTTGCAACATAACCGGCATAGATGTCATGGCTCAGGTTGGTTGTGATCTGATAATCGTTATAATATCCCTCATACAGGAAGTTGCGGAATGTAGAAGGAGCATCAGCCAACGCTGTCTTGAGTGTGGCCGAGTCTTCCTTGCTTACAGTGAAATTGATGTTCACATCGGCATATTTCGTATTGTCCTCATCAGGATTGTCGATATCGCCTCCTGCTCCGGTATTGTCTTCTATTTCGTAAGGATTGTGGCTCATATCGTCGAGATCATAGCATGAGCTGACGGTGCAGGCCATGGTCAGTGCCAGAAATCCATTGAATATTATTTTGCGTTTCATTGTTGTTTTAAGTTTTAAGAATTGCTTTTTGCTTCTTTATTATATATTGATAATGTCCATCGCCACAAGCGTATGTCCGATTACGTCATCAGAATCCAAGATTGATTGAGAAACCGAATGTACGTGTGTAAGGCACGGCCATATAGTCGAGTGCCTGTGAGAACATTGTCGTGTCATATCCACCGTCGGGGTTACCCGGAGTATGTTTCATCAGGAAGCACAGGTTGCGTGCTACAAACGACATCTTGAGCGATGTGAGCGGAGTGCGTTTGAGCATCGACTGCGGGAACGAATAACCTATTGCAAGTTCCTTGAGTTTTATGTATGAAGCATCATGAACGAACTCTTCAGCGTATCCTCTTTGTGATTTGTACAGACCGATTGTAGAATAGTAAGACTGTGCGCTTACAGGAATGTCGTTCGGAGTTCCGTCTTCCTTAACACCGGGAACTACGAGATAATAATCCCAAACGCCGTTCACCTCTTTGTATTCACCACGATAAGCTGTGCGCTCTGATGTTCCGACAGCTGTAGCCATACCTTCTGATACTGAAACAACATCACCACCGAACTTCATGTCGAACATTGCTGTGAGGCTGAAACCCTTGTATGTCAATGTAGGAGTGATAGACATGAGCAGGTCTGGCTGTATGTTTCCGATAGGATGATCGAGCAGATACTGCTCCAGATTGCCGTTTCCGTTTTCCGGCTGAGGCAGACCGTTAGAACCAACAACGATGTTTCCATGCTCGTCGCGCTTCATAAGGTTGTTAGCATAGATGTCGCCGAGTTTGCCACCGGCCACTGCACCAACCTTAACAGGCATGTTCGGGTCGCCGTTGAAATAAACTCTGTTCACACCGTCAGCAAGTTCTTTCACTACCGAGCGGTTGTGTGCGATGTTCATTGTCAAGTCGAATGTGAGATCCTTTGTCTTCACCGGAGTACCATAAAGCATGAATTCAACACCGGAGTTTGTGATCTTACCGGCATTAACCCACTGCTGTGTCCAAGGTGCGGAAGCATCAACGAGCATTGCCTGGTTCTTCGTGCTGTTATAATAATATGTAAAGTCGAAGCCGAGACGGTTGTTCAGGAACTTCATGTCAAGACCAACCTCGTACGAAGTCTTGATCTCCGGTTTGAGGTTTCTGTTCATCATAATTGTGTTGACCACCGGTTTGCGGATACCCATGTCAAATGTAAACTTGCGTGTGTTGTACAAGCTGTATGGTGAAGGATCCTTACCTACCTGTGCGGCAGACACGCGCAGTTTTGCGAAAGTAACCCATGAAGGCAGCGGTTTGTTGATAGAACGCATGAAGTCTGAGAACACGTAGCTCACACTTGCAGACGGATAGAAGAACGAATTGTTCTTTGCCGGCAGTGTTGATGACCAGTCGTTACGTGCTGTAAGGTCGAGAGAAAGATACTCATCGTATGCGAGCTGTGCAGATCCGAATACAGAATACATCGCACGCTCGTGTCCGTCGTTGTTGGCAGAAACCAGACGATAACCTGTATTGAATATCCAGTTGTCTTTGTCAAGCATGTTCTCAACGCCGACATTGAGTATCTCATAATTCAGATACATTATGTTTGCGCCTACGGTATAACCAAGACGAAGTTTCGGAGTGAGCTGGTTGTCACCCATCAAGAGGAACTGTATGTTCTGCTCGAAGTGGTTTTCCTCACCACGCTGCATGTTGTCGTTGGTCAGCATTTCCTCCCAGCTCTGGTCCGGAGTGCTTATGGCCTGGTCGCCCAGTCCGAGGTCGCTTGTCTGAATGCGTGTGCGGTAGTAGTCGAATGAATATTTTGCATTGAACTTCAACCAGTCTGTCAGATTAAGGTTTGCAGAATAGTAACCGAACGCTCTCCATCTTTCGTCAGAGTTCTGATAGCGATGGCGAACATAGTACGGGTTAGAATACTGCTGGTCCGGACCGAACCAGTTCTGGTGCAGACGGTCTGACGATGTGTAGTTGTTGGCAAGGTCGCTCAGTCTTACGTTGCCCGGGATGAGCAGCAACTGTGCCACTTCGCCGTTAAGACCTGTATAAGGACGGTTCTCGGCTTTCATATGAGAAAGAGAAATCTTACCGTCGAACGACAGATAGTCGTTTATCACTGTTCCAGCGTTAAGGTCTGTAGTCAGTTTGTCAAGAGTCTCGTCCTTGAAAAGACCGTTGTTACCGTTGAAACCAACAGATACACGGAAGTGTGATTTCTCTGTTGTATTGCCCAATGCCACTGTGTGGAACTGAGAGAAACCAGTATTGAAATAATCCTTCAGCTTGTCGCCATAATATTTATAAGGTATCTGTTCGCCAAGCCATGACGGTTCGAGATGACCATCGAGAGCCGGACCGAATGAAAGTTCACCGGTAATGGCTGTTTTGTTGCCGTCCTCGTCGTAAAGATAGTTTATCTTTCCGTTTGAACCCTGACCGTACTTTTTCTGCATCTTTATTGTCTCTGCAGCCTGGCTCCATGTGAAGTTTCCGTTATAAGTAACACCGAAGCCCTGCTTGTGAGAACCCTTCTTTGTAGTAACGAGTATCACACCGTTACCGGCACGCGAACCGTAGAGAGCCGCAGCGTTCGGACCCTTGAGCACAGAGATAGACTCGATGTCCTCCGGGTTGATGTCGAACGATGTACCACCACGGTCGTATCCGCCGTATGCAGAAGCGTCTGAAGTCTGATCGTCGGTGAAAGGCACACCGTCAACGATCCACAACGGCTGGTTGTTGTCTGTGAGAGAAGAGTTACCACGGATGGTTATCTTAGTAGAACCTCCCAGACCTGTGCTTGCAGTGTTCATCTGCAGACCGGCCACCTTGCCTTCAAGAGCACCTGTCACAGAAGGATCGCCGGTGGTGTTGAGAGCGTCGCTCTTGATGTCCTGCACTGAATAACCGAGCATCTTCTTCTCACGCTTTATACCGAGCGCTGTAACCACAACCTCGTCGATAGACTGTGAGTCGAGCACCATCTTTGCGTTCACCACGCCACTTTTGTCGGCTGCAACCTCCTGAGGTTTATATCCGAGATAAGTGAACTGTGCCACCGGATTCTCCACATCAGTCATCACTGTGTAGTTTCCATCCATATCTGTCACGGCACGGTCTGTCGTACCTTTTATAGTAACGCTTGCGCCGATCAGCGGTTCACCGTTCTCGTCGAGTATGCGTCCGGTGATTTTCTTCTTCTCACCGCTATGTTTTTTGGGTGACTGCGGTTGTTCCTTACGTTTCAGATACACCACTTTGTCATCCACCTTGAATGTAACGCCCTTATCCTTGAGCAGCTGTGTAAGCACTTTCTCGAGTGTAGCGCTTTTCACGTCGATCGCCTTCACCTGCATGTCGGCAAGATCGTCGTCATAGAAGAACTTGAATTTCGACTGTGCCTGGATTTTCTTTATTACCACACCCAGGGTGGTGTTCGGAGTGTTCAGGGTGACCTGCGCAAACGCTCCCTGCATAGGTGCGACTGCGAACATGAGGGCCACGAAGCCACGCGCCATCCTCTTACTCCACTGATTCTTGTTATTCATAAATAATTGTTTAGTTATATTTAGTTTTTTAATTATCTTGAGTAGAAGTCTTTGGTAGTAGAACAAAAGTTTTTATAAAATTACTTAAACACCATGACATTTTTTTTAAAAAAAGTATCCATCACACTTCTCCCGGTCCTGTAGAAGTTATGTGGGAACATTTATTAATAAAGTATCATTTAACGCAGGAAAAGCTCCAGACAACACGGGACGATATGAGACACGACAGTGCATTTTCGCACGTAATGACAAATCCGTATTGTCACAGTCGAAGAATCCTCATCTCAAGACATGCGCACATTTTCCGTGGTACTCCCGGCACGTCATATCATCGTTTCGAAAGAAAACTCAGACAACGGATTGACAGATTTTCTTGACTTTTTTTTGACAAAATAAAATCGCAAAAGAGATGTAAAGAAATGTTAAATCCGATATAATAAAGGCTTGTTCATTCCTGACAGCCTTATCATATACCCTGCTATGGAATGCCGGATAATTAATCTTACATTCCGATTATGCCTGTTTCAGCCTCCGGTTTGGTCTATATCAGGGTGTGATATCGTGCATTTCACGCCCTGAAACAGGCAATATCACGTGCTGAAACAGTGCATTTCGTAGGATGAAAAAATCGCTTTGAAATGTAAATCTCTGATATCCAGTCATTTGTGCAAAACTCTTATTTTTCGCGTATTTGCGTCCGAAGGAAAGTCTGCTCGCAAATACTCATTTATTTTTTGGGGTATAACAGAAAACTCGAGCGGGAAACCACAGAATTCAGAGGGTGTGGAAAAGCCCGGATTATTTGCTTTCAACAGAAAGCGACAACGCCGGTTCGGAATTTAAAACACAGTTGTTTTATTGCAACCTCTCCCAACATGATTCCTGCAGAACCATTTTCTCCGTACATCGCACGTTATCCCATAAACGGCCAGACCGCCACAACTCCGTGAGTTGTGACGGTCTGACAGTCTTCTGTTTGTCGTGTCCTGCGGTGTGCAGCGAGCCACACGCCGTCATTCATTAGGCACGAGATATATTTTTCCGCCATCCTTACGATAGCTCACAGGCAGTGTGTTTTTCAGCAATTCAAGTACACTGTCTATGTCGTTCTTGTGCATTATCTGTCCGGAATATGTACGGCTGCCGTCTATTCCGGCATCCACAACTATCTTGACGCCATAAAGCTGTTCGAGCGTATTCGCTATCTGACGCACATCGGCATTATAGAAAGGTATGAGACGGTTGTGCCATACAGCTTCGAGTCGCACGTCGGCGTTCTTCACCATGATGTGGCCTGTCTCGTAATCCACGCATGCCTTCTGTCCAGGTGTCAGCATAACCTTGCCGGAGGAATGACGTTCGGTCACTTCGACAGAACCTTCTATCAGGCTCACCTCGGCCATCTTGCGGTCGCTGTCGATGTCGAAGTCGAACACGGTGCCGAGAACCTTCACGTCAACCGCACCACCCGACACGATGAAAGGACGTGTCTTATCCTTCGCCACCTCGAAGTAGCCTTCGCCGTGGAGTTCCACCCGGCGCACCTCTCCGTCGAAAGTCTTGGGATATCTGAGCGAAGAACCGGCGTTGAGCCATACATGAGTGCTGTCGTCGAGCGTCACCTCACGCGGCGTATTCATAGAAGCCTTGGCCACGATATAGTCAGTCGCACCGAGTTTTCCCATACCGCCGCCCAGATACCACATACCTGCGCTCATCATAACGAGAACGAGAGCCGCAGCAGCATAGCGGATAATACGCATCATACTGACTTCGCGTGCACGAGCACGGCGAATGCGCGTATGAACACTCGTAAGCGCTTTCTCCACCTCTCTGCCCGACATGGTCAGTCCGCTCATTCGACGGTACATCTCCTCAAGCCTGAAAAGCTCGGCTGCGTTATCCTCCGAAGCGTTTATCCAATCCCTCACTTCCTCAAGCTCCTGATCGGAACAGCATCCTGTTAGAAACCTTATTATAACATTCTCGTCCGGTTCTTTCATTACGATACTTTTTTCTATAAAATAAAGACAATAATAAAGGATTTTACATTTATAACAATCCTATTCGCAAAAACACCTAATCAAAAAATGAAAAAAAACTACACCCACAGTAAGAAATTTTCCGAGCCGGTCGCGCAGGAAACGCAGGGCGCGATACATGTGGGCCTCAACAGTGCGCACCGACAGCTGCAGCTCCTCTGCAATGTCGCTGTTGCGCATTCCGTTGAGATAACTCATACAGAACACCTGCCGGCACTTCTCCGGCAGCAGATTGATGGTGTCGTTTATCATGCGGCGCAGGTCGGCATCTTCCATCTTGCGCATCGGGTCGTCCGAAGCACCGCTGTAGAATTCCATGCGTTTGCTGTTTATGTCGTCTATCGCTGCGAGGCGTCCTGCATTCACATTACGGCGCTTCAGCGTGTTGAGCGACCTTGTGTACACGGCACGATAAAGAAACGAGTCGATTTTGTCGCCCAAATCTATCTCGTCCCTACGTTTCCACAGTTCGACAAAAACCTCTTCCACCACGTCGTCGGCATCGCTTTCGTCGGTAAGCAGGCTGAGCGCGTAGAAGTAAAGTTTCGAGTAAGTCCTGCGGAAGATAGAGTCAAACACTATACTTTTGTTTTCACGCATGTACTTATATTATTTATGGGATGTAAGAATTTTGCAAATATATAAAAAAAGTGCGATAAGCAAAATCTGTCAGCAACTTTTTTTCTGACAGTCTCTACCATAGCGAAAACCGCATATTAATACACTCTGATGAATAAAAATACAACGTCTGCCACTCATATTCCGCATATCACCAAGCAAACACCGTCCTGTGGTCGTACACAAGAGTTTCTGACAACATAGCATAACATTCTGACTGTCAACCATTTTTATCCAAAACAGAGCATAAAAATGCCTTCTTCTGCCGGCCGAAAAGGCGATATGGAACGACAGAAAAGGCTATATGGAACGACAGAAAAGGCTATATGGCAGCACAAAAAAGGCTTTCAGAACATGCAGAAAAGCCGTTTCCGGAAAACAGAAAACCCACGGAACGGCCCTTTCTGAATAAAATGCAGTTCATGGAACACCCACTATCGGAAAGAAAAAAAGCGGAACAGGGACTTGCATTTCTCTGTTCCGCTTTTTTATTTTATAAAAATCGAGTCAAACCAAAAGTTTATATTCATGCACTTCCGCATATCACCACTGTCATGAAAGGCGCATAATGCACAATACGGGGAGATTCAGCGCATGGTGAATTCAATGTGTGTGGTGCCCTGTACAAGTTCCGTCGTGCGTGCCTTGCGGCTGATACGGCGGCCGTCGACTGTGCATTTCTCAACGCCATCGGGCAGACGCAGCGTGGCCGTCACGCCTACGGGCAACTCCACTTCGAGACTTATGCCTTCGGCGGTGCGTTGCCAACGGGTGGCCAGACGACCGTAAGGAGTGTTGCGCGATGCCTGTGCCCAGTCGAGATGTCCGGCATACTGCGGGTCGATTATCACATGGCTCCATCCCGGTGCATCCTCGTCGGGAACTATTCCGCCCAAAGCCTGATAGAACCATGTGCCTATACCGTTGTAGCAGTTGTGCACACGGCTGCGGTCGGCATTCCAACTCTCCCATGTGGTTGTGGCTCCATTGTCTATCATGTAGAGATATCCTGGATAGTCGCGCTGCTTCAGTATGTCGTACATCAGTTCGGTCTCATGGTTGCGCGTGGCCCACTCGGTGAATATAGGTACGCCCGTCAGTCCTACTGCTATGTGGGTGCGGTACTTTCCGCGCGACAGTTCCACCAGCTTGCGGTGCACGCCTTCATAAAGCGAGTCGGGCACTACACCGGCGAGCATGGCATACGACATGTCGAGCGGCGAACCTGTGGCGTAGGTGGAATCGGCTGCATTGTAGAATCGGTTGTGTATGGTGCGGTTGAGTTTCAGCCTCCGTTGTTCAAAAGCGTCGGCATCGGCAGTGCGTCCCATGATGCGCGCCATGTGCACCATTGATGCAAGACAGTCGCTCACAAAGCAATTGCTCACCAGATCCACCGACCGTCCGTCTCCGGCATCCACGCCTGCCGGAGTGAGCCAGTCACCCAGATACCACATGCGATTGTGCGTGTCGGGCCAGCGTCCGAGCAGTCCGTCGGTTGTGTATCGGTCTACATACGACAGCCAGCTGCACATGTCGTCGTAGTGGCGGCGCATGATGCGGTCGTCGCCATAGTTGAGCATGGTGCGCCACGGAGCCTTGATTATAAATCCACACCAGTATGGTCCACCTCCGCCACCGCCTGCCGGAGCCACATGGGGCAGCGATCCATCCGGTTCTATCACATCGCCCCATGCCTGAAGCCAGTTATAGTAGAACGGTGCCACGTCATACATGGTCTGCAAAGTCATTGTCGATGAATTGCCGTCACCGCCATATCCCGTGCGCTCAAGATGAGGACAATCCACCATATAGCCGCTGAAGGTCAGACAACGCATGGTGCGGAATATCATGTCGTGTATGGCGTTGAGGTCAGCATCGGAGCACTCGAAGCTCGCAGCAGCCTCATATCCGCCGGATATCTGCAGTCCGGTGCAGACAGGACGATTTGTTGTACCGCTCACACGGACGTAGCGGAAGGCGTGATGATTGAACTTGTTGCAGAACGTCTCACCCTCGCGTCCGGCGGTGATGTATATGTCACTCTCGCCCTGCGATTCAAAACCTTTGTCCGGAAATATATGGTCGGCATACTCCATACGCACTTCTCGGCCGGCAGGCATGTCGCCCGGACTGAGCCTTAGCCAGCCTGTGAACACACGGCCCATATCGATGAGCCACCCGCCGTCAGCCATCTGTGTGACCGAAACAGGCTGTACGGTGCTTATAATTTTGTTACCCTCGCACATCTGTGGCGTGGCCTGCATACCCGGTACAGCCACTTCGGCCACACGATACCACGCGCGGCGGTCGAGCGATTCGGTACTCATGTCAGTCGGAACGATGCGTCCGTCCACACGCTCACCGCCAAACTGCAAGGCGTTCCACGTGCCGGTATCGGCATATCCGCCCGACGCAGCAGTCCATGTAGTGTCAGTACGGGCTATGGTGCGCCAACGCAAACCATCCACCTCATCGATGTCTGCCCTCACGAGCGGGCCTTCATATATGGCGCCGAACGTCGTCGGCTTATACCATCCCTGCCCCGCCCATATCACAATGTCGGCCTCTGAGGCGCCGGAAGACAGGCAGGAAGTTATGTCGTAGGTGACAATGAGCGAGCGACGGTCGAGCTGCGACACGGCCGGCGAGAGTACACTGTCGTCCACCTTGCGCCCGTTGACATACAGTTCATGATAACCCAGCGAGTTGACATGGGCCAGAACGGTGGCACCGGGCGTAACCTTTATCTTCTTGCGGATGAGTGGCGAGCGCATGTCACCGTTGCCATTGGCCATGCCCACGAAGCGTCCAGTGAGTCCGCCGAGTGCTCCCACACCGAAGCGCGACACATTACTCCATGCCGACACCACACCGTCCTTGTTCCACGAACGCACGCGCCAGTAGTATATGCAGCGCGGCATGAGCGTGCGTCCGGCGTATTCCACCATCACACTCTTGCCGGACTCCACCTTGCCCGATGCCCACATATCGGGCTGTCCGGCGGAAAGCAGCGCCGCGTCTGACGCCACCTGTATTTCGTAAGCGGTCTGGCAGTCGCCCCGACCAGACGAATGGAGCAGCCAACTGAAATGAGGCGAGGTGTTGTCGATACCCAAAGGGGCACTCATGTTCTCACACTTGAGGCCGTCAACGGTGAACGGCGACGACTTGACTGCAGCCTGCATAAAGACGCAGGACAGTACGGCCAGAAGGAGGGCATAAACTCTGTTTCTCATCATCCTTATGTTTTATAATCCTTTATTTCTCTTTATTAGAAAGCGGATGGGACATGCCGGCAGAGGCTCAGCGGCTTGCAGTGTCGGCAGTACCGAAGTTCTTGTTAGGCTGCGGGCCCATGTAGAGCACGAGTTCACCACCGGCGGTGATGTCGCTGAAGTCGATATGACATGCGTCGAGAGGCTTGCCGTTCAACTCAGCACGCTGTATGTAGATATTCTCTGGCGAATTGTCAACAGCTTTTATGACAAATCGGCGGCCACTGTAATAATCGCGATCGAGCTGCACAGTTACTTTATCGAACACCGGCGAGGTTATCTCCACACGTGTGTCTCCGGGACAATACTGATGCAAACCGATGGCCGAAAGCACGTACCATGCCGACATCTGACCCACGTCCTCGTTGCCACAGAGTCCTTCCACCTTGTTGGAGTAAGCCTTGCGACAGATATGGCGCGTCCATTTCTGCGTGAGCCACGGCGCACCTATGCGGTTGAAGAGATATGGAACGAAATGAACCGGCTCGTTGGCATGATTGTAATAGAGGTTCCACATCATGTTGTCTGGTGTGCGTTCGAACATATCGTTGAGGTCGGCTATCACTTTATCGCGGCCTCCCATGAGTTCTGTCATGCCGTCAGGATCATGCGGTACGAACCATCCCTGCTGCAAAGGGTTACACTCAACACAGCCATACCATTCCTTCAACCGGCCTTCCTCAGGCCACGGTTGCCACGAACCGTCAGCCTCACGCGGTCGGAACCAACCTTTTTCGGAGTCGAAAATGTTACGGTAAGCCTGTGCAGCGGCGTAGGATTTAGCAGCCTCTTCGGGACGACCGAGCATTTCCGCCATACGTCCCAAGCACCAGTCGGCGTAAGCATATTCAAGTGTGTAGGACAGACATTGGCCTCCGGGAGTATAACCAAGAGTGCCGTTGCCGAACTTCTTTGTAGTGGCCACAGCGTAGCGGTAGGCTTCATCGGCATCCCATGTGCGTATGCCCTTGGCCCAGGCATCGGCCATCACGGGTATAGCCGGATTGCCAAGCATGCATCCGGAATATGCGTTGAGTATCTCCCAGCGTTCGTAATAGCCGTTACCGCTCTCACAGGCGAGACTTGTAAGCGAATTGATCATGTCGCTGACCACGCGCGGATTGATGAGCGTCTGGAGCGGAAACTGCGAGCGGAAGACGTCCCAGCCACTGAAGATGGTGCGTTTTGTGAAGCCTGCGTCGGCAGAATGGATTTTGTAGTCGCCGCCAACGTAGCGGCCGTCGCAGTCGGCATAGGTGCGCGGATCAATCATTGTGTGATAGAGCGCAGTGTAGAACACGGCACGGTCGTCAGCCGTTCCACCCTCGACGCTGATTCGCGAGAGGGCTTTGTTCCAGCTGTCGGCGGCGCGACGCTGTGCCTTGTCGAAACTGAGACGGGCAACCTCAGTCTCGAAATTGCGACGTGCTCCTTCAATATCGACAAACGAAAGACCTACCTTCATGTCCACCTGTTCGCCCTCTTTTGTGGCAAACTCGGTGAAAAAGCCTATATGCCGTCCGCTCATGGCTACCGTATCGCGCACGATGCGGGCTGCTACCACACGCTCAAGATAGCGCCGGCTCACCACATCGTCGCGCTTGCGCGACCAGTCTGACGGTATATCGGCCGTCCAGAAGCCGTAATGTTCGAGCGGTTTACTGAAACGGGCGTGAAAATAAACAGTATAGCGTGCCTTGCCGTCGCCGTTGCCCCAGCCTCCACCTTCAGGCGTGCAGACCATGTAGCCCTCGATGGTGTGGCTGTCGACAACGCGCACCGACTGCTCGGTGGAGGTGCCGCCGACACGACGGGCTAGGTCGATCTGAATACGCGAGGCATTGTTCTCCGGATAGGTGAAGCGCAACAGGCCACAGCGTTGTGTGGCTGTGCACTCGGCACGGATGCCGTAATCGGTGAGGAAACACGAATAGTACCCGGCGCTGGCGGTCTCCGTCTTTTTGTCATAGCGCGAGCGATAGCCCGGCACCGAACCGTCGGCAGTCCCGGCTATGGTCTTTATGCCGGCTCCGGTGGTAGGCATGACGAGGAAATTTCCGAGATCGCCATACCACCCCACTCCGCTCATCTGAGTCATGGCAAAGCCTTCTATGGTGGTATGTTCGTAGCTGTAGCCCGAACCATTGTCACCACCGGTGATGGTGTTGGGACTTACCTGAACCATACCGAAAGGCGTGGCGGCACCGGGAAAGGTCTTTCCCAGTCCGTGATAAGCGCCGGCAGCATCGACATTGGTGCTGGCTCCGATGAACGGATTGACTGAATCGGCAGGACGGCTACCCTGAGCCATGAGCACGGAAGGCATGAAGACCACAACGGACATGACTGAAACGCGAAAAACATGTAAGAAAGATAATTTCATAATATGGTAATGGCTAAATAGTAATACGACGCCTTCCTGAATGGCGCGGCGACATGCAAATATACTAAAAAAAAGCTGCATAAAAAGTTTTAGTGCAAAGACATGTCAAAAAAACGAGATATATGGACAAAAATATCACATATATCAAAAATATGAATACAAAAAGTTCTCATTTATGTTACAATTTCCCCGAAATGTGGTTTTAATGAAAACATATCATAAAATTACGGCAAATAATAACTCTCATTTTTTGTTTTTACATTTGTTTTTTTTACCTTTGTTTCCGATTCAGTTAGCCCGTTATGGGCTGGTGGGTTGATTTTGTCAGAAAAAAAGGACGTTTACGAACGTCATCTTCTGCGTACAAACTTCGCAAACTTGGACGATTATCAGGAAGATGCGGCAACGGAACGTTCACGACGGGTGTATTTTCACTCAATGGACACGGGCCACGGCCCGTGCCATGCTAGAGTAGAATATATCACGGCGTGGGCTAACTGCGTTGCTTATCCCTGATGAGGGCATTGCGAAGGCCTGTGCGCAGGATAAGCGGAGAGTAGATTTCCCACGTCTTTTTTTTAGACAATTCACCCGGAAAAAGAGAAGAGAACTTAAACCATACTGCCCTAAAAGGCGAGAACCGAACGACTACCAAAACTACGACAAAACTACTTAAACATGACATTCGCAGAAAACCAAACGGTGATAGACCTAATAAACCGTGGAGACGAACAAGCGATGAGATTTCTATTCACGACGTTCTATCCGCGACTTTACGGATATGCAATAAAATTCGTAAAGAACGACGACGCAGCCAAGGACCTCGTGCAGGAATGTTTCATACGATTGTATGAAAAACACGGTGAGCTGAAAGACATATCACTGAAATCAATGTTGTTCACTATGGTGAGGAATCTGTGTCTGAACTACATGAAACACGAACTCATAATAAAGAAACACATATCAGACATTCTGCAGAAATGCCCGGGAGAAAAACTGTACAACGAGGACTTCGAATATGAAAAGAGTTCGGACATGATAATAGAAGAATTGGAACACAATATTGAAACTGCCATAAACAGCATGCCGGAAACGACAAAGAAAATATTTATCATGTCAAGAGAACAAAATCTGAAACAAAAAGAAATATCCGAACAGACCGGCATGTCATTATACAACGTGAACAAACACCTGAAGCTTGCGATGACAACAATAAAACAGCAGTTGGATAACTCATAAGATGATAATATAGAAAAAAATGCGGTTTGTTGTCCGATAATGTTAAACATAAATAAAAACAATAAAAATCTATCCATGAAAAGCAAGAATTTGCGTGTTCTGTTGTTATTAAGATGCAGAACGACAATTTGATAAAAAAACTGGCACTGCTTTACTTCGAAGGCAAAGCAACGGACGAAGAGGAGCAGAGAGTGCTTGATTTCATAAAGGAATCGGCACAGAACAAGATAATTTTCGACAAGTGGGAAAACGACTGGGCTAAATCACACATACCGGACATAAAAACAGAAAGAGCCTGGGAGGAATTGAAAGAAAAAATGAAACAAAGATAAATTAATACAGAATAAATGGCAGGATAACAACAGACTCAAACCATGACAAACAACAAAGAATCAAAGTTAAAAACATTATAAGCAGCAGGTCTGCAACTATCAGTAAAAAGCCATATCTCTAACAAAATAATATAAAAACGGAAAATCGACCCTGTAGAAATTCTGTGGGGACAGGTTTTATGTATGAAGTACCGCGATATGAAGGATAAATTCCGGACAACACGAGGTATAATATACGGTGAAGCGCATCTATTCACGTAACAAGAAATCCACGTTGCCCCAACAGATAAATCCTCACCGCAAGAAGGACATATACTTCCCGTGCTTTTGCCAATGCCTCATATCGGTGATTTTAAAGAAAACTCCGGCGACGTGCTTACAGTTTTTCTTGACTTTTTTTTGACAAAATAAAATCGCAAAAGAGGTGTAAAGAAATGTTAAATATCATGTTATAAAGCCTATTTCAGTCCGAACTGCCTTGTAGTATATTCTGTTTGAGAATAGCAGATAATCCGTCTTGCGTTCCGATAATGCCCATATCAGCCTCTGGTTTCGTCTGTTTCAGGGTGTGATATTGTGCGTTTCAGGCCATAAAACGGGGCATATCATGTGCCGAAAGAGTGCTTTTTGCATGGCAGAAAAATCTCTTTCAGATATAAATATCTGGTATTCAATACTTTGCGTAAGTCTCTCATTTCTCGCGTATTTGCGTCCGAAGGAAAGTCCGCGCGCAAATTCTCATTTATTTTTTGGGGTAGAACAGAAAACTCGGACGTGAAAACCGCAGGTTACTGAAAATCTGTAAACGGCCCATATGGCTTCTCTTTCTGCTGAAAGCAACAACACCGATACGTGACTGAAGCCGCTGTTTCTTATTGCGACAAATCACCACCGGATTTCTACTGAAAAGAAAATCCCGGACAGGGACGACCATAACGCATGTCGTCACCGCATCCGGGAATAATCAGTATGTTATAATCAGCTTATTTGCCTTTGTAACGCATCTTGACAAAAACAGGATAATGATCGGACGGAGTGCGACGGTCATATTTGCCGAAACTTATTTCAGCAGGAGCGTCCTTGCCTTTGAGCGAATTGTCTCCCGAACCTGCAACAGGTGTCCAATAGGCATTTGTGAGTACGCCATAGCGGTCTACATCGAACGCCGGAGAAACAAACACATGGTCGATGCGGCTGTCTGTCTTCAGATCTGAATCAAACGAGTTGAACGTTCCGTTCTCAGCGAAACGCAGACGGCAACACTCATAAGAGTCTTTGAGAATGCCTGACTTGGTGAATATCTCATATATCTCATCGTTCTGATCGACATTGAAATCGCCGGTAAGAATGACCGGAGCACCCTTTGCTATCTCCTTTATCTTCTTCACAACGAGCTTCGCTCCCTCACGACGGGCCACTACACCTACATGGTCCATGTGAAGGTTGAAATAATAGAACTTGAACTTAGTATCTTTCTGCTGGAACTCACCCCATGTGCAGATGCGAATGCAGGCTGCATCCCATCCGAGTTTTGGAGTATCTGGAGTTTCGTTAAGCCAGAAATTGCCCTTACGGAGAAGTTTGATACGGTCTTTCTTGTAGAAAATGGCAGAATACTCACCGGCTTTCTTGCCGTCATCACGGCCGACACCGATGTATTTGTAACCGTCGAGTGCATCGGTGAGATCGCCCAACTGCTCATGAAGCACCTCCTGAGTACCGAAGATGTCGGGATCCTCGAAATTCACCTGATCGCATATTACCTTGCAACGTGTTGACCATACATTGCCGGCAGCATCATCGCCACTGTTATGATTGCGGATGTTGTAAGTACCAACAAAGAGCGACTGGGCGCATGCAAAAGAGGCTACAGCCAGCAATACGAATAGAAAAGAACAACGTTTCATAATGTCTGGATATTTTGTTTGTTATTTAAGTTTGTTTATTTCGTTTGTGAATGAATAAGGGAAGTCTGCCTCCGATGTGCCACGGCTGCGGTTGGGTTCGGCCGACATGGTATAGACAATATTGCCACCCTGCATCAAAGCATCGTGTGTAAGATAATTCTTCGTGTAAGGGCTGCCGTTGAGAGTCATACCGTTTATATAGCGGTTTGACGGGCTGTTGCCATCGGCTGTGACGGTCATTGTATTGCCGTTCTCAAGATGAAGCGTCACCTTGTCGAAATAAGGCGTGCCGAGCACATACTGGTTGGAACCCGGGCAAACGGGATAGAAGCCCAACGCCGAGAACACATACCACGCCGATGTCTGTCCGTTGTCCTCATCGCCGCAATAACCGTCAGGATTGGCATTGTAGAGTTTGTCCATCGCCTCGCGTATCCAGTATTGCGTTTTCCAAGGCTGTCCCGAATAAGCATAAAGATAAATCATATGCTGTATGGGCTGATTGCCGTGGGCATACTGGCCCATATTCATCACCTGCATCTCGCGCATCTCGTGTATTATGCCACGGCTGCTTACGTCGGGATAGACAACAAATACAGAATCGAGCATGCTGTTGAACACGTCTTTTCCACCCATCAGATTGATGAGTCCCTGCGGATCGTGGAAAACACACCAGCTCCAGTGCCAGCTGTCACCTTCGGTGAAGGTTCGGCTCCAGGCTGTCGGGTCGAACGGAGTTTCGAAACTGCCGTCGGCTTTCTTGCCACGCATGAGATTGAAGGAATGGTCGAACACGTTCTTATAGTTCATCGCGTTCTTGTAATATTGCTTTAATTCCTTATCAGACTTGCCCAATGCTTTACCGAAACGGTATATGCACCAGTCGTCGTAGGCATATTCGAGAGTGCGTGCGACGCTCTGGCTGTGCTTGTCGCATGGCACATAACCCAACTTGTTGTATTCTTCAAAACCGAGACGGCCCGTTGATGAAACCTTTGGATGAACCGCATTGGCTCCATGCTTCACTGCTTCCCACAGCGTTTCTGCATCATATCCGCGCAGACCTTTAAGATAAGCATCGGCCACAACAGATGCGGAGTTGTTGCCCACCATACATCCGCGATGGCCGGGGCTGGCCCACTCGGGCAGGAATCCGCTCTCCTTGTATGCATTGACAAGACCTTCCTGCATCTTCACATTCATCGACGGATACATCAGATTGAGGAATGGGAAAAGGCTGCGGAATGTGTCCCAGAAACCGGTATCGGTGAACATATAGCCCGGCAACACCTTGCCGTTGTAAGGGCTGTAGTGCATCACACGGCCATCAGCATCTATCTCATAGAAACTGCGTGGGAAGAGAACCGAACGATAAAGGCAGGAATAGAACGTACGGAGATGATCTATATTGCCGTCGGCCACCTCGACACGACCCAGAACCTCGTTCCAACGGGCACGGCCACGGGCAGATATTTCATCAATATTGTCATCACCAAGTTCTTTCAGGTTGAGAATCGCCTGTTCGGAACTTATAAACGACGAAGCCACACGTACATTGACCTGTTCGCCACGCTTTGTCTTGAAGCCGACGATGGCACCGGAATGATTGCTCGTTGAACTTAAAGAAGAGGCGTCTGTTTTTCCGTCAGCAACGGCAGCGGTGTAAGTAAATGGTTTGTCAAAAACGAGTACAAAGTAGTTTTTGAAGTTATCCGGCACACCGCCGCTGTTACGCGTGGTGTAGCCTACAATCATATTCTTCGACGGAATAATCTCAGCATGCGAACCTTTGTCAAAAGCGTCGAGCACGATATAAGCCTTGTCTGTTTCCGGGAAGGTGAAACGCATGGCCACTGCACGTTCTGTCGGCGCCAGCTCGGCTGTGACATCATGATCGGCAAGATATACTTTATAATAATAAGGACGTGCCACTTCTGCCTTATGTGAGAACCATGAGGCACGTTTTTCCTCATCAAACACAGCCTCACCCGTAACCGGCATCACAGAGAACTGACCGTAGTCGTTTATCCACGGGCTGGGCTGATGAGTCTGTTTGAATCCACGGATCTTGTCGGCCCAATAGACATAAGTCCATCCGTCGCCCATTTTTCCTGTCTGGGGCACCCAGAAATTCATGCCCCAGGGCATGGCTATGGCCGGATAAGTATTACCGGTGGAAAGTTCGAACTTGGATGCCGTACCAACAAGTGTGCTTACATAATCCACTTCGTCGGCAGCTCTTGTCTGCAACATCGTACAAATACACAGAGCTGTGAATAAAAAAAATCTCCTCATTTGTTTTCCGGTTTTATGTTGTTTGTTTAGTTGTCAGAAATCAGAAAAGGCTATTCCGGTTGTCGGCTCACATAATACAGGGCCGACGACAATATTTCGGTTCACACAGGCAAAGGTAATGCAAAAATCCGGTACAGCCCAACAAAAGGCGTATTTTAATCAGAAATTCATATCATACAATTCCAGAACAAAAAGAGCCGGTGTCTCACGACAGCGGCTCTTACACATAACTTATAAATTATAAACATTAATCTTCCACTTCGATATCAGCGTCAGGATAATCAACCTTGAATACGTCTTCGCTCTTTGTCAGAGTTGCCTCATAGCTGTAGCGTACATCGCGGTCTTCAATTGTGATGTCCTTATATTCATATTTCAGATATAATTTAGTCATCATAACAAGTTTACGCGAATCTGAAGTATTCTCATAGAACTTGAATTCGTATGTTCCTGCTATCTCATTTAACTCGATTGCGTTGTTCAAAGCGGTCATCCTTATAGTTCCGTCGTCATTGAAATGCAGGTTAAGAATGAAATTTTTACGTCCTTTTGTCGTACGGTCTACATTTCCTGCATACAAGTAGCATTCATTCTTAGAGATTGCATAAAGCTGCTTTCCTGTAGCCTGTGTTGTGTACGATGTACCTATCTGCTGCATATTTCCATTACCTGAATAAACGCCAGAATATTCATTCTTCAGATTGAGGAAATAAAGAGCCTTGGTGTACTTAGACGGTCCGACAGGTTCTCCTTCAGAAGATGCGATCTTTATAGGAAGCACATACTCTGCATAGATATTATGCTCACGCAGTTTGTTCAAATCGATCTTACAAAGAGCTCCGGCATTCAACTGACCAGAAGGAATAACGTATGAAGACTTGTCAAACGTATAGCAATCCTCCGGAAGCAGCAGATAATATGATTCCTCATCATATTTGTTCTTGTCAAAGTTATAATCTGCCAGAGTATCTTCGTCCACAGCAAGAGAAATGGTGATATCCTTTTTATTGCCGGTCGTTCCGTTCACACCGAAATAAACAGGAAGATCAACAGTGTTGTCATCGTTTATCTCCATCTCAATATTTTCCTGCCATCCGTTGTTCATCAGGTAAGTATATTTGGTGAACAACTCATAATCAAGGTCATCGCTGCACGATGCGGCACCAAAGAGAAGTACGGCTGCGGCCAGACCTTTCATAACCTTATTCATATGTATTCTTTTCATGATTGTCAATGTGTTTAATTTATTACCAGCCTGGATTCTGTGTCAGGTTCACATTACGTTTCAACTCCTTAACAGGGAACGGCCATAAATACATCTTCTGAGTAAACACCTTCGGCATTGAAGCCACAACAGTCGGACGATAGAACTCCTGTATACGTGTAACGTCATCACTGATGTTGATATTACATCCCATAAGAGGCTGATTTTCTTCGAGCAATGCGTCCTTCCAGCGACGGAGGTCATAATATCTGAAAGCATTTTCACCGACAAGCTCAATCTGACGTTCACGTTTAAGAGCTGTTCTGAACAGTTCCTGATTTTCGTAAACCACGTCATCGAAGTCTGGCACACCGGCACGCATACGTATAGGCTTCATTGCCGAACGGATTTCATTCACGTCACGCTGAACAGTCATTGTCTCACCGTTATACTTTTCAACTGTATAAGACTGACCCGGTGTCAACTCATTGAGAGCCTCAGCATAGATAAGCAACATTTCCGCATAGCGTATTGTGTTTTCTGTCTTATCCATACGGTATCCACCCTGTGTGAAGGCATCCTCATCGTTCACAAACTTCTTGAAACCGATACCTGTCAGCGGACAATCCTCCTTAAATCCCTGCTTTCCGTCGTTCAGATCACGATAATAGAATATCTGCTTGTTGCGATACTGTGCTTCATTTGCACTTTCGCATGCCCAAATTGATCCACAATATGCGATTGATGCATAGAAACGCGGTTCACGGTGTGCATACTGCCAAGAAACATTTGCCGGAAGGAAAGGAGCACCACCTGGGTTCGTAGGATTATCTGAAGTCGTGAAACCATCTTCCTTATAATATCCTGTCGCCTCAGCTTCCTGTATAGTCTGGCCATTATCCATGTAATATGCATCAACCAATTTTTGAGATACTCCGATAAGGTTAGAACCACTCAGAGTTCGTGGCATACAGTTAGACACCCAATAATTTATTTGATCACCACCACGACTTGTACGTGTGAAGATAAGTTCAGGATTCTTTGAACCGATAATTGTTCCGTCAAAGATTGACTTATATGAGAGATAAGGATCCACGTCTGCCCATCCGTCCGGGAAGTTCTTGTCTGAATATTTCTCATTATACGGAGGACGCTCATATTCCGGAGTTTCTGGATCAGGCTCTATCGTATAAAGTTCATATATACCCAGATCCATCACTTCCTTAGCGGCAGCGGCAGCTCTTGCCCATTTTGATTCATCATATTCCTGCGGAACGAGCTGACGTCCATGATTGTCTTTGACATTGAAGAGGTCTTTGTTTCCATTCATAAGAGGACTTGCCACCCATAGCATTATTCTTGCACGAAGGGCAAGAGCCGCTCCACGTGTAGGACGTCCCATGTTGTTGACAGTACGCACCATCGGTAATGAACGAGCAGCAATCACAAGGTCCTGATCAATAAATTCAACAATCTCATCAAGCGATGCTCTCGGTAATGACAGTTCCTCATAAGACAAGCTTACGTCAAGTCCATGTTCTGGAACAAGAGGCACCGGTCCGAAATGACGGATAAGAGACCAATAAGCATATGCACGAATAAAACGCATCTGTCCTTTCATATCAGCCTTCTCCACTTGGGTCAGTTCACCACAACGGTCAACATTATCTATGAAAGTCGTAGCCTTACGTATGGCTTCATAAGCCTTATACAACAAAGTCTCACTATCACCATTATTTGTTGAAGCACTGTAATTACCGTTCTGAATATCACGGCCTTCATATTTTACAATATCGTCGCTTATCCATCTGCGCACACCTTCACCTTCAGTTATATATTGTATAGGTTCGAATGCATTGGACAGCCATCCGTCAACATATTTTCTTTTCGAGAAAGCCGAGTCTATCGACAACTGGTCGTAGAAATATTTGTCCACATCCAGATAGTCAGAACACGACGAGAACATTCCGCCGGCAACGATCGGCAAAAATATATATAATAAGATCTTTTTCATGACTATGATGTTTTTAGAGATTGAAACTTAGATAGAAAGAGAATGTCCGGCTGATAGGATAAGCATTTCCGCTTTCGTTGTTTCCTTCCGGATCCCACCACTTGAACGGACTCCATGTAAACAGATTCTCACCAATGAAGCCTAAACGAAGACCTGTAAGACGAAGATGCTGTATGATCTCTCTTGGAACGTCATAAGTAATTTCGAGGTTCTTCAGACGCAGATAACTTCCGTCTTTCATCCAGTAGGTAGATGCACGGTTGTTGTTATTATTATTGGTGTAAGTCAGACGCGGCCATGGAGCGTTCGGATTTTCTGTATCCTTTGTTCCGGAAATGTCGCTCGGTATCCATCTGTCTTCTTCAACCATACGCTGCAGAATGTTACCAGTAGCACCATCATGGAAAGCGTGAGGACCATTACCACCCACAAAGAATGTACGCTTACCTGCTCCCTGGAACAGAAGGTTCATACCGAAGTTACGCCATGCTGCACTGAAACCGAAACCGTAGATGAGTCCTGGAACGTTGCGATAGCCGATCGGCACGATATCGTCCTCTGTTATGACACCGTCACCGTTCACGTCTTTATACTTGATATCACCAGGCATAATCGGGAAGTTAGCCAACGCATCCTGTGACGGGCTCTGTTTGATATCCTCTTCGTCCTTGAACAATCCGAGAGCAATAAATCCACGAGTCTGTCCCTGACGGAAGCCACGGCTCATCTTATACCAGAATTCATTTGCTGCCTCATCCTGATCGAGAATCTCAGTATTCTGATATGTCATATTGGCACGAAGTGTGAAGTTAACCTCACCTATCTTGTGATTGAATGCGATATTACCATCGAAACCATAAGAACGCATGCGACCTACGTTAGCCATAGGAGTCTGGTCGGCAAGACCTGTTGACAAAGGCATGTTGTTACGACGCATGAAGATATCGTCACGGTTGTCTCTAAAGTAATCCACAGTACCTGTGAACATTCCGTTGAAAATAGACCAGTCAACACCGATATCCCACTTTGTGGCCTTCTCCCATGTCAGGTTCGGTGTACCTACTGTTGTCATACGATAACCTGTGATGTAGTTGCTGCCGAACTGTCCGAAAGCATAACTACCATCAGCTCCCATCTCAGAAATAAGAGATATGTACGGGAAACGTGTGTCACCACCAATCTTATCGTTACCAACTTCACCCCAAGATCCTCTTACTTTAAAGAATTCAAGCCAAGGCAATGCCTTTCTTACCCAAGGTTCTTCAGAAATAACCCATCCTGCAGAAAATGCGGGGAAGAAACCAAACTGTTTGCCTTTCTCAAAGTTCTCAGAACCGGTGTAACCAAAGTTGAACTCAAAGAGATAGCGGGATTTGAAAGCATAACGCACCTGTCCTGAATAAGCAAGGTTACGTTTTGGGATCGAAGCGATGATATCGCTGCCGAGATTCGTATCAGAGTTTTCTTCCTGATAAACCATAAGCAAACCGTTCACCTGATGATTCTTGGCAAACAGGCGGTCATATTCAAGTTTAGCCTGCAGATAGTAACGCTTAGTTCCTGATGTAGAAGAGCTCTGAGTCATCGGCTGTACATCTTGCTCACGTTTGAGGATAAGCTTGCCGTAACCGTCACGATAGTTCTGAGCGCTCCAGAGTTCAGGAGACTTTGAACGTGTGATAGTATTATCATTCCATGTATCGAATGCGAATGTACCAGAGAATGTAAGACCCTTTGTAATGAAATCAAGTTTCTGATCGAGGCTTACGTTTGTCTCCATCTTGTTTTGCCATATTGTCCGGTATCCGGTCTGTGTCATAAGGAACTCAGGAGTCTTCTTGCCGTTTACAATAGGCCACTGTCCGGTAGACCATTTTCTCGGTGTTGTAAGCGGAGTGTACTCTGAGAAAGCCTGCCAAATGTCAGCAGAAGTACTACCAGGCTGCGTACGGTTGATAAGGTAACCGCCAATACCTACAGAAAGCACAGTGGTACGTGTGATGTTCATAGTGGTGTTGGCACGATAGTTGTAACGCTCATAAGTAGAGTTTGTGTTGTATTTGTTCTCAGCGCTACGTGTACGATATATACCGTCTTCATTGAAGTAAGCACCAGAAACATAATATGTAGCATTGTCACCACCACCGGTGAAACTCAACTGTGCACGATACTGTGACGCACCGTCCTTAAGCATAAGATCCTGCCAGTCTACGTTTGGATAAAGGTCCGGATCAAGATTATTCTGTATGATGTAAAGTTCCTCGTCTGAATAAAGAGGTGACTGGTAGCGTGCCAGACGTGCCTCATTGGCCAAACGTGCATAGTCTATGGCGCTTGCATATTCAGGCAACTTACCAGTCTGGTTATAACCATACTGCAACTTACCGCTGATTCGTATCTTTCCTTTTTCACCCTTCTTGGTTGTGATAAGAACCACACCGTTGGCACCACGGTTACCGTATACGGCTGTGGCAGATGCGTCCTTCAACACTGAGAATGATTCGATATCCTCGACAGGAATTTCATTAAGACTACGCTCAATACCGTCGACAAGCACAAGTGCACTCGCATTGGCACCGAAGGTAGAGATACCACGGATCCAGAAGTCTGACTGGTTCTCACCCGGTTCACCAGAAAGCTGCTGTGTGATGATACCCGGAACGACACCACCGAGAGAGTTGGAAAGGTTTCCTGAAGGAGCATTGAGCTGTTTCACATCAACCGTAGTGAATGCACCTGTCACAGTTTTCTTCTTCTGTGTACCGCTGGCAGTAACGACTACCTCGTCCACTTTCTGACTTTGTTCTTCAAGCACAATCACAACATTCTCAGGATCCTTTATGCTTACTACAGGTACTTCCTTCTTTTCAAATCCCAAGTAGCTCACTTCCAAAACCTCGAATTTTCCGGTCGTAATCTTGAATCGACCATTTATATCTGTTGACGAACCCAAACCAGGCTGGTTCTTCACGATAACAACCGCACCCATTATTGCTTCGCCTTTATTATCCTGTACGACACCTTTCACGGTGACAGAATTGTCTTGGGCATAAACCGCCGCTTGCACAAGACACAGGAGCATCAGTAACAATAATTTCTTCATGATACTTCTATTTTTTGTGTTTGTTATGTTATGTAATTACTCCACGACTACCTTACGTATAACGTGGTTCTCTCTGTCGGCAACGATAATCGACTGGTCCGACAAAATGGTAAGTCCCTCAGGGCAGTTGAACATTGCCACATCAGGCAGACCGTCCTTATATCCGCTTGTACGCGGCATTCCGGCATAGAGTGTAACTTCTCCGTCAGGAGCAATCTTACGGATGCAGTGGTTATATTTGTCCGCTACATAAAGGTTTCCGTCCTCATCAAACTCGATGGCACTCGGAGTATCAAACAGAGCAGAAGTTCCAATACCGTTCTGATAACCTGACGTATCCCACTGACCAGCCCACAACTCGGACTCACCAAGAGTTTTTGTTGTAATGTCATAAGGCATACGGAATATACAGTGACGGTTCTTCACTGCCGCATAAAGATATTTTCCATCATTACTGAAAGCAAGTTTCAATTCTGTGTTTGTTGCATTATTCACCTGAATCAAACGTTCATAGGCAATATCTATATTTGCATTCGCAACATAACGATATAAATAGCCATCACTTTGGTTATTGAAAATAACATCACCGGTTACAGGATTGACAGCAACACCAGTAAACTTAGGATCATCCATTCTAACCAAAGGCTTCACATCAACAAAACCACTTGCACGTGATATACCGACAAGTCCTGCTTTAGATGTACATTCGTTGGCAAAAAGATGTACCATATAGATTGTGTCTTCCTCAAGATTGAACGCTGCAGCTGTAGGGGACTGGAATGGACCAGAACTGTTCTGGACAAGTGTTTCAACCAGTCCTTCATACAATTTACGCAATGCTCCGTTCTTATCTGTTCCTCGTCCCTCGTCTATCTCATAAATCACGTCATCGCTGTCGTGGAACAAAGCCCAAGGACGCTGGAATGTAGCAACGTCATATTCGCCGTCATCACGACTTGCGTTTCCGTTCTGTCCGGCAATGGTAGAAACATTACGTTTGTATTTATAGCGGAATTCCACATCTGAAACGAACTCCTTCACGTTGTCTCCCTTGCCTACATACAGTTTCACAAGACCTGTATCAGCACGTGCAGGAACCACTGCATATATGTAGTCGTTTCTCACACCGATTATCGCGGCTTTCTTGTCATTAACCGTCACACGCAGATAGCTTGTGTCAGTTCCAAGGTTTTCGCCTTTGATTATCAACTGTGTGCCTACTCCTCCACTGTCAGGAGAAAACGACACAAACTTTGATTCCTTGTTTGCATCAGGCGGATAAACAACGTGTCTCTCCTCCGCAATGTCATTATCGGCGCAAGCCAGGAAGATTGCGGCGACAAAAGCAAACATAAACGAGAATTTAAACAATCCGTTCATAAAGTTTAAGTTAATAAAAGATTTTAATAGTTAGGGTTTATTTATTTTGGTTATTTAAAGGATATAACAATTAAAAATAAAAAAATTAAAACGCACTGTAATTTTTTTTAAAACTCGTTTTCATTTTAACACAATTGCAACGTCCGGACAAATTTCTTATAATGCCAGTATATTATAAGGACTGAACATATATACGATAAGTATGTCCGGGCTTGGTCATAAACTCCATAACGCCGTCCTCTACGGCCTTACATTTCATCCTGCGTCCGTATTTTCCCGTCACTTTACGCACTTTCACACCCGGCAGATACAACCGGCATATGCCTCCGGTCTCCGACTTCACGCTTGCTTCCGTGAGACGTCCGTCGTCCCATTCCGCACCGAATGTGAAACCACCGTGCGCACGCAGTCCCTCGAAACTGCCGTCGTTCCATGCTTCGGGCAGTGCCGGCAGGAGCCACACACCTTTGACTGTGTTCTGCAGAAGCATCTCGGCTATGGCAGCTGCAGTACCAAAGTTGCCGTCTATCTGGAATGAAGGATGTGCACAGAAAAGATTTCCGTACATGCCACCTGCGTTGTCGTCCATGCTCACCACTGTCACATCAGTAATATTCTGAGCCTTTTTCAGCAAGCTATATGCACGTTCACCGTCGTTCAACCGTGCCCAGCAGGCTACCTTCCATGCACGACTCCAACCAGTGGCACCGTCGCCACGCCAGTTGAGCGACACCCTTGCTGCCTCAACCAGACTGCGATCGGTCAGAGTAGAAATACCGCTGCAAGGATAGAGCGCCATGAGATGCGACAGATGGCGGTGACGGTCGTCGGGCGTATCGTCGGTTTTCAGCCATTCCCTCAACTGTCCTTGTCCTCCTATGTGCAGACCGTTGTCGAGCAAAGCATACTTCTCACGCAACTGAGCGACGAAACTGTCGTTCTCGCCCAGCACTTCGGCGGCCTCAAATGTGTTGGCGAACAACTCGTGTATGAGCTGCTGCGCGTAGGCTGTGCCGTCCTCCCAAGGTCCATGTTCTGGCGACCACTCGTCGGGCGCTATAAGTCGTCCGTCCTGCATCTTCAGGCGGTCGAACCAGTAAAGACATGTCTCCTTCATCACCGGCCACGCCACACTGCGCAGATATACGCGGTCGAGACCGTAGGCATAATGCTGCCACAGATGAGTGCAATACCATGCATTGGCCGGACGGTTGATGAGCCAATCGGTATAACCGAACAGATTGTTCTGCGTATGCACGGCCCAACCGCGGCACCCGTCCTTGCGCGCCACGCGCTGCCACGAGCCATCTTGCTTCATGGCTTCGGTACTGACATAGTTGATGAACGGCATATGACATTCGGCAAGGTTCGTAACCTCTGCCGGCCAGTAGTTCATCTGTATGTTTATGTTGCTGTGATAGTCGCACTCCCATGGCGGATTGTTCACGTTGTTCCACAGTCCCTGCAAATTGGATGGCACCGCACCGCCGCGCGACGAACTTATCATCAGATAGCGGCCATACTGGAAACAGAGCATGTCGAGATAGTTATTATATTTGTGATTGCGCAGCAGTTCGTCGGTGGTCATCTGAGGCACGTCGTCCGTCAGTTCCAGATCCACACGTCCGAACAGACGGCTGTAGTCCTCCACATGGCGTGCACGCAGTTTCTTGTATGCCAAGGCACTCGCACGCTCCACACGTGCCGACACGCGGGAATGTACTCCACGCGCGTCACCGCTGGTATATGTTGGCGATGACAGGTCGAAATCCGTGGCAGCAGCAAGCACCACTGTCACAGCGTCGGCACCGCTAACGACCAGCCGTCCGTCCTCCGTACGCACCGTTCCACCCTCAGCCTTCACAACTGCCTGCGCCTCATACTGCAGCAGATCGAGGCGTCCGCTCACAACAAACATATTGCCACCCGTCACGGCCTGCCGTCCTTCGCCGTCCACCATGCGCAATGCAAGATTGAGACGTCCGCGGCTGCCGGGAGTACTGAGCCTCATCACAACGACGCTGTCGGCATGACTGGCAAAATATTCACGCACATATCGCGTTCCTCCTATCGTATAGCTCACACGCCCCACGCCCTCGTCGAGCGACAGTTCGCGGCAATATCCGGAACACGTGTCCGGTGTCTGGAAATCCATGTATATATTACCGAAGTTGCGGTATGCACCGCGTTTTTCCGTAGAGCCCGACCATAGGGTCTTCTCGTTGAACTGCACCTGCTCATGAGCCACACCTCCGAAGAACATGGCTCCCATATCACCGTTGCCCACAGGCAGGGCCGACGTCATCCACTCCACGGCAGGTTCGTCGTACCACAACTTAAGGGGCACGCGCTCCGCAGCCTGCAACGGCACAGTGAGACATGCCGTCGCAAACGACAAAAGAATATAAAGCGTATGTATGCTCATTGTTTTCATAGCGTACAGAAGATTTTCTGGTGAAGTCGCGACCAGCGGCATCCTAAGCAATACAGACATATGCATGGAGCGCGGAAGGCCACAAAACCATAATGGGTATATATGACAGAACAACCGAAAACAAGAAAAATCGAAAAAAGAATACCATAAATGTTGTCGCACTGCCGTCCTACGCAATCATGAGGCGCCCAGCAAACACACAAGTCCATGCTCCTTACGGCATCATCAAAAAGCAGACCGAAAACGCCACGCCGTGCTAACGGATGTTAATTTTTTAACATATCATTTTTCGAAATCTACAACGCCGCAGCCACATAATATGCCTTTTTCCAGAACGGAGAAACCATATCTCATGCCACCATAGCGGAGTATACAGGACGAAAGAGTCTTTTTTACATCTCCGTATGGCCCGTTTCAGGCGATGATACAGGCTATTCCATCACATGAAAAAGCCCATATCGCACCATGAAACGGCCTTTCTTACAAGCACACAAAGCACGCGGCATTTATCTAAGAAGACATAACTCCCTATCTGTCAACAAAATACACGAACATCACAAAAACTGCAAAATTCAGCCGCAAACCTTCATTCGCTCCCGAAAAATCGATTTTCAGCCCTCCCACGCCATGTATTTTTTAACACTCTCCCTTCTGTCCGACCCTCATTTTCCACCTTCAACGGCCACCGTTACAATATATCCGCCGATGTCATATCGGCCGTCACATTAATAATATTAATATAAAATATTTTACCATTTGCAAACTAATTCATAAATTTGCAGTTCGAAACGTAACATACTGGAGAACATGCCGATATGCGGTCAAAGCCGGCACAGTTCTCATATTTTTACTTAAAAACACATCCATACCGATGGTTCTCAACTACATCTGGATAGCATTCTTCGTCATAGCCTTCGCCATTGCCGTGGTGCGGCTGGTGTTCATGGGCGACACCGAGGTTTTTCCCGCAATCATGAATTCAACCTTCGACACGTCGAAGACGGCGTTCGAAATTTCAATAGGACTCACGGGAGTATTGTCACTGTGGCTCGGCATCATGAAAATTGGCGAGCGGGGCGGAGTGGTCAACGCTTTGGCTCGGGTGCTCTCGCCGGTGTTCACGCGTCTTTTTCCAGACATTCCCAAGGGCCATCCCGCAACAGGATCAATCTTCATGAACATCGCGGCCAACATGCTGGGCCTCGACAACGCCGCCACTCCACTCGGACTGAAGGCCATGGAGCAGCTCCAGACGCTCAACAAGCGCAAGGACACGGCCACCAACCCCATGATAATGTTCCTCGTGCTCAACACGTCGGGACTGACCATAATTCCCGTATCCATCATGGTTTACCGTGCGCAGATGGGCGCGGCGCAGCCCACCGACGTGTTCATACCACTGCTGCTCGCCACCTTCTGCTCTACTATGGCCGGCATCATCGCCACTTCGCTCTATCAGCGCATCAATCTGCTCAACCGCACCATGGTGCTCACGCTCGGCGGTATGTGCGTGGCTGTGGCGGCGATAATATGGGGTTTCGGCAGCATGGACAAGGTGACGATGGGTACTGTGAGTACATCGGCAGCCAACATACTGCTGTTTCTCATCATCATAGTGTTCATTCTGGCCGGCGTAAGGAAGAAAGTAAATGTTTACGACGCCTTCATAGAAGGTGCGAAGGATGGTTTCTCCACCGCCGTGCGCATCATTCCCTATCTTATCGCCATGCTCGTGGCCATCGGAGTGTTCCGTGCCTCTGGCGCCATGGACGTGCTAATCAATGGTGTGCGCTGGATTGTAGAGGCATGCGGAGGCAACTCCGACTTTGTCGGTGCGTTACCAACGGCAATCATGAAACCCCTTTCGGGCAGCGGAGCACGCGGAATGATGGTTGACGCCATGACCACTTACGGTGCCGACTCGTTCGTCGGACGTCTGAGCTGCGTGTTCCAAGGCTCCACTGACACCACGTTCTACATACTCGCTGTCTACTTCGGCAGCGTGGGAGTGCGCTACACTCGCCACGCCGTGGCCTGCGGACTGTTAGCCGATCTTGCCGGTATTCTGGCAGCGATAGCCGTATGCTACATGTTCTTTTAAAGGTAAAATAGTAAAGAGTAAAAAGGTAAAAAATTAAATTAAGAGCGGGAAAAGACACATATATAGAGCGAGGAAAAATAAAAAAGAACGGAAAGCGAAAGAGATTGAAATAATAAAGAATTAAAGAGAGAAAGAAAAAACTGGAGAAAATAAAACGATAAAGAATAAAAAGAGAGACGGAAAAGCTTATGACTGGCGATAAAGAGAACACGATATATAAGTTATGCAAGAAATTCGCATTGAGAATTATACGCCTTTGTGTGTTCTTGCGCGACAGCCAACATGAGCAGATCATGTCTCGACAGATATACCGGAGTGGAACAAGCATCGGCGCAAATGTAGCCGAAAGCGTGTTTGCGCAAAGTGATGCTGACTATATAAACAAACTGAAAATAGCTTTGAAAGAAGCCAGCGAAACACGTTACTGGCTTGAGCTTCTACATGAAGCCGGTTTCATAACCGCCAAGGCTTACGAATCATTGCTGAATGATGTGAACACAATAATAGGAACATTGATAAACATAATTAATAAATTAAAGGATAAATGCGATAAAAAGTAATGTCACAAAGACGCATAAGTGTTTCATACAAATATGTATTATCTTCTGTGCTTTACCTTTTTACCGTTTTACTTTTTTACATTTAAGAATATGGCTGGACTATCTTCTCTTGCAAAAGATACTGCTATTTATGGATTGAGCAGCATCGTTGGGCGTTTCCTCAACTATCTGCTCGTGCCGCTCTACACGGCCAAGCTGTCGGCAGCAAGCGGCGGCTACGGAGTCATAACCAATGTCTATGCCTACACGGCGCTGCTGCTCGTCATCCTGACCTACGGCATGGAGACCACTTTCTTCCGCTTCGCCAACAAGGAGGGCGAGGACCCGAAGAAGGTATATTCCACCACACTGACAGCCGTGGGCTTCACATCGCTGCTGTTCGTCGTGATTGTTCTGACATTCATAGGGCCGATATCCGGCGCCATGGGCTATGCCGACCATCCGTCGTATGTATGGGTAATGGCCATCGCCGTGGCTCTCGATGCCTTCCAGTGCATACCCTTCGCCTATCTGCGCTACAAGAAACGCCCGGTGAAGTTCGCGGCACTCAAACTGTTTAACATCGTGCTCACCATAGCACTCAACCTCGTGTTCTTCCTCCTTCTGCCCGCACTCTATGATAACGGCGGCGCCGACTCACTGGTAGGAAAAATCTATAGTCCGGAGGTTGGCGTGGGCTACGTATTCTACATCAATCTGTTCTGCTCCGCGTCGCTCATGTTCTGTCTGCTGAAAGAGCTCATCGGATTCCGCTATGTGCTCGACCGCGCCCTGCTGCGCCGCATGCTTTCATACAGCTGGCCTATTCTTGTGCTCGGCATTGCGGGCATCCTGAACCAGACTGCCGATAAGATTCTTTTCCCATACATATATAAGAACGCTGACGCCCACGCCCAGCTGGGCATCTACGGTGCGGCGAGCAAGATAGCCATGATAATGGCAATGATAACCCAGGCATTCCGCTACGCCTACGAGCCGTTCGTCTTCGGCAAATCGAAAGACAAGGACAACCGGGAGACTTACGCCAAAGCCATGAAGTATTTTCTCATCTTCACGCTGCTGGCATTCCTCGTCGTGGTGGGCTACATGGACATTCTGCGCCATCTCATCGGCCGCGACTACTGGAGCGGACTTAAGGTTGTGCCCATCGTCATGGCCGCCGAGATCATGATGGGCGTTTACTTCAACCTGTCGTTCTGGTACAAACTCATCGACAAGACCATCTGGGGCGCATGGTTCTCGGGTGCAGGATGCCTTGTGCTTATACTCGTAAACGTCATCTTCGTACCGCGCTACGGCTACATGGCATGCGCCTGGGGAGGCTTCGCCGGATACGGCACAGCAATGCTTCTTTCCTACTTTGTAGGTCAGAAACACTATCCCATCAATTATCCGGTGAAGGAAATGGCGCTCTACACAGGCGTGGCGCTGGTGATGTTCGCCGCCATGACAGAGACAAACTCCAACCTGCCCGTATGGGCCGCGCTTGCTGTCAACACGCTGCTCATACTGCTCTTCACCGCCATGATAGTGAAACGTGACCTGCCTCTGAGCGGACTGCCCGTCATAGGCAAATATTTCAGAAAGAACAAATCATAATAAAACACAATACATTAAACAAAACATCAAACAAAGGATTTATGAAAATCAAGACATTATTATTGTCGGCACTACTCGCTACGGGAACGGCCGCACACGCCGATGAAGGCATGTGGACTCTTTTCGATCTGCCAAAGCCTGTCTTTGAACAGATGCAGAGCTACGGCTTCGCTCTGCCATACGAAAACTTATATTCGAGCAATGACGCGATAAAGAATACTGTGGTGAATTTCTCAGGATTCTGTTCGGGTGTCGTTGTGTCACCGGACGGTCTGGTGTTCACAAACCACCACTGCGGTTTCGAGGCAATCCGCAGCCATTCAACAGTAGAGCACGACTACATGCTCAACGGTTTCTACGCCAAGAGCTATGAGGAGGAACTGCCCAATGAGGATATGTTCGTCAGCTTCATGGTCGACCAGAAGGACATCACCGACTACGTCAACGGATTCGGAATACAGGAAATGAGCATCGACCGTCAGGAACAGTTGCTCGACTCTCTTGAGAACGCCATGTCGAAAGACGTTAAGGCCAACGACAGCACTCTGCGTCTGGAGATAAAGCCTTTCTACGAAGGCAACAGATATTATGCCACAACTTACCGCGACTTCACCGACCTGCGACTGGTCTTCACCATCCCGAAGTCGATGGGTAAATACGGTGGCGAGACCGACAACTGGATGTGGCCGCGCCAGACTTGCGATTTCTCCGTATTCCGCATCTACGCCGATCCGAAGACAAACGGTCCGGCCGAATACTCAAAGGACAACGTGCCTTACCGTCCGGAACACTGGGCACAGGTGTCGCTCGACGGTTACAAGGACGGCGATTTCGCCATGACAATGGGTTATCCGGGCTCTACCGAGCGTTACCTCTCATCGTACGGAATACATGAAATGCGCGACGCACAGAACGCTCCTCGTGCTCAGGTGCGCGGCATCAAGCAGGAAATAATGATACGCCACATGCGCGCCAACGAGGCTGTCCGCATCAAGTACGACTCAAAATACGCTCAGAGCTCCAACTACTGGAAGAACTCCATCGGTATGAACAAATGTATCGACAGCATCGGAATCATCAACCAGAAGCAGGAATACGAGAAGCGCATACGCCAGTATCAGGAACAGACCGGCATACTCAAGGGCAAACTCGACTTCGACAAGATGGCAGAACTCTACAAAAAGCGCTTCGACGTGATGCGTACGCTCACTCTCTTCAGCGAGACTTTCGGCCGTACAAACGAATTCACAACACGTGCATTCATGCTCTCCAACGGCATGGAGGTGAAAGGTCCGAAGGACAATCCTAAGAAACAATACGTTGAATTCGCCGACAACAGCGAAGAGTGGGACGAGGCTCTCGACAAAGAGGTGATGGCCGCACTGCTGAAGAACTTCGCAGAACAGGTTGATCCCTCTGAGCTGCCCGACTTCTACAAGACCATAAAAAAGAAATTCAAGGGCGACTACACAAAATACGTGGATTATCTCTACAGCAAGTCTGTAATCATGAAGAAGGGTGAGAAGATCTACTTCAACTCTAAATCATACAAGAAAGATCCGGGCGTACAGTACGGAATAGACCTCATCGAGGCACTGGGAGCTCTCCGCGAGGAACTCATACCGGTGAACGACGAGATCGAAATGCAGGAGCGCTATCTCTGCGACGCCAAACTCCGCATGGAGCAGGACCTTCCCCACTACTCTGACGCCAACTTCACAATGCGTCTGAGCTACGGTCAGGTAGGCGGATATGAGCTCGGCGGCAAACCGTCTGGCTACTATACAACAGCCGAGAGCATCGTTGAGAAGATGAACCGTGCCGACGAGAACATCGAGTATGCAGCCGAACCGATAATGAAGGAACTGCTTTCAAGCAAGGACTTCGGCATGTACACCGACAAGACAACAGGCAAGATGCAGCTCTGCTTCCTCACCAACAACGACATCACCGGCGGTAACAGCGGTTCGCCGATGTTCAACGGAAGAGGCGAACTCATCGGACTCGCATTCGACGGCAACTGGGATTCTCTCTCAAGCGACATCCACTTCGACACTCGCCTGGCACGTTGCATCGGCGTAGACATCCGCTACGTGCTGTTCATGATGGACAAGTGGGGACACGCTGACCGTCTGCTCAGAGAAATCAACGCACGATAATCATCCGGCGGGAACACCGTTCCCGCACCGGATTTTTCCTTATACAACCAACAAATACCAACATACACACCCTATGAGAACAGGAAAGATTCTTGCAACAGCGCTTATCTGCATGATATCGGCAGTATGTGCGGACGCCAAAATAAAGATACTGTACGGTCCGTATCTGCAGAACATAAAGGCCGACGAGGCCACGATAGTGTGGGAGTCGGACACGGTTTCCGTGGGATGGGTTGAGATTGCGCCCGACGACGGCACCCATTTCTACAGTGAGGAGCGTACGAAGTATTTCGACACCACCAACGGTGTGAAGAACGCTTCTACGGTGCACACCGTGAAGATAGAGGGCCTGCAGCCTGCAACAACCTACCGCTACCGCATCTATTCAAAGGAAATCCTGTCTCATAAAGGCACAAAGGTGATATACGGAGACGTTGCGGCGACCAATGTTTTCAGAAAACAACCGCTGAAGTTCACAACGAGCGACTACACAAAAGATGCCGTTTCGTTCGTCATGCTCAACGACATTCACGGACGCAGCGACCTCATTCCGAAGCTGCTCGGGCTCGCCGCATACGACGACAAGGACTTCGTGGTGTTCAACGGCGACATGGTATCGTCGTTCGCCGACAAGAAATCGGTGTTCGAAGGGTTCATGAACACGAGTGTTGAACTGTTCGCCTCGCAGAAGCCAATGTACTATGCACGCGGCAATCATGAGACGAGAGGCGAGTTCGCCACGTCGTTCCAGGAATATTTCTCGCCCGAGGAACCACATCTATATTATGTGTTCAGACAAGGTCCGGCGTGCTTCATCGTTCTTGATACCGGCGAAGACAAGCCCGACTCAGACATAGAATACAGCGGCATAACCGACTACGACAACTACAGAACGCAGCAACAGAAGTGGCTGGAAAGCCTTTCCGACAACAAACTGGTGACCGGTGCCAAGTACAGAATTGTCATAGCACACATGCCGCCATCACGTTCGAAGGACATATGGCACGGACAGAAAGAGGTTCTCGAGAAGTTTGTCCCTGCTCTGAACAGTCTCGGTGTCGATCTGATGTTGTGCGCACACCTTCACCACAATGTGTATGAGGAGGCGGGAGACATCATAAAGTTTCCCGTCGTGGTCAACTCCAACGAGAGCGTCCTTGCCGCCGATATAACACAGGAGGGCATCGACATCTCGATAACAGGACTTGACGGAAAGAACAAGTTCAGGAAGACGTTTGCCAGATAAGGGGCTGTCCGCAGTACGCGTCCCCAACGGCCATCAGGCCACATACAGCCTCTCCGTCCGCACGACAATGCACTACGGCAGACAACAAGGCAAAAGGCAAATCGCACAAGAAAGAACATCCACTGATAAAAAACCGCCGGAGCTCATGGCTTTTCATCCCATGCTCCGGCGGTTTTCCTTTTTCCCGCTCTTTCCATACATCCATACGCCATGGCATAACAGTCATTCCTTTCCCATCACATCATTCGCCAAGCGCCGCAATTCCGGCTGCACATCGTGTTATCCTTACACCTTCAGCCCAATGACATTCACCATATAATTATATTACTGATGCCTCCGCAGAAATTCAACTGTGACTGGTTATAATTAAAAACAGCAACTCCCGTCCAATATCGGCATTGTTTCATTCCGCAGAAATAGAAATAATCAGGGCAGTTACAATTTTTCAGTATCCCGCGAGTTTTCCGTCCGAGTTTTCTGTTCTACCCCCAAAAATAAGAGAATATTTGCGCGCGGACCTTCCTTCGGACGCAAATATGCGAAAAATAAGAGTTTTCCTCAAGACCTTGTATATCAATAGCTTACATCCGGAAGTGATTTTTTCGTCACACGAAATGCACCGTTTCAGCACGTGATATGGCCCGTTTCATGGCCTGAAACGTACGATATCACACCCTGAAACAGACGAAACCAGAGGCTGATATGGGCATTATCGGAACGAAAGACGGATTATACGCTATTCCGAAACAGGATATACGTCAAAGCCGTTCGGACTGAAATGGGCTTTATAATACCATATTTAATATTTCTTTACATCTCTTTTGCGATTTTATTTTGTCAAAAAAAAGTCAAGAAAAACTGTAAGTCCAGCACTCGGGTTTTCTTTAAAAACGCCTATATGACGAATAAGGAGACATACGAAAAACGTGTGCTCCTCTCGCGGTGAGTATTTATTTGTCGCTGCAACGTGAATTTGTTATTACCCCAACATGCGTTCCCCACTATTCCTGCCACTCAACATTGCCCGGAATATTTCCTTCATTCAGTGCTGATTCATGAATAAAACCAATCCTCCACAGGATTTCCACAGAGCCCTACTGACGCTTCATTCCATATGCAACCGCAAGCTGGAACAGTAGCTTATCGTCCATACAGTGCGGCCTTCTTGCTTTATCTCCAATATGATGCATCGCAATATAGATTGTACGGAAATATGAAATATCGGGCATTTTTATTATTTTTGCAACGGAGTTTTGCTACATTTGTGCATCACTTCCACTGATATTGAACAATAATCGAAGCTTGAATGTATCTGCGACATGCGCAGAACTAAAAACCATATTACCTGAATTAATTTAAAACATACTTACTGATATGAGCACAAAACTCACAGGACAAGTCTTGGCAGTGCTTCTGCTGATGCTGTCCGGTACACTGTCCGCACAACGAAGCGAGACGTTGCTTGAGAAAAACTGGAAGTTCTCAAAAGGCGATTTCAAGGACGCCGCACTGCCTGAATTTGACGACAGCCGCTGGCAGACGGTATACGTGCCGCACGACTGGGCCATATACGGACCGTTCGACATAAAAAACGATTTGCAGGACGTAGCCATCACGCAGAACCTTGAGACTCAGTCGTCGCTCAAGACGGGCCGCACGGGCGGACTGCCCTACACCGGCTGCGGATGGTACCGCACGTCGTTCAGCGCTCCCGAGGGCAAGACGGTCACGCTGCTCTTCGACGGTGCCATGAGCGAGGCGCGGGTATATGTAAACGGCAAGGAGGCGTGCTTCTGGCCGTACGGCTACAACTCGTTCCACTGCGACGTCACTTCCCTACTCCGTCACGACGGAAAGAAAAACACGTTGGCCGTGAGACTGGAGAACAGACCGCAGTCGTCGCGCTGGTATCCGGGCGCAGGGCTCTACCGCAACGTGCATCTCATCATCACCGAGAAGACCCATGTGCCCGTCTGGGGTACATATGTCACCACCCCGCATGCCGACAGCACCTATGCCGCCGTGCGTCTCCTGACCGAGATTGCCGGCGCCGCCGACAGGAAGATAAACATCGACACGCGCATCATCTCGCCCGAAGGAAAGGTGGTCGCGCACAAGAACTATGAGACAAGGATAATAGGTGACCGTCCCGTGGAGCAGAATTTCATCATCGACCGCCCGTCGTTGTGGTCGCCAGAGACTCCTGCGCTCTACAAGGCCGTGTCAAGAATATATGCCGACGGACAGCTCACCGACTCGTGCACCACGCGCTTCGGCGTCAGAAGCATTGAGTTCGTGGCCGACAAGGGATTCTTCCTCAACGGCAGGCAACGCAAGTTCCAGGGCGTGTGCAACCATCACGACCTCGGTCCTTTGGGCGCAGCCGTGAACCGCGCTGCACTGAAACATCAGATCCTAATGCTCAAAGACATGGGCTGCGACGCCATACGCACATCGCACAACATGCCTGCCCCGGAACTCGTGGAGCTGTGCGACGAGCTCGGAATGATGATGATGATCGAGCCGTTCGACGAATGGGACGTGGCGAAATGTGAGAACGGATACCACCGTTTTTTCAATGATTGGGCAGAGAAAGACATGGTAAACATGCTGCGACACTACCGCAACAACCCGTGCGTGGTGATGTGGAGCATCGGCAACGAGGTGCCCACGCAGTGCCGTCCCGACGGTTATCGTGTGGCGGAATTCCTTCAGGACATCTGCCATCGCGAGGATCCTACACGTCCGGTGACCTGTGGCATGGACCAGATAGACTGCGTGCTGTCCAACGGTTTCGCGTCAGTCATCGACATTCCGGGCTTCAACTACCGCACCCACCGCTATGAAGACGGCTACCGCATACTGCCTCAGAACCTGCTGCTCGGCAGCGAGACGGCATCGACGGTGAGCTCGCGGGGCGTTTACAAGTTCCCCGTCGAGGACAAGAACGGCGCGACATACGAGGATCATCAGTCGTCGTCATACGACGTGGAGGCAGGAGGATGGTGCAATCTGCCCGACATCGACTTCGCCCTCGCCGAAGACCATCCCTGGACTCTCGGTCAGTTCGTGTGGACCGGGTTCGACTATCTGGGCGAACCGTTCCCCTACGACACCGACGCATGGCCCAACCACAGTTCCATGTTCGGAATAATAGACCTCGCGAGTCTGCCCAAGGACCGTTTCTATTTGTACCGCAGCATCTGGAACCGCAACGATGCGACGCTCCACATACTGCCCCACTGGACGTGGCCGGGACGCGAAGGCGAGGTCACGCCGGTGTTCGTCTATACGAGCTATCCGGCTGCCGAGCTGTTCGTAAACGGCAAGAGCCAGGGCAGACGCGAGAAGAACGACAGCTCGCTGAAAAGCCGTTACAGACTGATGTGGAACGACGTGAGATACGAACCGGGCGAGATTCGCGTGGTGGCTTACGACAAGGACGGTCGCCCCGCCGCCGAAAAGACGGTCAGGACGGCAGGAAAGCCGTATCGCATTGAGCTTGAATGCCTCCGCACGGAGCTGTCGGCCGACGGCAAGGATCTGGCCTATGTCACGGTGAAAGTGACCGACAAAGACGGCAATCTCTGCCCTACGGACAACAGAACCGTGCGATTCAGCGTCAGCGGGGCCGGCTCATTCCGTGCCGTAGCCAACGGCGACGCCACTTGTCTCGAACCGTTCCAGAAGCCGCAGATGCACGCTTTCAACGGCATGCTTACGGCTATAGTGCAGTCAAGCGAGCGTTCCGGCCGCCTCACTCTCAAGGCAAAGGCTTCCGGACTGAAGTCTGCCGAGATGAGTTTCGACGTGAAATGACCGGCCACAGACACCATAACGGCCGGCAAATCCGGCCATATCTTTCGGAAATTACTGCAAAACAACAATATCATTCACTAATAAAACCGCTATGAGAAAAATCTTTTCATTCATCTTCATTGCTGCTATGACGGCTCTGACGGCAGGCAATGCCTGTGCGCAAAACGCCATAACAGTGAGCGAAACAGAGCAATCGGGCAGCTTCCCGATAGTTGGTGACGACGGAACAACCGCCACTATCGTGTTCGAGAAGAACGACGCTCAGGTCGTTGAGACCGCTGCCACGGCACTCGCAGGCGACATCAAGGCCGTGACCGGTAAGGAAATCAAGGTCGGAACAGAGCTTACTGCCGGCAGTTCGCCAATCATCGCGGGCACGATAGGTTCATCCGAACTCATCGACCGTCTCGCTGCCGAAGGCAAGATAGACGTTTCCGACGTCAAGGGAAAATGGGAGGCATACGGCCTTCAGACCGTAGATAATCCCGCAGAAGGCGTTGACCGCGCACTGGTTCTGTTCGGTTCGACACCCCGCGGCACGGCTTACGCTATCTTCGAGGTGTCGCGTCTGATGGGCGTATCGCCTTACATCTGGTGGGCCGACGTCGTTCCGGCGCATAAGGACATGCTTTATGCCTCGGCAGGACGCAGCGTAACGGGTGAGCCTTCGGTGAAATACCGCGGCATATTCATCAACGACGAGGACTGGGGATTCCAGCCGTGGGCTGCCAAGAACATGGATCCCGACCGCAATAATGTAGGTCCCAACAGCTACGCCAAGGTGATGGAGCTGCTCCTTCGCCTGCGTGCCAACACGCTGTGGCCAGCCATGCACCTGTGCTCGGAGGCTTTCTGGGCAAACAAGGCCAACCTTCCCGTGGCGAAGAAATACGACATCGTGCTCGGCTCAAGCCACTGCGAACAGATGCTTCGCGACAATGAATGGGAATGGAGACGCTGGGGTGACGGCACCGGAACATACGAGAACTGGAACTATGTGACCAACAAGGAGAAGATACAACAGTACTGGGAGGAGCGCGTTATAGAAAGCAAGGGCTTCGATGCGATGTATACCACCGGCATGCGCGGCGTACACGACTGGGGCATAAGCGGCTATCCTACCACCCAAGACAAGGTGCGCGGACTCACGGAAATAATAGGTTTCCAGCGTCAACTGCTCGAGAAGCACATCGGCGACCCGACCACCGTGCCGCAGATATTCATACCTTACAAGGAAGTTCTCGAGGCCTACAACGCCGGACTACAGGTTCCCGAGGACATCACTCTGACATGGGTGGACGACAATCACGGCTACATCAGACAGATGCCTACAAAGAGTGAGCAGGCGCGTTCGGGTGGAAACGGCATTTATTATCATCTTTCCTACTGGGGAACACCGCAAGACTATCTGTGGCTCTGCTCCACATCGCCTTCGCTCATCAGCTATGAGCTGAGCAAAGGATATGACTACGGCATACGCACTCTGTGGATAATCAACGTGGGCGACATCAAGCCTGCCGAGGCAGAACTGGAATTCTGCATGGACCTTGCATGGGATGTTGAACGCTGGAATCCGGAAGAGGCACACAAGTACAGCCGCTACTGGGCCGCGAAAACCTTCGGTGAGGAATATGCCGACGAGTTGAGTGACATCAAACAGGAATACTATCGTCTCGGCGCTGGCGGCAAACCGGAGCACATATTCGCCGTGAGCTACACCGACGAAGAGAAAGACCGCCGCATCGCCGACTACAAAAACATCGTGGACAAGGTGGACAATCTCAAGGCGAGAATACCGTCGGAGCTGCAGGATGCTTACTTCGAAATGATAGAATATCCTGTAAAAGGCGCCTACTATATGAACGTAAAGACATTCCGCGCAGCGCAGAGTCTCGTGCTGGCAAAGGCCGGACAGCGCGACAAGGCGCTGGAGTATGCCGCCGAGGCACGCAAGGCTTACAGACAGATAGAGCAAATAACAAACAAATACAACAACGAGATTGCAGGCGGCAAATGGAACGAAATGATGGACTCAAAGCCACGCCAGCAGTCGCAGTTCTACATGCCTGAGACCGCAACACTGTCCAACATAAGCAGTGTGCAGAAGGAAATAGAGAAAGAACAGACCTTCGCCGTGGCTGCCGACAAATACACATCGACCAAAGGCAACATCGTTACTCTTGAAGGACTGGGCGTAGGCGGCAACAGCGTCACCGTATGGCCGATAGACGAAACGGTGTATTCTGCCGACAAGGCAGGCAGCGCTCCCTACGCGGAATACGACGTAGAGGTGAAGAGCGGCGCCAACATGATTTCGGCACGCTGCCTCCCGACATTCCCGATAAACAGCAGTTTCGACCTGCGCGTAGCCATATCTGTGGACGGAGGTGAGCCGCAAGTGTGCTCGCTCAAGACCACAGCGACCGAAGGCAAGTGGAACACGACAGTGCTGCAAGGCTTCAACGACGCCACCGTGACCTACAACGCCGACGAGGACAAGACCGTCAGCGTGCGTGTATATATGCTCGATCCGGGTGTTGTGCTGAGCGAAATATACAACCGTCTGCCCGAATCGGCCGACAATTCACTCACCGTGAAGCTGATAAAGAACAACGACTTCGAACTCCGTACCGACGGAACGCCCAACCCGCAGGGCAACACCGACCGCGGCATACCGTACGGATGGGATCACACGGGCGAACTGACACTCGGACAGAACGGACTGCCGTCATACGGAATAAACCAGGATGCAGCCAACCTGCACGGCTCAAACGTGTGCTGGATAAACTCGTTCCCGATGCCGGAATTCTTCGAACTGTCGCAGACAATACCCGCATCGGAGATAGAACCGGGCACCTATCGCGTGTCGTGCATGATGTGGATGGAAGAGAACAAGAAGGCTTCTGGACGCCTCTTTGCCAACAACAACGTGCAGTATTACGGCAGCGAGAGCGACTACACCCGGTTGCTGACACCCGGTGAGGTGAACACCTACGCCGGACATGCCGGACAAAACGGCGCAGGACCGTTCAACCTGATGCCAATGGAAGTATATGTTACCGTGGCCGAGGGAGAAGACCTCAAGCTGGGAATACGCTCCGGCAACAAGCGCAACGACGGAACCACAGCCACGGACAACGCCGGATGGTTCAAGGTAGACAACTTCCGCATAGAGAAAGTGAGCGGTATGCCAGAACCGCAGGAGGAAGATCTCACGCTGACAAAGCAGCTGATAACCAACTACGACTTCGAACTCTACGACGACAACGGCACGATAAAGGAGAACACATCGGGCGATACGCGCCGCGGAACCATCTACGGCATACACGGATGGAAGGTGGCCGGACGGTTCCCGGGCGACTCTTACGGCATAAACAAGGACGCATCGAACCCTCACGCCACTAACGTGTGCTGGTTCCAGGCAAAGAACGGCAACATGCCCGACGACTTCGCGCTCTATCAGACCATACCTGCCGACAAGCTCACTCCCGGCCGTTACATGATATGCTGCCGCCTCTGGGCCGAAGAGGGATTCCTCTCCACGGTGCGCCTGTTCGCCAACGACAACGTGCAATACTACGGAATGGACATCGACTACGACAAGAACCTGACACCGGGCGAGCACAACACCTTCGCCGGATACATAGGCGGAGCGCCCAACACGTTCGTGCTGCAGGACATGTATGTATATGTTGACATAGAAGAAGGCGACGACCTGAAGTTCGGCATACGCTCGAGCAACACCAACGCCGACGGCACCAAGGGCACCGACGTGAAGAACGGATGGTTCAAGACCGACTTTTTCCGCATACACAAGGTGGACGACACCAACGGCATCGGCACACCGACAGCAGGCACAGGCCGAACCGCCAAGGGCGTGTACAACATAAAAGGACAGAAGGTGGGCGCCGAACTGAGCGACAATCACAACCTGCCGAGCGGCATATACGTGGTGGACGGACGCAAGACAGTGGTGCGCTGACCACACCGTATGGCTCCGGACAACAGAAAAACAAGGAAGGCGGCCTCTCCATGGAGGCCGCCTTTCGTGTTAATTATGCCCAAAACAGTTGCGCGGCACGCAACATATAGATAACTTTGCAGACCGAAAACAACAAATCACTATGATACAACTGAAGGAAAACCAGGGCATACCACGGCAAATACTGCTGATGATGTCCATCATAGCGGGCCTCACTGTGGCCAACCTTTACTACAATCAGCCATTGCTGGAACTCATCCGCGCCGACATCGGCGCCACGGAAGTGGAGGCCAATCTCATCACCGTCATCTCACAGGCGGGATATGCCCTCGGCCTGTGTTTCATCATTCCGATGGGCGATCTATACTCACGCCGACGCATAATAGCCGTCACTCTGACCACGGCAGCCGTGATGGACCTCATCATCGCCACCTCCGGCAGCCTCAGTCTGATATGGGGCGCGTCGCTACTCATGGGCATGTGCTCGGTCATTCCGCAGCTGTTCATACCGATAGCCGGCCAATACTCGCGTCCGGAGAACAAGTCGCGCAACATAGGATATGTGCTCAGCGGACTGCTCACGGGCATTCTCGCCTCGCGCGTAATAAGCGGTTTTATAGGCGAACGACTGGGCTGGCGCGCCATGTTCTTCATATCCGCCGCACTGATGGTGGTGTGTCTTGTGGTGTCGATGGGCATGATGCCGGCCATGAAGTCGAACTTCAGCGGCACCTATCCGCAACTCATGCACACCGTGTGGCGCATAGTGCGCACCCGTCCGCGCATACGTCTCAACGCCGTGCGTTCGGCGCTGGCCTTCGGTTCGATGCTTGCCATATGGTCGTGCATGGCCTTCCATCTGGCCGGTGAGCCGTTCCATGCCGGTGCAACAATGACCGGAGTGCTCGGACTGTGCGGCATGGCGGGCGCGATAGCGGCAAGCGGCATGGGCCGTCTGGTGCCGCGCTACGGCACACACCGCTTCAGCATTGCCGGCGCACTGCTGCAACTGGCAGCATGGGCTACGGCTTTCTTCCTCGGCGACAGCTACGCCGGACTCATAGCAGCCATCATCCTGGCCGACATCGGTGCACAGTGCATACAGCTGAGCAACCAGAGCGACTGCATACAACAGATGCCAGAGGCAGCCAACCGCGTGAACACCATATTCATGACCGTATATTTCATCGGCGGCTCACTGGGCACTCTCAGTGCCGGCGTGGGCTGGGACTTGTGCGGATGGGGCGGAGTCTGCCTCACGGGCGCGCTGTTTGCGCTTCTCTCGCTTGTAATAACGCTTGCGGCAGGACCTGCCGCAAGCAAAGGCCGCAAGGCTTGAGCGGAAGACAGGCGCGGCAATGCACGACCATGCAGAAGCGCTCATCTGCGGATGAATGAATATACGGTGCAAGTCCGCGATACGACCGTCAGACCGCACTACAGACCATACATCTGCAAACACACGGACTTTGAGCCATCAGAACAAGCTGCTGACCATCAGCAGCTTTTATTTTTTCATGTTCCGACGGTCTGCATACGGCAGCGCGAGAATGGCTTTCAGACCTTGCATAACGGCTTTTTACGCACCGCAGCAAAGTCTGTATGCCACAGACGAAGAATCATCCCCACAGACCGTGCAAATGTTTCCAGTGTTATCTATCACACCTGATATAGGCACTTTTAAAGAAAACCCGAGTGGCGGACTTACAATTTTTCTTGACTTTTTTTTGACAAAATAAAATCGCAAAAGAGATGTAAGGAAATGTTAAATATGATATTATAAAGCCCATTTCAGTCCGAACGGCTTTGACGTATATCCTGTTTCGGAATAGCGTATAATCCGTCTTGCGTTCCGATAATGCCCATATCAGCCTCCGGTTTTGTCTATATCAGGGTGTGATATTGTGCATATCAGACCATGATACGGTCCATATCACGTGCTGAAACGGTGCATTTCGTGTGACGAAAAAATCGTTTCCGGATGTAAGCTATTGATATACAAGGTCTTGAGAAAAACTCTTATTTTTCGCGTATTTGCGTCCGAAGGAAAGTCCGCGCGCAAATACTCTCTTATTTTTTGGGGTAGAACTGAAAACCCGGACGGAAAAATCGCAGGCTACTGAAAAATTGTAACTGCCCCGATAGCTTTTCTTTCAACTGAAGGAAATAATGCCGGTCCGGTATGAAAGCCACAGCCTTTTATTGGAACCCATCCCGGCCGAACTTCTACCGGTCCGGGAAACGGCATACAGAAGCCACGAAACAATGCCGCAAAAACGCTTCCGACGCTCTCCGAATGTTGGTTTAAGAATTTGCCATATCAAGATTTTTTACCGATGAAATGGGTAAATATACAGTTTCACCACCTGAAAAACTGCCGGCGGAGCCGTCGGAAACGGTATGCACAACGGGGCTGCGCAGCACAAAAAAACTGTGGCGGCACACATCGGCCGCCACAGCTCCCAAATTTAACATATCAACTATATATATCAAGAAACTACCGTCTCACCACTTTGACGCTGCGGCTTGTGCCGTCGGTGTAGGTCTCCGTCTTGATGTTTACACCCTTCACCGGAGCGTTGAGTTCGCGTCCGTCGAGCGTATACCATCTTACACTCTCCACTGTCTTCGCCTGTTCAGTAACGCCACCGATACCGGTCGACGTGTTCTTCTCAATTCTGATGTTGTCAAGATATATCACATCGTTGCCTCCACCGGTGTATGCGTAGAATGCGTAGCTCATGTGACTGCAGTTCTTCACAGCGTCGAGCGACACCTCATATTTCTGCCATCCGTCCTCGGTGTCGCCACCCACAATGTAGTTTGCGGCCTCAACATACTCGCCGTCGTCGCCACGCAGGAACACGAAGAGCGAAGGTTTGTTGTTCGGATAGGCTGTCGCAATGTTGTAAACCCAGAACGTCAGCACGTTGTCCTGGCCGTCGAGAGCAACCTTAGGCGATACGAATCCGGCACCGGCATACTGCTCGTACATGCTTCCGTTGTACATGTAGGCACATCCACCGTCCTCGTCCTGAGGCGCAGCCTGGTTGTATGTGCCGTCAGGATTGGTGACGCCCCATGTGAAACCACCAGTGTATGTCGAGATGATCTGCCACGGTGTGGTTTCTGCCTCGCTGTTGGCGAACGACTCCTTGTAAGGCAATGTGTAGAGCGGACCGAGCACCACCGAACCGACAACCGGCTGTCCTATGCCTTCGTTGGTAAACGGAGCCACAGCATAATATAACAGACGCTGGCTGCTTAACGGTTCGGGTTCGATGGTGTAGGTATTGCCTTTCACGTTGTCGGCAATCAGAGTATATGTAAGTTCGTCAGGATTGTAGCTGTAAATGCGGTACTGCAGTTCATCGTCTACCACCACTCCGCCGTTCACTCCTGCCGAAGGAGCTGCCCAGGCAAGTATGGCGTTCATGTTGTCGGAGCTGCCCTTGACGGTCAGACCGGTCACGGACGATGGTGCGTCGCGGCCTACGAAGAGAGTGTCGAGCAACACTTCGCTGCGTCCGTAGTCGTTGGATGCCACAAGCATGTAGGTGTTCTGTCCGTGGAGCGGCTGTGTGTCGGTCCATGTCATGGCTGCACCCGGCACCACGTCGGTCTGTGTGTAGACCGGAGTCGGGCTTTGTCCGCGGAATATCTCAATCTTGATGTTCTCCTTCAACGCGTTGCCGTGATAGTCAACGGCCGGTGCCTTGAACGTCATCTCGGCTTTCAGGCTGCCGTCTTCGGCCGCTTTCGAAACGTAATCGGTAAATGCGTATGGCGAGAAGGCCGACTTCAGATAGGTCAGTTTCACGTCGTCGAGCTGCGTGTCGAGGAAATCATACTGACTTGTACCCTTTGAGTTGATACCGAAACTGTATTTGCCACCCTCGTCGGTTATGACGTTGTAGGCTACGTTAGTCATCTTGTAGGCAGTGTTCTTGGGCAGGTCGCCTACGAATACTTTCTGTGCTTCCGGTTCAGTAGCAGTGCCCATATACACCTTGTTTGTGACTGTCTCCGAATAGACTGCCGTGCTAACACCGAGCGAAAGTTCGTATACTGCATCGGCGTCGAGTCTTATCATCGGTGTGTAAATCCAAGCCTCAACCGGTGTTTCCTGTACGAAGGCCGAGAATTTCATCAGCTTGTTGTTGGTATCGTACTGCCAGCCGTAGAACGGATTTGACTCAAGGTCGATACCTTCGAGCGTTGTCTTGTAAAGATCTGCGGCACCTTTGGTGTCGAATGTTTCAAGATAAGGTGCGGTATATACACCCACAAAGGCTGAGTCGGCTGCTGCCTCGCCCGTGCCATATTCGTTTTCGGGAACAACGGTGTAGGTATTCATGCCCACAGCTGTCACCTTGTTGTCGGTCCATGTGAGGTGTCCGCCCACTGCAGGCGCATCAAACACGTGCACAGGCTCCGTCTCCTTGTTTCTGTATATGCTGATCTTGGAAAGCGTGTTTATAGGTGTTTCCTCCAGATTTGCAGTCGGAGCGTCGAAGCTGACGGTGGCTGTCATGGCGTCGTCCTCACCGGGCGTAACCTCGAGTGAGCCTACAGCGGCAGGAGCCTTTGATGCGCCCACTGCGCTCAACGATACTTTCTTGAGCATCATCATGGATGCCTTCTTCGAACTGTCACCCGTATATCTCAGTGCCACATAGTATTTTCCGGCTGTCTCGTTGACGAAATATGCGTTGTAATCGCCGAATTCCACATACAGTTCGAAGGCTTCCTCCTCGGCCACCTTACGGAAAGTGGAGAGGTCGTCGGGATCTGTTCCGACATAAACTTCGAACGACTCGGGATATCCTAAGGTGAATGTCTTCATGTTGATAGTATAGCGGTATTTCATACCTGCCTCAAGAGAGATGGCCGGAGTTATGAGCCAGTCGTCACCCTTAGGATAACTGTTGGCATTGATATCGATGCGAACGTCGCTGTTGAATCCGGCTCTCCATGTGTTGCCGTCATTGTTTGCGTCAACCACTGTGAAATATTCGTTGAACACCGACGCATCTGCAAACGACTGGGAATAAGGTGCCGTGAAGGCGTTGCCGCATATCAGTTTGTCCGACTCCACGTATTCGCTGCGCTTGCCGTTGTTGTTTGCATACACGCGATAGGAATAGTTGTGCATAGCCTCCGGCGTGTTTTCGATGAAGGTGGTCTGTGTGTAGTTGTCGGCCACAGTCACACTGTCTGGCATTCTCACCACTGTGTAGCTGAGGTTTGCCTTGTCCAGATATCCGCCGTTCACTCCGGCAGCCGGTGCACTCCAGCTCACGATGTTCTGCTTGCCTTCGGCGTCGTATTCGAAATTGAGGTCGCCCACCTGCACAGGGATGTCATATCCTGCATATTTTCTTGTCGATGCAAGCGGCGAATAGCCTGCTCCGTTGCTCATGTTCACGGCCACATAGTGGTTGCCTTCGGTCAGTGTCACAGGTATCGACACCTTTTCGCCCGGCATCACACTCACGCCCTTGAGATTCTCGCCGTCGAGCCACACGTTGAGCACGGCATCGCCGAGAGCCGCTCCGTCGTAAGTAAGGGTCGGAACGGTGAATTCTATCTTTCCGCCAAGGCTTCCGTCAGCATCAAACACAAGATCGAGGCCCTCTGCCATGGCCGGTGCACCGTCCTTGGCTGCATTCTCGTCCACCTTCAGTGCTACGATCTGCTCGTTCTTGGTGAACTTTCCGATGAGTCCTGCCTCGGCTGTCTCAGGATTGACTGCGTAGAGTTCGCTTCCCGTTTCAGTCTGTGCGGCCCAGATGAAGAGTCCTGTACGGCCGTCGTATATCATCGACTGCGAGTACATAACAGGCATTATGCCGGTGCTGCCCACGAGTGTCGGGCGTGCCGTCTTCTTGTCTATGCGGTACAGATCGCCCAGCCAGTTGATGAAATACATGTCTCCGCTAGGCACGGCAGCAAGCGTCAGGACATTGTATTTGCCGCGGAAAGCAGCGATTTTGTCCATTTCATCGTAATCCTCATTGTATATGCACCAGTCCATACCGGACATTTCGTCGTTGTACTGGAGCGAATATGTCCTGTTGTCTATCGGATTGTAAGCCATCGAGGAAGACAGAAGCGAATAGCCTTTGTTTTCCGTTCCGTAAAGCACACACTTGAGTTCGTTCCAGTTGTCGGTGTCTATCGTGACATAGCGTGCACCGTTCAGCACACCCATGATGCTCATCGGAGCTATACCGACAAACGTGTTGCGGCCGAAAGCACCTGCGAGGAAGTCGTATATGAAGGATGTGCAGTGCGGATTCATAGCCATTTCATCGCCTATACTGAACGAGTATACGCCGTAAGGCACGTCTGTTATAGAAGAGGATGCCCAGTCTGTGCTGTTTATCAGTGCGCAGTAGAGCTTACGGCCTTCAAATGCAGAAACATCTGCGGCCTTCTTTCTGGCGCCAGACTTGAGTATTCTTGTGACAGTGTTGCCCTTTACGGCTGCGTCGCCTATGGGTGTGACAGCCATCGGGCCCGGCTTGCGCGCCGTGAGAGGCGACTGCTCCGTTGTCTGTGCGCCGGCGGTGGCAGCGTTCATGAAGAACACTGCTGCCACGGCGATATCAATAAAACGTTTCTTGTTCATATATCGGTTTTGTTTTGTTCGTACTTATATTGTCATTTCACTATCTTGCGTGTGCGCTCTCCTTGTTTCACTATGTACATGCCCTTTGGCAGCATTTCTGTGCTTGTCTCGGGACGGAGGCGTCCGTTCATGTCGTATATCTTCACTTTTCCGTCCATTTCATCGGTAACGGCATTGTCTATTCCTGTGGTCTCAGGAGCCAACATGAAGTAACAGGTTGAATTTTCTATCGGATTGAGATAGCCGTAAGATGTTCCGTTGTAAGCCAGCAGCGCAGCCAGATATACTGTTCCCGGTACGCCGTTCTCGAACGCTCCGCTGAATGTCACGTCGGCTGTCTCGCCGCTCTTCAGCATCAGATATTGCGGCTCGAGGCATCCGCGGATAACAGCTCCGCTCTCGTTGAATATGTAAAGGTAAACGTATCCGCCGAACACTCCCTGCTCGCACTTCAGGCTGGCAGTGATGTTCATTGAACTGGCATCGACGTTGGCGTTGTCGGCAAACGAGAGTTTGGCAGCCGGAGTGAGTACAGCCGTCTCGGCAGGAGCGTTCTCAACGCTTACCTCGCGCATGGTACTTATGAGGCGGTTGTCATCGTCCGTCACGGTGAGCATATAGTCGCCGGCCGGCAAATTGAATGTGTCGAAGAACTCAACATCAACACTTGCTCCCGGAGCAAGGTCAATCTTGTACTTAGAGCCGGACGCTACCGGACGCAGGGTGTTCTTGTCGTAGATGGTCACCATCACCTCGCCGAGGTAGTTTACGTCGCCTCCGTTCACTACAGTGGCCCTTGTGCACGACGGCACTCCGGCATATATTTCTGCAGGAACGTCCATTTCATCGATGTTCAGATCGAAATAATCGGGATAAATGAAGGTTATCTCTTCACCGCTTACACTGACATTCAGATAGTTGGGATAGCCCACATATTCGTCGCGGATGCGGCTCCACGCTCCGTCAGAACCATACTGGCGACAAACAGGATAGAGCTTGTATTCACCGTCGGCAAGCTTTCCGAACTTGACGTTTGCTGTCATCGGACCGTAGAAACCGTAATCCTTCTCAAGTTCATAAGCTATGTCTGTGAGATAAACTTCCACAGTTTTGTCCTGTGCATCGGTCAGAAGCATGGCATATTCAAACTTCGAAGTCTTCCATCCGGCATTGTATATCATTCCACGGAGAGAAATATCGGTGCTTCCTCCGTTGGCTATGGTTTTCTGTGCAGGCACAAGTCCTTCGGTAGAAACAAGCTCTACATCTTCGTAAGTGCCGCTCTGCGGAGGCTGGATACCGGTTATTATCTGCTGGTCGTAGTTGTATCCGCCTTCAGAACCGCCCGTTCCCTGCAACGGCGGATTGAGAGCTGACGTGCGAAAATAGCCGTTGCTCATGCCGCTCCAGCCCCAATTGACGTGTACAAAACCGTTTTCATCGTATCCATCGAACACGAATGCGTGTCCGCCGGCAGACGAACGGCCGGTGGCAATCACGGGACGTCCGTTGTCAATCTCGTTCTCGATGATCTGCTGCCATTCCTCACTGCTGTAGTTATCGCGCTGTCGGTAGGCCACACCCTTGTCGTAATCAAAATAATTGAACAGTGCGTAAGGTATGACATCACTTCCAGCTCCACTTGAGGAAGAATAGTTCATGCTCACCGAAATGCCGCAATGAAGCATCAGTTCAGCCACGGCATCGCAGCTGGCTTCGCTGCTGTTACTGTCGTACATAGGCAGCATATCATCCCAGGCATAATATGTAGAACCGAAGTCGGCGGTCAGAGTGCGACCGCCAAGTATGGCCGGCGCATAGGTGTAAGAACCTTTTCCAACCTCCGGCCAGCGGTGATAGTACATCACCTGTGCCATTGCCGTAGCGACACATCCCGTCGCACATCTGGAACTTATGTCATAATTAGGACACATATTATTATAAGGCGCGCTCTGGTCCCACATGATGTTTCCAAGCAGCGGCGCCACTCTCTTGCCGTCGTTTGCACGGTTTTCCTGTGCGAACTCCACATTGTTGTCTCTTATATAAGTTATCTCGTCCACGTAACCAGCCATCCAGTTGCGCATCTCCGGCGACATACGGTCGTAGTCGAAACTGCCCATGTCGCTGTAGCCCAGCACCTGCGTGGCTCTGTCTTCGGCCGAAACAAGAATAAATCCGCCGTCCTGGCCTGCATTGAAAACATAGACGCAGCTGCGTCCTTTCGTATCATCGGCTGTATATACCAGCTTCAACGCATCGCTTCCGCCTTTCTGCTGTGACTTCATCGACGTCACATTGTCGCGGAGAAACGACTGTGCGATTTTCAGAGCCTGCGGCTGCGTGATGTCTCCGGCAAAAGACAACAGCCCCGGCAACAATAATAAAACAGCAAGAGTAAGTTTTCTCATAATGACATTTTTATTTGGTTTTCACGCTTACAAAAATAGAAAAAAGGCGCAAAAACTAACAAAAAGTCACAAAACAATGTTTTCTAATTCATAAATTAAAAATCAGAACGCTCAGTTTCTGAGCATTTTCTGATATAATGACGGCGTCATTCCTGTTACTTTCTTGAACGCTGCAATAAAGTTTGAAGCCGATTTGTAACCCACGCTTTCGGCTATACCCTGCATGCTGTATGCCCCATAGCGGCCGGTGTCCATCATACGTTTCATCGCCACTTTGATGCGACGCTCGTTCAGGAAAGTCCTGAAATTCTTGTTATATGTAGAATTTATCACCTGAGATACATAATTGGTGTTCGACTCCGAAAGCCTTGCAAGCACGGCCAGGCTGAAATCCGGACTGCAGAAAGCGTTCTCATCCTCCATCACAGCGTCGATGCGCTGCAGCAGTTCTTCGCTGTTGGGCACCGGTGCCACACTCTTATCCTGGCGTTCGTCGGCGTTATCTGTCTCGTCGATGCGCGCTTTCTGCCTATCGACGATATCGCGATAGCGGCTTTCTATTTCGAGAAGTTCCCTGTTACGCTCAAACAACGCCACATAAGCCACATGCAGTTTGCGACGTTGACGCCACACCATGACCACCGCGGTGCATGCCACCGCCACTACGAGCAGCAGCAGAACGAGCGCCGCATTCTGATAGAATATCGTCCGTTTCTGATTGTCTATGGTCTGGCGATCGAGTTTCTTCTCGTGTATCTGATAACGGTTCTTTATCTGCGAGAACTCATTCACGTTGAGCAAAGAGTCTGTATATCTGAAAAATTCGTTCTGATAGAACAGTGCTTTCTCCTTATTTCCCAGTTTTGTATAGACACGCATCATGCCTTTGTAGCAGTCGGCGTAGAGATAGGCTTCGTTCTTCAACTGTGCCAGTGAGTCGTACTTCTGCAACACTTCGAGCGCTTTCGTCAGGTCGCCCTGCTTCTCATAGCACTGATAAACCTCCGAATAAGGATATATTTTCATCTCTCCCGGCAGTCCGTATTTGTCCACCACAGCCACAGCTTCGTTCATCCAGCGTGTTTTTTCGCCCATTTCATCGCGTATTCCGGCAATAAATCCCTTATTGAAATAATAATAGAACAACAGCCGTCCACGCGGAACACCTTTCAGCACCTTCACTTTCTCGTTAAGACGTGAGGCATACTCCACATTGCCTATGTTGCATCCGGCTCCTATCATGTTGTTAAGGAACTTGAACTGCATACCCGCATTGCCCGACTGCGTACTGAGACGATAACCTTTCTCATACACGTCGAGAGCCTGTGCGAAGTTGGAATAGACGGAATATACGCCTCCCACGTCGTAGTAGGCATTCATAAGATTGAGAGTGTCGAAGTTTTTCGAATGTTCCTCTTTCTGTATATACTGGAGCAGTTTGGACAAAGCACTGTTGTAATCGCTCTTGCGCAGATAGGCCTTGGCCTCCTTCAGCTCGTCCGGTGTCCCGCTTGCGCCCTGCCCGCCCGATGCGGCAAGGAGCACTGAAAAATGAAAAATGAGTGCCAGGCACACGTATATAAGTCTTCTGCTCGTCATATTGTAAAATGAGGAAAATGCGGCCGGCAACACAAAAAAGATGAAACCACCGATGCAAAGATAAGAAAAAAAGCTGATAATCAACACATCACGCGCCACTATCAGCAGACCAGCGTGACATCCGGATGCATACAAAACAAGAAGGCGGACACCTTGAGGATGTCCGCCCTGTGCGTTTATCAATCGATGACACCGGTGTTCACCAATCCGAAATACACCAGCCCGAAGAGTCCGGCATTCCAGCCCTGAATGTGAAAACCGAGGTTCTCGCCCGTCAGACTGTTGATATGCTCGTTGGGCGACCAGTCGCCCGAATCGACAAGATCGGCTCTTCCGACACGTTTCACCAACTCCACAGCCTCATCCCTGCGGCCCATCCTCACTCTCGCCCAGCAGTCCATGAAGCTCACCCACGGCCACACGGCACCGTTGTGATAGGTAGCAGGCGGATAACCGAAGCTTTCATCGTAATACGGAAAAGTCTCCGCCACACCATACGGCGTTAGACTCCGCTCATTCAAAGCCCCGAAAATTTTAGCGGCGCGGTCGTCGGGCACCACACCGAACAGTATGCCTATGGTCTGATCCTGCAGCAAACGGTCGTTCACACTGCCGTCGCGCCATATCTGACAATAATATTCGCCGTTCCAGAGTCCGCCGTCCTTCACGTCCATATTCACACGTCTGAAGGCCCTGTCGTAAGCTCCGGCATATTCACAGGCGGCTTTACTGTCGCCGCACGCCTCCGCCATGAGTTCCATTTTCTTCAACGCAGCCATATAGACAAGACAACTGAAGGGCGAATACTTGCGGCCTTCCACACCGCCGACGTCCTTCCAGTCGCCCCAGAACGACACCTGCATGGGCAAGCCTACGTGCTCCTTATCGCGCAAAATGAGCCATTCCATCGCCTTTTTCAGTGCCGGCCAGTACTTCTGAAGGTTCTGCTGCTCATGATACATCTGCCAGAAACGCGCCACGCGGAGTATGAAGAAAGCGTTGATGTCGAGATCATCGTTTCGCTCTATCAGCGGAAGTATGGTCGTAGGAATCTTGCCCGACGGCTGCTGCCATGCGATGCTTTCCTCTATCATACGGCGTTCCAAGTCCTTGAACATCACGAGATGGAGCCACGAAGTCCAGTAACTGTCGCGCTGGTTCAGCTCACGATAGCCCATAGTTACCACCTCATCGTTGCGCGTCCATTTGGTGAGCGACACACCCGACACCATGTACCAACGCAGAAAACTGTCGAGTTCATCGTCGCCGGTGACAGGAATTGCACGGCTGAAACCTTCGGTCTTGTCTTTCAAAACCGGCCATACAGCGCGGCCATAGGCCGTAAGTATGTCAGGCGAAGCATAGTCAAGCGCGCTCACCCATTCATTGTCGTGAAACGCCAGCAGTATTCTCACTGTGCGTTTCTCTTTCGCTCCAAGGTTCAGGTGCATGCGAAGTGCACCGCCATCCCACGAGGTTGGAACATCAGCAGTCAACTCCACACACTTTCCGTCGCCCGCACCCGAATAACCGTTGCCCTTGACCGCAGACATGCCCTGTGCAATACCTTCTGCCGGAACAGCCACAATATCGAACGTCTCAGCCGTCCTGCGCGTGTTGGTACACTCCATCTCGACCATCAACAGCGGCAGGGCCGACGTGCGCGCATCGTTCACTGCCAGCGGACAGAAGGCCGTAACGGCAAACGATGTCTTAGTGAGTGGTGACCCGTGATAGGTGTTACGGACAAACGGAAAGGCACGGTCCACCGTCTTTTTCCTGAATTCCGAGAAACTGTGGCGCCTTCCGTCCTTCTCTACAAAGAACTCCACATCGCCCTTATCCTGCAACCACTCGCCTATACGGCCGGGATTGCGCATTATCTGTCCGAAGAAACCTCCGTCCTGCGAGGCGTTCACCGTCAGTGCGAAGTTGGACAACGGATATCCGTCAACCTCCGCAGGCTGCTGTGCCGTCACGTCCGTGCACCATACGAAGAGTGCCGCCACGACGGCAACTATCTTTCTAATGTCCATGTGTTATAATCAAAAGGTTTGTGTTTATCATCAATATATGATTGCAAAAGTAAGGAATTATTGCCGAAAACGACACTGTATGGACTAAAATAAGTAATTTTGCAGCATATTCAGGACTATAACAACACAAGGACACGAAATGAAATACAACACACATACAATGGCCGACGGGCTGCGCGTGATACATCTGCCGTCGGCCTCGCCGGTGGTTTACTGCGGTTACGCCATCAACGCCGGCACCCGCGACGAGACGCCGGGAGAGGAAGGAATGGCCCATTTCTGCGAGCACATCACCTTCAAAGGAACAGAACGGCGCCGTGCATGGCACATCCTTAACAGCCTGGAGAGCGTGGGCGGCGACCTCAACGCCTTCACCGGAAAGGAGGACACGGTGTATCATGCCGCCGTTCTGCGCGACCACATAACGCGTGCCGTCGATCTGCTCACCGACATAGTGTTCCACAGCACATATCCGCAGAACGAGATAGACAAGGAAGTGGAGGTCATCTGCGAGGAAATAGAAAGCTACAACGACTCGCCCGCCGAACTGATATACGATGAATTCGAGAATATGGTTTTCAGCGGTCACCCGCTCGGTCACAACATTCTGGGACAGGCCGAACGCCTGCGAACATACACCACTGCCGACGCCCAGCGCTTCACCTCGCGCCTCTACCGCCCCGACAACGCCATATTCTTTGCCTACGGCGACATTGATTTCACCCGTCTGGTCAAGGCTCTCGCACGCGCCGGACACGACACTCCAGCCTCAGGTTCGCCTCTTCCCGCCACCGACGACATGCGCCGCCGGCCGTTGCCACAATACGTTCCGTCGCAAAGGACGATGAACATGGACACACATCTGGCACACGTGATGACCGGAAACCGTGCCTACGACATACACGACCAGCGCCGTATGGCTCTCTATCTGCTCAACAACATAATGGGCGGACCGGGCATGACGGCGCGCCTCAACCTGACTCTGCGCGAGCGACACGCGCTTGTCTACACTGTGGAAAGCTCAATGGCGAGCTACTCCGACACGGGTGTGTGGGCCGCCTACTTCGGATGTGATCCGCGCCAGGTGGACCGTTGCATGCGACTCGTAAGGCGCGAACTCGACCGCATGATGGAGACTCCGTTGAGCGACAAGCAGCTGCGCGCCGCCAAAAAACAGATAAAGGGACAGATAGGTGTGGCATGCGACAGTCGCGAAAGTTTCGCCATCGACTTCGCCAAGAGCTTCCTGCACTACGGATGGGAGAAGGACGTGGCACGGCTCTACAGCAACATCGACGCGGTGACACCGCAGATGATACAACATGTGGCGCAGGAGACATTCGCCCCGGAGCTCATGACAACGCTCATAATAAAATGAAAACACAAGAGTTATAATTGCTCTCTCGAACATAAACGGCCGCCATACAGGTGGTCGTTTTAACATTTAAAACCGAGCGGCTCCGCTCCGTCGTCATTTTTCTTAAAAAATAACGCCACACGTCCGCTTTTCGTCCATACAGCCATAACCTCTTGATTATCAACAAAATAAACAAAGAACACAGATTATACCAGTACATTAAGTTTGCCACCCGTCCTCCCACCGCTTTGCAAAAAGGGCTTTATTACACCCTGATATGGACTATTTCACCGCTCGAAAAAGACCAAATCAGCATGCAATAAAGACAATACCACAACGCAGAAAAGGCAAAATCGCAAAGCAACAATCAGAAAACGACAGTGAAATAATCTGCAAGCCGAAGAGCCATAAGCACAAAATGGTCCATTTCATCGTTCTCCGTCGTCTCAAACTCACGGCCGGACCGGATCGCAGAATGTTAAATTCGGACACTGCGGACGTTAAAAATGTTAATGCAAACACGATCCTATACAGGCTTAATCGCCGTCACTACGGCCTACGCAGAATGCTTTTTTAGATAAAAGCGAAAACATAACATGACAGTTATTTGCATAACTGTCGTTTTTTATTTTTATCTTTGCATAAGATATAGCTGCACTCGGGAAATTGAAAACAAGTTTTCTTTCCACTCGCTGGCAATATCTTTGCATAAGATATAGCTGCACTCGGGAACCACACAAGTCGGCAAGACTGAATGCCGGACAGACATGGTGCAGACAGCTTAACACACAGAAGTGATGACAGAAAAAGACAAAAGACGCAGGGTAACGGCAACAGGTGAGATGGCACTTGACATTGTTTTCAAGAACGACACACCTGTCGACGCAGTGCCGGGAGGCTCGGCACTCAACACCATAGTGTCGCTCGCACGGGCCGGCATCAGTACGGCTTTCGTGTCGGCCACAGGCAACGACTACGCCGGACAGCGCATGCGGAACTTTCTCGCAGCCGAAGGCGTGGACGTGACGGCAGTGGAAACGGCTGGAGAAATGAGGTCTACCGTGTCGCTGGCTGTACTCGACTCACACAACAACGCATCCTATACATTCTATCGTGACAGCCGTCCGCTGCCATACAACGGCCGTCCGCAACCGATGGACGAAGGCGACATACTGATGTTAAGCTCGTTCCATGCGGTGAGTCCTGCCACACGTCACATGACAGTTCCGCTGCTCGACGAGGCACGGCGGGCCGGAGCGATGGTGGTATATGACATGAATTTCCGACCTGCACACAAGGCCGACCTGCCCGATGTGATACAGAACATGACGGAAAACATGCGCCGTGCCGACATAGTGCGCGCCAGCACCGAGGACCTCATGACGGTATTCGGTACTGCCGATGCGGCCGAGGCATACCGCAACCACATATCCGGACACTGCCGCATACTGGTGTGCACCGACGGCGAACGCCCCGTACAGATATTCACAGGCGCCGCAGCGCCGATGACAGTCGGCGTGAGACAGGTGGAGGCAGTGAGCACAATAGGAGCCGGCGACAACTACAACGCAGGCATGATATATGCCCTCATACGCCACGGAATAAGTCGCGACGACCTCTCTACTCGTCCCGACAAAATATGCTGGGAGCGGATAGCGGAATGTGCCGCAGCGTTCGCCGCCGACTGCTGCACCCATACGGGCAACAACATAAGCCGGGAGTTCGGCATGCACATGAGGCAAGAACTGGAACAAAACAACAACGGACAATAACATAAAAACAAAAATACGTACATGAAACTGATTACAGACAACATCTACTATGTAGGCGTGAACGACCGCAACAAGCACCTTTTCGAAGGTCTGTGGCCGCTGCCCGCCGGAGTTTCCTACAACTCTTATCTCATCAACGACGAAAAAGTGTGCCTCATAGACACCGTTGAGGTGGGCTTTTTCAGCCAATTCATCGAGAACATACGCGCCGTGATAGGCGACCGCAAGGTGGACTATCTCGTGGTGAACCACATGGAACCCGACCACAGCGGCTCGCTCGCACTGCTCAGACAATACTATCCTGACGTGCAGGTGATAGGCAACAAGAAGACCTTCGGCATGATGAAGGGTTTCTACGGCATAGACAGCAACACGATGGAGATAAAGAACGGCGAGACTCTCAGCCTCGGAAGCCACACGCTGAAGTTCGTTCTCACACCTATGGTTCACTGGCCCGAGACAATGATGACGCTCGACACTACAGCCGGCGTGCTGTTCGCAGGCGACGCCTTCGGATGTTTCGGAGCACTCAACGGCGGAGTGATAGATGCTCAGATCAACTGCGACGGCTTCTGGCCGGAGATGGTGCGCTACTACAGCAACATCGTTGGTAAGTACGGAATACCCGTGCAGAACGCAATGAAAAAACTGGCCGGCGTCGACATAAAGTACATCTGCTCCACCCACGGACCTGTATGGCATGAGCATATCGGCAAGGTTACAGGAATGTACGACCGCATGAGCAGATACGATACAGACGAGGGCATCGTGGTATGCTACGGCACCATGTACGGCAACACCGAACGTGCGGCCGAAGTAATAGCCAACGCAGCGAGCGAGGCAGGAATAAAGAACATCGTGATGCACAATGTATCGAAGACACACCACTCGTATATCATAGCCGACGTGTTCCGTTACCGCGGACTCATCGTGGGCGCACCGACCTACAACACGGGCCTCTATCATGAGATGGACGTGCTGCTCTCCGAGCTGGCCGGACGCGACATAAAGAACCATTATCTGGGATGGTTCGGCAGCCATGGATGGGCAAGCAAGGCCGTATCCAAGATAAACGACTGGAACGAGCACCATCTGCACTTCGAACCGGTGGGCACTCCGGTGGACATCTGCCAGAGCCTCAACGCCGAGACAACAGCGGCATGCGAACAACTGGGCCGCGACATGGCTGAGAGACTGAAGGAAGACAGAGCCTGAACATCCGGCAAACGAAAGAACCGACATACAAACGGCCTGACGGCACCATAACCGTCTGACGGCCGGAGAGACACAGGCAAGCCCGCATACAGACTGCGAGCCTGCCTGTATTGTTTAAAACAAAACCTTACACACATGAAAAAAATACGATTCGGGCTGCTGCCCCGCATAATCATAGCCATTGTCCTGGGTGTAGTCCTGGGCAACGTGATGACGGAACCGTGGATAAGGCCGTTCGTCACATTCAACGCCATATTCAGCCAGTTTCTTGGTTTTCTCATACCGATAATCATCGTCGGGCTCGTCACTCCGGCCATAGCAGGCATCGGTAAGACAGCAGGCAAGATGCTGCTCGTAACGGTAGCGATAGCCTACGCCGACACAGTGATGTGCGGCATGCTGGCCTACGGCACGGGCAGTGCACTGTTCCCGGGCATGACCGAGGGACTGTCGATGGCGGCATCGGGCGGCGCCGGCAAGGCTATCGAACCGTATTTCACCATCAAGATACCGCCCATACTCGACGTTATGAGCGCTCTCGTGCTTTCGTTCATAATGGGTCTGGGCATAGCCTACGGCAAAGCGGAGGTGCTGAAAAAGGGGGCCGACGAGGTGATGGACATCACCGGCAAGGTGATAAGCAAGGCCATCATACCGCTGTTGCCGCCATACATCTTCGGTATATTCCTCAACATGACAGCCAACGGCGAGGCTTACTCCATAATGAGCGTGTTTGCCAAGATAATAGTAGTGATATTCGTGCTCCACATTGTCATACTACTATACCAGTTCTGCGTGGCAGGAGCAGTGACGCGGCGCAATCCTCTGAAGCTGCTGTGGCGCATGTTGCCGGCCTACTTCACGGCTTTGGGCACATCGTCGTCGGCAGCCACGATACCTGTTACGCTGCGTCAGACAGAGATGAACGGCGTGAGCAACGACGTGGCTGGCTTCACAGTGCCGCTCTGCGCCACAATACACATGTCGGGATCGGTGATGAAGATAACGGCCTGCGCGCTGACCATATGCATCATAAAGGGCATGCCGCACGACGCTATGCTCTTCACGGGATTCGTGATGCTGCTGTCTGTCATGATGGTGGCCGCACCGGGAGTGCCCGGAGGCTCCATAATGGCGGCACTGGCACCGCTGGCATCGGTACTGGGATTCGGCGAACAGGACCAGGCGCTGATGATTGCGCTGTACATAGCCATGGACAGTTTCGGCACGGCATGCAACGTGACGGGCGACGGAGCGGTGGCGCTGATAGTGGACCGCATATTCGGTCGCAAGAGCGTAAAGCATACATAGAAAGCCGGAAAAGCCGCTCCTGAAACAACACACAACGGAGCGGACGCGGCAATATAAAAACAGCGACAGCCTGTGGCAGATGATGTCACAGGCTGTCGTCATATCAACCGGGCGCACAACGGAGCATGACCGGCTGCAATACTTAACGACAAACGGGAACATTATGTATGAGTAATGCCTCCGCAACCGTCCGCCCGTCAGTCCTTGGGCAGCCCTATCGCTTTGACATAATCCTCGAACTCGTCGCGGCTTATGGCCGCTCCGTTCTTTATCTTGGCACGATAGTTATATATAGTATTGACCGAGAAATGCAGGAACTCGGCAATCTTGGAGCTGTCGTCGATGCCTAGACGTATGAGAGCAAAGATACGTATACCGGTGGTGAGCTTTGCCTGGTCGGTCAAAACAATGCGACATTCAGGACGCAACAGCATGTTGAACTCATCGACAAATGTAGGGAAAAGACGTATGAACGTGGAGTCGAATATCTCGAAAAGCTCGGCACGCTCGCGGTCGCGGAAGTTATGATTCTTCACAACGCTGTAAAGATCGGCGTAACGCTTTGCCTTTATCATGACAAACATGTCGCGGCGCATAGCATCCATGCGGTCGATGTAAGACGAACACTGACGGAGGAACAGGCCGATATATTTCTCTTTCACACGGTTGCTTTCGTCGAGACTTGCCACAGCCTCGTTGAGATGGTCGCCGGTAGCCACAAGACGGCGGTTGAGAGTGTCGAGATTCTTGAGCGTCTGCTTCATCTCTGCGTTGAGCGCAGTGAGCTGTTCGTTCTTACGGCTCAGCTCAGTCTGTGTCCGGGTGAGTCTGCGGCGCTGGCGTGTGAGATAGAAAAGGAATGCAAGCACTATGAGAAGGAACACAACAGACACGGCAATGACTGTCTTGAGATAAGTATTCTCGCGCTTGCCACGCATCTGATACATTTTGTCCACCACCTGCATGACGGGCGTTATCTGCTGATAGCGGAGACGTGTACCGAACCGGGCGGCACAGTCGGAAGCGAAGTTTATGTAGCGGTAAGAACGCTTGATGTCGCCCATGGTGTACATGGCATTGGCCAGTTCCCACAACGCTCCCTGGTCCATCACGGCGTTGCGCACATCGTTGAGCGCCGACATGGCGAGCCAGTATGTCCACTGCTCCGTGTCGCCGAGCATCTTGTAGTCGAGAAAACGATAGAAAGCCACGATGGCCATTCTGTGAGAATCTTTGGCCGCCAGTTTCATGCGACGGTCGTTATAACGCAAAGCCTTGGCGTAGTCGCCTTCGCCATAGGCCCTTGTCTCGAGTAGTTGCAGACGTATATCGCTGTCGGCAGGAGCAATGGCAATGAGCGAATCGGCATAAAGACGCGACATGGCTGAATATTTCTTTCTGAGATTATCCACCTTGCTGTAGTATGCAAGTTCGCCATACAAATGGTTGCACGACTTGTAGTAATCCACAAGTCCGGCAGCATCGAGTTCCGCTTTGCTTACTGTAGCCAGTATGTCGGCGGCCTCGGTGTACATGCCCGTCGAGGAACACTGGTAAGCCTTGAGCACACGGCAGCGGTTCTCTCCCGCACGGTCTCCGTTTCTGCGGGCTATGGCCTCGGCACGATCGAGCCAGAGAAGAGCCGAATCGCTCATATAGGCCCGGTATTCGTTGAAGAGTTCGAGAGCTATGGAATAGCGTGCCGCAGCACCTGCTGTGGCGTACATGTTGCGGGCATGACGTATGTAGTTCTCACGTTTGGACACATATCTGTCCGAATTGGCAATAGCATCATCAAGGCAGCTGTAAAGCGAATCGGCGCGGGTGGATGCCGCAGCATGTCCGAACGGAGCCGACAACAACAGCAATAAGATAAGGATTCTCATATCATTATCAAGTCACAAATGGAACAAAAGGCTTTAAATCACAATATTGCAAAGATAAAACAATATCATGAAATGACAAAAGACGGACACGTGGTTTTTTCGACTCCGTGGAAATTCTGTGGAGATTGTTTTATTAATGGAGCATCACCGTATGAAGAAAAAAACACGGACAGTGCGTAACGTCATGAACAACAGCGGCGCATCCATACAAGTAACAATAAATACACGTTGTCACAACCGATGAATCCTCACAGAAAGGCGCCGTGTCTCGAATGTCTCCCCCACCCGCAATATCGGCGTTTTTAAAGAAAACCCGGACGACGTACTTACAGTTTTTCTTGACTTTTTTTTGACAAAATAAAATCGCGAAAGAGGTGTAAAGAAATGTTAAATACAACATCTGAAAGGCCCGTTCCGGCTTTATTGCCTTACGGCATACTTTGTTTCATAATCCCCTATAATCCATATTGCATTCCGATAATGCCCATATCAGCCTCTGGTTTCGCCCGTATCAGGGTGTGATATTGTGTGTTTCAGGCCCTGATATGGGCAATATCACGTGCCGAAATGGTGCATTTCGCACTGTCGGAAAATCTATTCTTAACACAAGCCACTGATATTCAATACATTGCACAAGACTAAAATTTCTCGCGTATTTACGTCCGAAGGAGAGTCTGCCCGCAAATTCTCTCTTATTTTTTGGGGTAGAACTGAAAACTCGGGTGTGAAAACCACAGGCTACTGAAAATCTGTAACTACGCCATTTGGCTTCTCTTCCGGCAGAAGATAACAACGCCTATACGGGATTGACACCTCGTTCTTGATTGCAGCCAATGTCTGCCGGGCTTACCGACCGGGCCGTTATCATATAAAAAATCTTCCGCCTTATGAAAGACATTGCTGACATAAGACGGAAGACGGTATTGTATATTTAAGTCTCAGGAAACACTCTCCGACATCACTCTGCCGTGATACTTACGCTCTGGAGCGAACGGCTGTCGTGGCCGAGCATTATGTCGAACTTGCCAGGTTCGAACACCTGACGTCCCTCGGCGTTGTAATATGAAAGTTCTTTCTCCGTAATGTCGAGAACAACTTCCTTGCTCTCGCCTGCCTTGAGCATCACGCGGCTGAAGCCTTTGAGCTCCTTGACAGGACGTACTACAGAAGCTACAGGATCGCGCATGTAGAGCTGCACCACTTCATAAGCGTCGCGCGAACCGGTGTTGGTCACTGTTACAGAGGCCTTGAAGTTGCGGCCTGAACCTGTGACAACGGGTTTGCCATAGCTGAAGGTTGTATAAGTAAGACCGTAACCGAACGGATAGAGCGGATCGTTGACGTTGTCGAGCCAGTTGGTGGCGTACTTGCGGAAATCCTTTGTGCCTTCCGGAACAGGACGGCCTGTGTTCATATGATTGTAGTACATGGGCAGCTGACCTGTGGCACGCGGGAAAGTCATGCTGAGACGTCCGCTCGGGGCTACATCGCCGAACAGTACGTCGCATACGGCGTCGGCTGTCTCGCTGCCTCCGAACCACACGTTGAGAATGGCATCTACATTGTCCTGTTCCCATGTGAGCACTGTAGGACGTCCGGAGAAGTTGAGCATCACAACGGGCTTACCGAGTTTCACAAGCTCGGCAAGCAGTTCGCGCTGCACGTCGGGCAACCGGAGGTCGGAACGGCTGGCACACTCTCCGGACATGTCGGCACTCTCGCCCATGGCGCAGACAATGACGTCGGCACGGGCAGCCACGGCAAGCGCCTCGGCCTTGAGGGCTGCATCGTCGCCACGCTCAATGGTCTTGCCGAACTCAGCGGCACGCTGGCGCAAAGAATCGGCCATGAGATTGCAGCCCTGAGCATAGAGAAGTTCGGCCTTGCCTTTGAGCGCGCGCTCAAAACCTTCCTTGAGTGTAGAGTATTTGTCGGGCGTATAAGCCACGCACCATGTGCCGGCCATGTTGGCACGGGTGTTGGCCAACGGACCGATAAGGGCTATCTTGCCCTCACGTTTCAGCGGCAGGAGGTTGTCCTGATTCTTCAGCAGCACAAAGGTCTCGGCGGCTATGCGGCGTGCGGCGGCGCGGTTGTCGGCAGTGAATATGTCGCGTTTGCGGCGCTTGGTGTCGCAGTACTTGTATGGATCGGCAAAAAGTCCGAGCTTGTATTTTGCCTCGAGCACTCTGCGGCAGGCGGTGTTGATGGCTTCCTCGCTCACGGTGCCATCCTTGACAGACTGTTCCAATGTGCCGATGAATCCCATGGAGCACATATCCATGTCGGTGCCTGCATTGAGCGCAAGGGCAGAGGCCCGCTTGAGGTCGCCGCCCACACCGTGGGTGATCATCTCGCCTATCGAACCGTAGTCGGTGGCTACGAAGCCGTCGAACTTCCACAGATTGCGCAACACATCGTCGAGCAGCCACTTGTTGGCTGTGGCCGGGATGCCGTCAACAACGTTGAACGACGACATGATACTGCCCGCACCGGCCTCAACAGCAGCTTTGTATGGCGGGAAATACTGATTGAACATACGCAGACGGCTCATATCGACGGTGTTGTAATCAAGACCCGACTCAACGGCACCGTAAAGAGCGAAATGTTTCAGACAGGCCATCACGTTGGCGTTGCTGCTGTAATCGCCCTGATAACCGCGTATCATTGCTTTTGCTATCTGCGATCCGAGATAAGGATCTTCGCCGTTGCCTTCGGATACACGGCCCCAACGTGCGTCAACACAGATGTCGACCATCGGGCTGAAAACCCAGTTGATGCCATCGGCTGAAGCCTCCTTGGCTGCTATACGGGCAGCCTCTTCTATGGCTGACATGTCCCAACTGCACGACAGTGCGAACGGTATGGGGAAAATGGTCTCGTAGCCATGGATCACATCCATGCCGACAAGAAGCGGTATGCCAAGGCGGCTCTGCTCAACAGCCACCTTCTGCAGGGCCTTGATTTTGTCTACTCCCTTCAGATTGAACACTCCGCCCATGCCTCCGGACTTGATAAGTCCGGCCACCTGAGTGTCCTGTGCCTGTCCTGTTGTGATGTCACCGGCCACCTGAAGATTGAGCTGGCCGATCTTCTCCTGAAGTGTCATACGCGACATAAGGTCGCTGACGAACTTGTCCATATCGGCATCCTGTGCTGTCGCTGTCAGCGCAAACACACATGACACCATGGCTGTCAATGTTTTCTTTACTGATATCATCGTTATAATATTTTTAATAAACAAAAGGAAGACAGCGGACAGTCAACCGCCGTTGTCTGTCTCTGTCTTCAGAATATTACATTAAAACAAATCTCACTTTCTGTTTCAGATTATCGGAAGAGTTACCTATCAAAGCTTCGAAGTCGCCGGGTTCAGCAGTCCATTTATGGGCCTTGTCGTCGAAGAAACTCAGTGCATCTGTGCCGATGGTGAGCTTCACTTCCTTTGTCTCGCCGGGCTTCAGACTCACTTTACTGAAAGCCTTGAGTTCCTTGTAAGGACGGACGAGAGACGATTTGCAGTCGCGCACATAAAGCTGTATCACTTCAGAGCCGGCTCTTGTGCCTGTATTCTCCACGCTTACGGTGAATGTTATGCTGTCGCCCTGTGCTAGTTTTGTTTTGTCAGCCGTAGCCTTGCCTATCTTGAAGGTGGTGTAGCTTAGGCCGTGACCAAAGGCAAACACCGGTTTGATTTTTTCCTTGTCTGCCCAACGGTAGCCTACGAATATGCCTTCCTTATATTCTTCGTCGATGATTTTCTTGTCGTCGCGCCATGTGCCGGGATAGCTGTTCAGCTTGTGTGCGGCAACATCGTCAAGCTTCTGCCACCATGTGTAAGGCAGTTTGCCCGAAGGATTGGCACGGCCTGTGAGTACATCGGCCAGAGCCTCGCCGGCAGTGGAACCGAGGAACCATCCCTGTACGATGGACTCGACCTTGTTGCGCCAGGGCATAGCCACCGGATTGCCGGAGATGTTTACGAACACGATGTTCTTGTTGACAGCGGCCAGAGCCTCAACCACACGGTCCTGACCATATGGCAGCCCGTATTCCTTGCGGTCGTGACCTTCGGCATCCTGATAATCGCTTTTATTGAGACCTCCGAAGAATACCACGCAGTCGGCATTCTTAGCCTTGTCCACCGCCTCGGCAATGAGTTCATCGGCAGAGCGTGGCTCATAAAGTTTCTGCTTGGCAACGACTCCATTATACTCGCCGATGGTATCACCAACGTAACCGCGGGCATAATCAACCTTGATCATATTGCCAAGATAGTTGCGCATACCCTCTATCGGGAGAGTCTCACGCTGTACTTTCAGCGAAGAACTACCGCCACCTACGGTCATCATCTTGATGGCATTCTCACCCACAACAAGCACGCGGAGTGTCTTCGTAGTGTCGAGCGGCAGCAGATTGCCGTCGTTCTTGAGAAGCACAATGCCTTCATCCGCTATACGACGGGCTGTGGCATAATGGGCTTCGGAGTTCATCGAGCCATTGCCGCGGTCGGTCTTCATTGTAGTGCGGAAGAACAGACGCAGGACGCGGCGCACCTTGTCGTCGAGTTCCTTGGTCGTGTATTCACCCTTCTGTATCATTTCGCGATATGGCCGGGCGAGATAATAATTGTCGTATGCGTTGGATGCACCGAAGGAAAGACCGTCGGTCCATGTGCCGAATTCCATGTCGAGGCCGTTCTCGACAGCCTGGCGTGTGTCATGCGTTCCACCCCAGTCCGAAATCACAACACCGTCGAAGCCCCACTCTCCTTTGAGAATGTCGCAGAGCAGATACTTGTTATGGCAGTTGTGCTGGTCCTTATAAAGATTGTATGCACCCATGAGTCCCCATGCATGACCTTCGGTAACGGCGGCCTTGAACGCAGGAAGATATATTTCATACAGGGCACGGTCGTCAACAACGACATTCACCTGATTGCGGTATTCCTCATCGTTGTTCATCGCAAAATGCTTCACACATGCGGCAACACCATTGGACTGAAGTCCCTGAACATAAGGTACTACCATGCGAGATGCCAGATATGGATCTTCGCCCATGTACTCGAAGTTGCGTCCACCGAGAGGGGTGCGCAGAATATTCACACCAGGACCGAGAATCATGTCCTTGCCACGATAAAGCGCTTCCTCACCAAGGGCTTTGCCGTAAGCCATTGCCATCTTCGGATTCCAGGTGGCAGCGAGACATGTGAGCGCAGGAAACGCCACACAGGAATCGTTTGTCTGTCCTGCCTGCATCCATTCGTCCCAAAGCACATCGGGACGTACGCCGTGAGGACCGTCGTCGGTCCAAAACTCAGGAATGCCCAAACGGGCCACACCCGGAGAGCTGAACTTGCTCTGTGCGTGTATTACCGCTATCTTTTCATCGAGCGTCATACGTTTCAGAGCATCTTCTACACGTTGCTCAACCGGTTTTGTCGCATCAAGATATACAGGAAGCGACTGAGCCGTGGCTGCCGTTGCGGTGAAAGCGACAAAAGCAGCCATCATGATTGTTTTGTTCATTATATATTTCATTTATCGGGTCTTTCTGTTTCCTTATCAATATTACCACATCGTATAATACGGTCAGTCGGCCTTCAGACCGATTGACTTTATGTATGCGTTCTGAGGACGACAATTTGCAAACTTGACATTCTCTATAAACTGTCTGAGTATGCGGCGTGCCTCATCCTGCGACGGACGAGCCTTGCGTATGTCTTCGAAAGTGGTGCGTGACGCCTCAGAGAACTTCACAACAACACTATCCCATCCCTCCGGACGTACTATGGCATTCATACAGGAATTGTCAACCTTCTTATAAGGCCAGAACGTATAACCTATATTATTATTGCGCAATACCTTTACAAAATCGGCCTGCCACTGGTCTGTGTTATGTCCCAGTTCTCCCATATACATCGGCAAGCCCGTGCGGTCGCGGAATTCGATATAATCCTTTATTGCATCTGCCGTGGCAGGACCGCCGTAACGATGGCATGTGTACATGATGTTTGTATCGAATTTCCTGTCGGAAAACATGGTAAAAATACTGTTCCACTGCGCTCCTCCAAGCAATATCACATGATTGTTGTCTATCTCGCGTATGGCCTTCACAGTCCGTTTGTATAACGGCTCAAGCTTTCTGTTAAGTTCGTCCTTATTTGTAAAGAAGTGGGCTATCGGTTCATTCATCAGTTCGTATCCGAGAATGACAGGTTCATCCTTGTAACGCGATGCTATGTCACACCATATCTTGATGAACAGTTGCTGGCTGGCCTCGCTCTCGAAAAGCCACGGATAGCCATAGCTGTTGTCTATGTTGTCGCCGGTCTGGCCGCCGGGACAATCGTGCATGTCGAGAATCAGATAAAGGCCATAATCCCTGCACCAGTTGATAAGACTGTCCACTCTGGCAAATCCGTCCTGAGCAGACGAAAGGCCCATATAATCCTCATCGGTGAAAAGTTTGTAATTGAACGGCAGACGGATAGTGTTGGCACCGGTGGACGCAATGAAACGGATGTCGTCACGGGTGATATAATTATCCTTGAATGCCTGCCAGAAGGCTGCCGTATCGTCCGGACCTATCATTTGCCTGAACATAAGATCGATCATCCATCCACTGTTTGTTTTCTGGAAACCGAACATATAACCCTCCGGATTAAGCCAGTTGCCAAGATTTGTTCCGGTAATATACAACTTGGTGCCGTCCGGTCTGACCAGGTTTTCGCCGTCCACACGCACAAAGCGTCCGGATGCTGACACTGTGATGACAGACACACAAAGCATCAGAAAAGACAGAATTCTTCGCATTTACGTAAGTTTTAGAATAAAAGCCACCCACGGCCGCAATCCACGGAGTTTATGTCACGCGGCTTATCGGTCGCAAGCGGCTTCAACTTAATTATTCAGCTTATTATGTTATTTTTGAAAAACTCTCACATAATCAACTTCCATTGTTGCCGGAAGACAGCTTTCGTCAACACCCTGAAGACCGCCCCACGAGCCGCCCCATGCAAGATTGAGTATAACATAGAACGGTGCGTCGAAAGGCCAGGCGTCGTTACCGGTGCCGTCATTGTTATAAGTAAGCAACTGCTGTCCGTCAACATAGAACACCATTTTCTCGGATGTCCATTCAAGAGCATACTTGTGGAAGTCCGAATAAGCAGTGGCAACAGAAGTACGGGCACTCTCTATCGCTGTTCCACCGTTGTTGTACTTGTTGCAATGGATTGTCGATACTACAACATTCGGATCATATCCCACCGACTCCATTATGTCTATCTCACCATCGCCAGGCCATGTTGTAAAGTTGACAGGCATCATCCAGAATGCAGGCCATGTGCCCTTTCCTTCCGGCAGTTTGATGCTTGCCTCGATATAACCATACTTCCAGCCCTGATTACGTTTTGCATATATACGTGCCGACTTGATGTCATTGCCATCTTTATACAGGTTTATCTTCAGTGTTCCATTAGACACTTCGGCAACATCATTACCCTTTACATAACTCTGCAACTCATTGTTCACGAAACCCGGACCGGCCACTTCAAAGGTCCAGTCGCTGCTAAGTTCAGTTCCGTCAAACTCATCATTCCACACAAGCGAATAGCCGTCCGGAGCAACAATCTCCGTATCATTTGATACTCCTGCCTGATTGACCTTGACTGCACGGCGTGTTCCACCACACCATACTATAACTTCGCCACTGCGTGCTTCTGTATCTGTGTTTTCCTGCACCGTTACAGTAAGAGTCTCGTTTTGATTTACCGAACCGTCTGGTGTCACCGTCAGCCAGTCAACAGTAGCATAAGCGGCAAATTCACGGTTGGTCGCCACATCCACTGTGAACGATGTTGCTCCGGCATCAATGTCTTTCTCCGTTACCGACAGCGTCACCTGCTGATTGTCCGGTGCAAAAACCGTCTCCCGCTCATCGCTGCAGGACGCCATTCCAACAGCCGCGGCAAAAAATATGCTTAATATCATTTTGGTCTTCATTTTTCCGTATTTTAAGAACGTTTGTTATTATAACTTTGTTTCACCTTTTCTTTTTCTTCCGACTAAACCCTGGTTTGCAAGAGAACGTCTTCCGTTTCCCCACCAGACGTATTCAGGGTTATGAAAAATGTCTCTTAAGATTCAAAAGACGTCTCTTGCACAAACAAGGTTGTCGATACATTAAAAGAAAGGTTGATTCGTATTATTGTGCCGTCTTCTGCAACACGATGTTGTTTACAGTCACCGTGGTATTATCCTGACATCCGCCAAAGTCAAAGACAAGCATCAGTCCCTGAGACGCACCTATGGCCAGCTTGGAAGCAGGAACCTTCAGTACATATTCCTCGTAAGGAGCAAGATCCACACGCTCTGCGAAGAAGAAGTTGTCAGCATCATTCGCACTATCTGTGAGTTTCACTGTCGCACCCTTGAGTTCCTTGTTTGACATCAGCGTGCAACTGAAGTCATAAGCTACATCCGCATCAGCCGGTATGCCAGTCTTAATCTTCACCTGAGCCTGCCACTGTTCGAATGTCGCTGACGGCAGTGTAATGGTGTAGTTGCCACCGTCCTTGACAAATCCAGGATCAGCTATCTGTGTCCATCCCGGAGCATAATAGAACTCTGTCGAATAAGCATCTGTGTCGTCCACGTTCACCTTCCAGAGGTTATTTTCAGAATCATATGTATAAACTGTCTTGTCCTCATCCTCAGACGGTACGACTGTTCCATCGTCGTTGGCATGATCTTTCAGCACAATATCGCTCACAGTGACCTGTGTGTTTTCTGCGTTACCGCCGAAATCGAGCACCAAAGACACCTTGTCCATATCTATTCCTGGCATATCGCTCTTATAGAACACATATTCCTCATAAGCCTTAAGCTTGACAGTCTCCTGGAAATAGTATGTGTCGTCATCGCCGGTCTTCACAAGTTTCACAGTCACATTGTTGTGATCGGTATTCGATGTAAACTTACAGCTGAAGTCATAGTTCGATGCAGCGCTGGTACTCATATCGGTGAGGAACTTCACCTGAGCCTGCCATGTCTCGCTAGTAGCAGTAGGCAGACTTATGGTATAAGAGTTTCCGTCTGCTGTAAGTGTAGGATCAGCTATCTGTGTCCAGCCCGGAGCATAGAAGAACTCGTTGGTGAATGTACATCCTTTGAACATATTGAATTCGCTGTCCGGATCAAATCCGTCAAAGCTCTGTTCGTCAGCCTTGCTCGTAAGAATGTAATGCCATGCCACAGAACCGTCATCATAAATTAGCACAAGCTTCGAGCCAGTTATGCTCTCAATGCGGAATTCCGGTTTGTTATACTGATTGTCGCCGGATACATACGGGAACAATGTCTGATCATCAAGCACAAGATACACGTCGTTACCACGGCCCTCTATCTTGTATTGTGCTGTCTGTTCCTGTACGGCTGCGTCAAAATCATCTCCGTTACCCGGATTTTCCGGGAAAAGTGTACATCCGTTGTTCACAAACACGAGACCGTCAGCACCTGGACTATAAGTATATGTGCCATCGGCAGTAAAGGTTACTTCATCGTCATAAAGACCAGTGCCCTCCTTCTCATTAGGTGCGGCAGAGAACCATCCGAGTCCGTCGCTGCCGGATTCACCACATCCGAGGTGTCCCTCTTCGCTCTTTGCTATGCGCCAAGTCTTGCCACTTAGCATTGTAGCATACATATCGTAATCGACAAGAGAATTATCAATATGGAAAGTCACAGAACCTATGCCCTGGCTGAATCCGTTGCGGTTGCCCACCCGATATTTCAAAACATAATCGCCGGTATTGGCAAAAATTTTCTTCAATTCGTTCTGGGTTGAATAAGGATTGGTGCTTTCCCAGTCCATGATCCATATAGGATAGACGCCGTTACCCTCAAGTTTGAACGTCGCCTGATTTATTGTCTGGTCAACGTCGACGGTCACCTTTGCATCCTTTGCGATAGGAAGTCCGTTTTCGTTCACACCCTCGAAGTCGTCGGGCGAGCACGATGCGAGTGACATTGCCACTGCGGCAAACGCGCCCAATATATAATTAAGCTTTTTCATAATTTGTCACTGTTATTGTTGGTTTAATAATTGTTCTGCGTCAGAGTACCCTGTGCAGCGTCTATCTCTGACTGCGGTATCGGCAGATACTTCTTCGACTCGCTCCACGTATTTGTGCGATAACCGTACTTATCGGGCACAAGTGTTGTCGCAGCCTTTCCTGTACGCACAAGGTCCCAGTAGCGTTTGCCTTCGCCCACAAACTCAAGGTGGCGTTCGTTGATTATGTTGTCAATCGTCGCACTTACATGATCGGTAAGTCCCGAACGGTTGTGCACAAGATTCAGATACGATTCAGCCAATCCTGTATCACCGCCGGTGCGGAGCAGGAGTTCTGCAGCGTTGAGGAGTGTTTCCGCATAACGATAAACGCGCAGGTTGTTGTTGAAGTTCAGATCACCATCAGCTGCCTGATCCTTGTTGTTATCCGATTTTGCAATATACTTGCCAAGGAAGTAGCCAGTATCCTGATAGCGATGCTCGTAAGTGCCGTGTGCGTTGGCGTCGAAGCATGTCACATCGCGGCGCTGATCGCCGTTGGCGAACATCTGGAATGTCTCCGTACGTACAGGAGCGAATCCCCAGCCGTTTGTCACACCACTGTTGTCACCAGCGTTGGCAGCCCAAGCGCTCGGACTGATGAGACGCGGCAGAACCGTACCACCGGAAACGAGTGGAGAGTTCCACGAACGTACGGCGTTGTCATCCTTATAATTCACTTCGAAAATAGACTCTATGCCCCACTCTCCGCTTTCCTCGAATATTGCGGCATAGCTTGGCATAAGATCGTACTGCTGGCTGCTGATTATTTCATCCATATATTCCAAAGCCTTGTTATAGCGGCTTTCGTCGTTCTTATACATCACCATTTCGGCATAGAGCATGTAAGCCATGGCCTGTGACACCTTGCCTACATTGTCCTCGCCCACCGAGTCTTCCCACTTCATAGGAAGAACATTCATATTGATGACATCCTCCAGATCGGCTATCACCTTGTCGTAAACATCGTCGGCAGCCAACTGCTCTGCAAGATAAGGGAATTCCAAATTCTCCATATAAAAAGGAATATTTCCCCAGAACTTCCACAGATTGCAGTAGTAATAAGCTCTCAGCACACGTGTCTGTGCTATCCATGAGTTGCGTTCGTCCTCGCTGATGTTGTCGCCAGCCCATCCTATGTAAGTCAGCACGTCGTTGCAGCGCTTTATTCCGCTGTACTCGCATGTCCATAGTCCTGACATACAGTTCTCCGGATTGGCGTCATAGTTCATCATGAGATGCCAGAACTGGTTGTCGGTACTGCTTGAACCACCCGGCCAGATGTCGTCGGCCATAATGTCGCTCATGATGTTTATGGGGTTGTACTGGTTCATTGCCCAGTCCGGCCACTGCAACGGTGCATAGGCAGAGATAAGGGCTTCGTACACATGATCCCTTGTTGTGAAATACTCCTCTATAGGATTGGACGTTGGCGGAGTGACATCCAGAAAGTCGTCGCTGCAGCCCGAAAACGTCAGTGATGCGGCTAAAAGCATGCCGGCATATATATTGAACTTTTTCATTTTTATCTTGTTTTAAGATTTCTCCGGTTTCCGGGTTACAAGGTCCGGGAGCCATCGCTCCGCGGTCCTTTCGCCCTTCGCCGTCAAAACATTGTTTAAGTTTAGAATTCCAGGTTGAAGCCTATACGCCATACTCGGGCCTGTGGATACACACCGTAGTCAACGCCGAGTGACGTTCCTCCTGAAGATATCTCAGGATCAAAGCCGTGATATTTTGTGAATGTGAGAAGATTTTCTGCCGAAACGTACAGTCTGAGTCTGTTGATAAACACATTCTGTGTGATCTTGGCAGGCACTGTGTAACCCAGTTCGATGTTCTTCAGGCGCAGGTAAGAGCCGTCATACACGTAGAGATCTGAAGATTTCCAGTTGTCTGAAGAGTCGCCCACGATGAAGATCGGGTATTTGTTAGATGTGCCCGGGCCAGTCCAGCGGTCGAGCATCCATGACGGCAGGTTGCTTGAGTTGATGTCTATACGGCGTGTTGCGTCGAACACATCGTTGCCGGCAGTACCCTGCCACATCATGTTGAAGTCGAATCCGCGCCATGCAGCCGAGAAGTTCACGCCGAAAGTCCAGTCAGGCATACCCTTGCCTATCTTCGTACGGTCGTTATCATCAATCACACCGTCATTGTTGATATCCACAAATCTCACATAACCCGGTTTTGCATCCGGCTGTATAGGAGTTTTTCCGTCAGGACCAACATAAGAGTCTATCTCCTCCTGTGTCTGGAATATGCCGGCTGTCTTCAGTCCGTAGAAGTAAGGGAACGGTTCGCCGTTCATGGCGCGTGTGATGGTTCCCACACCCTGGAACGAGTCGTAGGCAGCCCAGCCCGTATCGTTTCCGAGTTCCACAAGTTTATTCTTCAAATAAGAAGCGTTGCCTCGTATGCTGAACTGTGCGTCAGACACATGGAACTTATAACCCAGTTCGAACTCAACGCCGGAGTTCTCCATCTTGCCCACGTTGCCGATAGGCTTTGTCTCTCCAACGTAAGAAGGTATGGCCATTGTCATAAGCATGCCGTTGGTCTTCTTCTTATAGTAGTCAACAGTGAATGTTAGGGCGTTGTCCATGAATCCGAAGTCAAGACCTATGTCAGTCTGTTCCGACTCCTCCCACTTGAGGTCAGGATTTGAAAGTCCGTTTGCCTTCACACCGTTTATCACAGACTCACCGCGTCCGAGTATGTAGTTATTGCCCGTAGATGTGAAGACAGCATAGCGGAAGTCGTCGATGTTCTCGTTACCGTTCTTACCCCAGCTGGCACGGAGTTTCAGGTTTGACAGCCACTGCGGAGCGTTCTTCATGAACGGTTCGTTGGTGATGTTCCATCCGATAGAGAATGAAGGGAATGTAGCATATTTGTTGTTTGTACCGAAACGGCTCGAACCGTCACGGCGAACTGTTGCCTGGAACATGTAGCGCTCAGCGTAGTTGTAGCTCAGACGGGCAAACATAGACGACAGTGTATGCGGATTTGACGGGCCACCCCATCCGTCGCGCTCGCCGTTCTCGGCCAGACCAGACGCGAAGTTGATGTAAGGCTTGTTAAGGTCGATGAGGTTCCAGCGGCTTGCACCGAGTGTCCAGCCGGTGTTCTTCATGGCCGACTGTCCGAGCACTACGTTGAATGTGTGGTCGCCGAAGGTCTTGTCGTAGGTCAGCACGTTCTCGAGCTGCCATACGGTGCCACGGTCGCTCTCCTGCGATGCACTTGTGTGAGTGGCCTTGTTGTTGGTTGTGAGATAATACAATATAGTGTGGCTCTCATTGCCCCAGAACGACATGTCGGCTCCATAAGATATGCGGTACTTCAATCCGTCCCACAACTGCAGTTCGGCAGCGAAGTTGGTGACGAACTTATGACTCCAGTTCTGTGCTCCCGGCAGCGAGAGTGCGGCCAGCGGGTTCACCATTTCGTTGTATGTAGTACCGGCGATGGTGTACGGATCGCCGTTCGGCGAGAGTATCGGGCCGGGATAGTCGGGCTGTGTCTGACGGTAGAACTCGTCCTGAGCATCGGCAGCTGCGCCCGTAAGAGTAGGTGTAAGGATTGGCGAAAGCGAGAGAGCCGAACCCAGCGGAGAACCCCACTGCGAGTTGGCGTCGATGCTCTTCGACTTCACACGTGCGTAAGAGAGGTTAACGGTGATGTCGAGTTTGTTGAGCCAGTTGCGTTCCTTCGACATGTCGAACATGTTGTACTTCGTGTTGCTGCGCAGCGAGAGGCGCTGATAGTTGGAACGGTCGAAGTTGCCGCCGATGATACCTTCCTGCTCGTAGTAGCCCATTGAGAGATAATAATTCACTTTGTCCGAAGCTCCGCTGATGGTCACGTCGTGGTTTGTCACCGGTGCGTTGTCGTTGAACAGTTCGTCCTGCCAGTCGGTTCCGTCGGTGATTACGTTGCCCATTGCGTCGGTGAGATGATACGGATCTGAATACAACGGCTTCATGCCGGCATTGATGTATCCTTCGTTCATCATTACTGCATACTCTGTGGCGTTGAGCACGTCGCGCTTGCGCCATTTGCTCTGCCATCCGTAAGAGAAGTTGTAGTTCACCTTCACCTTACCCTTCTTACCTGATTTTGTGGTGACGAGCACAACACCGTTGGCGGCACGCGCACCATAGATAGCTCCCGAAGCTGCATCCTTGAGCACCTCGATGCTCTCGATGTCGCTCGGGTTGACATAGTCGAGGCCGCCCTCAATAGGCATACCGTCGACAATATAAAGCGGATCTGAGTTGTTTATGGTTCCTATACCACGCACACGTATCTGCGCTGCGGCTCCCGGCTGACCTGACGATGATGTGACAGTCACACCGGCTGCGAGACCTTTAAGGGCGTTATCCATACGCACAGGCGCTGTGGTGGCCAGGTCGTCGGCCGACACTTTTGCGATTGATGCTGTGACGACGCTCTTTTTCTGCACACCGTAACCCACGACAACCACTTCGCCAAGCATCTCGTTGTCCTCATGCATCACTATGTGCATACCGGCAGCGGCTTTTGTCTCGATAGTCTTATAACCTATGTACGAGATAGTGATGGCACTGCCCTCCGGCACCTTTGCTAACTTGAACTCTCCGTTTATATCGGAGAAAACGCCGTTCTTGCTTCCTTTCTGGAAGACAGACGCTCCAATTATCGGTTCGCCCAAATCGTCAACGATCGTACCGGAGCAGACAAACTCCTGCGCGTACATTGCCGTTGACACCAACGAAACCAATAACGTCAGAATGAAAGATTTAAATTTTTTCATAAAGTTTATTACTTTTGGTTTTGTTTAGGTACGTTCATGAATTAACCTTCGCAAATTTATTGATTAAAAAAATCAGAAAAAAGCGCACAAATACAAAAAGTGGATTACAAAGGCCCTATATAAAAACGGATTTGCCTGAAAACCAATATCTTACAAAAACGAGGCTTTCGCAAAAAAGTGGACGCAAGATAACTGCCATACGCCACACTAAAGGCGGAAAAACCACGAAAAATGAGTTGTGACTCTATCGTGAGGACACCGTGAAACGGCATTTCCGGCACCAGAGAGGCGACATAACCGCTACATGGCGCAGAGACAACGGAAGCGTCAGTGCGAAGGCATCGGAGGGATGCGCGGAAACGGCTTTAAGGTACAACGGCTGAGGGATGGCGGAGATGAATATTCATACATCCGCGCTATGAAACATGCAGACAACGGAAATCTGAAAAACAGAAACTGCATGAAATTCCGCGTGTTCACACAACATGGCGGAGGAGTCACGGCTACGCCGTTTGCAGTTTCTGTAGGGATGTAACGGTAATCGGGGTGTAAACCATTGCGGCATCAGTCCCGCATAGGCGTTGTTATCTTCAGCAGGAAGAGAAGCCAAAGGGTGTAGTTACAGATTTTCAGTATCCTGCGGTTTTTCCGCTTGAGTTTTCAGTTCTACCCCAAAAAATAAGAGAGAATTTGCGCGCGGACTCTCCCTCGGACGCAAATACGCGAGAAATAAGAGCCTTACGCAAAATGTTGAATATCAAAGACTTGTATTAAGAACAGATTTTCCGACCGTGCGAAATGCACCATTTCAGCACGTGATATTGCCCATATCTGGGCCTGAAACAAACGATATCACACCCTGAAACAGTCGTAAACGGAGGCTGATATGGGCAAAATCGGAACGCAGAACCAGCCGGCCGGCACTCCACAACAGGATATACGACAAGACGCTACGAGCCGGAACAGGCTTTATCGCATCATGTTCGGCAAATTCTTACATCTCTTTTGCGATTTTATTTTGTCAAAAAAAAGTCAAGAAAAACTGTAAGTTCGTCGTCCGAGTTTTCTTGAAAAACGCCCATATGACGTAAGGAAACACACGTGAGACAGGACCCTTCTTGCGGTGAAGATTCGTCAATGGCGGCAACGTGAATTTATTGTTATGTGAGCCGCAGTGCCGCCTCAACTCACAGCAAACGCACTACGGCAGGCAGGAAAACAAAAGTCCGCCTGCCACCGCACATGGCGGAGCAGACGGACACAGAATTTTTCATCATGCGACAACGTCATAGCCAGTCGGCCAATTCGTATCTCACAAGCACGGTGTATGTCTTTTTTATGGTGCGGTAAGTATCTGCCGGCGATGCGCCCGAAGCCATTACGTTGGTCTGAGTCAAGGGCATCGGCATTCCGGCACCACTCCCTTCCACAATGCGCATCACACGGCCGAGTCTGCATCCTGCGGCCGAAGCCATATATTCGGCCTTGTTGCGTGCGGCCTTGAGGGCTTCGGTGCGTCCTTTCTCATGCCATTCTGCCATGTTCTTGTTCTTCAGCTCACCTATATACATGGCGTTGATGCCGCGCGTGTCGAGCCCCTTGCGTATGCGTTCGATGGTCTCGAAGTCACTGAGCGTTATGTCCAGACGCTTCGACACGAGAAAGTCCATGCCGCGCTCGCGCCATGTGTTGCCTATCTCCTCGGTGCGCACAGCGTCCGCAGGCACTCCGGCGTCTTTTATGACACGCCTCACCTGCTGCTCGATGACATCGAGCGGCACCTTGGTGGCGAAATCTTCCGGCTTCGACTTGCCGTCGAATTCCTCCTCGAAGTATTCTTTCATCTCGATGATGTAGTGTATCTCGTCCGGCACGATTTCCACTTCGGCCGTACCGCTCACCTCAATGTAGCGGCCCTCGTCGCCGGCAAAGGCCTGTAGCGACAGCAGCATCATGGCTGCGATGAACAACAATCGTCTCATATCTGTTTTATATTCATTAATTGTTCGCTATTCCGTCAGCCGCACACGTCATCCCTCACACGAGAGCATCTCCACAAGTTCGTCCTGAGTGGAGGCCACGAGCAGCTGGTCCTCAAAACCTGGGCGTATCACTCCCGACTGCTTCATGCTGTCGAGCATGGTGAGGAGCGGATTCCAGAAGCCCTTCATGTTGTAGAGAATGACACGCTTGCGATGATAGCCTATCGACGCAGAGGCCACCACGGTGAATATCTCGTCGAGCGTGCCCACGCCTCCGGGCAGTGCCACGAGCACATCACTCTTGGCGAGCATTATGTCCTTACGGTCGCTCAGGTTGTCGCACATTATCTTCACATCCACATGGTCGGACGTGCGTCCGCCCTTCTCCACTATGGTGGGCACGGCTCCTATGCACAGTCCGCCGGCTTCGTGCACCGCGCGGGCCACGCACTCCATGAGCCCCAGATTGCATCCGCCGAACACCAGCGTGTGGCCGTTGCGGCCCATCCACTCTCCGAACCGGCGGGTGAGTTCGAAGAAATCGGCATCAATGTCGGCGTTGGCCGAACAGAAAACTCCTATATGCATAAATCTGTCTTTTTTGAAATCATTGTCAATACGCCACCATTCAGGGGACGATAACACACAAAGATATTAATTATTTACTGATATACAATAAAATAGATGATTATATTTTGTATTGTCTGCCTTTTGCAGTAACTTTGCACCCGGATTCGGGATAAAGACCAAAACTATTGCGTGCGACATTATCGCACAGCACTCCATTTATTTCATTCACAAACAACACAGCATTGAAAACATTTGAAGAATTAGGCGTAAGCGAGGAAATACGCCGCGCCATCACAGAACTCGGATTTGAGCACCCGATGCCTGTACAGGAAGAAGTGATTCCTTTTTTGCTCGGCAATGGTAACGACGTGATTGCCCTGGCGCAGACGGGAACAGGCAAGACAGCCGCTTTCGGCATTCCGCTTCTGCAACGCATCAATCCCTCAGACCGCACAACACAGGCGCTCATACTGAGTCCGACACGTGAGCTGTGCCTTCAGATAGCAGACGACCTGAAGAGTTTCGCAAAATACATCAACGGAATAAACATCGTGGCCGTATATGGCGGCACATCAATCATAAACCAGATACATGCACTGAAACACGGTGCTCAGATCATCGTTGCAACCCCAGGACGACTCATCGACCTGATGAACCGCGGCGCGGCAAAGCTGGACAACGTGAGCAACGTGGTGCTCGACGAGGCCGACGAGATGCTCAACATGGGCTTCTCGGACAGCATAAACGAGATATTCGAGGGCGTACCGCAGGACCGCAACACACTGCTCTTCTCGGCAACAATGAGCAAGGAGATTGAGAAAATAGCCCTTAACTACCTGCACGACCACAAGGAGATTGTGGTGGGCTCGCGCAACGAGGGTGCGGAGAACGTCAACCACATATATTATATGGTGAACGCCAAGGACAAGTATCTGGCACTGAAACGCATCGTTGACTATTATCCGCGCATATTCGCCATCATATTCTGCCGCACGAAGGTGGAGACACAGGAGGTGGCCGACAAGCTCATACGCGACGGTTACAACGCAGAGTCGCTCCACGGCGACCTCTCCCAGCAGCAGCGCGACCTCACAATGCAGAAGTTCCGCCAGCATCTCACACAGCTGCTCGTGGCTACCGACGTGGCGGCACGCGGACTCGACGTGGACGATCTGACGCATGTCATCAACTACGGACTGCCTGACGACATAGAGAGCTATACCCACCGCAGCGGACGTACAGGCCGCGCCGGAAAGAAGGGAACGTCTATCAGCATCATACACACACGCGAACGCCACAAGGTGAAGGCCATTGAGAAGGTGATAGGCAAGAGTTTTGTGGACGGGGAGCTGCCTACACCAAAAGAGATATGCACCAAACAGCTCTACAAGGCTATAGACGAGATAGAGAAGGTGGACGTGAACGAGGAGGAGATTGCGCCGTTCATGGAAGACATAAACAGGCATTTCGAGTATGTGGACAAGGAGGACATACTGAAGAAAATCGTGAGTCTGGAGTTCGGACGTTTCCTTGCCTACTATGCCAACGCGCCTGAGATAGTGAAGCCAACCACCGAACGCGCAAAGAGAGGCGAGGCACGCAAGGACGGCAAGAAGACCAGAACACGCGGACAGCGGAAGGCCGAAAGCGGCTATCGCCGGCTGTTCATCAACCTGGGCAAGGACGACGGATTCTATCCGGGCGAGGTGATGCAGTTCCTCAACAAGAACATGCGCGGAAAGCAGGAGGTGGGACACATCGACCTGATGGGCAAGTTCTCATACATAGAAGTGCCGGAGGAGGATGCGGCAAAGGTGATGCGTGCGCTCGACGGCAAGTCGTACAAAGGACGCACCGTGAGATGCAACGACGCCGACGACCGCAAGCGTGGCGACCGACGCACGAAGAAGGGTGACAGCCGCGACGATTTCAGCAAATATGAGAAGAAGTCGAAGCGACGCGACCGTGGCGCAGAGGCAAAGCCGTTCAGAGAGAGCGGACGCAAGGACGACTGGCGACAGTTCATCAACAATCCCGACATAAAGCTCGTGGGCGACGAACCGGACTTCAGCGAAGAGGGATGGGCACGCCGCCGTCCGCGCAAGAAGTGACACGTACAGCCAATAGGCCACAGCATTGACAACACGCGCAGACAAGGCAGAAAAGCCGTTGCAGCATACGAAATAAAGCGAAAGGGGCATATCACCGGGCGTCACAACAGACGCCGCAGGGATATGCCCCTTTCCTGTTTCTGTGGCTTCGCACAGACGTTTTTATCTCATCGCCCAGAATGTAGCGCCGTTTACGGCCATGCGGGCCTCGAAAAGACCTGCCGCATCTGGTGTGACTGTTATCTTGTCGCCGTCGGGCAGAGATGCCTGTATGGTACCGTCGTCATTGAAACGGAATATCTCTTTGGTCTTACCGTCGACAACCTGCGACCACGAATTGTTCTTGCTGTCGTAGAGGAACTTCATTATCTCGCCGTCGGGTTTCTTTATCTCATAACCATCCTTGAGCGTTGTGACTGCATAATAACGGCCGTCCTGGCCCATTATTGTCTGCGTCTTGCCCTCGTTCTTGGCAAGCGGATTGCTGCCGGACCAGAACTCCATCGTGTTTATTACAAGCGCATCGACAACTCCACACACCGCATAGGCGGGACTGATGAAAAGGAATATGATTTCATTGAGGAACTTCTCGTTCGTCGCTCTGGTGTTCCACATCGCCAGCTTGTGAGTCAGCTGGAAAGAACCTACACACGAACTCGCCATCAGACATCCCGTCATGATAATGGCAGATACTTTCAGATGATTGATTTTCATATTGCAACAAAGTTTTTACGTTCAATTTAACGTAAAGGTATATAATATATATGAAAATGAAACTTTGTGCACATTATTATTTAACATATATTGTTTTTACGCAAAAGAATGTGTAAAAAAACAAAATAAAGTGTCAAAGCAGGAAAATGCCTTCAGGACCTTCGTTGAACAGAAGGTCGAGAATGCTCAGATTGGAAATGAAACCGTGCTTCTGCGCATACACCTGATAGTATGGGCGCGGACTGAATGTGGCATCAATCAGCGGATGTTTCGGGCGGATGGCATCGCGGAAATCGTCGGCGCAGACATCTTCGGCCTGCAGGTATTCGCCGGTGAGTTCTATGGTCGGGCGGATGTCGAGAAGCGAGCAGATGGTATGGGTTATCTCGAGGTTGAAATCGAACAGAAACTCCCAGCGGCGCTCGAAGAACGGACGTATGTCGTCGGCATAATAGTCGAAGAACGGACTTTCTCCATAGGATGACACAAGAGCGTTCCAGTGGAGATGACGCCATGAGCCGTGATCGCTTATCCGTATGTCGCGCATAAGGCACTTACGGCCCTCATAGCGTTCTATGGGGACCGTAAGCGTTTGGGGACCTCCGGTCGCTGCTATCACACAACGGTTGCGGTAGGTCTGCTTCACGTAGTTGTCATAACGTTCGATGAAGCACCGGTCATAGCGGTGCAGCTTCTGATACCACTGCACCGGACCGAAGTATGCTGATGAAAGTAAAGCTTGCGTCATTACGGACAATATTGCTTGAACAGGACGTTACCTTACTTGATATTGTCGACAAAGCGGAACAGACGGTTCCAGCGTATGCCGCTGAAGCCATGACGGTCGGGATCGCTCGACCACCAGATGAATATCGGCTTGCCCACAATGTGGTCTTCAGGAACGAATCCCCAGTAGCGTGAGTCGAGTGAGTTGTGGCGGTTGTCGCCCATCATCCAGTAGTAGTCCATAGCGAAGGTGTAGGTCTTTGCCAGTTTGCCGTCGATGTATATGCTTCCGTTGTTTATCTTCAGGTCGTGACCCTCATAAACGCGTATGGGGCGTTCGTATATCGCGATATTGTCCAGTGTCAGGTTGATGGTTTCGCCTTTCTTAGGAATCCATACCGGACCGTAGTTATCGCGTGTCCATCCTGTAGCGCCGTTCAGCGGATAGATGTCCTCAGTGGTGGCGTCGGTGTTGAGCGTAATGCTCTCGACAATGTCGCGACGTGTTTTCAATATGCGTGCAGCACGGGCTGTAAGCGGAAGATAACCACGCTCGTTAAGGCTCATGAGATCTTCCATCGATATGCCGAGCTGCTCCATGAGGTTTTCGGGCATAGACGACTTCAGCTTCACGTAGTAGGTGTACTGCACGTTGTCCGGTTCTTTGTTGGGTTTGCCGTCAACATATACGATGCGGTCCTTTATCTGGAGTGTCTGTCCGGGAAGACCGACACAACGTTTCACATAATTCTCACGACGGTCTACCGGACGCGATATCACCTCGCCGTACAGTTGCGAATTTTCAGCAATGTAACGGCGTCCGATAGCGTAAATATAGTCGAAGAACTTGAGACGGGCTTCCGCATCAAGGTTTCTGTAATCTACCGGATCCGGATATTGTTCCTGATATATCTGATGACCGAACGAATAAACCATCTGATAGAAGTCCTGGGTCTGCCACTGCTCGGCTGTGCAGAGCGAGTCACCGGCCGGATAGTTGAACACAACGATGTCGTTGAGTTTCACCTTGCCAAGACCCGGTGCGCGGTCGTAACCCCACTGCGGCCACTCGATGTACGACTTGCAGTTGAGCACAGGAAGTGTGTGCTGCGTAAGCGGCATGGTAAGCGGTGTGTTCGGTTTGCGCGGACCGTAGCTTATCTTGCTCACAAAGAGATAATCGCCTGTGAGAAGTGACTTCTCAAGCGAGCTTGAAGGAATGACATAGTTCTGAAAGAAAAACAGATTGATGAAATATACTGCCACAAGAGCAAAGACAAGAGCGTCGACCCATGACATGACGAACCGTACGGGACGTTCGGCATAACGCCACCACTGCCAGCGTATTTTCTTCGTTATGTAAACGTCGAAGATGAACGGAAGGACAAGAAGTCCCCACCAACTGCCAATCCAATAGAGGAAGAGCAGATAAAGAACGGCAACACCAGCGAACTTGGCCCACTGCACTTTCATGTTTATTCTTTCTTTTTCCTTGTCTATCATTGTTTCTGACTTATTTTGAGATATTGATATTATTGCAGCCTTGCAGTCATGCCGTATCAGAACTTGAACAGATCGGCTGTTGTAAGCAGACCGGTATGATCCTTGGTGTATTCGGCCGCAAGAACAGCACCGAGAGCAAATCCTTCACGCGAATGGGCGTCGTGGGTGATTGTGATGCAGTCGGCCGGACTGTCATAAACAATAGAGTGGATGCCGGGAACCTCGTCGCGACGCAGGCTTTCTATGGCCAGCAAAGACGGATCAACGTCGTTAGAACCCTCCACAGTGCCGTCGGCATGGAGCTGGCGTCCCTTTGTCCAGTCGTTCTTACGGTCAATATTTTCTATTATCTCCTCGGCAAGAGTTATGGCAGTGCCCGACGGAGCATCGAGCTTGTGCACATGATGTGTCTCGCTCATATGAACGTCATATTGCGGAAAATTGTTCATTATACGTGCGAGATATCTGTTCACGGCAGAGAATATGGCGACGCCGACAGATAAATTGCTAGCCCAGAAAAGCGTCTGTCCGCCTTCGGTACACAGACGGCGTACATCCTCACCGTGTTCTTTCATCCATCCGGTAGAACCGCTGACAACCTTCACATTGTGCTTGAAAGCTCTCAGATAATTGTCATAAGCGGAAGTAGGATTTGTGAATTCAATGGCTACATCGGCCGATGCAAATGCCTCACTGTCAAAATCGGAAAGATTATCAACGTCGATAATGCTTACTATACGGTGGCCACGGGCTTTTGCAATGGCCTCTACCATGTGGCCCATCTTGCCGTAACCAATCAATGCTATATTCATAATAGATAAAAAATTACAGTTATGCAAAGTTATTAATTATTTGTCACATTCGTGACATTTATTAGGATATATAAGTAAAAAGTAGCCATATTTTATAAAAACTTTTGGATGTAATGAGTTTTTTTCTTACCTTTACACCGTTTTTTTAATTATAATAATGAGAAGCCCATACGTATTATTGATGTCCGTCGTATGCTGCGGAATGCTTTCGTCATGTTTTAAAGACGAACCATTAAATGCAGAATGCGACATTGAAGAGGCATACATTCATGCAGACAATCCCGAAGAAATGTTTTTCAATGCGTCAGACTCACTGATCAAAGTTCTTTACAACGAACATAATATCGACTTCAAAGTAAGGAAGGAAACTGATCTGACAGCAATTGCTCCACGTTTCAGAATAACTGAGGGTGCGACTATTGTGCCGGGAAACGGTTCTGTGCAGGACTTCTCCAATGGTCCGGTAAAATACACTGTGACATCGGAAGACGGGCAGTGGAGCCGCGAATATTATGTATCGGTAAATATTCAGACACAGACTGTTAGCGACACTATCTACTACGACTTCGAAAGATACGCTCTTAACTCCAAGAGCAAATATTATATCTGGAGCGATCTGAACCCTGACGGAACCGAAGCCTACAACTGGGCAACCGGCAATCCGGGTTTTGCTGTCAGCCGACCGACTGCGAAGCCAGAGGAATATCCCACAACACCATGGGTTGACGGACTGGATGGCTCTGCCGTTAAACTGACAACATCTGACACGGGTCCGTTTGGAGCACTCAAGAACATGCGCATCGCCTCAGGCAATCTCTTCATCGGACGTTTCGATGCCACAGTAGCAATCCAGCCCGGAGGAGCGATGAAAGCTACTATGTTCGGACTGAAATACACTACAGGAAAGAAACCTGTAAAACTCATGGGAAATTATAAATATAAACCGGGAGCTGTATATCAGGACAAATACGGAAAACCTGTTGAAGGCAAGACAGACACTGGAGATATTTATGCTGTGCTCTATAAAAACACCGACAGTAACGGCAATCCCGTGGTGCTGTATGGTGACAATGTGTTGACAAGCCCGCAGATAGTGGCAATCGCGCGACTCGACAAAGTTGAGAATACTGATACATGGACAGAGTTTGAAGTGGATTTCAATTATACACAGGAAGTGGACGAGTCTTTGCTCAACAACTACGGATACAATCTTGCAGTGGTATTCTCATCAAGCATAGAAGGAGCTAACTTCGAAGGAGCTATCGGCAGTACGATGTTTGTGGACAAAGTGAGAGTTATTTGTGAAACAACAGAATAACAAAAAAGATGAAAATGAATTATAACAAATCCATTCTGATACTATTCCTCCTCATAGCAGGTGTGTCCAATGCCGTATGTGGCAGTATTTTCGACAACCTGACATACTACGGTCGTCTTGGTTACAATATCGGAGGAACTGCTCCGATCGGCATGCCGGCAACCATCAGAAGTCTGTCAAAATATACCATCAAAGTAAATACTACTATCGGCCTCGATGCTTACAAACCCATCGACGGCAAATGGGGACTTATTGGCGGATTCCACATTGAGAACAAAGGAATGAACACCGATGCCCGTGTAAAGAACTACAGCATGGAGATGCGTCAGGGTGGTGAGTCTTTGAAAGGTGTCTTCACCGGTCAGGTGGTATCAAAAGTAGAGGAATGGATGGTAACACTTCCATTACAGGCAACATATGACATCAATGACAAAGTAAGAGTAAAGTTCGGCCCATATTTCTCTTATCTTCTTTCGAACAAATTCGATGGCTACGCCTACGACGGTTATCTGCGCGTAGGTGATCCCACCGGTGAGAAAATAGAATTGGGAACAGACGAAGCCTCACGCGGTACATACGATTTCTCCGACTACATGCGCAAATGGCAATTTGGTGTTGATTTGGGCGCAGATTGGTATTTCTCACGCCGCTTCGGAGCCTATTTCGACCTTTCATGGGGACTGTCCGGAGTATTCAAAGAGAACTTCAAGACAATAGAACAGACACTTTACCCGATCTACGGAACAATAGGTTTAACATACAAACTAAATTAATTAAAGGATTTTTAGGATGAAAAAAATTTTTACTTCATTACTGACAATGGTTGCTTTTGCCGTATCTGCTATGGCAACAGACTACAAAGACATTATGACTGTCACTGTCAACGGAGTACAGGCGACACCGACAGAGAACACAATCTCAATCGAAGACAAAGGTGAGAACGGATATACTCTCAGTCTGAAAAACTTCGTTATGTACATGGAAGGCGAACCAATGCCTGTAGGAACCATCGTACTTGAGAATGTTGGCGCAACTGCCAATGGCGAGGTGACAACACTTAAGACAAATCAGGAAATAACAATAGCCGAAGGTGATGATCCAAACTTCGCAGGACAGTGGTTGGGACCAATACTCTCTGCAACAGGAGAACTTATACCAGTAAACCTTGTTGGTGAGATACGTGGCGACAAGTTCTACACCGTAATCAACATCTACTTTTCGGAAATGAATATCAAAGTTGTATTCGGAAACGGTGGTTATCAGATAACAAACTCTGACTTCGAACTCTTCCACAAAGCCACATATACAGGTGCATTCAATAAAAAGTACGAAAGCGATGAGCCAAACGCATGGCACTCATTCATGAGCAGCACCGGAAGTCTTGCCTCTGCAGTAAGCTCCAACACTCACACTTATATATCAGATGACGTTCGTCCGGGTACAACAGGAAAGAAAAGTGTGAAAGTCGTATCAGGAATAGTTCTTGGTTTCCAGCCGGCAAACGGAACTATCACAACCGGTCGGCTCAAAGCAGCAGGATTAACTGCAACCGACACAAAAAACAACTCATTCCTCGATCTGACCAACAAAGATGTTGACGGCAACGGCGATCCATTCTACACACTGCTGAACGGCCAGCCTGACGCTATCAAGGTCTGGGTGAAGTATCAGCAGGGAGAGGTAAATGAAACTTACCCATACGCAACAATAAGCGCAACCATCACAGACGGTACATACTATCAGGATCCGGAAGACAAGACCTATACAAACATCGTTGCAAAAGCTAAGAACGACAAGATTGAGAGCAAAGGCTTCGAGTGGCAGGAACTCACAATTCCGTTCGACTACGCTTCTTTCGCAACAAACAATGCTGAGACAAAAGCCATCCTCGTTACTATGTCAACCAACGCACAGCCGGGTGTGGCAAGTTCATCAGCAAATAATCCCGACGTTCTTATCATTGACGACCTCTCACTCGTTTACAACTCACAGCTTGCTTCACTGAAAGTAAAGGGTGCTGACGTTGAAGGCTTCAACAAAGACGAGTTCAACTACGATCTCACAGCCGAAGGCGCAATCAGCGTTGACGATATCGAAGCTGTTTCAGACGGTCAGGGTGCTTATGTTACAAAGAGCGTTGAAGATGTTGACGGAGGCGTGAAAGTTACAATAACAGTCACATCTAACGACCTCCAGACAACAAATGTTTACACTCTCAACATCACAGGTGCTACAACAACAGGCATCAACAAGATTGAGACAACAACAGGCAAAGGCACTGCTGCCATCTATAACGTAAACGGACAGCGCGTTAACAACATGTCACAGAAAGGTCTTTACATCATCCGTCAGGCCGACGGCAAAACCGTGAAAGTATTGAAGAAATAATCAAAGAACGAATATTCATCAAGAAAAAAATCCCGGACTGTCGATAGTTCGGGATTTTTTGTGTAGCTTTGTATCACTCCTTTTCGTCTTTGCTATATATGGAACTACTCCTCCACTACATATGGAAACACAAGCTTTTTCCGCTTAGAAGGCTCGAGACAACCGACGACCTCAGCGTGGAAGTCATCGATCCGGGTCTCCACAACAGCGATGCCGGTCCCGACTTCTTCAACGCCAAAGTGAAGATAGGCGGCACCATGTGGGTGGGAAACATCGAGATACACGAAAAGTCGTCCGACTGGTACGCTCACGGACACGACCGTGACCCTCGCTACGACAACGTGATACTCCATATTGCAAAGACAATAGACTCCGAAGTAAGGACAAGCCATGGCAACACACTGCCGCAGATGCAGCTCGACGTGCCCGAAAGCGTCACGTCAAACTACGAGCGTCTGCTCCACGAGGATAAGTATCCGCCCTGCCACAGGCTCATCCCCACCCTGCCATCCATAACCGTTCATTCATGGATGAGCGCACTTCAGACCGAACGTCTTGAACAGAAGACAGAAGCGATAGCCGAACGTGTGAAACGCTGCGACGGATCATGGGAAGACGCCTTCTTCGTCACCCTGGCACGTAACTACGGTTTCGGTGTCAACAGCGAAGCCTTCGAGACGTGGGCTCTCAACATGCCGATGATGCACATCGGCCGTCACCGCGACGACATATTCCAGACCGAGGCACTTTTTCTAGGCCAGGCCGGACTGCTTTCTGCCGACGCCATGCCCGAACGCCAGCGCGAGGCGGCACTCGCCGACGACTATTTCGTCCGTCTGAGCCGCGAATATCAGTATCTTGCCCACAAGTTCTCGCTCCACCCCATCGACTTCCGTTTATGGAAATTCCTGCGTCTCCGCCCGCAGAACTTCCCCCACATACGCATCGCGCAGCTCGCATCGCTCTACCATTCGCGCCGTGCCGGTCTCAGCCTTATAGCCGGATGCGACACCATAGACGACGCGCGCCACATGCTCACAACGTCCGTAACGCTCTACTGGCGCACCCACTACACCTTCGGTCATGCCAGCCGCGAGAGTGCGAAAAGCCTCTCCCGACAGTCCATCGACCTGCTCATCATCAACACCGTAGTGCCGATGCTGTTTGCCTACGGACGCCACAAATCGTCTGAAGAAATGTGCTGGCGCGCCACCGATTTCCTCGAACAGCTCGCGCCCGAACGCAACAACATAGTGCGCATGTGGGAGGAATGCGGACTGAAAGTGCAGAACGCCGGCGACACACAGGCGCTCATACAACTGAAGAAAAACTACTGCGACCGCAAGGACTGCCTGCGCTGCCGTTTCGGATACGAATATCTTAAACAACGCAGCACAACGCCTGCTGATACGGCAACCGATAAAGAAAACAACGATAAGAATGGAATACATATTTGAAACCGAGATGGAGGTCCGCGACTATGAGTGCGACATCCAGGGCATAGTGAACAACGCGAACTATCTGCACTACACCGAGCACACACGACATCTGTTTCTCGCATCGCTCGGAGTGAGTTTCTCAAAACTCCACGAGAAGGGAGTCGATGCCGTGGTGGCACGAATGAATCTCCAGTACAAGACTCCGCTGCGCTGCGACGACGTGTTCATCTCGCGCCTGGCGATGCACAAGGAGGGTCTGCGCTACATCTTCAATCAGGACATATTCCGCAAGAGCGACGAGCGCCTGTGCTTCCGCGCCACTGTCGAACTGGTGTGCCTCATCAACGGCCGCCTGGGCAACAGCGACGACTACGACCGCGCCTTCGCCAAATACATCTAAACAACCGCACGCAGCACACAGCCGGACGTGATGCCGGCAACGCAAACCGCAACAGCAATGTGCCGATGGACAACTCACAGGAAATAATCAACACCATAGCGCTCACGCGCATCAACTACTTCAGCCTCGCCGGAATGCTCGAGCTATACCGGCGTCTCGGCTCCGCCACGGCTGTAATGGACCACCGTGACGACATACGCGACGTGCTGCCCGACGCCACACAGCGCCTCATCGACGCGCTGAAAGACGTGAGCGAACCGTTGCGACGCGCCGAAGCAGAGCTGGAGTATGACGAGGCCCACGGCATCACACCGCTCACGATGAACGACACGCGCTATCCGTCGCGGCTGCGTGAGTGCGACGACGCTCCGCTCATGCTGTTCTACAAAGGCACCGCCGACCTCAACCGCGCACGCGTCCTGAGCATCGTCGGCACGCGCCACTGCACATCCTACGGTCAGGACCTCATACGCCGCTTCTGCGACGACTTGCGGCAGATATGCCCCGACGTGCTCATCATAAGCGGCCTTGCCTACGGCGTGGATATCTGCGCCCACCGCAACGCCCTGCGCTCGGGCTTCGACACTGCCGCCGTCCTTGCCCACGGTCTCGACACCATCTATCCCTCAAGCCACAGGGACACGGCACGCGAGATGCTCACCCGGGGCGGCCTCATCACCGAGTTTCTCACCGGCACCAACGCCGACAAGGTGAACTTCGTGCGCCGCAACCGCATCGTGGCAGGCATGGCCGACGCCACACTTCTCGTGGAGAGCGCCAGCCACGGCGGCGGACTCATCACCACAGGCATAGCCCAGAGCTACGGACGCGACGTGTTCGCCTTCCCCGGAGCGGTGGGAATGACCTACAGCGAAGGCTGCAACAACCTCATACGCGACAACGGAGCGGCACTCATAACCTGCGCCGCCGACCTTGCCGCCGCCATGACGTGGGACAACGACTCCGCCCTGCGCGACGCCCGCCAGCAAGGCATCGAGCGCCAGCTCTTTCCCGAACTCACCGACGACGAGCAGCTCATCGTCTCGACGCTCGCCAAGACCAACGACATGCAAATCAATATGCTCGCCGTGCGCACAGGCATCCCCGTACAGCGCATGTCGGCACTGCTCTTCTCGCTCGAGATGAAAGGCGTGGTCAAAATGTACGCCGGCGGCACTTATCATCTTCTGCAATAAAACAACAGACAATGAAAATAGGAAACATAGAATTCGGAGACAGACCTCTGTTTCTTGCCCCGATGGAAGACGTGACAGACATCGGCTTCCGTCAGCTCTGCAAGCGTTTCGGCGCCTCAATGGTTTACACTGAGTTTGTAAGCGCCGAGGCTCTCGTACGCTCCATCAAATCAACAGTCAACAAACTCAACATAAGCGACGACGAACGGCCCGTAGGCATACAGATATACGGCCGCGACACCGACGCCATGGTGGAGGCAGCCAGGATAGTGGAAGAGGCACATCCCGACGTCATCGACCTCAACTTCGGCTGCCCCGTCAAGAAAGTGGCGGGCAAGGGAGCCGGTGCGGGCATGCTGCAGAACATTCCACTCATGCTCGACATAACGCGCCAGGTGGTCAAAGCCGTACACACACCCGTCACCGTCAAGACCCGTCTGGGATGGGACAGCAGCCACCTCATCATAACCGACCTTGCCGAGCAGCTTCAAGACTGCGGCATACAGGCGCTCACCATACACGGCCGCACCCGTGCACAGATGTACACCGGCAACGCCGACTGGACGCTCATAGGCGAGGTGAAGCGCAATCCGCGCATACACATACCCATCATAGGCAACGGCGACATAACATCGCCGGAAGAGGCCGAGCGCGCTTTCAACGACTACGGCGTGGATGCCGTCATGGTGGGACGTGCCACCTTCGGTCGCCCGTGGATATTCAAGGAGATGCGCGACTATCTCGACGGCCGTCCGCAGGACCTTTCGCTCGACCTCGACCGCAAGATTGACATTCTCGAGGAACAGCTCCACATCAACGTGGAACGCATCGACGAGTACCGCGGCATACTACACACCCGCCGCCATCTTGCCTCCACGCCAATCTTCAAAGGCATACCCGACTTCCGCCAGACACGCATAGCAATGCTCCGCGCCACAACCGTCGAGGAGCTGACGGCCATTCTCGAGGACTGCCGCCGCAGACTCGGCGCACAGCAATGACACGAAAACACAAACATACTTATACCAATAACAAAACGAAAACAAGACAAATATGAAACGTTTGACAATCCTTTTGGCCGGAATGGCACTAAGCGTGGCATCCATGGCACAGCAGGCCCTGTGGGACAAGGCCTCGGCCGTATCGCCGGTGGAGAACGCCGACGGCAGCGTAACATTCAACCTCTTCGCACCCAACGCACAGAAAGTGGAGGTATCGGGCGACTTCAACCAGATAAGCGGCATGACTCTACCGATGACAAAGAACGACAAGGGCATGTGGACAGTCACCACCAAACCGCTCGCACCGGAGCTATACTCTTACAGCTTCAACGTTGACGGCATGCGCATGGTCGATCCGTCCAACACATACATGAACCGCGACATAACTACCTACTCAAGCCTGTTCATCGTCTCTAAGGAGAAAGGCGACCGCGGATCGCTCTACAGTGTGAACAACGTACCGCACGGAACTGTAGCCAAAGTGTGGTATGACAGCCCCACGCTGGGCCTCAAGCGCCGCCTCACCGTCTATACTCCGGCCGGATATGACGGCAAGAAACGCTATCCCGTCATGTATCTCATGCACGGCATGGGCGGCGACGAGAACGCATGGAGCGAACTGGGCCGCGCCACACAGATACTCGACAACCTCATCGCCGCAGGCAAGGCCAAGCCGATGATCGTCGTAATGCCCAACGGCAACACCAACTGCAGCGCAGCTCCGGGCGAATGGTCGGCGGGCATGTACATACCGGGCCACTACACCATAAAGGCAAAAGCCAAGGCCTCAATGGAGGAAAGCTTCATGGACATAGTGAACTTCATCGACAACAACTACCGCACCATAAAGAAACGCGAAGGCCGCGCCGTATGCGGACTGTCAATGGGCGGCGGCCACACCTTCGGCGTATCGATGCTCTATCCCGAAACGTTCGACTACTACGGTCTGTTCTCCGCCGCTCCGTGGATAAGGGGCAACATGGACCTGAGCAACTTTGCCGAAAAACTGAGAGCCGACAAGGAGACATGCGATCTGCTGCAGAAGCTCTTCGACAGCAAGCCCGAGCTCTACTGGATAGCCATAGGCAAGGACGACTTCCTGTACGAACCTAACAAGATTCTGCGCGAATATTTCGACGAGAAGGGTTATAAATACGAATACTACGAGAACGACGGAGGTCATCTCTGGCGCAACTGGCGCATATATCTCACAATGTTCTCACAGATGCTGTTCAAGAATCTGAAATAAGATTCATACCATACGGTCAGGCGCCGGGCCCGTTACGCCTCGCCTGACAGCATAAAACACCGGTGACGCATGAATCATGCCGCCGGTGTTTTTCTTATTGTCACACGCAAAATAAAAGCCTTTCCGCCACATTCTATTGTCTGTCGTGAAGGTACAAACCGACTCTGCATATTTATACAAAAGCGTTTGGGGGTATTGCATAAATATTCAACGTCAACTTCACGAGAGTGCCAACGCCGGCGACAAAAGTGTCCGCGGATTCATATACGCGATTCTCAGAGACTTTACGCAATGCTTTGACTATCAATAATTTAGCTACAGCCCACTTCCGACATCATTTTCCGCGCGTCACAATATAGCCAGTATTAGGGCATGAAACGGTCTGTTTCATGCCCTAATACCGTTCATTTCGCACCCTGATAATGTCCATTCCGTACTCTGATAAAGGCTTTAATGCAAACCGGAACGGTGCTTTTCATAATCCAATGAACAAAAGAGTGCTTTCCGCAAATGCATCGCACACAGTGGCGCATACACAAAACGGCTGCGGAAAAGCCTTTCCCGCAGCCGCTCGTTTTCTATTTCACAAAAAATTTTTGTCAAAATTTTTTACTTTCAGAATTGCATAATTATGCAATTTCCGGGCGTTTACCATTGTTTCAGCCACGCTCTCACCGCTCGCCGGCCGCACACTCCGGACACAGTCCCTTGAGCACATAGTTGATGCTCGACAGCGTGAATCCGGGCGGCAGATCCACCACCGGCACGGCTATCTGCTTCAGACAGAAGGTGCGCTGGCACGAGGTGCAGTAGAAGTGGGTGTGCTCGTCCTCCACCGAACAGTCGCAGTCGTCTGAACAGACAGCATATTTGAGCGAGCCAGAACCGTCGTCTATGACGTGCACAAGGCGGTTGAGCAGAAACAGCGAGAGCGTGCGCGATATGGTGGATTTATCTACTGTGGGCAGATAACGCTCCATGTCGGGCAGCGAAACGGCTTCGTCGCCGCGTATCATCTCGCGCAGAATGAGCAGCCGGGTGGCCGTAGGGCGTATGCCGCGGTGCTTCAGTTTATCAAGATAGAATTGTTCGTCGGTCATTGTTTCAGGTGTGATATGTCAGGAGTTTTCAACGTATCATGCTGCGAAGTTAGCCAAATAAACGCACATTACAAAATGTTTTCACGCCTTATGGCCGCGCGGCTGCGAAAAAATGCGCATCGAGTTGAGCACGGCAAGCAGTGCCACGCCGGTGTCGGCAAATACTGCCATCCATATGTTGGCCGCTCCGAACACACCCAACAGCATCACCATCACCTTGAAACCTATGGCCATCACGATGTTCTGTTTCACAATGCGGCGCGTGCGGCGTGCGGCAGCTATGGCCTCGCCTATCTTCGTCAGCCGTTCGCTGTGTATCACTATGTCGGCTGTCTCCACTGCCATGTCGGCACTGCCTGCTCCGAAGGCTATGCCCGCATCGCTCGTGGCGAGCACCGGCGCGTCGTTGATGCCGTCGCCGACGAACGCCACCCTGTGACCGTCGCGCTGCATCGAGGCTATGTATTCGGCCTTTCCGCCCGGCAACAGATCGCCGTAACCACGGCCGGCACCCGTTGCTTCAGCCACGTCGTCAACAATAGTCTGGCGGTCGCCGGACAGTATCACGGTGTGCAGTCCCAGACTGCCAATGGCTTCGCGGGCGTCTGAACGCACCGTGTCGCCCAGTATTATGCAACCCTTGTACGCGCCGTCGGCGGCAACAGCGACTATTGTTCCCTGCTCGTCTGTCAGCAGTTCGGGCACGATTATGCCGTGGCGTACAAGCAGACGGGGCGTGCCGGCGAGCCAGTTGCCGGCTTCCAGACCGTAGCCGGCCACGGTTCTGACGTCGGGCATGGCGGCCGGCGGAGCAAAATGTCCGGCATATTCCACTATGGCGCGTGCCACGGGATGCGTTGACGAACGCTCCATGGCTGCCACCATGGCCAGGTCGGAGTTTGAAAGTCCCTCCACACGACGCACACTGAAGCGTCCGTGGGTGAGTGTGCCGGTCTTGTCGAACGCCACGGTGTCAACACCTGCTATGGCGTCAATGCTTCCTCCGCCCTTGAACAGTATGCCACGACGCGACGCAGCACCTATACCTGCGAAATAGCCGAGGGGCACACTGATGACGAGAGCGCACGGACACGATATGACAAGGAATATGAGTGCGCGGCCGAACCAAAGACCGAGGTCATACTGACCGCACACACCTGCAAGACTGCACAACCACGGCACAAGCACCACCAGCACCGCAAGGCCGAACACCACAGGCGTATATATGCGTGCGAAGCGGCGGATGAACAGCTCGGTAGGAGCCTTGCGGGCCGACGCTTCCTCCACAAGCCTGAGTATGCGTGCCACGGCCGACTCGCCCGCCGGGCGTATCACACGCAGACGTACTACGTTGCCCGTGGCTATCATTCCGGCCGACACCTCGCCGCCCGTAGCAATAACACGCGGCAGCGACTCGCCCGTGAGCACCGAGGTGTCAAACGGAGCGTCGGCCGTAAGCAGCTCGCCGTCGAGAGGTACACGCTCACCGGGCCTCACCTCTATGGTCTCGCCCACTGCCACCGACTCGGGTGTGCACATCACCACACCGCCGTCTCTCACCACCGAAGCACGGTCGGGGCGGAACGCCACCATGCTGCTTATGTTGCGGCGCACGCGTTCCACGGCGCGATGTTGCAGCATCTCGCCTGCCTGATAAAGCAGCATCACTGCCACCGCCTCGGGATATTCGCCTATGACAAAGGCACCGGCCGAAGCAAGAGCCATGAGCATGAACTCGTTGAACACGTCGCCGTGAGAGGCATGCACGGCAGCCGAGCGCACCACTCCCGAACCAACCGGCAGGAAAGCTGCAAGATACCACAACAGCGCCACTATACCTTCAAACCACGCAACGCCTGCACCCGAGGCTACAAGTCCGCCGGCTAGCATGACGGCCGACACCATTATCGGCCACACATGAGTATGATGATGATGTTCACACATATTTTCTCGTTTATGTTTCTGCAGGCAAAATTAGCTCAAAAGCGGTGCAACCGGGTTGCAATTGTCACAGATGCCAGTTGCAACTGAAGCCGAGTCTCAACATTGCCGCCACACCGCACTCGTGTGAGTTTCTCACAAAATGCACGGCGGGCTGCACATATACGTTCTTCGCACAGTCTATACGGCACGTAGCCTCACAGGCCAGCTCACTCTCATTGCCGTAACCGGCATATCCGGCAAACAGTCCGCCGCACACCCGGTCCCGCTCCATCACCACCCCACCGCCTGCATACATACGGCAGCCATCGGTCACCGTGCTGCCCGAACACTGGGCAAGAACGTGCATATGCCGGCCGACCCGCAGTTCGGCGTAGCCCCACAATGTGGCGTAAAGCCCTTGGGCGGACGACATCGCCGTCCTGTCCGTCTCCACACTGTCGGCAGCAGGAACTCCGTGATAAACGGCCATGCCCGCATAACAGCACGAGCCATCATTCTCATATCCCGCCGCCATCATGCCGAACACACCGTCGTGAGCAGGACATATGCGGAAAACATTCTCACGACCCGTAAGACGGTTGTGGCCCGTTCCGTTATAAACAGAAGCCTCAACACTCCATTGTCCCAAGTCTATCTTCACATCCGCGCCTACTGCGGCGACCGGATAGTTGGCTATAGGATAATTGGACGATATCGTGGGAAATATGCCGCACGAACTGTTTGTGAACAGAGAGACGCACGGCGACGTGAAATAATCCTCATTGACATTGCGTATGCCCAGGAACAACGCCACCCTGCGGTCTTTCCACTCCAACCCAAGCACGGCAGGAGCAAAGGGAAGACTGGCTTCATCTATATTGGAGAACACCTGCCGGTCGGACAACAACCGCTCTGAAGATGTCCGTGCTATACTGACGGAAGCAAGACTGGCGTTCAGATGCCGGCCCAAAGGGAGACTGCAGTCTGTACGCAACATGTTCACCCAGTTGCAACTACCGCGGAAGGCGGTCTGCAATTCGGTAGTGTGGCTCAGTCTGACGTCCTGAGCCGAAAGGCGGCTGCCAAAGACAGCCGCCGTCATAACAAAAATCAAAAACATATGTCTCATGACACTTTTCCACCGGTTAAAGCCATTTCACAAAACGTCTTACATACCAGTTCTTCACAATCTGCGTCAGCACACAGTATGACAGCAGTATGCCCAACAACCACGGGAAATAGGCCAAAGGCAGAGGTTCCAGACCTATTGCACCGCCCAACGGCGTGAAAGGAATGAGGATACCGACCGTCACTATGAGCAGAGTCATCGTGCTGACCTTCCACGACGCACGGCTCTGCACGAACGGAATTCTGCGCGTACGTATCATATGCACGATGAGTGTCTGTGAGAGCAGTCCCTCCACAAACCATCCAGACTGGAACAACGACTGATGGGCGGACGAGTCGCAGCCGAACACATACCACATGACAAGATAAGTGGCAATGTCGAATACGGAACTTATCGGACCGATGAAAATCATGAACCGGCTCAGGTCGGAAGCATCCCACTTGCGCGGACGGCGCAGATAATCAGCGTCCATACGGTCGAACGGAATGGCAGTCTGCGATATGTCGTAGAGCAGATTCTGAATGAGCAGATGTATGGGCAGCATAGGCAGGAACGGCAGGAACGCACTGGCAGCCATCACACTGAACATATTGCCGAAGTTGGAGCTTGCCGTCATCTTGATGTATTTGGTAATATTGCCAAACGTACGTCTTCCTTCCAGCACGCCATCCTCGAGCACCATAAGGTCCTTCTCAAGCAGAATGATGTCTGCACTTTCCTTTGCTATGTCAACGGCCGAATCAACAGATATGCCGATGTCTGACTGACGCAGCGCGGCAGCGTCGTTGATGCCGTCGCCAAGGAAGCCTACGGTGTGGTTCTGTTCCTGAAGCAGCGATATGATAAGAGTCTTCTGGTCGGGTGTCAGTCTGGCAAATACCTTTGTGCGCAGTACTGCCTTGCGCAGCTCTGAGGCATCCATGTGTTCAAGTTCAGGTCCGCTGACCGCGCAACTCGTGTCTATGCCTACCTGACGGGCTATGGTCTGCACCACAGCATCGTTGTCACCCGACAGTATCTTCACTTCTATGCCATGCTCGTGCAACTGGCGTATGGCGCTTGCTGCCGAGGGTTTAGGTGGATCGAGAAAGGCAAGATAGCCGATAAGCACCATGCCGCTCTCATCGGCAACGCTGAAGTCACGGTCCTTGCTGAGATAACTTTTATGCGCTACCGCAAGCACACGCATGCCCTGTCTGTTCATACGACCGCTTATCTCCAGTGCCTTCTCCCTCAGTTCCGGCGTAAGTGGATGCACCGCACCCTTATACTCGGCATGCGAGCAGATGGCGAGCATCTCCTCAACGGCTCCCTTTGTTATAATCTGACGCTTGCCGGCCTTATCCTCCACCACCACCGACATTCTACGACGGGTGAAGTCGAACGGTATCTCATCCACTTTTCTGTAATCGTCTTTCAGATATTCCAGCGAAAGATCCCTTACATGCGACAGGATGGCCTTGTCCATAAGATTCTTTAAGCCCGTCTGAAAGAAGCTGTTGAAATAGGCATGCCGCAGTATGCGCTTGTCATCGTCATCGCTCCCGTCGGCGTTGATGTATTTCTCAAGCACAATCTGGTCGCAAGTGAGCGTTCCCGTCTTGTCCGTGCACAATATGTCCATCGCTCCGAAATTCTGTATGGCGTTAAGATCCTTCACAATGGTTTTCTTGCGCGACATGGCCACGGCCCCTTTCGAAAGATTGGCAGTGACTATCATCGGAAGCATTTCCGGGGTGAGACCCACCGCCACGGAAACGGCAAATATGAATGCCTCCAGCCAGTCGCCTTTTGTGAAACCGTTCACGAGAAATACGAAAGGAATCATCACAAGCATGAAACGTATGAGCAGAAAACTCACCCTGCTGATGCCTTTATCGAAAGCAGTGGCTGCACGGTGACCGGTGATGCCTTTGGCAATAGAACCCATATAAGTGTCGTTGCCGGTTGCGAACACTATTCCAGTTGCGGAACCGCTGACCACATTAGAGCCAAGGAAACAGATGTTATCGAGTTCGGCTATGCTCTTATCGGCCGTCATGCCTTTCAGTGCATGCGGATGTTTTTCTATCGGGTTGGACTCTCCCGTGAGCGATGTCTGGCTCACAAACAGGTCTTTTGCCTCAATGATGCGCATATCGGCAGGTATCATGTCGCCTGCAGCAATCATCACAATGTCGCCCGGCACAAGTTCGGATATGTCGATCTCTTCATCATGATTACCCGCACGCCTCACATAGCAGGTATTGGTAACCATTCTGAGCAGCGCCTCGCTCGAAACTCCAGCCTTCCACTCTTGTCTGAACTTGAGAATGGAACTCGAAACAACCATGACCGAAATGATGATAATTGCAGTCCAGTCCTGCTCACCCGGTTCGGCCGTGAGCACATCAAGGATAAACGACACCACCACAAGAACCGTGAGCACACCTATGAACGGATTGATGAAAGCCTTTATGAAAGTGGAAAAGGGATTCTTCTTCTTTTCGTGCTCCACCTCATTGCGTCCGAAGACCGACCGTCTGCGTTCGACTTCTTCGGCACGCAGTCCTATTCTGGACGTCTGAAATAAACTGTAAACAGAGACAAGCGGCTGCGTCGCTGCCATGAATACCTTCGCGGTATCGTAAGCAAAAACTAAATTGCCTTTTCTTTTCTTCCACATCGTTCTCTACTTTTGTCTGGTTAATACTTTAATTTTTCAACGGCGCAAAAGTAAACAGAAACAATCGGAGTGGCTGTTAGAAATGTATTAGAACGCTATTAGAAAATCATTAGAAAAAATCTTCTCCGAACCGAAAAGCAATACACACGGAGCGGGATGATGAAAACACATCAGACATGTGGAAGTTCTATAACAAACGTAGTACCTTCACCATGTGTTGAATGAACATCTATACGGCCCTGATGCAAGGATATGATTTTATGCGAAAGAGTCATGCCGATGCCGTGACCCTCGACATTTGTCTCGTGGTTGCCGCGATAGAAAAGAGTGAACAGTTTTTCCTTGTCGGTGTCGGTCATACCGATGCCATCATCAGAAAGACGAACGACGGTAAAACGGTCCCAATATGAAATCTGCACGAACGATGTCTTGTCGGCCGAATACTTGCAGTTGTTCTCAATGAGATTTGAGAAGGCGATGCTTAACAGATACACGTTTCCCATGACGGTTATCATCCGGTCGTCGTCGGCATCCTCCTGTTCGAACAGGATGTTGACTTTATATTCCGGATGCGCCTTGAGTATGTAGCTGCGCACATCGAGCAAAAGCTCGTCGAGCCTTATCTCCTTCATGCGTATCTGTTCTTTCTGATAGTCGGCCTTTGCCAGATTGAGCAGTCCGTCTATGAGCTTTGTCATACGGCGGGCGTCGCTAAGGGCATTCTCAATGGCACGGCGGTAATGCTCGCCGCTACGTTCTTTTTGCAGGGAAAGGTCGAGCTCGGCAATAAGCGCGGCCAACGGTGTGCGCAGTTCGTGCGACACGTTGCTGACAAACATCTTCTGCGAATCGAACGATATCTGCAGACGGTCGAGCAAGGAATTGAAGGCTATGCTAAGCTCGCCGAGTTCGTCGTGAGCGTTTCTCACAGGCAGGCGATGATCCATCTGCGAACTCGTTATGGTTTCGGCTTCCTTCACAATATCTCTAATAGGCTTAAGTGAGGAACGTGCAAGAAAATAGCACACTACAAACAGCAACGAAAGTCCGACAAGAAACAAAACCACAAGAGCTTTCTGAAGTTCATAAAGATTGTTGTAACCGTAACCGTCGTAGGCAGCCGCCGTGATGATGTAGTCGCGGCCTTGGAAATGATAGAGCATGCCGATGCACTGATACTTGCCGACATAAAACTTTATTTCCTTCTCCCGGATAATGCGGTTTATCATGCTACGGTCTTCCTTTATGATGTCGTTCTGTATGGCGTCATGATAAAGCATGCGGAAGCCGGTGGTATAAACGGCAACCTCGACCTCATTGATGAACTTGCGGTTGTTGAGATAGATAGACTGCATCGTGCGAGCATCGACCTGATCGCGCAGAAAAAGATGCGCCTTGGTAATTGCCTCACCACTTAAATCATGAAAAAAAGTCTTGCTGCGTGTGTGTTCGCTCACAATATAAATCATTGTGAGGCAGGCCAGAAACACAGCTGCCGTGGCACATGTGTTTTTCAGCGTCAGGGCTGTACGTATCTTCATATCTTGTCTGAAAAGATGAACCCTACTCCGGGTTTCGTGTGAATGAGTTTTCTGTCAAAATCCTTGTCCACCTTCTTGCGGAGATAATTTATATAGACATCTATGAAATTGGTGCCTGTGTCAAAATGGGTGTTCCACACGTTCTCGGCAATCTCCACACGCGTGATGACCTTCTCGGCATTCTCCATCATATAAACCAACAGATTGTATTCTTTGGGAGACAACTTTATGGTGACGCCGGCACGCTGGACCTCGCGCATATCAAGATTTACAGAAATATCGGCATAGCTGATGTGTCCGGGAGTAGTGGCCACACGCTCCGCGCTTCTCTTCAGAAGCACACGGACACGCGCATTAAGTTCCCTGAAGTCGAAAGGTTTCACCATATAGTCGTCGGCCCCGGCATCAAAGCCTTCGAGCTTGTCGTCGGCAGAACCGAGAGCCGTAAGCATTAGTATGGGCACATGTTCGTTGCACTTGCGTATCTCCTTGCAAAGCTCAAAGCCATCCATCTTGGGAAGGATTATGTCCGAGATGACCAAATGGTATGTGCCGGAACGGAACAGCCGGAGCCCCATCAGGCCGTCATAAGCAACAACGGCCTGATAACCATTTTCCTCCAATCCTATTTTCAACAGATCGGCAACTCTCTTTTCATCTTCTACAATCAGTATTGTTTGCATGACAATCGTTGATATTCTATTGTCCTGAAGACAATGTGAATCCGTATTTCAAAAGAAGGATGTCATCCTGACAGTACCGCTGTGCCGTGTTTATAAGATTGTCCGCCCGGGATGTACATCCGAAAAAGTCCACACGACAGATCTGCAATATTCGGAAAAAATCCTGACACACGCAAACAAATGACATGAAAGTTTAGTGAAAGTATACAAGACACAGATTTCCAGATGTCGCCATTTGTCGCCTTTATAGGATTTGCATGTACTTATTATGCGAAAAAGTTCATATCTTTGTAATCAGTAATATTGACCACTAAAGCTTTTCAGACAAGGCTACGCCCTAATGTCTGCACAAAATCATTTTCATTTCATACACAGACATACAATGACTACTGACGAATTCATAGCCTCTCACCGTAACGACGACGTGCGCCGGCTCGCACTGAAATATCAGGGCACGGAAGGTGTAGATCTCACCTTCGCACTCGAACAGATAGCCGGATGGCAGACAGCACGGCGCAAACTGCCCTCATGGGCGGCGACAGACGGACTGACCTATCCGCCTCATCTGTCGATGGAACAGTGCTCGTCGGAGCAGACAGCGCGTTATAAGGCGGAGGTGGCACACCGTATTGTGGAAAGGACGACAGAGACAAAAGACACGGAGACCGTGCTCACCGACCTTACAGGCGGCTTCGGCGTGGACTTCTCATTCATGGCAAGAGAATTCGGCAGAGGTATTTATGTAGAACGCAACGAAAGGTTGTGCGCCATAGCAGAGACAAATTTCATGAAACTTGGCCTCAGCAACGTAAGCACGGTATGCGCCGACTGCACCACCTATCTGCCGGAAGCTAAGCACACAACAATGTTTTTCATAGACCCGGCACGACGCGACGGCAACGGAGCACGCACCTATGCCATAAGTGACTGTACGCCGGATGTCCTGACCATGCTGCCGCTCATGCTCACAAAATCAAAAGCAGTGATGGTGAAACTCTCACCTATGCTCGACATATCGCAGACCGTAAGAGAAATCGAAAACACAGGGATGGCACACGTGAGCGAGATACACATAGTGTCGACAGGCAACGAGTGCAAAGAACTGCTCGTGGTAATAACAGGTCAGGAAGACGGAAACAGAATAACCTTCTGCGTGAACGACGACAGTATCTTCACTTTTAACGACAATGAAACAGCCGTCACCGACAGAACAGGAGAGGCTGCGGCATGTGCGGCTCTCATATCTGAAGCGGCAGCCATTGGCAACGTGGCTGCAACTCTGAAAGGTATGTGTCTGCACATACCGGATGCATCGGTTATGAAAGCCGGATGTTTCGCCTTGCTGTCAGCAAAGAAGGACGTGGCACCACTGGACGCGAACTCCCATCTTTTTGTGGCACGCGGCGCAGCGGAAGCATTCCCGGGCAGAACCTTCCTAATAAAAGACGTCACGACAATGAACAAAAAGGAACTGAAGCGTGCCCTTGCCAACACCGATAAGGCCAACGTGGCAGTGCGCAACTTTCCGCTTACGGCCGATGCGCTGCGCAAACGTCTGAAACTGAAAGACGGCGGCGACACTTACATCTTCGGCACAACCGTGTCCGGAGAACACTTATTACTGATATGCGAAAAAATGAAATAACAATTACTACATACCTGCTTTTTACATAAAAACCCAAAAAATACACAACCTGCATGAGAAAACTATTCACCGCAATAACCGCACTGGCGATGGCAACAATGGCCACCGACACTATGGCACAGGACCTGATGAGCGACACATGGGTGGCTACCGACGCACTTGGACGCATAATGCCGACTGCACAAGAAGCCGGACTTCCCAAGAAGGACAAACAACGTACCGTGGGAATATTCTACGTGACATGGCACGACGAGAGCCTGCACAACACATCGAAAGACTACCGCAACGTGACGGAAACGCTCGAAAGCAATCCTGACGCACGCTTTGACGATACAACGGGACTGTGGGGACCACCAAGCACAGCAGGAAGCTATCACTGGGGAGAACCCGAAAACGGATATTTCCTTAGTTGCGACAAGTATGTTATACGCAAGGACCTGTCGATGCTGACCGACGCCGGTGTTGACGTACTGATACTCGATGTGACCAACGCCGTATGCTACTGGCAGCAGTGGGACACGCTGTTTGAGGTGATGACGGAGATGAAGAAAGAGGGCAACCAGGTACCGAAAGTGTGCTTCTGGACATACAACGGTGCTGTGATAACGGTGACGCAGCAGGTATATGAACGCTATTACAAGAAAGGACTATATAAGGATTTCTGGTTCTACTGGGACGGAAAACCGCTGCTGCTGTGCAACATGCGACCGGAACTCGACGCAAACGGCGGCGGAGTGAAGAATCCTAATCCCAACTACGACAGCCATGCTGCCACCGACCCTTCCAATCCTCACTACGGCGACGCGGACTACGCGGAACCTTTCTACAAGGACTATACACGTGAAGTGAAGGATTTCTTCACGATGAGAAACATGTGGTGGGGATATTATGACTGGGGCGGACAACGATATGTAGGAACAGAAGACAACTGGAGTTTCGGCTATCAGATGGACGACAAGCGCGTGGCAGCTCTATCGCCACAACAGCGTGCGGCCACACACAACGGACGCATGGAGCAGATGGCAGTGACTCCGGCGCAGCACCCGCTGTCGATAACGGGCAAGAGCTGGCGTCCCGGCACCGGCGAACCGAAACTGAACGACAAGGACATGCCGGAAAAGACATTCGTGCCGTGGCTCGGAAAGGAAGTGGAAAATCCCGAAGGATACGGCATATACTTCCAGGACAGATGGGACGAAGCACTGCAGACAGACCCTGACTTCATCTACCTGAACGACTGGAACGAATGGACGGCGGGAAAATATAAAACGGGCAAGGCTCCGGGTTCGGAACTTCCCGGACCAACTACATTCCTGGGACGCGACAACAACACGTTTTATTTCGTTGACCAATACAACGCTGAGTTCAACCGGACAATACAGCCTGCGAAAGGACAATACACCGACAACTACTACATGCAGATGGTGGAGAACATCAGAAAATATAAAGGCGTGAGGGAAATACCGCGGAACAGCGGACTGAGAAAGTCGAAGCCGGACGGCAGAACGGACGAATGGAAGGACGTGAAGTCGTATTATCTCGACACGAAAGGCGACACTTACCACCGCAACCACAACGGATATGCAGGACTGAAATACACCAACAACAGCGGACGCAACGACATAGTGGAAGCAAAGGTCACGACAGACAGGAAATACGTGAACTTCTATGTGCGCACAGACAGTACGCTGACACCTTACACAGACAAGAACTGGATGCTGTTGCTCATCGACGCCGACCAAAACAGCAACACAGGATGGTACGGCTATGACTTCATTGTAAACCTCGAGGTAAAGAGCGACAGGAAGACAACACTGAAACGATATGACGCGGAGCTCAACCGATGGACCGATGCAGCAACAATAGACTATGCTGTGAACAACAACGAAATGGAGTTGAGAATACCGCGGAAGCTCATGGGACTGACGGGCGACAGCATGACGTTCGACTTCAAATGGGCAGACAATCCGCAGAGTCTGGACACGCCAATATCGCTCTGCACAGACGGCGACACGGCACCGAACAGGCGGTTCAACTACCGTTACAGGTGGCAAAAGTAGTATAACAGTAGCATCACCGGAGATCTCTCAAAGTCACAGATAACAGTGATGACACTATTAAAAATATTCAATAAAATTGTAAGCATAACATTTGTGCTTTCTCCCAGACTTTTATTATCTTTGCACCGTCACCTACGCTGAAGCCCGAAGTGGGCGGAAGGCTGTGACGGACATTGATGGAAAGGCGTTTACTTTGTAACGCTTTGTTCTTGACCCTTCTGAATCTGGCAGTTCATAAATTTGTCAAAGACAAGGCAACGGTAGATGTCCAGTGAAGGTATGTATATATGCCACCTGAGCGACACAGCCTGCAAAAGGCTGTGCGCAGGTATGACCATACATATCGGCGTGGGCTTCAGCGTTGCTCGTCCTGACAAATCGGGCAATGCCAGAGCCATGAAGGGTGGGATGAGCAGACAGGTGATGTTCCCACGTCTTTTTGTTTCTGTTCCTATAATCCACACACCAACAAGCCTGACAGGGAACAAAAGGCACAACACAAACCACCATTATGAGAAAACACTACACCATGAAAGCTGTCGCCATGATGGTTCTCACATTATCATTCGGCACAGCACAAGCCGACACATCGGACTATGGAAAATACGATTTTGTCGTGGACGGCTTGTACTACGACATCCTTACGCCGGACGGAGACAATCCGACATGTTCCGTATCAGATCCTGACAAGGAGCACAGATATTCGGGCGACATTGTAATTCCCGAGCAGGTGGAATATGACGGCAAGACATACACCGTCACAGCAATTGGCACCTGCGCATTCGACTCGAACGAAAACATCACAAGCGTAACCATACCGAACACTGTGACCAAGATAGGTATTCAAGCGTTCTCCTCTTCGAGTCTCACCGAAATCGAGATACCCAGCTCGGTTGTATTGATTGACGAAAAAGCATTCTACAATTCATCCATCGAATCGATAACCATTCCAAACTCCGTGACGACAATCGGTCTCGGGGCTATATCATCATGCGGTAATCTTAAAAAAGCGGTCATCGGCAACTCACTCAAAACCATAAGCACATCTATGTTCCTGTATTGCCCACAGCTTGAGGAAGTGACGATAGGCGGAGCAGTCGAGACAATAGAATTAGGAGCATTCCAACTTTGTTCCAATCTGAAGAAAATAAACATGCTGAATCCTGTACCACCCACAGTCGGAAGCTACGCTTTATACGGTGTCAGCAAAGAGAACGCCACACTCACCGTGCCCATAGGCTCTGCCGAGGCTTACCGCAACGCGCCGGAATGGAAAGATTTCGGCAATATAGTCGAGGAGGATCTGACAGGTATAGACAACAACGAGACATCACAATGCCGCGTGACAAAAGCCGGACACGGCGACATTGCAATAAGCGGCTACACCGGCGATGTGACCGTGTACAGTCTCTCGGGCGCAACGGTAAAGACGGCAAGATGCTGCGGCAACACGGTTCTGTCGGTACCCACCGGCGAAGTGTATATCGTCAGAACAGGAAAAACATCGGTGAAAATAGCGATGTGATAAAATAAACACAGACAACGAAACAGGGCGGTCGGGATGCTGATTCATCTTAGGCCGCCCTGTTTCATAATATATTTCATCCTTGAGACAACGGCATGAACGACATAACGAGGCTTCGGTATAAATTCTGCGGTGAGTGTTTTTATTCATGAAGTACCATATAATACCGGAAAACTTACTTACAACTCAGAATAGAATAAACAATAACAGCACGTTTCCTCAAGTGATGATAAATCCACCTTACCACGGACTATAAATCATCACGCAAAACCGGAATATATTTCCCGTGTGTTTCGTCACGCGCCATACCTGCATTTTTAAAGAAAACTCAAGCGGCGGGCACACGGATTTTCTTGACTTTTTTTTGACAAAATAAAATCGCAAAAGAGATGTGAAGAAATGTTAAATACAACAAGATAAAGCCCGTTCCGGTCCGGAGCATCTTGCCGCATACCCTGCCATGGAATGCCGGATAATTAATCTTACATTCCGATTATGCCTGTTTCAGCCTCCGGTTTGGTCTATATCAGGGTGTGATATCGTGCGTTTCAGGCCCTGATATGGGCCATATCACGTGCCGAAACGGTGCATTTTGTACGGCCGGAAAAGCCATCTTAAACGCAAATCATTGATATTCAACAAATTGCGTAAAGCTCTCATTTTTCGCGTATTTGCGTCCGACGGAGAGTCTGCCCGCAAATTCGCTCTTATTTTTTGGGGTAGAACAGAAAACTCAGACAGAAAATCACCCGAAGCATAGGGTGTGGAATACCCTCGTGGTTTCCCTTCCTTCAGTATGCCGCAACGCCTGTCCGGAATTGAAAGCGCGACATTTTTTCATCTGAGCCAATCCCACCGGATTCTGCTGATACAGAATGAGCACGACTAAATATGCCGCCACGAAAAGCTCCGGAACGCGGCATAACAACTGCCACAGACAGCATCCGCAACCCAGCATGCACACGGACGGTTCGTGATAATATCCGAAACGCCGTAACAAGGGAATACACCCGCAGGGCTTCATGTTGAAAATAATCATAAATATGTGGCATATTTTTTGTAATTAGCATGATTTTCAGTACTTTTGCACTTTCAGTATAAAATAAAAAAATAAACAATGTCATCCATAGAAATAAAGAAAGTGGAATCGAGGTATGACCTTAAAAAGTTCATTGAATTTCACTATGACCTTTACGAAGGAAATCCCTACGATGTACCAAACCTGTACACCGATGATGTCAATACACTGAGAAAAGACAAGAATGCGGCATTCGAGTTTTGCGAAGCCGAATATTACATGGCATTCAAGGACGGCAATATGGTGGGACGCGTAGCAGCAATAATAAACCACCGCGCCAACGAAAAATGGCAGCAGAAACGTGTAAGGTTCGGATGGATAGACTTCATCGACGACATGGAGGTGTCGGCCGCACTGCTGAAAGCAGTTGAAGACTACGGCCGGGACAAAGGAATGACGGAAATGGTAGGACCACTCGGATTCACCGACCTTGATCCGGAAGGAATGCTGACATGGGGCTTCGACCAACTCGGAACGATGCCGACAATATACAACTACGAATATTATCCGAAACACATGGAGACACTCGGAGGTTTCGAAGTTGACAACAAATATGTGGAATACAAACTTTACGTACCGGATACAGTGCCGGAGAAATACGCGAAGATTGCGCAGATGATACAGAAAAGATATAATCTGCACATAAAGAAACTGACACGTGCCGACATATTCAAAAAGGGATACGGACAGAAAATATTCAGACTCATAAACGAAACATACAAGGATCTCTACGGTTTCTCCGAACTGACCGAGAAACAGATAAACCAGTATGTGGAAATGTATCTGCCGCTGGCCGACCTTAACCTCATAACTCTCGTGGAGGACTGGAACGCCGACAAGAAACTCGTTGGAGTGGGAATAACAATACCTTCACTGTCGAAAGCATTGCAGAAATGCAAACGGGGACGCATGCTTCCGACGGGATGGTGGCATCTGCTCAGGGCCATTAAATACCATAAGACAAACATCGTAGACCTGCTGCTCATGGGTGTGTTGCCCGAATACCGCAACAAAGGCACCAACGCGCTAATGTTCGCCGATCTTATTCCGAGATATCAGGAATACGGATTTGAATGGGGCGAGAGTCAGGTTGAAATGGAAACAAACGAAGGCGTACAAAGCCAATGGGAGGTTCTGAATCCCGTAATGCATAAAAGAAGGAAATGTTATGTGAAAAAGATTTCCTGAAAAAGGAAACATCCCGTCATTGACTAAAACAAGAACATGCCAGAAACAAACGAAAACGAATTAATACAAACCGTAGAATATACGGACGAAAACATCAGACATCTGTCTGACATGGAGCATGTCCGCACCAGACCGGGCATGTACATCGGCCGATTGGGTGACGGTTCGCTTCCGGAGGACGGTATCTACGTATTGCTCAAGGAAGTGATAGACAACTCAATCGACGAGTTCAAGATGAACGCCGGCAAACGCATCGAAGTCGACATTGAGGACAATCTGAGAGTGAGCGTGCGCGACTACGGCCGTGGTATTCCACAGGGAAAACTCGTGGAAGCCGTAAGTGTGCTCAACACCGGAGGAAAATACGACTCCAAGGCGTTCAAGAAAAGCGTAGGTCTGAACGGTGTGGGCGTAAAAGCAGTGAATGCTCTCAGTTCAAAGTTCGAAGTACACTCGTATCGTGACGGGAAGGTAAGGAAACTGACCTTCGAAAGAGGAAATCTTGTTGACGACGTAACAGAAGACACCAACGACGAACAGGGCACATACATATTCTTTGAACCGGACAATACGCTGTTTCTGAATTATTCTTTCCACGACGATTATGTGGAAACAATGCTCAGAAACTACACCTACCTGAACACCGGCCTGACCATAATGCACAACGGCCACAGGATATTAAGCCGTAACGGTCTGGAGGATCTTCTGAACGACACAATGACAAACGACGGCCTCTACCCCATCATACACATGAAGGGTGAGGACATCGAAATTGCATTCACACATACCAATCAGTATGGCGAGGAATACCACTCATTTGTCAACGGACAGCACACCACACAAGGCGGAACACACCAGAGCGCATTCAAGGAGCACATAGCGCGCACAATAAAGGAGTTCTTCAGCAAGAACTATGAATATGCCGACATACGCAACGGACTGGTAGCAGCCATTGCCATAAACGTAGAGGAACCGATGTTTGAAAGCCAGACAAAAATAAAACTCGGTTCGCTGACAATGGAACCGGGAGGCGGTGTAAGCATAAACAAGTATGTGGGCGACTTCATAAAAACCGAAGTGGACAACTATCTGCACATACACACCGATGTCGCAGAAGTGATGCAGCAGAAGATACAGGAAAGCGAGAAAGAGCGCAAGGCAATGGCCGGCGTGACAAAACTGGCGCGCGAAAGGGCAAAGAAAGCCAATCTGCACAACCGCAAGCTGCGCGACTGCCGTATACATTACTCGGACACCAAGAACGACCGCAAGGAAGAAAGCTCGATATTCATCACTGAGGGTGACTCTGCAAGCGGAAGCATAACAAAAAGCCGTGACGTAAACACGCAGGCTGTATTCTCACTGAGAGGAAAACCATTGAACTCGTTCGGACTGACAAAGAAAATCGTTTACGAGAACGAGGAATTCAATCTGCTGCAGGCTGCGCTCGACATAGAAGACGGACTCGACTCACTGAGATACAACAAGGTGATTGTTGCCACCGATGCCGATGTGGACGGTATGCACATACGCCTGCTGATCATAACTTTCTTCCTGCAATTCTTCCCGGATCTGATCAAGAAAGGACATGTGTATGTATTGCAGACACCTCTGTTCAGAGTGAGAAACAAGCGTTCGAAGATAAAGAACAAGACCATCGTGGCCGAGGCAGACAGCAAGCTGACAAAGACTGAAAAGAAAAAGGATTTCGTTGTGCGCTACTGCTACAGCGAAGAAGAAAGACTGAAAGCAATACGCGAGCTCGGACCGGATCCGGAGATTACACGATTCAAAGGTCTGGGAGAAATATCACCGGAGGAATTTGCACATTTCATCGGACCGGAGATGCGACTCGAACAGGTTACGCTGCATAAGACCGACCAGGTGCAGAAACTGCTGGAATACTACATGGGAAAGAATACCATGGAGCGCCAGAACTTCATAATCGACAATCTTGTAGTAGAAGAAGATCTGCCAGAAGATCAGCTTTGAAATAAGAAATACATATATCTTCTAAAAACACACGGTAGGACCGCGAAACATAAAAACGACATCACAAACACTATGAGCATAATATCAAAAGCTGTTGCCGTTGCCACCGTTTTGTGCTTTTCTGCAATAACCGACATGGAAGCACAGATACGGCTGAACTTCGGAGAGAATAGCCCGATGCGTAAAATACAGATAGCCGAAATGGCAATCACAAATCTTTACGTGGACAGCGTTGACGAACAAAAGCTCGTGGAAGACGGAATAAGAGGAATGCTGAAGGAACTCGATCCGCATTCGTCATACACCACGGCAAAAGAAACAAAATCGATGCAGGAATCGCTGCAAGGTTCGTTTGAAGGCATTGGTGTGCAGTTCAACATGGTGGAGGACACGTTACTGATAATACAGCCCGTGTCGAACGGACCGTCTGAGAAAGTGGGAATACTGGCAGGCGACCGCATTGTGAGCGTGAACGACACCACCATTGCCGGAGTGAAGATGGACCGTGAGGAGATAATGAAACGCTTGAGAGGCAAACGCGGTACGGACGTGAAACTGGGAATAGTCAGAAGAGGCATAAACGATGTGCTGACATTTATAGTGACTCGCGACAAAATTCCGGTGAAAACGCTCGATGCCTCATACATGATAACACCGGAAACAGGATACATACGTATTGGAAGTTTCGGAGCCACCACACACAAGGAATTCATGGAATGTGTGGACTCTCTGAAAAGCCACGGCATGAAAAACATAATAATAGACCTGCAGGACAACGGCGGAGGATATCTGCAGGCGGCTGTGCTCGTGGCAAATGAGTTTCTGGCAAAGAAAGATCTGATTGTATATACCGAGGGACGTACTTCAAAACGAGAAGAGTATCGCGCAAGAGGAAACGGTAAACTACTCGACGGGAAGGTAATTGTGCTCGTAAACGAATATTCAGCGTCAGCAGCTGAGATTCTTAGTGGTGCAATACAAGACCAGGACCGTGGAGAGATCGTCGGACGACGCTCATTCGGAAAAGGACTTGTTCAAAGGCCTATAGAGTTTCCTGATGGTTCAATGATGCGTCTTACTATTGCACATTATTACACTCCAGCAGGCAGATGCATACAGAAGCCATACCAGAAAGGAGACAACGAAGAATATGCCATGGATATAGAAAAACGGTTCAGGCACGGTGAACTGTATAGTGCTGACAGCATACATTTTGCAGACTCCCTGAAATATCAGACATTACGCAAGCACCGCACTGTGTATGGAGGCGGAGGCATTATGCCGGACTATTTTGTGCCATTGGACACAACACAATACACACCGCTTCACCGTCAACTGAGCGCACGCAGCTACATAATCAACGCAAACCTGAAATACGTTGACAACAACCGTAACGCACTGCGCAAGAAATACACCTCATTCGAACAGTTCAACAAAGAGTTCGAGATACCTCAGAGTGTGATTGACGACATGCTGAAAGAGGCGGAGAAGGACAAAATAAAACCTAAAGACGAGAATGAACTGAAACAGACACTTCCACAACTGAAACTACAAATGAAGGCTCTTGTGGCACGTGATCTATGGGATATGAGCGAATATTTCCAAGTGATCAACACAAGCAACCACATTGTTATGAAAGCCGTGGAAATTATCTCGAAATAAAAATATCAGTCCTGCGGAACATACCATCTCCGCAGGACTGAAAAACAAATCCTTAGTAATTCTAAAAACACAAAGAACAACACAATTATAAATTCACATGCAAGCTATAAGCTTCACCTTAAACAGAAATCCGGACTACATAATAAACAGATAACAAAAATATCAAAATATAAAAAACTACTTAATTATTAACCAAAACCTATTTTTAATGAAGTACCTGTTTACATTCTTAATTGCATTATTAACCTTAATGCAATCAAATGCACAGGAGACACTAGATCCTGTAGCAGATCCCGCAGCAATAGTACAGTCGGGAAACATGAGATTCACGGTTCTCACTCCACAGATGATCCGAATCCAGTACAGCAGTAAGAAAATTTTTGAAGACAGGGCAACATTCGCCATTGTCAACAGAAAACTGCCTGTACCTGCATTCACAACAAACGAAGATGGCGGATATCTTTATATAAAAACGGAAGCTCTGACGCTTAAATACAGAATCGGCAGTAATCCGACAACACTGCTTAACAGACCCGAGTTCCTCAGCGTTACATTCAATATGAACGGACATGATATCGTATGGTATCCAGGAAAAGACGATGCACTTAATCTTAAAGGTACAACACGTACACTTGACGGCGCACGTGGTGATTCAAAACGTAGTGAACTCGAAAACGGTATTCTGTCAAGAGGAGGATGGGCTCTTATAGACGAATCAGCTAAAGCAAAACGTGGTGACGGCAGCCGTACCTTTGCTTTTGAACCAATGGAAGAAGGAGGAATGGACTGGGTACAACTATTAGCAGATGAGTCTGCGACTGACTGGTATATCCTTTGCTATGGTCATGATTATAAAAAAGCTCTCGGTGATTATGTAAAAATTGCCGGACGAATACCGATGCCGCCTAATTACGTGTTTGGATACTGGTACAGCAAATACCAACGATATACAGCACAGGACTTCATGGATATTACAATGGATATTGAAAACAACAAAATTCCATTGGACATAATGATCATGGACATGGACTGGCACAAAGACGGATGGACCGGCTGGAGCTGGAACACAAGCCTCATCCCCGATCCAAAAGGTCTTATAAACTGGATGCATCAGCACGGACTTAAGGTTTCGCTCAATCTGCATCCGGCTGACGGCGTAAACGATTATGAAGACAACTTCGCACAGATGTGCGCTGATCTTGGGAAAGACCCTGGATCGACAACCAACATACCATGGCAATTGGAAGACTACAATTTCTACAAAGCCATGTTCAAAAACATCATACGTCTTCGTGAAAGTGAGGGCGTTGACTTCTGGTGGATAGACTGGCAACAGCATCTTACCAACAACAATATGGAAGGATTGGGTGAAACCTTCTGGTGTAATCATGTATTCTATGAGGACATGCGCCTCAATCGTTCGGAACATCGTCCTGTGATATTCCACAGATGGGGAGGACTCGGCAGTCATCGTTATCAGATAGGTTTTTCTGGTGACACATACTCAACATTCCCCACACTTGCCTTCCAGCCATATTTCACAGCTACAGCTTCAAACGTAGGATACGGATATTGGGGACATGACCTCGGCGGACATAATCAACCAGGAGACAATGATCCTGAATTGTATCTCAGATGGATGCAGTACGGAGCTTTCTCTCCTATATTCAGAACACATGCTACAAACTGGGAAAACATAGAACGTCGTATATGGAAATATGAAAACTTCCCATCATTGCTCAAAACCGTAGAATTGCGTTATGCGTTATTTCCATACATATATACAGCTGCGCGTGAAGCATACGATACAGGCGTTTCCATGTGCAGACCTTTGTACTACGATAATCCGGAAGATGCAAATGCATATAAGTACGAAGATGAATACATGTTCGGCAATGACATTCTTGTCGCTCCCATCGTAACACGCGCTGACGCAGACAAAACAGTTAAACGTACAGTATGGCTGCCGGAAGGCAAATGGTGGAATGTATGCAGATCCAAATTGATGGACGGTAATGTGACTTTCAGTGATATTTACGGTCAGGAAGATATTCCTTATTTCTATAAGGCAGGAAGCATAATCGTAAACAACCCGCCACAGAAAAGCGTTACCACAAAAGCATCTACATTAATACTCAAAGTGGTTCCCGGAGACAATGGAACATATTCACTTTATGAAGATGAAGGCGATACAGAACTTTACAAAGAAGGAGTTTTCTCACGTACTGAATTCTCACAGACAAGAAACGCGCAAAGCGTGGTGCTCAATATAGGTGCACGTGTAGGTGTTTATCCTGGAATGCTCGATGAAAGGGCTTACAGAATAGAATTCCTCGGCTGTGAGAAACCGGAGAAGGTTATCATAAACGGCTTTGATGCACCATCCGAGACATGGAGTTTTGACAACAAAACCAGAACTGTTATCGTGAACGTACCGACCACATCATGCGACGCAGCAACATCTATCGAACTAAGATATGCCCTGCTGCAGAATGATCTCACCGGAATCAATAGTACTGAAAACGGAACAACATCTATAGAATACGACGCACAAACCGGAACTGTGACAGCATATCTTGCCAATATTGCAAAGAACGCAAAACTGGAAATTGTATCTGTAAACGGTACCGAAACATGTTCTGCAACAGGAAACAACTGTAACAGTCTCTCTACAGACGTGTCAACCCTTGGACACGGAACATACATCTGCCGCATCACGGCTGACGGCAAGACCGTAACACGCAAGATAGTAAAGTAAACACATCATTACTACAATCAAACAAAAAGAAAATGAATAAGAAACATATAATATCAATATTTGCAGCAATCATATCACATGCAGCAATATACGCGCAAGCTTATGACCAGCTATGGATAACAGGTAGCGCAGTTCCCGGAGGCTTACAGCAACTCGAGAAATTTCCTGACAATCAATTCAGATTTGCAGGAAAACTCGTTGACGGCGAAGTAAAGATAATAAACACAGAAGGTGTGAATGACAATACAATATATCTCACTCCACGTTACGTTGACTCAAACATTGTCAGCAACGGATTGGCATATACGACATCAACCGATGCATCCGATCCGGGATGGGTTGTACTGTTCGATGACGACCGTTACAAATTCACCGTAAATACCTCAACACGCAAGGTCAGCGGAGAACTTTTTTCACCCTGGCTTGAACTGTATATAGCTGGAGGATGTGTAGAATGTGGATGGGAAGCTGGCGAAGCTCCTGCATTTGTTCAGGACGAAAACGACCCTTACACATGGACTTGGGTGGGAGAACTGAAAAACAGACCAGAAAACGTAGAACCAAAACGTTTCAAAATTCTGGGACAGAATGATTGGGGGCCCAAAAGCCTGCATCCGTACACACAGGATGAAGATGTAACAACATCATCGCAACTGATGATAAACTGTCCAGATGATTATAAATGGGCTATTGATAAAGACGGATATTACAAAGTTACTGTAAACATTTTCCTACAGTCTTTCAACTGTGAATACCTTGGCACTGAAGAGCCCACAGGCATAACATCTACAGACAATAATGCTTCTGCACCAGTAATCACTTTACAAGGCAATGACATTATTGTAAAAGGAAATGAGCATCTGACTGTAGATGTGTTCAATACATCAGGTCTGCATATTACAAGACAAACAGGAACAGACGTTACAATAAAAATATCCGAAAAGGGCATTTACATTGTAAAAGCAACTGACAAGAATGGAAACACTGTACGTAAAGTAATAATCTGAAACATAACAAACGGAATATTAAACAATAAAATGATATGAAATACATTCTGAAATCCCTCATAGCTGTGACCATGACACTATGTTGCATGCACATCACAGCACAAGACAACTGGCCGGACAAACTCTATTGTCGTGGCGGACTGGCCGACAAATCGGCATGGAATCCGACAAAGAACTATCCTCTCAATCATGTCGGCGATGGCAAATACGAAGGTACTGTGGACGTTGATCCGTCAAACGAAGACAGCAGCGACTTCTACGGCAACCGCAGTGACCTCTTTTTCAGTTACGGCAATGATGATAATCGCATTCTTTCATGTCCATACAGCAACATTGAAAGATTTCTTACACCAGCCATATGCGAAGGTCCACTACAAGAATATTCAAAACCGGAAAATCTCTATCAAACCAACGGAGGAAAATATTTTGTAAATGTGGATCTAAAGGCCATGACCGTAAAAATCACTCCTCTTGATATCGAAAACATCGCATGGATGCCTGAGGTTTTCCTTGTAGGAACCAATTATGAAGAATATTGGGGCCTTCGCGGAAAATCCCTTCCACATGTCGGAGGCGGTGTATACAAAGGCACTGTACACCTGCTTGAAGGTGTCAATAATCCAGATTACGCCGAAGCCACCATATTTGCCACATACCAGCACAAAAGAGACAACAATTGGGATGAAGGCCGTTATGGTAGCAGCGAGGATCTTAAAGTGCTGCAAGCCGGTGAAACCGCACACTGCACCAGATACTACGGCGATCGCAAATGGTTGCTTGCTCCGGGTTGGTACGATGTGGTATTTGATATGAATAAAGGCGAAGTCACATTCAACAATGTGTCCACAGGCATCAATACAACAACATCCGAAAATGTTAACGTACATGCAGGTAACGGTTGTATCATTATAGACGGAGACCCATCACAAGTTAAAATATTGACCGTAAACGGATCCATAATCAGCAAAAACAGTACATCCGTAAATGTCAGTCCTGGAATATACATTGTCAAGACAGGCACAAGAACCATGAAAATAGCTGTGAAATAATAAATAAATACATTATTTGAAGACGGCTGTGTGGTGATAAATACCACACAGCCGTCTTTTCGTTAATAAAAAGCGCCATTTGTTAATATGTATAAAATATGCATATATAAAAACTGATTTCTTTATTTTGGTTTTCTCATTTCCATTAATTAACCTATATTTGCCGTCTGCAACTCACTAAAAATGATAAAATGATGAATCAAAGCCAACTGTCATCTGTGGTATTTGCAGCAGCTATTCTTTTCGGACCGCAAAGTTCCGTTACGGCTCAGAATAAGGAAAAGCTCATACCATTCGGTGACATGAATCATTGGGTAATCCGGAACATTAATGAATCGGCTGTTATTGGAGGAAACACGAAAACTCTGTATGAAATCGGACCGAATCAGACAATCAACGGTAACAAGCCATACCATAACACGGGTAACTCGCCATGGGCCACATCAAACGTTATGGCAAAGGTTATGGGAGTGGTAAAGACAAACTGTTCAGTAACCAGGGACAAACACGACAGCGGCTATTGTGCCAAGATGACAACACACATAGAAAGCGTGAAAGTGTTAGGTCTTATGAACATCAATGTGCTTGCCGCAGGCTCACTATTCCTCGGCAGTATGACAGAACCTATTACAAGTACTAAGGACGGCCCCAAAAGCCTCAACTGGGGTATCCCGTTTACAGAAAGACCAAAAGCTATAAAATATGATTATCGGGTAGCTGTATCCGGTGCAAAAAACAGAATAAAACAGACTGGATTCAGCAAGCCATCAAGCGTTCCCGGACAAGACTACGCTATAACTGTACTTGTTCTTCAGAAACGAACAGAAGATGCTAAGGGAAACATAACGGCAAAACGCGTAGGAACAATGGTTGTAAGATACGGTAGAAGTACCGGAGGATGGGTAAACGGCGCCACGTACGAAATAATGTACGGCGACATAAGAAACAATCCGAAATACAATGCCGACCTCATGGGCCTCAGACAATGTGACTACGCAAAGAACAGTCACGGAAAAAGTGTTCTTGTGAGAGAAACCGGTTGGGCTGATGCAGACGAAAAGCCGACTCATCTTGCACTCCAATTCTCTTCAAGTCACGGAGGAGCTTACATAGGAACGCCAGGAAACACATTCTGGGTTGATAATGTGAAACTTGTTTATTGACAGATATATATTTTTTTACACATGCAGGCACAATGAAGAAATTATTTATATCATTCGCGCTTACAGCTCTTTTTACAATACCAGTATTGGCTGCCGACAACCTCAAGCATATCGAAAACGATACTGTCAAAACAGTCATAGCAGACAGTACTGCCAAGAAAAAAGGATTCATAAACAAGATTCTTAACTACTTCAATGATGCGAACAAAACCGACTACAGCAAAAAATTCGATTTCAGCATCATAGGAGGACCGCATTATAGCACAGACACACAACTTGGTCTCGGACTCGTTGCGGCCGGACTATACCGTACCGACCGCAACGATACCATACTGCCTCCGTCCAACATGAGTCTCTTCGGCGATGTGTCTACCGTAGGATTCTACATGCTCGGAGTACGCGGACTGCACATATTCCCACACGACAAATATCGTCTGGACTACACATTGTATTTTTACTCATTCCCATGCAAATACTGGGGCATCGGTTATAACAACGGCAACAATGATGACAACGAAACCGACATGAAACGCTGGCAGGCACAAGCCAAAGCAAGTTTCATGTTTAGGGTCGCTCCAAATACATACATAGGTCCAATGCTGACATTCGATTTCATAGAAGGAAAGGATATCAAAAAACCGGAACTTCTTGAAGGAATGGACCGTATCACACGCAACACAGGAGTTGGTCTTACATTCGTTTACGATTCTCGTGATGTCACCACAAATCCCAAACGTGGATTTTATGTTAATCTTTCACAGTGTTTCCGTCCGAAGTTTCTCGGCAACGACCATGCCTTCGCCACAACAGACCTGCGTTTCAACGCCTACCGTCGCGTCTGGAAAGGAGGCGTAATAGCCGGAGACATGCGCAGTCAGTTCAACTTCGGTAACCCATCATGGGGTATGATGGCATTGCTCGGCAACTCCTATTCCATGCGTGGCTACTACGAAGGACGCTATCGCGACAAGCACAAAATAGAAGCACAGGCCGAATTGCGCCAGCACATCTGGAAGCGCAACAGTGTCGTGGCATGGGTGGGAGCCGGAACTGTATTCGACAAATTCAGCTCCATGCGAATGTCTCATGTACTGCCCAACTTCGGCATCGGCTACCGTTGGGAATTCAAGAAAGACGTTAACGTTCGCCTTGATTACGGATTCGGCAAAGGCGGACAGTCAGGATTCATATTCAATATAAATGAAGCATTTTAAAAAAACATACGATATCTGCACGTCACCGCACGTGCTGTTCACAGCCACTATCATAGCTCTGGCACTGCCAAACATTGTACTTGCGTTCACCGAAAGTGTATCGTTTACCACACGCATCGCAAATGTTATCCTTCCTGTCGCGGTTTATTGGTTTCTGATGACTCTCAGCCGTAAGACCGGGAAAATGGTATGGATACTCTTTCCGTTAATATTCTTCGCCGCATTCCAGATGGTATTACTCTACCTATTTGGGCGCTCGGTCATCGCGGTCGACATGTTTCTCAACCTTGTGACCACCAATCCCGGTGAAGCCACCGAACTGCTCAACAATCTGCTTCCGGCTGTAGCAGGCGTCATTGTGGTATACCTTCCATTACTCGTATTCGCCATATGCTCGATGAAAGCCCGTAGCGCACTATCCGGAACATTCATAAAAGCACAGCGCAAATACAGTGTCATCGGTATTGTTGTCGGAGTGATAAGTCTTAATGTCTGTATTTTCACAGACAAATATTTCAAGACTGAGAACGACATCTATCCCGTCAATGTGTGCTACAATCTCGTACTTGCAATAGAGCGCTCCAATGCCACGGCAAAATATGAGCAGACATCAGCAGGATTCTCCTTCAATGCCAGCTCCGTACATCCTGCAGACAGCAGCGAGGTTTATGTTCTTGTCATTGGCGAAACGGCGCGTGCCGCCAGCTTCGGCATCTATGGCTACAACCGCGACACCACTCCACTCATGAAACACATACCCGGGCTTACAGCCTTCAACCATGCTCTCACACAGTCGAACACAACACACAAAAGCGTTCCGATGTTGCTTTCTGCCGCCGACGCCAGCAACTACGACCGCATCTACCGTGAGCGCAGCATCATCACCGCCTTCCGCGAAGCAGGCTTCCACACGGCATTCTTCTCCAATCAGAAACCCAATCATTCATTCATCGACATCTTCGGAATGGAAGCGAACGACTGGAAATTTATCAAAAACGGGCCGCAGGGCGCATCAAACACTCCGGACGAAGAATTACTACCGCTCATAGCAAAAAAGCTGTCAGAAGGCCATAAAAAGCTATTTATCGTCATTCATACGTACGGCTCGCACTTCAATTATCGCGAACGCTACCCAGCATCCATGGCATTCTTCAAACCAGACAATGCCACAGAGGCAAAAGCAGTCAACCGTCCACAGCTCATTAATGCCTACGACAACACCATAAGACAGACCGACCGTCTGCTTGCCGAAATAATATCCATGCTCGGAAAAAGCGGCGCAATGTCGGCCATGCTCTACACATCCGACCATGGTGAGAACATCTTCGACGACAGTCGCAAGCTATTCCTGCACGCATCGCCCGTGCCTTCATACTACGATCTTCACGTGCCATTCATTGTATGGACATCACAGTCTTATATAACAGAATTCCCAAACATTACAAAAAGTCTGACGACCAACAGGACAAAAGACGTTGAAAACAGTGTTACAACATTCCACACAATGCTCCATCTTGCAGGTATAAAGACAAAATACCGTCGCGACAGCCTGTCGGTGGCAAGCAGACACTACTTCTCCGGGCGCCGCCACTATCTCAACGATCACAACCTTCCTGTTACACTTGACAAAACCGGTATGAACGATGAAGATTTTGAAATGTTCCGACTTAAAGGTATTAACGGCATATAATATCCATCGACATAATAAAATCGGAGCTGTACAGGAATTCCTGTACAGCCCCTTGCAGTGAATACACTGCGAACCTACTGCTATGAAAATTAAAAAAAGGATTTTCATCATTCACACCCGCCACCTAAGGCGCTGTAAAGATTCACTATTGCTTCACAGCGTGTATATATATCTGTTATCACACTGAGACGTGCGTTAAGCAGACTTTGCCGTGCAGACAACAGTTCAAGATAAGTGGCATTACCCGTAAGATACAGTTTCTCAGAAGTCACCACCGTACGTTCAAGTTCCTCACACTGTCTGCTATGACTCTCCACACTGCGCTGTGCTGACTCAGCCGCATACAGATAATTGTTCACTTCCTGCCCGGCATCAAGCAACGTCTGTTTGTATTCGATCAATGCTATTTGTTGTTCATCCTTAGCCACACGCAGATTGGATACCAGTTTTCCACGATTGAATATCGGTTGGGTGAGCGATGCCAATGCCGAGAGAATCCAGTTTCCCGGATCCATCACTGCCTGTCCTGCCGAATTTGTCCAACCTGCACTTCCCGATAATGTCAAACTCGGATAAAAAGCAGATCTTGCCTGATTTGTAGAATAGTATGCCGAGGCGAGAGTCATTTCTGCCTGCACAACATCAGGTCTTTTCGACAACAGACTTACAGGCAGCCCTATGCCAAGCTGTTCTGGCATCCGTTGATCGCAGAGCCGGCCTCGTTCAATATGACGTGATGTCATACCCAATAATGTGCACAGAGCATCCTCCGCCTCACGTTGCTGCCTTAACAGGTCGTTGTGCTTAGCCTCAAGCTCACATACATTTGCACGTGCCTGCGTAAGTGCATTTTCAGTTTCCTCTCCCACTTTCAGTTTAGCTTCTATGGTACGCACCTGCTCACGCCATATATCAAGTGTCGAACTGCTTATTTCTATCTGGCTGTCAAGCGAAAGTAGAGCATAATAGTCAATGGCTATCATTGCTATCAGTTGCGAACGTACTGCTTGTTGATAAGCTTTCTGTTGCAATAGTGAAGACTGACTGCCCTTTTTAGCATTGCGAAGGTTACCGAATAGATCAACCTCCCAGCTGGCCTCAACCGGCAATTCATAAGTCTTCGAAGGTTTGTTCCCGTCAATAGATGTCAGAGAACCTTGCGGAGAAAGTGAAAATGACGGAAGAAAAGCCAGTTTGGCAGCCTTAAGCTGGGCCTGAGCCTGATCCACACGCAACATGGCCACAAGCAGATCGGTGTTGTTGGACAAACCGTAATCTATCAGTTCCTGAAGGTGTCCGTCTTGAAAGAGTTGCCGCCAAGGCATACTTCCCAGCGAAAACGTATCAGTCGTCTTCAACGATTCCTGTACGGCATCACGATATAGACTGTCAACAGGCAGACCATCGGGACGCTGATACGTGCCGTAAATACCACAGCCACTAATCACAAAGCAGCAAATCATCAAATATACACAATGTATTTTTTTCATAATTTTCTTTCCTTTTTACGTTTACCCATCACACGTTCCTCCACATACTGGAATACGATGAAGAAAGCCGGAGTTATGAATAGCAGAGCCACTGTACCGATCAGCATTCCGCCCACCACGCCTACTCCGAGCGATCGATTGCCGTTTGCTCCCACACCAGAGGCAAACATCAGCGGTAACATGCCAAATACCATTGTAAGGGCTGTCATCAATATAGGACGGAAACGCACTGATGCCGCACTTATGGCCGCCTGCGAAAGTGACATTCCGTTTCTGCGACGTTCCGTGGCATATTCAGTTATGAGAATAGCAGTCTTTGATAATAACCCAATAAGCATTATCAAACCGGTCTGGAGATAAATGTTATTCTCAAGTCCCCAGAGACGGGCGAAAAAGAAACTTCCTGCAAGTCCAAACGGCACAGACATGATGACGGCCATTGGTACAAACAGACTTTCGTAAAGAGCACACAGGATAAGATATATGAAAAGCACACATATACAGTATATTATCACCGTATCATGAGATCCAGCCATCTGAGCTTCCTCACGCGTCATACCTGAGAACTCGTAACCGTAACCCGTAGGCAAAGCCTGCGCCGCCACTTCCTTGACTGCATTTATGACGTCACCCGAACTATAGCCGTCGGCAGGCATACCCTGTACGTTGATGGCTGAGAAAAGATTAAATCTCGTCAACGATTCCGAACCATAAGTCTTGGTTAATGTCACAAACTGGCTTACCGGAGCCATTCCTCCAGACGTCTTTACATAAATGTTATCAAGAGCCTGCATATTCTTACGGCTGTCTGACGGAGCTTGTATTATCACACGATAGAGCTTTGTAAACCTATTGAAGTTTGAAGCATATATACTTCCGAAATATCCTGATAACGTATTAATAACATCTTCTGTCGTGATACCAGCTCTCTGACACTGAACCTCGTCAATGTCAACCCTGTATTGCGGGAATTTCGAACTGAATGATGTGAATGCCATCTTTATTTCCGGACGCTTGTTGAGCGCCACAATAAAATCGTCAGTCACCTTGCTCAGTTCTTCCGTTCCCTTGCCACTACGGTCCTGTATATACATCTCAAAACTGTTACCAGTACCGTAGCCTGCGATCATAGGCGGTGAGAACACAAATATGGTGGCATTCTTGATACCAGCCGTACGACGGTAAATCTCGTTACTTATGGCATCGACACTGTTCTCCTTGCCCTTACGTTCATCCCAGTGTTTCAGCTTCACGATGAACATACCATGAGAAGCACCACTTCCGGAACCCATACCGAAGCCTGCCACCTTATTGAAATTCTCTATCTGTGGTATCTCTTTCAATTCTTTTTCCACACGCCCCATTATCTCGGCTGTCTCTGCAAGCGTGCTACCGGCCGGAGCATCAAGACTCACGAATATTGAGCCGGTGTCCTCCGACGGCACAAGGCCGGTCTTCGTTGTTGACATCAGATAGAACAACAAAACAGAGACAAGACCCAATGATGTCCAGGCAATCCATTTGCGTTTGACAAAGAATTTTACACCTTTCTTGTATTTCAAGACAATACGACTGAAAGCCGCGTCGAAGGCCATACGAAAACGTGTGGAAAATTCGGGACGGCGACCATCCACAATCTCCTCGTTCGGACGTAATATAAGAGCACACAGCGCAGGTGAGAGCGTAAGAGCGTTTACAGCAGATATGCCTACAGCCACGGCCATTGTCACACCGAACTGGGTGTAAAATACACCCGAAGTGCCTCCCATGAACGTCACAGGCACAAACACTGCCATAAACACAAGTGTTGAAGTCACGATGGCCGAAGATATGTTGCTCATAGCGTCAACAGCAGCCTTGTATGCCGAGCGATAACCTTCATCAAAACGAGTCTGCACTGCCTCCACCACAATTATGGCATCATCCACAATTGTTCCGATGGCAAGCACAAGAGCGAAGAGCGTGAGCAGGTTTATGCTGAATCCGGCAACATAAAGCGCCGCAAATGTTCCTATGAGAGAAACAAAGATGCTTATAGTAGGAATGAGAGTTGAACGTGGATTCTGTAAGAACACATAAACCACCAGCACTACCAATACAATGGCTTCAAGCAAAGTCTTTATCACTTCGTTTATAGATGCATCAAGGAAGTTCTTCGTACTCATAAGTTCCACCACCTCCACATCATCTGGCAACGACGACTTCAACTCTTCCAGATACTCGTTTATGCTGGTTATTATTTCGTTAGCATTAGTACCTGCCGTCTGATTTATCATACATGTCGTGCCAGGCGCTCCGTTCACGGCCCCTGTGTATGTATAGCTCTGAGAGCCAAGTTCCACAGTTGCGATGTCTTTCAGCCTCACTACCCTTCCATCATCATAGGATCTGATGATAATATCCTCGAACTCCTTTTCCTTCTCAAGACGTCCACGATATTTCAGCGTGTACTGATACACATTTTTAGAATCTTCACCTATCGAACCTATCGAAGCCTCGATGTTCTGAGTTGACAGCGCGACCTCCACATCCGAGGGTTCAAGTTCGTACTGGGCCATTACGTCCGGTTTCAACCATATACGCATCGCGTAGTCGCCACCCATGACATTCACTTCGCCCACTCCTGATATACGCTGCAGTTGCGGCTTCACGTTGATGTTGAGATAATTGGTAAGGAATGTTTCGTCGTAAGTGCCCTTAGGACTGTACAGACCAAATATCATCAGCATGCTACTCTGTCTTTTCATCGTCGTCACACCACCCTTCGTCACCTCTGCCGGCAACAGCGATGTCGCTGTCGATACCTTATTCTGCACATTCACAGCAGCCATGTCCGGATCTGTGCCCTGCTTGAAATACACCGTTATCTGCGCACTACCAGTGTTACTGGCCGTAGAAGTCATATAGGTCATGTTTTCCACACCATTTATTGACTCCTCCAAAGGCACTATCACACTTTTCTGCACAGCCTCCGCATTGGCGCCGCTATAAGTGGCTGAGACACTTATAGTCGGCGGTGCAATGTCAGGATACTGCTCCACTGACAGCGCGTAAAGTCCTATCAACCCGGCGACAAGTATCACCACCGATATGACCATCGACAAGATTGGACGGTCTATAAATTTCTGAAGCTTCATAGGTTATTTATCTTTTTTGGGTTTCGGAAGAACTCACCACCGTTCCGTCTTTCAGCAGTCCAGCACCTTCTGAAACTATCACATCTCCCTGCCGAAGACCTTCTTCCACCACATATTCCTTTCCATCGTTTATTTCAAATACTTTTATCGGTGTCGAAACCGCCTTACCATGGATCACTTTATATACAAACACCTTGTCCTGAAGTTCATAAATGGCTTCCTGAGGTATCACGATACAGCCGCGGCGGTCGTAAGGCACAACCACATTCACTTGGGCCCCACTCATTATCCTGCGTCCGCTGTTCTCAAACACGGCGCGCACACTCACCGTTCCGGTAGTCTTGTCCACGATGCCACTGAGCACATCTACCTTGCCTTTTTTGTCGTACACCGACCCGTCGCTCAATTCAAGCGACACTTCCGGAAAAGAACTTATCGCTTTGTCAAGTGAACCATACTGAGATGTGAGAGAGAGCACCTGTTTCTCGGTAAGAGAAAAGTATGCATATATCACCGAATTGTCCGACACACGTATGAGCGGCTCTGTCATTGAAGCGTCAACCAGTGCTCCAACACGGAACGACGTCATACCAGCATATCCATCCACCGGACTTTTAACTTCGGTGTAAGACAGATTGTTCAATGCATCGGTCAGTTCAGCCTTTGCCTGGTTCAAGGCTGCCAGCGCACTCTTATAACTGTTCTGTGCCGTACGTAGTTCAAAGTCAGAGATAACTTTGTCTGCATACAACGACTGTTTGCCTTCCAGTGTCTGCTTTGATGTAGCCTCATTGGCTTCTGCCGTGGCTACAGATGCACGGGCCTTTGTAACAGCCGCACGGTAAGGAACTTGGTCTATCACAAACAGCACCTGTCCCTTACGCACGCGTGCACCTTCTTTAACGCGCACTTCCATTATCTTTCCGGAAACCTGCGGACGTACTTCTACATCTTGACGACCTTCCGTCACAGCTGAATACTTGACGGACAATGTACGGTTTTCCGTCTTAAGCGTCATGAGCGGATAGTCACCTCCTGAAGCAATCTTTCCGTCGGAACCGTTGCGGCAACCAGTCAAAAACGAAAGACTGCACAGAATCAAAATCAATCTCAGTTTCATATCATTCTTTTGTATTTGTGTTATTAACGCCGCAAAAATAGCCACACAGAATTACGGTCTCTTGTAAAATGGGATTAATGATTTGTTCATATAAGACATTATTAAGACAAATTTGTAATTAGTATGTCTATTTATCTTACATAATTGTCTAAAAAGGACACTTATATTTATCTTTGCACATACATTTTGCACAAAAACAAACATAAAGACACTTCAGCATACGGTATGGGTATCATACTGAGACAACAAAAAGACACATTATGACAACAAAGGAACTGATGCCGAAATTTCCGCCGGCATGTTATGTCAACAAACACATTCTCATCGTCAATCCCAAAGAGTTCAGAAGACTTGAGGGCGTTACGATAAACAACAGCAGAATCTTCATGATGGTGTGCAGCGGGGAAATGGACATATTACTCAATGGAGAGGAGTGCATAGCCGGAAGCGGCATGTTCTTCGACTGCATAGACACTACAACAATACATATAAAACGCTGCGACAGCAGTCTTAGGGCGTGGTGCGTAATGGTGACTTTCGAATTTGCACGACAGTCGCTGAAGAACATGCGGCCAGTGCCTTTCGACCATCTTGGTAAACCTATAATAACGAAAAACATGTCGCTGTCGCCGAAATCCACAGCCATCATTGAACAACAGCTAACCCTGCTTGCTTCAGCCGTAGCCAACAAAGAACATTTTTATCATAAGGAACTGAGCGAGCTGTTCTACAAAAGTTTCTGTCTGGAACTGGGCAATGCCATAATGGCTTCTTCACAAACAAAAGACAAACCGGAAACAAAGCTGAGCCGTAAGGACTTTGCAACACTTAATTTCATGAAGCTCGTCACAAAGCATTTTGCACGCGAACACAGCATAGGATTCTACGCCCAGGAACTCAACGTGTCACCCAAGCATCTGGCTAGAATGGTGAAAGAACTTACTGGAAAGACTCCACACAACATAATATGTGACGAGCTAACACACGAGGCTATGGCTCTTCTAGAAGACGACAGAATGTCGGTTAGAAGTATATCCGAACGTCTTTGTTTCTCCGACCAAGCTGCATTCTGCAAATTTTTCAAAAAACAAATAGGCATATCACCAATGGAATACAGAATGAAAAGCAAGACATTCGAGAAGGAATAAGGCGACAATCATGCTGCCTATGCAACAACAACACGAAAAACAACACAGTAGAACCAAGACGCAATAAAAAAACATAACCTCACCACATACGAAATGCCTGCGGAAGAATTCAAACATCTTCCGCGGGCATTTCTCTATTTATCATACACTGTTCTCAGTCGAACAGATGCGGCTCCATGATGTTTCCTTTGTAAGGGTTGCGGCCGAGATGCTCGTAGGCAAGCGGCGTCACCACACGTCCACGCGGCGTACGCTTGATAAATCCCTCCATTATGAGGAACGGCTCATATACTTCCTCCACCGTACCGGCATCCTCGCCGATGGCCGTGGCAATGGTAGAGACACCCACCGGACCGCCTCTGAACTTGTCGATAATGGTGAGCAGTATTTTGTTGTCCGTCTCGTCCAGACCGTAACGGTCTATGTTGAGCGCGGCGAGCGACATGCTTGCTATTGCCGTGTCGATGCGTCCGGTGCCGCGTACCTGCGCAAAATCACGCACACGACGCAGCAGCGCATTGGCTATACGAGGCGTACCGCGTGAGCGGCTTGCTATCTCCACGGCTGCATCGTAGTCGATGGGCACGTTCAGAATGCTTGCCGAGCGACGTATTATCTTCACGAGCGTCTCCGGTTCATAATATTCCAGATGCAGGTTTATACCGAAACGGGCGCGCAACGGTGCCGTAAGCAGACCACTGCGGGTTGTTGCTCCCACAAGCGTGAACGGATTGAGATCTATCTGTATCGAGCGTGCCGAAGGACCTTTGTCTATCATTATATCAATGCGATAGTCTTCCATTGCCGAGTACAGATATTCTTCGACAACAGGCGACAGACGGTGTATCTCGTCGATGAACAGCACATCGCGCGGCTCAAGCGATGTAAGTATGCCGGCCAGATCGCCGGGTTTATCGAGCACCGGACCGCTGGTGAGCTTGAATCCCACGCCCAGCTCGTTGGCAATGATATTGCTCAGAGTGGTCTTTCCCAATCCCGGAGGACCGTGCAGCAACGTATGGTCGAGCGGCTCGCCGCGATATTTGGCAGCCTCGACAAACACTTCAAGGTTCTCCACCACCTTCTGCTGGCCGCTGAAGTCGGAGAAGCGCAACGGACGCAGTGCGTTCTCGAACTCCTTTTCGCCCGAGACCGCACCTTCCTGTCTTATGTCAAAATCGTCTGTCATTATAATCGCTGTCGTTTAATGATGTATGCTGAATAACGCAAATAAATGGAAAGCGAAAAGAATATCCATTTTTCAATTTCCCGAGTGCAGCTATATCATATGCAAAGATACTGCAAAAATCTGATTTCACTTAACATAAAGCCACTTTAATTTGGCGTGTTTCATAGAAAATATGTATTTTTGCAATATATATCAAACGACAGCTGACTAATGAAAACAGGACTATTCGCAGGCAGTTTCGACCCGTTCACCATCGGCCACATGTCGGTAGTGAAACGTGCGTTGCCACTGTTCGACAGACTGATAATAGGCATTGGCGTGAACGAACACAAGCAGTGCATGATGACACCATTGGAACGCAAGGAAGCCATAGAACGACTCTTCGAGGATGAGGAGGACGTGGTGGTGATGACATACTCGGGACTCACGGCCGACTTCGCACGCACCATGGGCGCGGCATACATTGTGAAGGGAGTGCGCAGCGTGAGAGACTTCGAGGCCGAACGCGAACAGGCAGACATCAACCGCATGCTCACCGGAGTGGAGACAATACTGCTTCCGGCTGAACCGGGACTCGACAGCGTGAGTTCTACGGTGGTAAGAGAGTTGTCGCACTTCGGAAAGGACGTATCGTCACTGCTGCCACGTAAGGGCGACCTTGACGACTGAGCCGGCGGAACAAACCAGCACGGCCATACGCAACATATTGAAATTTATTAAAAACCAGACTATGATATCTTATAATACCGACGGCGTGGAAATGCCGAAAATAAAGAAAAGAGCCGTCACCTCATGGATAAGGGCTGTGGCCGCCACCTACGGCAAGCGCGTGGGTGACGTGGGCTACATGTTCGTGAACGATGAAAAGATACTCGAAGTGAACCGCGAATATCTGGGACACGACTATTACACAGACGTCATAACCTTCGACTACGACGAGGACGACATCGTAAGCGGCGACATAGTAATTTCGCTCGACACCGTGCGCTCCAACGCAGAGCAGTTCGGAAAAAGCTATGAGGAGGAACTGCACAGAGTAATCATACACGGCATTCTGCACCTTTGCGGCATCAATGACAAGGGACCGGGCGAGCGTGAGATAATGGAACGCGCCGAGAACCGCGCTCTGTCGATGATGATATGAAACTAACAGAAGACGGAAACGCCGAAACACAATCCGACAAACATGGATGCAGGCATAGAGACATAAACAACAAACCGTATGTCCGCATCCACGTTTTTTTATGAAACGCGTCGCCCCAACAGCAACACCGACCCGCCACTACACCAACAGTCAACGTGATTTACTTTAAAATAATCAAAATACCCATGAAAAGAATTATTTTACCATTAAGTCTGATTCTATGCGTCATGACAATCCACGCCGCAGTCAAAATCGACCGTATAGACCCTGCAAACTGGTTTGTCGGAATGAAAAACACCTCGTTACAGCTCATGGTTTACGGTGAAAACATACGCCAGGCCTACGTTACAACAGACTATGACGGAGTGAAAATCGACAGTATAGTGCGCCTCGACAGTCCAAATTATCTGCTTGTTTATCTCAACCTCGAAGGAGTGAGACCCGGAGAGATGACCCTCAACTTCAAGAACGGCAAGGCAGTAAAGAAAGTAAAATACGAACTGAAGGCACGCGAGAAACGCGGTGAGGAGCGCACGGGATTCACCAACGCCGACGTGCTATACATGCTCATGCCCGACCGTTTCGCCGACGGTAACCCTGACAACAACGACATAAAAGGCATGAACCCTTACAAGACCGACCGCTCGCAGCCCAACCAGCGCCACGGCGGCGACCTTGAAGGCATACGCCGCCACCTCGACTACTTCAAGGAGCTGGGCGTGACCGCATTGTGGTTCACGCCGGTACTTGAGAACAACTCACCCGGAGGATCATACCACGGATACGCCACAACCGATTACTACCGCGTGGATCCGCGCTTCGGAACAAACGACGAATACTACCGGCTGACAGACGAGGCCCACGCCAAGGGACTGAAAATCGTAATGGACATGATATTCAACCACTGCGGATTCGAACATCCGTGGATAAACGACATGCCATCGAAAGACTGGCTCAACACTCCCGAATGGCTTTACGACCGAAAAGATAAGACCAAAGCCGAAGTGAACAGAAAATATATGCAGACCACCTACAAACTGACACCTACCGTAGATCCTTATGCAAGCGCTATCGATCTCAAGGAAACAGTCGATGGATGGTTCGTGCCGTCTATGCCCGACCTCAACCAGAGGAACCCGCATGTCATAAGATATCTCATACAGAACAGCATATGGTGGATTGAGACAGTAGGTATAGACGGCATACGCATGGACACATATCCTTACGCCGACGCCGGCGCGATGGCTCTGTGGATGAAAACGATGGACGAGGAATATCCCAACTTCAACGTCGTGGGAGAGACATGGGTAAGCGATCCGCCATATACGGCCGCATGGCAGAAAGACTCGAAAATATCGCAAAGAAACAGCTATCTGAAAACAGTAATGGACTTCAGCTTCCACGCAAAGATTAATCAGGCCAAGTACGAGGACACCGACGGTTCAGGCAACGGTATGAACCGTATCTACGAAAACTTCGTTTACGACTATCTTTATCCCGATCCGTCGAGCGTGATGGCATTCGTCGAGAACCACGACACAGACCGCTTCCTCGGCAACGGACGCGACACAGCGGCACTCAAACAGGCAATGGCCATACTGCTGACCGTTAAAAGAATACCGCAGCTGTACTACGGCACGGAGATTCTAATGAACGGCACCAAGGAGAAAACTGACGGCTACGTGCGCAAGGACTTCCCTGGAGGATTTCCCGGCGACGACCACAACGCCTTCACCACCGGAGGCCGCACGCCGGAAGAGAACGCCATGTTCACGTGGCTGAGCCGTCTGCTCCACTGGCGACAGGGAAACGACGTGATAACAAAGGGCTCACAGACACAGTTCATACCTTACAACGGAGTTTATGTCATAGCACGCCGATACAACAGCAAAAACGTAATGACCGTGGTCAACGGCACCGGCAGGACAACAGTGTTTGCCGTAAAGCGCTATGCCGAAGTGATCGGAAACAACACAGAAGCCAAGGACGTGCTGACGGACAGAACCGTGTCGCTGACAGACGACACACAGCTTGAACCACGGAAGGTGATGATTCTCGAGTTCTGATATCAGCCTGTTACGGATACAGACATACAGAAAGCGCGACGTGGAACATTCCACGTCGCGCTTTCTCTTGTAATTCTTAAATATATACATCGAACAGCTAACGGGAATCCGCCATTTTGTTGTGATATATTAACAACATACATTAGTAAATTGTTTTTTTTACTTATATTTGTAAAATACTGAATGTGGATCGGCACAGGCGGATACCGATTATAAAAGCTTACAATCCTTGCCGTGATGCACACTCCCATCATATATCGTACAACACGACATCTTATGAAAAACTTCATGCTCACAATCATAATGACCACAGCCCTACTCGCCTCGTGCACAGAGACGGGATTTGTGAGCATTCTGCCCAAAGACTGCCGGCTGAAGGCAGGCGATCTGGTATTCCGACGTGGCAACGGACTAACGAGCCATGCGGTCCTTATGGCAGACCGGAACGGCAACTACTCGCATGTGGGAATAGTGGTGGACTCGTGCGGTACGATGATGGTGGTGCATGCAGTGCCCGACGAACCCGACTTCAAAGGCGATGTGGACCGCGTGAAAATGGAGACACCCGAAAAGTTCTTTCTCTCCATCAATGCCAAAACGGGCGAGGTGAAAAGACTAAGAGGTGATACGGCAACAGCTGCCAGAGCCGCGCGGCACGCAGTAGAGATATACCGGCGCGGCACTCTGTTCGACCACGAGTACGACGACTCCGACACCACCCGTATGTACTGCTGCGAACTGATAGAGCATGTCTACAGAACTGCCGGACTACCGATAGCCGGCAGTAAAAGACACGACATAAGATTGCCCGGCCTCAAACTGAGATGCATACTGCCGTCCGACCTTTGCAAAAGCGAAAAATTTGAGAGAATAATCTATTTCTAAACATAACTTTATTAACTTTCTAAAACTTATATGATTATGAAAAAAGTGTTTTTGATGCTGGTCGTAGCAGCGACCATGTTCGCGTTCACAGCCTGCGGCGGTGGCAACTCACCCAAGAGTGTAGCAGAAGAAGCCATGTCAGCACTCCAGAGCAAGAACTACGACAAGTTCGTGGACTGTGCCTATATCAAGGTGAAAGAGGGTGAAGACCCCGAGGCTGCCAAGAAAGCCATCTCCGGAATGTTACAGAGCAAAGCCGAGAGTACCTATGGCAAGAAAGGCGGATTCAAATCTTATGAGATTCTCTCCGAAACCATCGACGAGAGCGGAGACAAAGCTGTGGTGACGGTAAAGATGGTGTTCGGCAATGGCGAAGAAAAAGAAGAAGAGTGCAAGATGATAAAAGACGAGAACGGCAAATGGAAGATGGATATCGGGAAATAAGCCGTCCTACAGCGATATATGCCCTTGAGACAGTGCGACATGAAGAAAGCACGCCCTCAAGGGCATTTTTTTTGCGCGTGACAGCCGAATTTTCCTCCAACAGAACAGACACTGCGCGCACACAAGAAAGCAGCCGTAAGGATTTGAAAAAGTCTGACAGGACAATACAGGCACATGCTGCGTCTTCATAAATATACGTTCGCAGACAGTAAAAATCCGGACATTTTTTTGCGAAATATAAACGAAAAACGCACCAGAAGCGTATGATACACGCATGAAAATACAATAGGAATACAAGAAAAACAATGCATCAACGCAAAGCGCGGACACTCTCGAGAAGTTTAGATGAAAGACTTATGCATAAAGAAAACAGGAATTGCATATTTATACATGCAACTGCATACGCAAAGCGCGGGACAGAACCACGTTCCGTCCCGCGCCAGGATATTCCAGGATGTGTCCTCAAAAGACACGTTCTCTATTTATTTCACGCTCATCTTAAAGCTGTTTCCGTTCACTGTTATTACATAAACGCCGGCTGTAGCGAATGTGTATGATGTTGTGTTGGCTGCAAGCAGACGACCCTGTACATCGTAAACGCAGAACACTCCACCGTCGGCAATGCCAAGAGTACGGCCGTTGAGTGATGCGCCCTGTGTTGCAGAGAACTCTGGAGCATTGATACCGCTGGTCGGATCATATTTGTATTCTATGCTGATCTCCTCTGTGCGGCTGCCGTTCTCGTCCACAGCAACAACAGTACGTCCTGTAGGCAGGCCGTTGTCGGCGTAGTGATATGTCACCTCCTCATACAATGTCTGCGGGTCGGTTTCAGAACGAGCGGCGGTATTGGCAGCACTACCCTTCACCTCGTTTGGTTCTCCCGGCTGTACTTCATAGGAAGGTTCAAAATATATGTATTCCTTTATCAGACGGTCGCCCTCCAGTATGTACACCGGACGATCCTCCATATCCTTGCACACAGTCTTGTCGCCATCGTGGCTGACAGAGAAGTAAGCCTCCGGAACAATGTTGGAAAACATGTCCTTGTTGTCAATACCCATTGTGAAGCCATAGCCTCCATCATAATTAATGTCATTTGCATTGAGACAAACCACACGTCCTGCCACTGAAACAATGATAGTGCTGTCGGTAGAGAATCCGTCGTAATCCTTCATCACATTAGGACGCACGAATTTCACGTCCTCGGTCTGCACCTCGCGTATGTTCACCCATCGGTCCTCACGCAGAGCATTTTCAGAATCGTCCAGATACGCATAGAAACGGTTGCCTTTCTGCTCCATGTATGTTTTGCTGGTACCATAATGGTTGGTCTCGATAATTGTGAAAGAATTTGGTCCATAGCTGTAGTCAGCAGTCCAGGAACTTTCGTATGACCCGGCTTTGTCCGTTGTCTTATCCAGATATTCTCCTCTCACCAGGTTTTCTCCAGACCATGTGTAGTCACGCACGAATTCATTGCGATAATCGGGGTCCCAATCGTTTGTAGTGACGCTGGTGTATTTTGTGATATGACCGGCCGCATCAATAGTGAATTCATGCACCGGCGAGCTACCGTAGGATGGAGCTTCCTTGAAACTTATGGCCGTTATTTTACCTGACGCATCACGTGTTGCCTTCATCTCAGAACTGTAATCAGATCCTTTTACGATCATGCTGGTGAGCGGACCGTCGAAGTCGAACACGTCATGCCATGAATTTCCTATACCGTACACATCATCATTGAAGTATGTGTAAGTCTCTGTATAATCCTCAACCCACTCCGGCTCTCCGGCTGCACGGCTGGCTACAACACCAGAGTTTTCGTCACCTAAGTTGTATTTGGTTATCTTTGCAATACGTCCTAATGAATCGTACGAATAAACATACTTGCAATCGTCTTCATAACTTTCATATCCGTTCATTTCATAACGACAGTACTCCAACAATTTGCCGGTGCTGTCATATTTATAATGCTCGGTCATACACGGATCTGTGAAATAATATCCTTTATCCTCACTATATTCACTATTGTATGAAACGATTGTTGAGTCGTTTACAGAACCTGTGTAAGTGTGCTTGTACATATCCTTCTGTATGCCGGAGATATAGCCTTCAGGAGTGAAACGCATTTCCTGCTCAATATGACCGGTTTTGGTTTCGTAATATGTATGTGAAGCCATCTGACCGTTGTCATAGTAGCTCCAGCCTTCCACAATCTGATAGCCTTCGCCGTCATTGTAGTTCTCATACTTGGTGTATGATGTCACTCCATCTCCATACTCCACCATAACACGATAGTTGGCAAACCATCCGGTGCCATCGTCGTAAACCACGTCTTTTACTGTGACACGACCGTCAGAGTCGTACTCGTAAGTGTATCTGCCGACATCATAGAGTTTTTCGTCACTCCATTTTCCATCAATCTTCTCGCGCATGTAGATGGTTTCGGAAGAACGTTCTTTGTCTTTGTTGTATGCATAGACAAAGCGGAAACAGTAATCGCCCTGAATCTCGGATGCCTCGTCGAGCATGACACCGCCTTTGCGTTGTGTGCGCATCCCGGCTTTTTCTTCGGAAGCAACAACCGCCTTGCGTGCATTCTGACTTCGTTCCATGTAGTGCTTGCCGAACTTTATGCCCTGCGCAGACATACCGGCGGAGAGCAAGATCATGCATGAAAGTAAAAGTTTTCTCATAAGAATTAAGTTTGATTATTGAATAGATGTGTATAAAAAAATATTGATTTACGGTTTTGAAATCTGTTTTGAGATATACGTCTCACGCTTCGTCACGCATACGTCCGCAAAGATAAACATTATATTTGGAACCGACTGACTTTCAGTCATTAAAATGACATTAAAGTCCATTTATCCATAAAAAAGACTCCGGAACGCAAAAATATGGTTCCAGAGCCTTGATATAACCGATGTGACGGCTGAAAAAGCAGGATGCCGTCACTTTATTACCTTGTAATACTTTTTCGCTGTAGCACGCGACACATAGTTGAAATGCCACCACTCCGTGCGCAGCGCTTTGAATCCGGCGTACTGCATCACCTCGCGCAACAGCCGGCGGTTGGCCAGTGCCTCCTTGGATATGCGGCCGGAGGCGACGAGCGAAGCCTCATTGTCTATATGGGCGGCAGCGCCCATGTAGTCGATCTTGGTGCCCATAGGTATGGTGTCGCCCTTGAGCGTGCAGAGGGTAAGGTCAACGGCCATACCGTAATTGTGGAGTCCGCCACCGCGAGCAGGATTGCTGACATAGAAATACTGCGGCGTGTTCTTCACCTTGTCCCACATTTTCTGCTGGATTGACATGGGACGCGCAGCGTCGTATACTTTCAGACTGAGGTCGGGACGCAACTGCTTCAGCCGTTTCTGTGCCTTGACAAGCGCAGCGGCGGCTTTGGGATGAAGATAGGCTTCGCGCAGGTCGGTATAAAGCACCTCACCCGTAAAGTTGTCGGCTCGGCTATACATGAGCGACACGAATATGGAAGGGTCGGCCTTCTTCACGTTCACGTAACCGCGCTTCTCGAGCGAAAGAGCCGTGGCGCTCAGACGGTCGTCGGTCGTCGCGGTCAGTACAGACGCGGCGAATGCTAAAAGCAATAATATGTTTCTCATTTTTTCATTATGAAATATAAATCATTTTCACACACCGTAACGACGGTATAAGAAATCTATCTCGCACCGACCGCACTTTCGCGGAAACGCATGCCGCAGACAGAGAAAACAATGCTGTGGAAAGTATCCGTTGTTTCCTCATTTCTGGTCGATAAAGATTCTTTAACTGCAAACTTACAATAAAATTCTTATTGCGGCGGATATGGATTCGGAAAAATACACTATTTTTGTAAAAAAGTCGGATATTTATGAAAGAAAGACTTGATTTTGAAGCTATGGCAAAAAGGCTGCTCCAGGACGACAGACGCAAAAGAGTGGCCGTGGCGGCACCCGAGGACGAACACACGGGTGAGGTGATAAGCAGATGTCTGAGGGAAGGCATGGCCGACTTCGTGCTCTTCGCGCGCCGTGAGAAGGCCGGAAGAGCGGAAGAGCTGGCCGCAATCAGCCCGGGACATGCCGAAACAGTGATGGTGGATACGCCCGAAGAGGCGGCACGCATGGCTGTGACTGCGGTGAGAGAAGGACGTGCCGACGTGCTGATGAAGGGCACGCTGAACACCGACGTGCTGCTCCGCGCCGTGCTCGACAAGGAGAACGGACTGCTCATACCCGGCCACACACTGAGCCATATCACGGCGGCACACATTCCGCAATACGAGAAGCTGGTGCTGTTTGCCGACGCGGCGGTAATTCCCCGCCCCGACACCGAGCAGTTTGACGCCATACTTAAATATGCGCTCAACGTGTTCAGACGTCTCAACGGATATGAATGCACACCGCGCGTGGCACTCATACACTGTACGGAAAAGACGAGCGATAAGTTCCCGCACACGCTGAGCTACGCCGAACTGAAACGCCGTGCGGCGGAAGGACGATACGGACGCATGGCCATAGACGGCCCGATGGACGTGAAGACGGCATGCGACAGCGAGAGCGCACGCATAAAAGGTCTGACCTCGGACGTGACGGGAAAGGCCGACATACTGATATTCCCGAACATAGAAGCAGCCAACACGTTCTACAAGACCATAACACTCTTCGCCGGAGCGACAACCGCAGGAATGCTCTGCGGAGCCGTGGCGCCGGTGGTGATTGCATCGAGGGCCGACTCGACAGAGGCCAAGATGGGCAGCCTGCTCCTGGCGTGCAACATGGCATGACATACCGTACGGCATGATACGGACAGAAGGACATAAAACATTAATCAAGAAAGAAACTGACATATATTCCATATCCTCAACACAATGAAAAGGATTTTCGTTATAAACCCGGGCTCGACGTCCACCAAAACCGCTGTATTCGAAGACGAGAAAGTGGTATGGATGTCGGGAGGACACCACCCTGCCGCCGAGACGGCAGCATTCCGCTGTGTGAACGACCAGTACGAGTATCGCCGCAACTACATCCTGCGCAACCTCAGGGAAGCGGGCATTGAGATGGATTTCGACGCGGTGATAGGCCGCGGAGGACTGCTGAAACCGCTGCACGGAGGTGTGTATGCCGTGAACGAGCAGATGAAATACGACCTCCGTCATGCACAGCACGAGCATGTGTGCAATCTAGGTGCGCTCATAGCCGACGAGATTGCGGCGCAGTGTCATTGCCCGGCGTTCATCGCAGATCCCGTGGTGGTGGACGAGATGCAGCCGCAGGCAAGGCTCACCGGACTGCCGGGCATAGAGCGGAAATCAATATTCCACGCACTGAACAGCAAGGCGGTGTCGCGCAAATACGCCGCGTCGGTGGGAAGGAAGTATGAGGACATGAATCTCATAGTGGCTCATCTGGGAGGCGGCATATCCGTAGGCGCACACCGCAAGGGACAGGTGATAGACGTGAACAACGCGCTCGACGGCGAAGGTCCGTTCTCGCCCGAACGCGCAGGAACGCTGCCCGCAAGCCAGCTTGTGGAGATGTGTTTCAGCGGAGAGTACAGCAAGAAACAGATAAGGGCCATGCTCAGCGGACAGGGAGGACTTGTGGCCCACCTCGGGACGAACGACATGATAACCGTGTCGCGCAAGGCTGAGGACGGCGAAGAGCCGTGGCACTCGGTGCTCGAGGGCATGCTCTACACCGTGGCAAAGCAGATTGGCGCAATGTATGTGGCGCTCGAAGGAAAAGCGGACGCCATTATCCTGACGGGAGGAATAGCCTACAGCACATACTGCGTGAACGAGCTGAAGAGACAGACCGACTATCTCGCGCCGGTGATAGTGATGCCCGGCGAGGGAGAGATGGAGTCGCTGGCCTACAACGCGCTGGGAGCACTCAACGGCGAACTGCCCGTGCAGGAGTACAAATAAAGCCTTCTGACGGGCGAAAAAGCCGCGGCGGCACAATCGGGCACGCACGGCAAGAAACGCACACAGACGGAAAAAGAAGCGCATCTGAAAGGAAAATACATACAACAACAGCGGCGGCGGATGTTGATTTGCACTATACACACAGAACACTTTTTCATAACCAGTCCGTGATATTTCGCGTGATACGACGCACGAACATGCACAAAAGACCGCCGGCCGCACAAAGAAAGACCGCAGTTCAGCACGTGACGTCATGCGAAATAATCACGGACTTTTAATATCCGCCACAGACGTAAGATGACATTCCGGCCGCGCGCCATCACATTGTCCGGCCTTCCGGCCATAATTATACACAGTTTTGTATTTTTCATGATATGCAGCATGTCTTTCATTATGTGCGGCATATCTGGCATACAGTCATAACCTTTTATTCATCTCCCTCTCCCCTTGCTCACGGGAAAGCCTTTTCTGCATGCCGGAACGGTGCTTATGACGTATAGAAACAGCCTGTTTCGCTGCACCATAAAGCTTTTATCATAAAGCGGAACGGCCTTAACCGTAACACCAAAGGCACGTTCCTTAAACTGTCATCCCCGATACAGGGAAATAAAAACAACGGCGCATGGTCCGAAGTTATGGCCATGCGCCGCAGCATATAGAGATTCAGGGTTCCTCATCTGCCAGTTTGAACGTCACCACAACCACGCAACGCATGGCAACAGGTTTGCCGCCTGCGGCATGTCTGCGTCCCGGAGTCCACAGCGGCATGGCGCGCACAAGACGGCGGGCCTCACGGTCGAGCGACGGATCGATGGCGTGGACAAGCTGTATATCGGCCAGAGTGCCGTCGGGCATGACGGTAAAAGCCACCGGAACCTTGCCTTCGATACCATTCTCACGTGCAATGGTAGGATAGACGAGATTGTCGCTGATATACTGCCGCAGTCCGTTTTCGCCGCCGGGGAAACACGGTGCCACATCGCCGGGAGCGAGCTCGTCTGTAAGCGAGAACATCTGCGAGAATGCGTCGGTGGAAAGAGGTGTGTATGAAACGGTGCGTGAAAGCCCCGTATGATTTGGCTGTCCGAACGTAAGCATGATAACGCAACGCATGGCAGCGGGCTTGCCGCCGCCGGCATGTCTGCGGCCCGGAGTCCAGTGGGGCATGGCTTTCATGAAACGGAGAGCCTCACGGTCGAGCGACGGATCGATGGTGCGGAGAAGACGTATGTCGCTCACGCTACCGTCGGACATGACGGTGAAAAGCACCGGAATGCAGCCTTCGATGCCGTTTTCATGCGCAATTGTAGGATAGATGAGGTGCTCGTTGACATATTTGCGTAAGGCTTCGTCGCCGCCGGGAAAGGCCGGAGGCACATCGCCGGGCGCAAGACTGTCGGCAAGAAAACACATCTGCGAAAGAGTATCGGCAGAAAGAGAACCGCAGGTGGTGATGCATTCACCGGTTGTGCGTCGGCTGTCCATAAGCCGGGAATACTCCACTCCACCGGCAAAGACGGACACAAGAGCGCCTGCAACCGCGAACACTGTTATCAATAATGATTTGCGATATACCATAATGCTTGAATTTTCGTCCTGCTATAAAAGCATTTTATCCTTTTCACAATAACACATTCCGGCTGACAGCAGGGATACACCGTCCATTCAGAGGCATGACGACATGTCCGAAAGTTTATGTCTGCGCACACCGGATCATAATCAGAATCTCCACACAGTGCTTCCCGACATACGGTCCACAGCCGATGAAGACGCATGAACACACCGCAAATATAGTGAAAGACGAGAGCAACGACAAGAACGAAAAACATAGTTTAACAAGTCTTGGCTTCGCCGAGCCGCATACTATCTTATACAAAGATACAAATATTATGCGGCCGGCAAACTGTCCATGGCACAGAAATGCGGCAGAAAGGCCTTTTCTGCCCGTTCTGAATGCACAAAGCGAGGCAACGGCATAACTCTCCGCCACGGAGGAGAAAGGCCGTCTGGCGCAAGAAAAAGCGGTTTTGAGGAGAACCGTGGGAACAGGTTATGTCAATGAAGTGTCACAGAACAGCGGAAAACGCCCTGACATCGCGGTATGATGCAGCCCACGACAGGCATTAGCCATTACGCACGGGCACAACCGGAAAAACATCATCGGAGGCAAGACACATGTTCCACGTGTATTGCCCCGCGCCTCATACCGGAATTATTAAGGAAAAACATGTCTGCATTTTAAGAATGATATCAACTCTTTTAAAGAAAACTCAGGCGGCGTACTTACAGATTTTCTTGACTTTTTTTTGACAAAATAAATTCGCGAAAGAGATGTAAAGAAATGTTAAATCAAGGGTTATAAAGGCTGTTTCAGACTGTACGGCAGTGTCATATACCCTGTAATGTAGTGCCGGACAGTTCAAATGACATTCCGATAATGCCCGTTTCATGGTCTGATTCAGCCTATATCATGGTGTGGTTTGGTGCATTTCAGCCCCAGAAACGGGCTTTATCGCATGCTGAAACGGTGCTTATCGCAGGGCGATAGAATCGCTCTTAAACACAAGTTATTGATATTCAATATTTTATATCAGCCTCTCATAATTCGCGGATTTGCGATCGAAGGAGAGTCAGGCCGCAAATTCTCGCTTATTTTTCGGGGTAGAACTGAAAACTCAGACCTGAAAATCAGAATCCGGTTACAATTTTAAAGTTGCCCATACTGTATTCTTCAGGAAAGTATTCCGGCATCACCTTTCAAAAGAATGCAGGCATTGGCCGGTGATAGCAGATGCAGATTTTCTTATCAGATTCATCAAGGGTACAGAAAATTCCGTAACTATGTCCTTGGTAATCATCACTTATGTTGTTTGTAATTATTTGATTTTCAGCAATAAGAATGTATAAATATTTGTAAGATCACCAATTTCTATATGCGTTTTCTTATACCGGAGTCACGTAATTTTAAGGTCATCTGTCATTATGAATGAATCTATTTTCTGCCACCACCAAATGCGTATCCTACAGATATTCCAAAATTATTATAACCTCTGTAACCTAATTTAGAATAGGCTGTTAGTCTAAAATGATTAAACATTTCAATACCAATACGTGGCGTAAATATTGCTTTAACCGCATCGTTTCCATAATAACCTTGGACTACCTTACAAGATGCAACACCAACACCTACTCCGATAAATGGTGAAAAATTCTTTCCTCTATTAAAATTATAGTCTGAATAAGCAGATAGTGATATAATTCTGTTTGACAGGTTTGAACCTTCATACTTTCTTGTTGTACTTCCGGCATATATTTCCAAACCTAAGTCCATTGGATTTTGTGGGAAATTATATCTGCCTTCAATGGCAAAAGCAGGACCTACCCGTTTTTTGCCTACATACTTGTCAATACCGTAAGTACCACCTGCCGATATCTCAACTTCAAACGGTTTCACAGATTTTACTTCCTGAGCACTCGCTTTTATCCCTGCTATCATAAGCAGTGAGCTGATAGAAAATAAATAGATAATCTTCATAAAACAGTTATTATAATCAATGATTTATTACAATAACGCATAATATCATTAATATCCCTATTTGAACGTGAGCTTTAATAATTGTAAGTTCTTGTAAATTTGGTAATCAAAGAAAATTATTATAACTTTATTATACTGATTTACAAAAGATTACAAACAATAATCGCCATAATCGGCTAAAGCAAAATTATAGAATTATTTTGTATGGGAGATGATTTGGCTACGCTGATTTTCAGTCTTACAAGTTTTTGGTACTATGGTATAAAAATATATTCTTAGACACGCAATAAAAACGCTTATATCACCGTGCCTCGACCATATCAAAGGATGAATGCATGCTCATTATGATACTTTCCTATAACCTGGGCTGCTGTTGTCTGAAGTATTTCTATACGGAAAAGGTCTGCCGGAATATGCGCCATCTATGTCTGCACCAGCGAATCATAATCAGTGGCATATCCACATACCGCTTCACTGCACACTGTCCGCAGCAGCATATGAAGATTTAAGAACTTAACATCAATATACAAAATTATATGATACGCAGGCTGTCGGCATCATATAAATGCTGTAAAACAACCTTTCAGTCCGTTCTAAGCGCACAAAACGGACTGATGGGACAATCATCCGCCGCAACGGAGAAAAGCCGTCTGACGCAAGAAAAAGCCACAATTACGGCATGAAAGAATAAAAAAACAGGGCGGAGACCGAAATCTCCGCCCTGTGATTAGCTATAGAATGATAATTCTTATTAATCAGCCAGCTTAGCCTTGATGAACTCGCGGTTCAGGCGGGCGATGTTGGCGATGCTCTCGTTCTTCGGGCACTCAGCCTCGCAGGCGCGGGTGTTGGTACAGTTACCGAAGCCGAGCTCTTCCATCTTCATGATCATTGCCTTGGCACGCTTTGCAGCCTCAGGACGTCCCTGCGGCAGAAGTGCGAGCTGAGAAACCTTTGATGATACGAAGAGCATTGCAGAACCGTTCTTACATGCAGCAACGCAAGCACCGCAGCCGATACATGTAGCGCAGTCCATTGCCTCATCGGCGTCCTCTTTCGGGATGAGGATTGCGTTGGCGTCCTGCGGCTGACCTGTACGTACTGTGACATATCCGCCGGCCTGGATGATCTTGTCGAATGCGCCACGGTCAACCATGCAGTCCTTGATGATAGGGAATGCTGCTGAACGCCACGGCTCAACTGTGATCACGTCGCCGTCGTTGAAACGACGCATATAGAGCTGACATGTTGTTGCTCCGGTAGCCGGTCCGTGTGGATGACCGTTGATGTAGAGCGAGCACATGCCGCAGATGCCCTCACGACAGTCGTGGTCGAACACGAAAGGTTCCTTGCCGTCTTCGATCAGCTGCTCGTTGAGAATGTCAAGCATTTCGAGGAAAGAAGTATCACCTGGAATATCTTTCATCTCGAAGGTATCAAAATGGCCTTTTGCCTTGGGACCGTTCTGACGCCAAACTTTAAGTGTGAAACTTATATTTTTGTCCATAATTGTATGTTCTGTGGTTGTTTATTAATTCTTGTAGTTACGTGTCTGAACCTTAATAGCTTCATACTCAAGCGGTTCCTTGATAAGTTCAGGTGCTTTGGTGTCATCGCCCTGGTACTCCCAGCAACCTACGTAGAAGTAGTTTTCATCGTCGCGCTTAGCCTCGCCGTCCTCAGTCTGATACTCCTCACGGAAGTGTCCACCGCAAGACTCGTTACGGGAAAGTGCGTCGTAAGCGATGAGCTCGCCCATTGTGATGAAGTCGCGGAGGTGGATGGCCTTGTCAAGCTCGACATTAAGACCTTCTTTTGATCCTGGGATGAAGAGGTTTGTCTCGAATTCCTTGCGTACTTTCTTGATAAGCTCAAGACCTTCTTTCAGGCCCTCTGCAGTACGACCCATACCTACATGCTCCCACATGATGTGTCCGAGTTCCTTGTGTATTGAATCAACAGAGCGCTTACCCTTGATGTTCATCAGGCGGTCGATCTCAGCCTGAACACCCTTCTCTGCCTCTTCGAACTCAGGCAGATCTGTTGAGATGCGCGGCCAGATAGACTGATCGGCAAGATAGTTCTGGATTGTATAAGGCAGAACGAAGTATCCGTCGGCCAGACCCTGCATCAGCGCAGACGCACCCAGACGGTTTGCACCGTGATCTGAGAAGTTGCACTCACCGATAGCGAAGAGTCCCTTGATTGTTGTCATCAATTCATAGTCAACCCAGATACCACCCATTGTATAGTGTACAGCCGGGAAGATCATCATCGGGTTGTAATACTTCACTCCGTTTATCTCGTTGGCAAGTTCGCCCGGATTTACGTCAGTGATTTCCTCGTACATGTCGAAGAGGTTACCGTAACGCTGCAGAACAACGTCGATACCCAGACGCTCGATACTTTCAGAGAAGTCGAGGAATACGGCCAGACCTGTGTTGTTTACGCCGTAGCCCTTATCGCAACGCTCTTTTGCTGCACGGCTGGCAACGTCGCGCGGAACGAGGTTACCGAATGCCGGATAGCGGCGCTCCAGATAATAGTCGCGGTCTTCCTCAGGAATGTCGCTTCCTTTCTTGGTTCCGGCCTGCAGAGCCTTTGCATCCTCAAGTTTCTTCGGAACCCAGATACGTCCGTCGTTACGCAGTGACTCAGACATAAGAGTCAGTTTAGACTGCTTGTCACCGTGAACAGGAATACATGTCGGGTGGATCTGAACATAAGAAGGATTAGCGAAGTAAGCTCCCTTACGGTAACAAGCCATAGCTGCTGTACAGTTACAACCCATAGCGTTTGTAGAAAGGAAGTATGTGTTACCGTAACCACCGGTACCTATAACCACTGCATTTGCAGAGAAACGCTCCAGCTTACCTGTCACGAGGTTCTTTGCAATGATACCGCGTGCACGTCCGTCAACGATTACAACATCCTCCATCTCGTAGCGTGTGTAGAGTTTCACACGTCCTGCATGTATCTGGCAGCTGAGTGCAGAGTAAGCACCGAGCAGCAGCTGCTGGCCTGTCTGACCCTTTGCATAGAATGTACGTGAAACCTGAGCACCACCGAACGAACGGTTGGCAAGCATACCGCCGTACTCACGTGCAAAAGGAACACCCTGTGCAACGCACTGGTCGATGATGTTGTTTGACACTTCAGCCAGACGATATACGTTGGCTTCGCGTGCACGATAGTCGCCACCTTTCACTGTATCATAGAACAGGCGATATACTGAGTCACCGTCGTTCTGATAGTTCTTTGCAGCATTGATACCACCCTGTGCTGCGATAGAGTGAGCACGGCGCGGTGAATCCTGAATACAGAAGTTCAGGACATTGAAGCCCATTTCGCCGAGAGAGGCAGCTGCACTGGCTCCGGCAAGTCCGGTGCCGACAACAATAACATCGAGCTTCAGTTTGTTCTTGGGGTTCACCAGACGCTGGTGAGCCTTATAATTTGTCCATTTCTCAGCCACGGGGCCGGCAGGAATCTTCGAATCAAGTTGTTTTGCCATAACTTTTATGAATTATGAGTTATTTTTTATGAATGAATTAGTAGCAGCAGTTCAGGCTCGGAGCAAGATTGAAAGCAAAAGCCAGTACTACAACGAGGAAACCGAGCATCAGAAGAGTTGTGTAAACAATGCCGATAACCTTCCAACGGTTGAACCACACCTTACCGTTCCAGCCGAATGTCTGCATTGCGCTCCAGAAACCATGAGAAAGGTGGAACCAGATAGCAGCAAGCCAAACGATGTAGAGCACTACATAAACCGGATTGGCGAATGTGTCCTGAATGTAGGCGAAGCCGTCAGCAGGATCGTGTGCCACTGTGATACCGGTGAGCTCTGCAAACATCATGTTGTACCAGAAGTTGAACATGTGGAGGCAAAGTCCGAGCAGTACGATGATACCCAGCACAAGCATGTTCTGAGACGCCCACTCCACTTTCTTGGAACGTACTGTCACCGTGTAGCGCTCGCTACCGCGTGCAGCACGGTTCTGCATCGTAAGCCAGAAAGCGTAAACGATGTGCACCACTGCCAGGAAAGCCAGACCGAGTGTTGCCACTAAGGCATACCAGTTGGCACCCAGGAACTCACAAATCATGTTGTAGGCTTCTCCTGAGAAGAGAGCCGCAATGTTCATTGACATGTGGAATGTCAAGAATAGAATAAGCGCGACACCGGTTACCGACATCACAACTTTTCTACCAATAGAAGAATTGATTAACCACATAAATGATTGAAATTTAATTATTTAACTGTTAGATTTATTTGGATTCTTCATAATATAGCAGTTAAGCACACGCGCCCCGTTACCTTTTTATAGGTAACAGCTGCCCCATACAGAATGCAAAAATACTATATTTTAATGATAAATCAAACTATTTTAAAGCAAAAATCGATTTTTATTCTTAATTTTGCGACATCAAATTTTCCAGCAAATAATGAATTTATTTTATGACGTACTCGTAATCGGAGGCGGCCACGCGGGATGCGAGGCAGCAGCCGCTGCGGCCGGCATGGGAGCGAAAACATGTCTTGTGACAATGGACATGAACAAAATCGCACAGATGAGCTGCAACCCCGCCGTAGGAGGAATTGCAAAAGGACAGATCGTGCGCGAGATTGACGCGCTCGGAGGATACATGGGCCTGGTGACCGATGCGGCCTCAATACAATTCAGAATGCTCAACCGAGGCAAAGGTCCGGCCGTATGGAGTCCCAGGGCACAATGCGACCGGGAGAAGTTTATTTGGGAATGGAGACACGTGCTCGACTCAGTAGATAATCTCGACATCTGGCAGGACCAGGCCGAAGAACTGCTTGTCAAGGACGGACATACCGAAGGTGTACGCACCATATGGGGCGTTGAACTGCACGCCCGCTGTGTTATAATTACGGCAGGAACTTTCCTCAACGGTCTGATGCACATAGGACGCCACAAGGTTCCGGGCGGACGTTGCTCCGAACCAGCAGTGTTCAACCTCACCGAAAGCATCACCCGTCACGGCATAAGTTCCATGCGTATGAAGACAGGCACACCCGTACGCATAGACAAGCGCAGCGTACACTTTGAAGATATGGACGAGCAACCCGGCGAGAACGATCATCATAGTTTTAGTTACATAAGCGAGCGGAGACCTCTGAAGCAGCTTCCCTGCTGGACATGTTATACCAACAAGGAAGTGCACGACACCCTCAAATCAGGTTTGGCCGACTCTCCCCTTTTCAACGGACAGATACAAAGCACCGGTCCACGCTATTGTCCGTCCATCGAAACAAAGCTTGTGACATTCCCGGACAAAGACCAGCATCCTCTCTTTCTCGAACCGGAAGGCGAAGATACCAACGAAATGTATCTCAACGGATTTTCGTCGAGCATGCCCATGGATGTGCAAATAGAAGCTCTGCGCAAAATCCCCGCACTGCGCGACGTGAAGGTTTATCGCGCCGGATACGCCATAGAGTACGACTACTTCGATCCGACACAGCTTTATCCTTCGCTTGAATCGAAAATAATAAAAGGTCTTTATATGGCTGGTCAGGTAAACGGCACCACCGGATACGAGGAAGCCGGAGGTCAGGGACTGATGGCAGGCATCAACGCTGCACTGGCATGTACAGGCAGCGATCCGATAGTACTCAAACGCGACGAGGCATACATAGGTGTACTAATCGACGACCTTACGACCAAAGGAGTGGATGAACCTTATCGGATGTTCACTTCACGCGCCGAATACCGCATATTGTTGCGCCAGGACAACGCTGACGCCAGACTCACACAGATGGGTTACGACCTCGGCATAGTAAAAAGACCACGTTACGATGTATGGACAAAGAAAAAAGCAAACATCGATAAAATCATTGATTTCTGCAATCATACATCGGTGAAACCGCGCGAAATAAACGACGCACTCGAACATCTTGGTACCGCACCTCTCCGTATGGGATGCAGTATTGCAGATCTTATATCACGTCCACAAATAACGATGAACAATCTCAGCGAGATCATTCCATCGCTGAAAGAGATGATTTCTTCGATAGACGTACGCAAAGAAGAAACAACAGAAGCCGCAGAAATCTGTATCAAATATAAAGGATATATAGAACGTGAACGTCTGATTGCAGACAAAATGCATCGTCTGGAAAACATCAAAATAAGGGGGCACTTCAATTATTCTGAATTGCACGAGCTATCCACAGAAGCAAGACAAAAGCTCGAAAGAATAAATCCGGAGACTTTGGCACAGGCAGGTCGCATACCCGGAGTATCACCGAGCGACATCAATGTACTGCTCGTGCTTATGCATAGATAGTTCCACGTGAAACAAAATAAATAACAAACACACTATAACTTATTGAAAATGAACAACAAACTATTGCTGGACAATCTCCGCTGTATTAAGGATTGGCCAAAGAAAGGAGTTAACTTCAGAGACGTCACCACCCTGTTCAAGAACCCGGAGTGCCTGAAGATAATCAACGACGAAATGTATGACCTTTATAAAGACAAAGGTATCACCAAAATTGTAGGAATCGAATCACGCGGTTTCGTCATGTCTTCCGCCATCGCGTTGCGCCTTGGTGCAGGAATTGTATTGTGCCGTAAGCCGGGCAAACTACCCTGCGACACCGTACAGCAGGAGTATTCAAAAGAATATGGAACCGATACCATCGAAATACACAAAGATGCAATCGATGAAAACGACGTAGTTCTTCTACACGACGATCTGCTGGCTACCGGCGGCACAATGAAGGCAGCATGCGATCTGGTAAAGAAGTTCAATCCAAAGAAAGTATACTGCAACTTTATCATAGAGCTCGTAAATGAAGATCTGAACGGTCGTGATGCATTTGATAAAGACATCGAAGTAACATCACTCATACAGATTTAAGTATTTCACAAAACCGGTCAGCTGAAATGCAGAACGGACACACATAAGTGTTGTCATACCTGCGTCAGCCGACCGGTTTTCGCTTTTATGCAGCGAAAACATCGATTTCACGAGAAAACAGGAATAAATATCAAGCAATCGGCATACTGCATCATCAATAAACAAAAGTTCTGTATTAGCAGCAAGAAAAAAGTATCCTCCAGAACGATTCACCACTATTTCCAACAAAACATATAATTTTCAGAACAAAGACCCACTACTGTAAGGAAACTGAAAGAAAAGAGAGTCAAAAGAGATACATTGCCTGCAAAAGCGAAAAGTGTCGTCAATAATAACAACGACATGCAAGATCAGCAAACAGGGACATCAGACGTCATACAAAAACGAACAGAAGAAATCCGTCCTCAGGCATCGTGACCAAGAGTGCCATACAGACCTCTCACCACCCGCTTACACATCCTGCACGAAGGCACGACAGTCCGAACGCAGTACACCCATAACTTTGTCGTCTGGAGACAGAGCTACCGACGGACAGTGAACGTGGAACAGTAAATGTACGCTTAGGGTTTCACGTGAAACTTTAACACTTAAATACGCTCTATATAAACAAGTTACGCATCATGAACAAAGACGAAAAACAGCAGATAACAGACAAGCTAAAGGCTATCGTGCAGAGCATGCCAGACAAGCCGGGAAGCTATCAGTTCTACGACGAAAGCCACACTATAATATACGTAGGCAAGGCCAAGAGTCTAAAGAAACGCGTATCCTCTTATTTCCATAAGGAGGTTGACCGATTCAAAACAAAGGTGCTCGTCTCCAAGATACGTGATATCAGCTACACCGTAGTGAACACAGAGGAAGACGCACTGCTTCTGGAAAACAGTCTGATAAAGAAATACAACCCACGCTACAACGTTCTGCTGAAAGACGGCAAGACCTACCCCAGTATATGCATAACCAACGAATATCTGCCGAGAATATTCAAAACACGACAGATAAACCGCAAGTTCGGCACATTCTACGGTCCATACAGTCATCTGGCAAGCATGTATGCGATACTTGATCTTATAAAGAAGTTATACAAGCCACGCACATGCCGCATGCCGATAACCAAGGAAGGAATAGAGCAAAACAAGTACAAACCCTGTCTGGAATACCACATACACAACTGTAACGCTCCCTGCACAGGATGCCAGACATGGGAAGACTACCGTGCCAACATAAACCAGGCGAAGGAAATATTAAAAGGTAACACGCGCGAGATAAGCCGTGCCATATACGACGAAATGATGCAGAAAGCAGCCGAAATGAAGTTCGAGGAGGCCGAAGCACTCAAACAGAAGTATATGCTCATAGAGAATTTCTGCGCCAAAAGCGAAGTGGTGAGCCACACCATCACAGATATAGACGTATTCAGCATAGCTGATGACGACAGCCGCCGCAACGCATTCATCAACTTCATACACGTGAAGAACGGCGCCATAAACCAGAGTTTCACCTTCGAATACAAACGAAAACTCGACGAAACAGACGAAGAACTGCTCCTAACAGCCATTCCGGAGATACGCGAACGCTTCGGAAGCAAGGCCACGGAGATAATTGTCCCCTTCGAGATGAGCTGGAAACTGCGTGAGGCAGCTTTCATAGTGCCGCAGCGCGGCGACAAAAAACATCTGCTCGAACTGTCCGAAATGAACTGTAAGCAATACAAGTTCGACCGTCTGAAACAGGCAGAAAAGCTCAATCCGGAGCAAAAACAGACCCGTCTGATGAAGGAATTGCAGCAAAAACTGCAAATGGAGAAGCTGCCATACCACATAGAATGTTTCGACAACTCCAACATTTCAGGCACCGACGCAGTGGCAGGATGCGTAGTGTTCAAGGCAATGAAACCTTCGAAAAAAGACTATCGAAAATACAATATACGCACCGTATGCGGGCCCGACGACTATGCATCCATGCAGGAAGTTGTGCGCCGCCGTTACGGACGCATGAGCGAAGAGGGAGAACCCCTGCCCGACCTCATCATAACCGACGGCGGACGCGGCCAGATGGAAGTGGTGCGCAAGGTTGTGGAAGACGAGCTCGGACTATCCATACCCATCGCCGGACTGGCAAAAGACGACCGTCACCGCACCAACGAACTGCTCTATGGCTTTCCGCCACAGGTAGTAGCGCTGAAGACCGACAGCGAACTTTTCCACGCTCTGACGAAGATTCAGGATGAGGTTCACCGCTACGCCATCACCTTCCACCGCGACAAGCGCTCGCGCCACGCCTTGCACAGCGAGCTCGACAACATCAGCGGCATAGGTCCAAAAAGCGCAGAGGCACTGCTACGCCACTTCAAGAGCGTAAAACGAATACGCGAAGCCAGTCTCGAAGACATAGCCGAGGTGGTAGGAAAAGCACGTGCCGAGATAGTTAGACACCATTTCGACGGTGCCCTCTAAACACTTGTTTGATGGTTGCCACAAAGCAATTATAAACCCTTATTTATTAAATTTCATGCCCTAAAAATCCGCGTATTTGCGGTCGGACTTGTCTTCGGCCACAAATAACGCAGGAATAAGGCATTATGCTAACCATCTGATAACTAACCGTTTAGCATTTTCTGCCTTTCAACATCCGCTTTACACCCTTCCGATAAAGCCTGTTTCGCATCACAGAAAAGGGCTTTTCGCACGCTCAAAGAGCTTTTCTGATGCGACTAAAACCACCATTCCGTTGTACAGACAATGCAGGCTTATGCCTCAAAAGGCCGTTTCAGCTAATTTAAAGGCCTCTCACGGGTTTTCACAACCATCGACTTACATTTATCCACATGCAATAAAACAGCGCATTACGCGCAAAAATCAAAATTTTTACAGACTGAATACAACCGATTTTTAAGTTAAAAATACTACGAAACACTGATGTTTCTGAGACATAAACAACATAACAAAGCCGCATAATTTGTGAATTATTTCATCCCCCCGTAACGCAATCTTTCACGTGGCGTCCAAAACCTTATATATCCAACATCAGACATACATAACACAGAAATACAAGACCTAAGAAAAGACCAACGACTCAAACACATGTAAAAGCTCAAAATATTGCGTATAACGGACGATAAATACAATCAACGAATAATCTCTAAACACACACGAAGAACGGCCCACAACGCCCGCGAAACGCAATATTATGCATCTCTACACCCTTTAAACAAGGACATTATTGCGCCGTTTCCCGTTCATCCCGACGACGTAAAACAACATAAAAGTGCAAAGTGCTGTGTATCACCGCCAAAGCAATGAAAACACCGTAAATATCAACATGTTTCCGACATCAATCTCTCTGCACATACCATTGTTTCCGCATTATAACAAAAAGGTGTTTTTATTTTGAGTTAAAACCATTTTCCACTATCTTTGCAATAAGATAGGCAGCACTCTGGAAATTGAAAATTCATTTTCTTTCCACTCGTTTGCACTATCTTTGCAATAAGATAGGCGGCACGCGGAAAACATAAAATTCATTTTCTTTCCGCCCGTTTGCACTATCCTGAATTACAATAACCAAGGCGCGACAAGCGCCACATAAGAAACAGACAAATGAAAATAGTCATACAGCGTGTGAGCCACGCATCTGTCACAATAGACGGTAAGGTGAAGTCAGCCATAGGCCGCGGCTTTATGATACTGCTCGGCATAGCCTCCGACGACACCCGCGAAGACATGGAATGGCTCGTAAAAAAGACCGCCGCACTGCGCGTTTTCGACGACGAACAGGGCGTGATGAACCTCCCTATAACGGCCATTGACGGCGAGATACTGGTCATCAGCCAGTTCACCCTCATGGCATCATACAAGAAAGGCAACCGCCCTTCGTGGATACACGCCGCTCCCCACTCCATAGCAATACCGCTCTACGAGGAGTTCTGTGCCCGTCTGAGCGAGGCGATAGGCAAACCTGTGGGCACCGGTGAGTTCGGCGCCGACATGAAGGTGGAACTGCTCAACGACGGTCCTGTGACCATTTGTATGGACAGCCGCAACCGCGAATAAATGCCTTATAGCACTTGTCTGCAACATAAAAAAAAGACACTGATATGACAGAAAACGACATAACACTGCGCCAGGCGCAACAGCTCGTGGACGAATGGATACACACCTACGGCGTGCGCTACTTCAGCGAGCTCACCAACATGGCCGTACTGACCGAGGAAGTGGGCGAAATGGCGCGCATAATGGCGCGCAAATACGGCGACCAGAGCTTCAAAAAGGGTGAGAAAGACTCGCTCGGCGACGAGATGGCCGACGTATTGTGGGTGCTTCTCTGCATTGCCAACCAGACGGGCATAGACCTCACCGAAGAACTGCGCCGCAACATCGAGAAGAAGACCCAGCGCGACAAGGACCGCCACCGCAACAATCCCAAGCTCTGACGCGCGGAAGGAAGGCTGCCGGATGAAGCACATAGCTGCCAGCAGACACACGGAAAGACACCGCACAAACACCCCTACAACAACGAAACACTCTAAACATCAATAAATTATGGCTACAACAAACTCACACTGCGAGCATCATCATCATGACGCTCCGAAACAAAACAAATACGAAGAGGCTATGAGCAAATACAACCTCGACATCGACGACGCAGCCGTAAGCGAGGCAGTGCGCAATATAATAGCCGAAAAAGTGCACGAGAACGACACCCCGGAGGTGAAGCGATTCCTCATGGGAAGCATCGAGCTGACAACACTCAAGACCACCGATTCGGAGACGAGCGTACTGGCATTCACCGAACGTGTGAACGAGTATGACAACCGATTCCCCGACCTGCCCCACTTCGCCACTCTCTGCGTCTATCCGTGCTTTGCAAGCGTAGTGAGCCAGTCGCTCGAGGTTGACGGCGTGGAGATAGCCTGCGTATCAGGCAGTTTCCCTTCGTCACAGGCCCTGCTGGAGGTAAAAGTGGCCGAGACAGCCCTTGCCATAAAGGACGGCGCCACCGAAATTGACATCGTTATGCCCGTGGGCAAGTTCCTCAGCGGCGACTATGAGGGCGTGAGCGACGAGATAGGTGAGCTGAAGCAGGTGTGCGGCGAGCACGCCATGAAGGTGATACTCGAGACAGGCGACCTGGGCACCGCATCCAACATAAAGAAGGCCTCCATCCTGGCAATGTACGCCGGAGCCGACTACATCAAGACATCCACCGGAAAGGAGAAAATATCGGCCACGCCGGAGGCTGCCTACGTGATGTGCCAGGCCATCAAGGAATACTACGACGAGACGGGCATTCAGATAGGATTCAAGCCCGCCGGAGGCATCAACACGGTGATGGACGCAGTGATCTACTACACCATCGTGAAAGAAGTTCTGGGCGAGAAATGGCTCACCAACAAGTGGTTCCGCATAGGTACAAGCCGTCTGGCCAACCTGTTGCTGAGCGAACTTGTGGGCGAAGAGACCAAGTTCTTCTAAACTTATCGGACAAACAATGTGGGTCTGACAGACGGCCGTAAGAATACGATATGGCCGTTATATCTACTACATATGCCAGTATCATATCCGGCCCGTTTCAATATGCACCATTCCGGCTTCTGAAACGGGCCGTTTCGTGTGCTGATATAGGCCGTTTCGCACGATGATATGGGCCATTTCGGAGCCTGAAACGGGCTCTTTCGCAACACATTTCGGGCTTTATCGCAAAGCGGTCGGTAACATACCCGCATCAGACAAAATAAGAAAGCCGCAGACAACGGATAAAAAACAATCCTGAAACACACCATGATGCTTCAGGATTTCCGTAGTCTGCGGCTTTCGCGCGTCTATACCGTGCGCTGTATAACGAAGTCGAGATAAGCCGTCAAAGCGCGTTTTATCTCCTCGTCCTTCACAGCGTTTTCTATGTATTCCATACATTTGAGGCGCAGTTCCTCCATGCGCTGCTCGGCATATTCTATACCTCCGTGGCTCTTGGTATACTCCACCAGAGTGTCTATCTCCTCCTGCGTCACGCTCTGCTCCTTCACCTTGTATGCCAGTTCGAGCATGGCCTTGTCGCCACCGTTGTTCACTGCGTATATGGCCGGCAGCGTCAGCTTGCCTTCCAGCATGTCGTTGCCGGTGGGTTTGCCTATCTCCGGCGAGTCGTAATAGTCGAAAATATCGTCTCTTATCTGGAATATTATACCGAGATTACAGCCGAACGTGCGTGCCTTCTCGAAGTCGTCGCCCGTCGCTCCGGCCGACAGAACGCCTATTCCGGCGCATGCCTCGAAGAGCGCGGCAGTCTTCTGGCGTATCACTTCGTAGTAAACCTCCTCCGAAATCTCGCGGCGTCCGATGTTCGACAGCTGCAATATCTCGCCGTCAGACAGAGTGCGTCCCAGCTCGGCCAGATAGCGCACGATGTCCTCCGAATGGGTGAACGACACGTGCAGCAGAGCCGTGGAGAGTATGTAGTCGCCCACCAGCACAGCCACTTTGTTGTCGTAAGTGGCGTTCACCGAGGCCTGTCCGCGACGCTCACCGCTCTCGTCCACCACGTCGTCGTGCACGAGCGATGCCGTGTGGAGCAGTTCGAGGCCCACAGCGGCGTTCTGCGTCACGTCCGTCACGTGTCCGTACGACTTCGCCATAAGCAGTATGAGCATAGGCCGCATGCGCTTTCCTGCACGCCGTCTGATGTGTTCGAGCGCGCTTCCGAGCATGCCGTCCTCGTGGGTTAGCGAACGGTTGAAAAGTTCAATGAAATCGGCCAGTTCTGCCTGCACCGGTTGTTTTATGACTGACAGGTAATCCATACTAATCCAAAATTTGACACAAAATTAATTATTTTATCGGGATTAGTACCATATTTTTAGTAATTTTACGGCAAAAAGCAACCGTGAGGCAGCACCGGCGGCCACTCTCCGCCATTTATACGCCCGCCCGCCGCAACGGCCGCGACAGCCCTGCGGCACAACGCACCAGGCCTCACGTCCCTTTATAAAACATCAACCGTTATGAACAAACTGTTTCTCATCGATGCCTACGCATTGATATACCGCTCTTATTATGCGCTGATAAAGAATCCGCGCATCAACTCCAAAGGCTTCAACACGTCGGCCGTAATGGGCTTTGTCAATACGCTCAACGAGATAATGACCAAGGAACAGCCCACCCACATAGCCGTAGCCTTCGACCACGGCAAGACCTTCCGCGACGAGGCTTTCCCTCAGTACAAGGCCCAGCGCGAGGAGACGCCTGAAGACATACGCCGCTCCGTCCCGGTGATAAAGGACATCATAGCCGCCATGCACATACCTGCCGTGCAGGCCGACGGCTTCGAGGCCGACGACGTCATAGGCACACTGGCCACCAAAGCGGGTGCCGAAGGTGTGGAGACCTACATGCTCACGCCCGACAAGGACTACGGACAGCTCGTGCGCGACAACGTATTCATCTTCCGTCCGCGCCACGGAGGCGGTTACGAGAAGATGGGACCGGCGGAGGTGTGCGCCAAGTATGCCATCGACTCCCCACTCCGCGTCATCGACCTTCTGGCTCTCATGGGCGACTCGGCCGACAACTTCCCGGGCTGTCCGGGCGTGGGTGAGAAAACGGCGGCGAAACTCATAGACCAGTTCGGCGACGTGGAGAACATGCTCAGCCACACTGCCGACATCAAAGGCAAGCTGCGCGAGAAAGTGGAGGCCGCCGTCGACGACATACGCATGTCGAAGTTTCTCGCCACCATCCGCACCGATGTTCCGATCGAGCTCGACCTCGACAGCATGAAGCTCGCCGAACCCGACGAGCAGAAACTGCGCGAAATATTCAACGAACTCGAGTTTAAGACGCTCGCAGACAAGCTTCTTAACAAATCAAAAAATAAGCAAAAAAGCGCTAATCAACAACTCGATTTCTTTGCAGAATTTCCGACCGATAAGCCGGAAGATTCAAAATTCGCGAGTTTTGAGGCACTTCAGACGACACCTCACGAATACCAACTTATTGAAAATGAGGACGATGCACGAAAAATTCTTGACTTTTTTTTGACAAAAAAAATTCTCAGTCTAGACACGGAGACAACTTCAACGAGCCCAATCGACGCAGAATTGGTGGGTCTGAGCTTCTCTGTCGAAGAAAAAAAGGCGTTTTATGTGGCTGTGCCGGCCAATCGTGAAGAAGCGCAAAAAATTGTAAATATATTTAAACCGCTGTATGAGAACCCCGAAATTCTGAAAATAGGACAGAATCTGAAATACGACCTCGAGGTGCTCTACAAATATGACGTTCATCTGGCGGGACCGATGTTCGACACGATGATAGCCCACTACCTCATCCAACCCGAACTTCGTCACAACATGGACTACATGGCCGAGACTCTCCTCAACTACCGCACCATACACATAGAGCAGCTCATCGGCGAGCGCGGCAAGAACCAGCGCAACATGCGCGACCTGTCTCCGGCCGAAGTGTATGAGTATGCCGCCGAAGACGCCGACATCACCCTGCGACTCTACAACGTGCTGAGTCCGAAACTGAAAGAGGCCGGCGCCGAACAGTTGTTCTACGAAATAGAGATGCCTCTCATGCCTGTGCTGGCCGAGATGGAGCTCAACGGCATCCGCATCGACACGGCATCGCTCGCCGAGACGTCGTCCATCCTCACCTCACGCATGCATCAGCTTGAGACACAGATATACGAGGCTGCGGGCGAACAGTTCAACATCGCCTCGCCGAAGCAGGTGGGCGAAATCCTGTTCGGAAAGATGAAGATTGTCGACAAACCCAAGAAAACCAAGACGGGACAGTATGTCACGTCGGAGGAAGTACTGCAACAGCTGCGCCACAAGAACCCCATCGTGGACGACATACTCGCCCACCGCGGACTGAAAAAGCTTCTCGGCACATACATCGACGCACTTCCCAAACTGATAAACAGCCGTACTGGACACATACACACGTCGTTCAATCAGGCAGTTACGTCCACCGGACGTCTCTCCTCGAGCGATCCCAACCTGCAGAACATCCCTGTGCGCGGCGAGGACGGCAAGGAGATACGCCGCTGTTTCATCCCCGAGGAAGGCTGTCTGTTCTTCTCTGCCGACTACTCACAGATAGAACTGCGCGTCATGGCACACCTCAGCGGCGACGAGAACATGGCGGAGGCGTTCCGTCTGGGCCACGACATACACGCCGCAACGGCCGCGAAGATATACAAGGAGGACATCGACAACGTGACGCGCGACCAGCGCACCAAGGCCAAACGCGCCAACTTCGGCATCATCTACGGCATAACCGTCTTCGGACTTGCCGAGCGTCTGGACATAAGCCGTGCGGAAGCGTCGCAGCTGATAGACGACTACTTCGCCTCGTTCCCCAAGGTGGCACAATACATGGAGCAGAGCAAGGAGACTGCAAGAGCCAAGGGCTACGCCGAGACATTCTTCCATCGCCGCCGCTATCTGCCCGACATCAACTCGCACAATGCCACCGTGCGCAACTTCGCCGAGCGCAACGCCATCAACGCCCCGATACAGGGCTCGGCCGCAGACATCATAAAGATAGCCATGATACGCATCAGCCGGAGGTTCAAAGCCGAAGGAATAAAGTCGAAGATGATACTTCAGGTGCACGACGAACTCAACTTCAGCGTGCTGCCGGAAGAGAAGGAGAAGGTGGAACGCATAGTTCTCGAGGAGATGCAGAACGCCTATCCGCTCAGTGTTCCGCTCGTGGCCGACTGCGGATGGGGCGCCAACTGGCTGGAGGCACACTGATTTCCGGTTTTCAACAGAACCGCCGGTTGTCACAAAACAGTGTCTTTCCGACACCACACCACAAGGAAACAACAACAGCGGAGTGTCTTTCTTATAAAAAGAATCACACTTTCACGACAAACAACAGGCATGGGACTGCACGATAAAAAGCGCAGTCCCATGTTTATTTTTCACTGTCACAATCTGTCATTTTCTGCTTTTTCGTTTGTCGTTAAAGCCATGATAATCAACTCATTCACGGCACAACGACCTGCCATATAAGGAAAAATCCGTCGGCATAACATCTTTCCTACATCCACATACACGCACGCCATAGCCATGAAATCAGAAATAATTCATTACATTTGCATTGTAAACCCAATAACATGAAAAAGATATTCAACTTTCTGAAAGCCATTATAATCGGCTCGCTGGCAGGTTTCGCACTGGTGATGATCGGCTGTCTGCTCTTCACCGACATCAGTCCGATGCAGTTTCTCAACTCTCTGGCAAACAAAGGATTCATGCCTGTTATAGCCAACTGCCTGTTGTCGTTCGCAGCACTCTTCATAGCCTTCGTGTTGCAGATAATAGTCCACGAGGGCGGACATCTCGTGGGAGGTCTTCTCACGGGCTACCGCTTCGTGTCGTTCAGAATATTCACCCTCACACTCCTGCGCCGCGACGGCCGCTTCATAGTGCGCCGCTTCAACATACCCGGCACAGGCGGACAGTGCATCATGCTGCCGCCGGATGGCGACGCAGCCGATGTGCCGTTCGTGATATACAATGCCGCAGGTGTAGCTGCCAACATACTGCTCACCATTGTAACCGCCACGCTCTTTTTCATATACATTGACGACAGCGGCATATTCTTTTTCCTGCTCACGCTTTTCACAGCCATTGCCGGTCTGTGGACGGCACTGCTAAACGGTATTCCGCTGAAAATAAACGGCATGTGCAACGATGCGGGCAACATACGACTTATGTATCGCGAGCCGGAAGCGCGCCGCCACTTCATCCTACAGCTGCGTTTGCACGCCCTGTGTCAGAACGGTATGCGTCCGAAAGACTTTCCACAGTCATGGTTCGAAGGCCTTAGTCACGACAGCGGATACGGTCTGATGAACGCCGTCACAGACATGCTGGCCATAGCAAGTGAGATTGACAAGGGCGATTACAGCCGAGCCCGTGACATGCTTCTGGCCATACGCAACCGCCGCCCCACCCTTCCCGACATGTACGACAAGGAGATAGACTGCGAGATTGCGTTCACCTCGCTCATGCTCGGCCTCAACGACGAAGCCGACCGGCTGCTCACCGACAGCCTGCGCGCCTACATACGCCACACCTCGTCCTACTCCTCATCCAAACCGCGCCTGCTCTGCGCCGTGGCGCTATGTCTGGAGCACGACCGCCAGAAGGCCGAAACCATACTGCAAAACCTTAAAAACAACCGTGACCGCTACATAATGCTTGGCGAGGTGGAGGCCGACATCTGCACGATGCGCCGCATGCTCGACACCGCAAACTCGGCCATACAACAACACGCATAAGCCCTTATTGCGCATCCATAAACATCACTGCAACAACAATTTCACGCATTATTAGCACGCGCCATTGCCCCCATATCGGAAAAAAGTAGTAACTTCGCACCCGAATTCAATTAAATACGTATTTAAGAAATGTCATTAAAATGTGGTATCGTCGGATTGCCTAATGTGGGCAAATCGACTCTTTTCAACTGTCTGTCGAACGCTAAGGCACAGGCAGCCAACTTTCCTTTCTGCACCATAGAGCCCAACGTGGGCGTGATAACAGTGCCCGACGAGAGGCTCACACGCCTCGCCGAGATAGTACATCCGGGACGCATCGTGCCCGCAACCTGCGAAATTGTGGACATAGCCGGACTGGTGAAGGGCGCAAGCAAGGGCGAAGGACTGGGCAACAAGTTCCTGGGCAATATCCGTGAGACCGACGCCATAATACACGTGCTGCGCTGCTTTGACGACGACAACATCGTACGCGAGGGCGGTGCCGCCGTCAATCCGCTGGAAGACAAGGAGATAATAGACACAGAGCTGCAGCTCAAGGACCTCGAAACCATCGAAGGCCAACTCGCCAAACAGCAGAAACAGGCAGCCGTTGGTGGCAACAAGGACGCCAAGATAGCCGTCGGTGTGCTCGAAGCCTACAAGGCAGCTCTCGACAAAGGTCTTAATGCACGCACCGTGACTTTCGAAAGCAAGGAGGAGCAGAAAGTAGCTCACGACCTGTTCCTGCTCACTGCCAAGCCCGTACTCTACGTGTGCAACGTAGACGAAGCAAGCGCAAAGACCGGTAACAAATATTCAGATGCAGTGGCCGAAGTGGCCAAGACAGAAGGCGCCGAAATGCTCGTCATAGCAGCCAAGACCGAGGAAGACATCGCCGGACTCGACACCTATGAGGACAAGCAGATGTTCCTCGAGGAGCTCGGACTGGAAGAGAGTGGCGTAAACCGTCTGATAAAGAAAGCCTACGCGCTGCTCAACCTTGAGACATTCATCACTGCCGGCGAAATGGAAGTGAAGGCATGGACTTATCACAAGGGTTGGAAGGCTCCGCAGTGTGCCGGAGTGATACACACCGACTTCGAAAAAGGATTCATCCGTGCAGAGGTAATCAAGTACGAAGACTACATCAAATACGGTTCAGAAGCAGCCGTGCGCGAAGCCGGAAAACTGTCTATCGAAGGCAAGGAATACGAGGTACAGGACGGTGACATAATGCACTTCCGCTTCAACGTCTGAGTCGTCGCACAACCGCAGCATACGCAAGGCCATGAGCCTCACGCAGACTGAACATAAGAAAACCAACCACACAAACAGCAAATTATGAACGCAAACCTATCATACATACTGTGGAATCCGGACGACACAGCGCTCCGCATAGGCAGTTTCGCCATGCACTGGTATTCACTCTGCTGGCTCATCGGCCTCGTCCTGGCCTATCTCATCGTAAGAAGGCTTTATAAAGAGCAGAAGATAAAGGACGAACTGTTCGACCCGCTGTTCCTCTATTGTTTCATCGGAATACTCGTCGGAGCACGTCTGGGCCACTGTCTGTTCTATCAGCCCGACGTATATCTCTCGTCGTGGCAGCACTTCGTGGAGATGATTCTGCCCATAGAGTTCAACGGCAACGGCGACTGGCACTTCACCGGCTACCGCGGTCTGGCTTCTCACGGCGGTACATTCGGACTGATGCTCGCCCTCTGGCTGTATGTAAAAAAGACCAAACTGAACATCTGGCGCGTGCTCGACAACATAGCGATAGCCACACCCACCACGGCGTTCTTCATCCGTATAGGTAACCTTATGAACTCCGAGATAATAGGCAAACCCACCGATGTACCATGGGCGTTCATCTTCGAGCAGGTCGATATGCTGCCGCGCCATCCCGGACAACTCTACGAAGCACTGGCCTACGCCGTACTTATGTTCATCGGATGGACCATCTACCGCCGCCGTCCGCAGCGTGTGGGCACAGGCTACTTCTTCGGACTATGCCTGACATACATCTTCACGGCACGCTTCCTCATAGAGTTCACCAAGGAGATACAGGAACCCTTCGAAGCCGCACTGCCCATCAACATGGGTCAGATTCTTAGTCTGCCGTTCATAGCCATAGGCATCGCCTGCATGGTGGGAGGCAAATGGATGAAGCGGTTGGGTGCGGAGAAGTGACGGAAAGAACTGTCCGGCAACACCACCAGAACAGGAACACACAAAGAGAAATAAGAGAAAATAGAGGAACTTTTCGGAAACGTTCCTCTATTTTCCGTTTATATATGTTTCCGTTTTCCATCAATAATATAAAAACACTCTGTTCATCACTATTCACCAAAACAACAATCATATCATCCCTTATATTCCTCCCTTTATTATTGATGCACAGATAAAATTATAGACCATACGGACAAATCATATACACCAGGAATTATTCTGAGAATTTATCTTTACATTCATGTTTTCCACACTACATATCTGCACTTTCTCAGATATACTCGGAATATCCCAGAATAGCCGGCCAACGGGGAATCAATATCTTTACAATTAAAACATTTGACGTCTATATTCGTTTAATTTGTAAGTTTTTAAAGAAATAAACATAACAATTTGTCTTATACTACAAAATTCATTACCTTTGCGGGCAAATTTCGAAATCAACCCGTAAACATCGGTTATATCCGCGGTATCCGTCATACGGGAAGGTTTCTCAATCAGAAAACAAATTTTTAAAAACCTACATCAACGCGGAAAAACAGCTTATTATGAAAAAACTCTACATTTTGGCCATGGCTGCAACATTTGCGGCCACAGCATTCGCACAGCGTGGTTTCACACCACCGGCCGAGCTTTCAAACAAGTATGGCTTCACTGTTGAAAGCAAAGGACATCTCTACAAAGTGAGTGACGGAAAAATAAAGCCAATGGAAGAAGAAAGTGTCTATGACATTCTTTCATGTAAGGAAGGCTCTGTTTTCGGCAATGAGTACACAGAACAGACCGCATGGACAGGATCTGCATGTGCTGATGCGGGACGTCCGGAAATGGGGATGGAGTATTATCAGCACTTCGACGACTGCTTCTACACCTTCAATGAAGTACGTTTCCTCGGATTCTTCAACTACTGGAATCCTGATCTCTACGAATGGGTATACTGTCATGAGCGTGGTGAAATGGACGAGAACTTTGACATGACAAAACCCGTCACATTCACAATCGGCGTTTACGAAGAGGGTGAAGATGGTCTGCCTGGAAAATGCGTAATGCAGAAGGACATCGAGTTAATCGGAGAAAAGACAAATGTTGTGCTTGAAGGATACGGTGATGCAGGAAGCACCAACATATACGAATTCAGCGCACCACTTGGTCAGACAATCAATCTTGAACACGGTTTCATACAGATCAATGCCAAAGACATGGGCGACAATCCTTCATGCTGGTTTGCTATATTCACTATAGGCGGCAACACCTTTGCTTACCAGAAGGACGTCATAAATGAAGAGTACACAGGACAGAACGCATGCGCATTCTGCCTCTACGGCGACGGAAGCTACAATGCCAACAAGGCACTGCAGATCCAGCGCTTCATGACTCCGATGGCATCAGCTTCAGGAAAATACGAGAAAGTACAGGTAGAGCTCGTCAATATCGGTAAGAACGCAATAAACGATGCAAAACTCGAACTCTATGTTGACGGTAAACTCGTGGCTGTAGAGGATGTAAATACAACAATTGAATCGTTCGAAAGCTACAAATACACATTCAACACACGTGTTGACTGCTCAGGCGGCAAGCACGATATTACCGTGAAGAATGTGACTCCGGGCGACGAAAACAAGTCTTACCAGAGCATAACAAAGACTGTAGAATCTGCAGCAGCAGGCGAATATCCAGACTGTATTGTAAACGTTCCTAATGTTATAAACATCACAAATGTATCACTGGGCGAAATAAACAATACAAGCGAAGGATCTACATACAGCGACTTCACATCACAGAAGACTACATTCCATCTTGGAGACAAACAGACTCTTAACGTCACAATAAATACTGTAGATTACGAACCGTCACTCGGTGTATTCATCGACTGGAACGGCGACTACGCATTCAGCAGTGACGAAGCTGTGAAATTCGACTCATACGAATCAGATGATAACAGTGGCAAGGCTGTAGCCACAATAAGCGTACCGGAAAATGCCAAGCTGGGCGAACACCGCATGCGTCTGGTGGCTTTGGCTTACTACAACACTCCAGAACCGACCGGCGAATACTACACAGGTGAAGTAGAAGACTACACCATCGTGGTAGAGGCTTCTCCGGAAGATCCGATTGCTACAGTAGACAAGACCGTCATCGAACAGGAGACAGACGGCAAGGACGCTACAAGCGAACTCACTGTAGCCAACAACGGAAACGGAACTCTCAATGCCGACATCGACATCAAGTATGTTCTGCCAAACGCTCCGACAAGCAACTATGCTGCTAAGACAGCACCGAAGAGCGAATTCAAAGGACAGATCAAGGCTGCACGTATGAATGCAGGCAAGCAGAAAGCTCCTGAAACCGACGCCAACACACAGTATGTGCTGAAATATGACAGCGACATGCGCGACTGCATCGGTATCGGAAACGCAGAAAGCGCCATATTCGCAAGTCTCTATCCTGGAGCCATGCTCTCAAGCCTCGAAGGCATGAAGATAAGCAGCGTTGACGTATATGTGGGTGATGTACCTAAGAGCGCAAGCATCGTTATCTACGGACAGAACAAACAGACCGTATGCGGTGACCTCATCGCTGAAAAGGCATTCACTCCAAAAGAGCAGTCATGGAACCGCATCGTACTCGACCAGCCAGTGGAAATCGGAACAACTGACCTCTGGATCGGAGTTAAGATGAACAACATCAATGCAAGCGGCTACTACATTGGTGCAGACGAAGGACCGGCCGTAGTAGGCTTCGGCGACATCGTGAACATCGGTGGCGATACATGGTGGTCAATGGCTGACCTCGGTCTGAACTACAACTACTGTATCCGCGCCAACGTTACCGGCAACCGCACAGCAGCAATCAACTGGCTCAGCACAGACAAGAAGAGCTTTGAGGTAGCTGCAGGAACAGAAGGCAAACTGAACGTGAACTTCACTCCGCAGGGCCTGAAGGACGGACTGTACGAGGCTTACCTTGAAATAAGCACCAACGATCCGCTCAACTCGTTCACCAGAATACCTGTATATATGCTCAACGGCGAACTGACTGCCATCGGTTCTGTAGAGAAAGACAATCTCGGCGTTACACTCAACGGCTCTACAGTAACAATAAAGAGCGACAAGACCATCGCCGTAGTAAACGTAAGCGACCTGTCCGGCCGCAGCGTGATGACAGCCAAAGTCAACTCTGAAGAGACTACAGTGAACCTCGGTTCGCTCGGCAAGGGTGTATATATCATCACTGCTACTTACACCGACGGCAAATCAGTATCTGTCAAGGTGCCTGTACTGAAGTAATACACCACGTCATGTTCTGTGTGGCGGACCATACGTCAACCGCCACTCAGACACGACACGATGATATGAAACATCAATGGAGAGCCCGCATCCGGCGGACTCTCCATTTTCTTTTTTGCCCAAATACAATTTCTCTTATCATGTACTCCCCTATCAATTACGCCAACCGGAAGTGAATATTCAGAATTAGCAGAAATCCAGTGGGAACCGTTACAATAAAAAAGCCCTCGGATTCAGTCACGGATAAGCATTGTTTCTGTATGCAGAGATGAATGTAATATGGGCAACTTTCAATTTATAACCGGATTCTGATTTTTCCCTCCGGGTTTCCGGTTCTACCCCGTTTATTTTTCGAGTATTTGCGGACTGACTCTCTCTTGGACGCAAATACGCGAATTATGAGAAGTTTTTATAAAACACTGAATGTCAATAACTTATATTTGAGGTGTATTCTTCCGTCCTGCGATAAGCACCATTCTGGCATGCGATTAAGGCCATATCAGGAACTGAAACGGTCCAAACCACGCAATGATATGAACTGAATCGGACCACAAAATGGGCATTATCGGAGTGTTGTTTGAACTTTCCGGTACTACATCGCAGGGTATATGACATTGCCGTAAAGTCTGAAATGGCCTTTATAGTGCCGGATTGGACATTCCCGTACTTCTGTTTTGCAATTTTATTTTGTCAAAATAAAGTCAAGAAAAATCGTAAGTCGGTCCTGCGGGTTTCCTTTAAAAACGCTGATATCAGCGTGTGATAACAGCCACGGAAATTATGCTTTGGATAAGATTAAGGAAACATGCTACGGATATGAAACAAATGTATTCCGTACGCGCAAAATCAATGTAGGTGCTTGCAGTTACGGCCGTCGCACCAAGCCTTTACGTTCTGAAAGTCGCAGAAAAGGCATATATTTGCCGTATAAGCAGAGAAAAGGCGTCCTCCCGTCAACTACACCGCATGGTGCATATAAACGCGGGAGAACGCCTCTATTGCGTTTTATTTAAGTATTTTCTTTCCACCTACGATATACAGACCGCGTCCCATGCTGTCTATATCGTCGCCAAGATAGCGTCCGTCGATGCTGTACACACGCTTGTCTGAAACTTTCTGGTCGCCGGTGATGTCCTCAATGCCGTCTGTAACAGGCACAGATACTCTCACTTCGTCGAGGAACTGACGCATGGATGATGCGAACTTCAGGTGTCCCTTGCCGCTCACATTAATCGTCATCTCACACTCTGTCCATTTCTCCTCAACTATATCAAACTTTCCGAGTTCTGTTTCCGTGCCCGTCTGGCTGTCCACGAAGTAAACAGTCATGGTGCTCTTTTCACCAGTCCACGGACCAACGAGACATGTGAGCACAGCTCCTTCCTTAGCCTCAAACTCAGGTGAGGTGAGCGATCCCGGTGTGCTCTTTGTGCCGAAACGTGCACACTGTGCGCCTGCATAATGCTTCACGCCTGTCCATCCTTCAAGGTCACTCTTCAGAGCAGAACCTCCCAGACCGCTCCATATGCCGTCGTTGCCACCCTGGCTCGAGTTGTCATCGAATGTTTCGAGCAGCAGATAGTTTTCACGTTCCACCGGAGTGGCTGTGAATTTGAACGATACGGTGCCATCGTCATTGAGAGTTATGTCTGTGACAGACTTGCCAAGACTTCTGTGTCCGTCTGCATTGTCTGTGTACCACAGCGGTTTCGGGAACGAGATACTGTTCAGACAGTCGTTTCCTTCGAACGGATAAAGGTCGCCGGCAAGGTCATCCTGATCCAGTCCGTCAGAATTGTCGGCATGGAATATTGTGTAACGCTGACGATCCTCGTCATTGTTCACAGTGTTGCTGTTCCACACAGCTTCATCATAATCCACATGCATGGCCATAAGTCCTGATGCAGGCTGAGCTGCGTCCCATCCGCTCTGCTGACGGTTCTCCAGCAGTATGAATTCATCCTTATTGCCGCTGTTGTATATTATGTATGCGTTGCCTCCCTTGCTTGTAGGCTCAAGAGCGCTCACCTCCGTATCTTCAGTCAGCTCCACAGGTGTTATCCATCCTGCCACCCATTTCTCATATGCTGTGTAACCAGAAGGTGTGAATCCACCGTTGTTGTAGCTTCCGTAGTCCATCAAGTCCCATACGTTCATTCCGAAATTGCTTGCACCATACATCGAAGTGTCATACACGTCGGCATAACCCAGACAGTGCGAGAACTCATGACATATTGTTCCGATGCCATCCACAGTTTCCTTGTAGCCATTCTCGTTGTCGAGAGTCATCTCGCAGCTGCATGCATAAGTGTTTATGTTCACATTGTCGAGCTTCAGCATCTGACCGTAGTCACTGTCTGACAATGTCCATTTGTGAGGCCATATTGTATTGGCTGATCCTCCGGCTGCCTCGCCCATTCCGGCGTAAAGTGCGAATACCTGATCCACCTCGCCGTCGCCGTCCCAGTCATAATCTGCGAAATTCACCTCGCCGTCGATAGCCTTGCATGCCTCGGCCACCATTTCGCCGGCATGAGCATCTCCACCCAGACCAGCATTCCTGCCATAATATGCATATCCGTTAGGCATGGCAACAGGACCTACAACGTCGAATTCCACATCGAACACACCATTGCTCTGAGCCTTGAAATAGTCTCTCACACTGCCGTTAAAACCGTCCTCTGTGGTGAAACCCGGTTCGTTTGCAACTTTCTTATAGAACTCCAGGTCGTGATCAGTTTTGAATTTCTTGTCACTGAACTCAACAAGCACTATCAATCCCTTCTTTTTGCCTTCGAAAACTCTACCATTTCCTCCGGTAAGTTTGCGCGCTCTTGCACGGTTGGCTTTGTCGAATACTGCACGGCGAGCCTTGGCATGAGCTGCCAGCACGGCTCTGTCCACCTTATTGAACACACCGTTTGCATCAGCTACATAGCACTCACCGCTTTCCGACTGATAATAATGCACTATGTCGTCTCCCGCAAGCTGGGCACGTACTTCCTGCCCGTCGGCCAGACGAAGAGTTTTCCACAGCCCCCGTTTGGCAGGTACGGCAGACACGCCCAATGCCAAAGAGAGCAGAACAGAACAGATAAAAAGTTTTTTCATATATACAAATGCTTTGAATAATTAAGTCTATCAGAAAAGTCGCCACAAAGCTACAAAATATTTACTATATAATGAAAAAAGCTAACAAATTAGCGTCTTTTTTTGTAATTTTGCTCACTCAACAATCTAAATACAAAATCATTTGAAATGAAAACTTATAAAATTATCATGCCGGTAATCGGCGCTTTGATGCTTGTCGGGTGCTCCAACCGCAACAACTCAAGCGACGAGGTGCTCCAGTCTATCCCGTTCCAGAAGGTCACTCTGCAGGACAACTTCTGGCTGCCGCGCCTCAAAACGCAGAAAGAGGTGCTCGTGCCATTCGCACTCGACAAGGTGCGTCCCGCCATGGACAACCTGCGCAAGACCGGCAACTATCTCAACGGAGTGAAGGACGAGCTGCCGTTCCCTCACCGTTTCGTGGCTTCCGACCTTTACAAGGTGATGGAAGGCGCGGCATATCTGCTCACGCTGGAGAAGGATCCGGCGCTCGAACATACAATGGACAGCATCATCGACCTCATCGGACGTGCACAGGAAGCCGACGGTTATCTGTATGAGTCGCACACGACAGGAGTGTCGGCCAACCACGAACACTGGGGCGGAGCCGGCATGGGAGACAAACCTTACTCATGGGTGGTGCACAGCCACGAGCTCTACAACATGGGACACATGTACGAAGGTGCCGTGGCCTACTATCAGGCAACGGGCAAAGACAAGTGGCTGAAGATAGCCGAGAAGAACGCAAGACACATCAACCACGTGTTCTTCGAAGGCGATCCGAAATACAACGGAGGCAAACCCGTGAACCAGGCTCCGGGACATGAGGAGATAGAACTGGCGCTTGTAAAGCTTTTCCATGCCGCAGGCGACTCGCTGTATCTTAACATGGCGAAGCGGTTCATCGACATACGAGGAGTGACATACAAGCCGGAGGGCGACGGAGTGATGAGCCCGAGCTACGCGCAACAGCACCTGCCGGTACGCCAGCAGACCAAGGCTGTGGGCCACGCCGTGCGCGCCACATACCTGTATTCTGGCATGGCGGATGTCATGGCACAGACAGGCGACCAGACACTGCGCCCGGCACTCGACAGCATCTGGGCCAACATCGTTGACACACGCATGCACATCACCGGAGGACTGGGTGCCGTACACGGCATCGAAGGATTCGGTCCGGAGTATCTGCTGCCAAACAAGGACGCCTACAACGAAACGTGCGCGGCAGTAGGAAACGTGATGTTCAACTACCGCATGTTCATGGCTGAGAAGGACGCCAAGTACATCGACGTGGCCGAAGTGGCGCTCTACAACAACGTGCTCGCGGGCGTCAATCTCGAAGGTAACAGATTCTTCTACGTCAATCCGCTCGAGACCGACAGCCGTCAGGCGTTCAACCAGGGTGTGAAAGGACGCTCCCCGTGGTTCGGCACAGCCTGCTGTCCGTCGAACATAGCACGACTCATACCGCAGATTCCGGGCATGATGTACGCTTACACCGACGATGAGATATACTGCACATTCTACGCCGGCACATCCACTGTGGTGCCACTGAAGAAAGGAAAGGTCAGTGTGACACAGCAGACCGAATATCCTTTCGACGAGACAATACGTTTCGAGATAAATCCAGAAGGCAAAAGCCAGAAGTTCGCAATGCATCTGCGCATCCCGACATGGGCCGGTACACAGTTCGTTCCGGGCAAACTCTACTCGTATGTCAACGCCCGCCCGGCCGACTGGAAGCTGTTGGTGAACGGCGAGGAAGTGGAAGCCACACCCGAGAAAGGATTCGTCACCATCGACCGCACATGGAAACAGGGCGACCGCGTGGAGCTGCGTCTGCCCATGGACGTACATTTCAACAAGGCACTGCCGCAGGTTGAGGCAGACAGAGGACGCCTCTGTGTCACAAGAGGACCGCTCGTCTATTGTGCCGAAGCTGTGGACAACACTGCCATGCCGGCAAGCTATGTGCTCTCACCTGAGGCCGGAACGAGCGTGAAGAAAGCCGACAGCGGAATCATGCGCGGCATAGACTTCGTGACGGTTAAGGCGCGTTCTGTCCAGGAGGAAGGCAACGGCAGCCTCACCATGGTGCCATACTACGCATGGGACAACCGCGGCGACGACGCCATGATAGTGTGGATGGCCGACAACGACGAACTGGCAAAGGCATCCATACCAACCATACCGGAATACATCTCAGATGTCAAGGCAACACACACATTCGATCAGGACGATGTGCTCGCCATGGTAACAAACGGATATCCGGCAAGTTCGTTCGACACTTCCATACCGCGCTGGACAAGCTGGCCGCAGAAAGGAAAGGAACAGACCGTGGAACTGACACTCAAACGTCCGCTCAAGCTGCAGAGCCTTTCGGTATACTGGTACGACGACAAAGGCGGAGTACAGGTGCCGGAGTCATGGACTCTGGAATACAAGGAGAACGGAGAGTGGAAGAAGTTCCCAATCTACGTCACAGACGAATACCGTGTACTGAAAGACCAGTACAACATGGTACACCCCGGCGAGGACATCATGGCCGAGGCATTCAGACTGCACATCGTGCCGAAAGCCGACGCTGCGGCAGGTATTCTGAGCGTGCAGATAGAGGAAGTGAAGTAAAAACACTGCACAGAAAAGCATAAAAAGAAATGTCCGCAACGGGTTTCATACACACCGTCGCGGACATTTCTTTTTCCCATTCCGGCCTCAACGCCTCAGCACGTCAGCCAAGCTGCATTTCAAGATCCACCACATCGAGCCACCGTCCGAACTTGTAGCCCACGTTGTGGAAGTGGGACGCCTGCACGAAACCCAATTTCTTATGGAGCGCTATGCTCGGTTCGTTGCAGCCGGTGATGCATGCCACGAGTACCCTGCAGCCCTTGCGGCGGCACTCCTCTATCAGTCTGCGCATGAGCGACGAGCCGATACCGCGCCCGCCTGAGCCGTGGGCAACATACACCGTGGTCTCGAACGTATTGGCAAAAGCCGCACGCTCCTTCCACGGATGGGCGTAGCAATAGCCTTCCACCACCCCATTCTCCTCATAGACGAGATAAGGACACGTGGCGGCAATGTCCTTCACACGCTGCGCCATCCGCTCTTCGGTGAGCGGTTCCGTCTCAAACGTCTCCACGCCTTCGGTGATGTAGCGGTTGTATATTTCGGTGATCCGCCTTACATCCCGGTCTTCTACAAATCTTATCATAATATTTCTGTTGTTTCACTATGCGGTCACACATCATCCATAAGAGCGTCGCAGAATTATCATAACGCTCCAACGGCCGGTCCGCCACGCCATTATGCCTGCGCCGGAGCTGTCTTTCCGTCCGCCTGCAGAGTGCGTTCGGCCTTTCTGTACATACCTGCTATCATGTCGCAGGCATCCTCAAGACTTATGCACGCAGTGTTTATCATTATGTCGTAATGATGCGGATCATCCCACTTCTGGCCCGTATAGTACTCGTAGTGTGTCGCTCTGGCACGGTTCACACGCCTTACTTCGTTCTCCGCCTTTGTCCTGTCCATGTTGTATTCCTCCATACAACGTTCCACTGCATCAGGCTCATCGGAGCAGCAGAACACACGCACCACTCCACGATGTTCTCTCAGCACGAAGTCGGCACAGCGCCCGACGATGACACACGGCTCCTTCTCCGCCAGCGTGTCCACTATCTTACTCTCGGCAAGAAACAGCACATCGTCGTCGGAAAGTCCGCGTCCGGCCTGCGTTCCATAACCCTGCGAAAGCATACACTTGAGCCAGAAAGACGGTATGTTCTGCTCGTTCTTACGGATGTATTCCTCGTCCATGCCACTGTCCTGCGCCGCCATGGTGATGAATTCGCTGTCGTAGAGCTTTATACCAAGCTTTGCCGACAACATCTCTCCCAGTCTGTGGCCACCACTTCCATACTCACGCGCAATGGTCACAACAGTGTGTCTGCGGCTCTCTACGGCCTCAGCAACGGATCTGCCGGTATATCCCAGCGCACGGTCGAGAACGCGCGTGAAAGGCGTAAGAAAATGAACGATAGGCCCTACGAGCACCGCCGCGGCCACCGTTCCCTCGCGCACACCGCTTATGTTGCCCAGGAAGAACCATGAGAAACCGCACGCCAGGGCCACGTTGGATATGTCGAAGCCCAGCTTCACGTAGCCGAAGTCGCCCTTGAAACGGCGTGCCAGCGCCCTTACAAAGAACTCGCCGGCCACCATTGCTATGTCGGCCTTCACTTCAAGTGTTATGCCTATGGCAAGAATAACGCATCCGGCCAACATGCTCATCAGCTGGAAAAAGTAGTTGTCGGGCACAAGCCACGACAGCGACGACATGGAAATGTCGATGAAAGTACCGAAACACAGCGTTATGGGAAGCTGCAGCAGATACATGCGGAGGTCCGAACGCAACTGCCGGCGGTTCATAAGCGGCAGCTCCATGAGCATGAACAGGATGTTCACAATAATGGTCCACTGGCCCATGGTGAGCGGAGTGAACATGCTGAACACGTAGTTCACACTCGTGATGGGCGACGTACCGAGCAGCGCCCGTGTGATAAATGCTATACCGTAAGCATTAACAAATACTGAAAAAAGGAAGAGAAGATAGCGTCGTGTTAGATATTTCTTTGATGTCTGCATGATTTAATGATTTATTATTGTCGGTCCGGCACGCTGCCGGTTTTATGTTATACAGAGTCTGAGGACGCCATGCGCCCGTATTGCTGTGGCAGGACGCCGTGTCCTGCCGCATGTGAATAAAAACGGAAAACAAACATTTGCAGCGACGCAACCGCGTCACTTACCTGTCACAATCTTCTTTATCTCGTTGAGTTTGTTGAGAGCCTCAACAGGTGTAAGGTTGTTTATGTCGAGTCCGAGTATCTCGTCGCGTATCTGACACAGCACAGGATCGTCCAGTTGGAAGAAGCTGAGCTGCATTCCCTCACGCGTCATGTTTATCTTGTCTGCCGAAGGTTTGCCCACGCGTCCTACCTGAGAGTTGTCCGCTTCGAGCTCCTTCAGTATCACTCCTGCACGCTTCACGATGCTGCGCGGCATGCCGGCAATCTCCGCCACGTGTATACCGAACGAGTGTTCGGAGCCTCCGCGCATGAGCTTGCGCAGGAAGATAACCTTTCCATCGACCTCCTTCACACTCACGTTGTAGTTCTTTATACGTGAGAAGTTCTTCTCCATCTCGTTCAGTTCATGGTAGTGTGTGGCGAAAAGCGTGCGTGCCCGCGCCTTGGGCTGTTCGTGCAGATATTCCACGATGGCCCATGCTATGGAGATGCCGTCGTATGTCGATGTGCCGCGTCCCAGCTCGTCGAAGAGCACCAGCGAGCGCGGCGTTACGTTGTTCAGTATGTTAGCCGCCTCGGTCATCTCCACCATGAATGTCGATTCGCCCAACGATATGTTGTCCGATGCGCCCACACGGGTGAATATCTTGTCCACCAGACCTATCCTCGCGCTCTCTGCCGGCACGAAACAACCCGTCTGGGCCAACAGCACTATGAGCGCAGTCTGACGCAGTAGAGCCGACTTACCGGCCATATTGGGACCTGTTATTATAACAATCTGCTGGCGTTCGGTGTCCAGTTCTATGTCGTTGGGCACATAACGCTCGCCCACCGGCAGCTGTGTCTCTATCACCGGATGGCGTCCGCCCTTTATCTCCAGTACGTCGTCGTCGGCAACCACCGGTCTGACATAGTTGTTCTCCTCCGCCGTCTTGGCGAACGAGAGCAGACAGTCGAGGCGCGCCACGATGTTGGCATTTATCTGAATCTGCGGTATATATTCGCCGGCGGCCATGACGAGTTCGTTGAACAGGCGCGTCTCAAGGGCGAGAATCTTCTCGTCCGCGCCCATTATCTTCTCCTCATATTCCTTCAGCTCCTGCGTGATGTAGCGTTCGGCGTTTGCCAGTGTCTGCTTTCTCACCCAGTCTGACGGCACCTTGTCCTTGTATGTATTGCGCACCTCGAGGTAGTAACCGAACACATTGTTGTAGCCTACCTTCAGCGACGCTATGCCCGTCTGTTCGGTCTCGCGCTCCTGTATCTGCATAAGGTAGTCGCGTCCGCCGCGCGATATGGCCCTGAGTTCGTCGAGTTCGGGCGAAAAACCGTCGGCTATTACCCCACCCTTGCTCACGAGCTGCGGCGGGTCGGGCTGAATCTCGCGCTCTATTCTGTCGCGCAGGTTCTCGCAAAGATTCATCTGCGCGCCTATGTTCTCAAGTATCCTGTTGCCCGAATGGCAGCACGCCGACTTCAGCGGCACCATTGCCTGAAGAGCCACCCTGAGCTGAACGAGCTCGCGCGGCGACACTCTTCCCACCGCCACCTTGGATATGATGCGCTCGATGTCGCCCATGCGGTGGAGCTGCTCGTCGGCCATCTGACGGAAGTCCGGCTTGCGGAAGAAGTGCTCCACCACGTCCAGACGGTCTTCTATCTGCCTTACGTCCTTCAACGGGAACACCATCCAGCGCTTCAGCATGCGTCCGCCCATCGGTGTTACGGTGCGGTCGATGACGTCAAGAAGCGACGCTCCGTCCTCCTGCATGGAATGAAGAAGCTCGAGCGAGCGTATGGTGAACTTGTCGAGCCGCACATACCTCTCTTCCTCTATGCGTGCGAGCGAAGTAATGTGAGAGATGTGCGTGTGCTGGGTCATCTCGAGATATTGCAGGATGACGCCCGAGGCAATCACTCCACTGCGCAGATGCTCCACGCCGAAACCCTTCAGCGAGTGTGTGCCGAAGTGGCGCAGCAGCTTCTGTCGTGCGCTCTGCTCGGTGAACATCCATTCGTCCAGCTCGAACACACACCATCGGGAGCCGAACCGTTGTTCGAACTCCTGACGGCACGACTTCTCGTAGAGCACCTCCTTGGGCTGGAAACTGCCAAGCAGTTTCTCCACATAGTCGGCCGTACCCTCGCCGGTGAGGAACTCGCCGGTGGATATATCGAGAAACGCTACACCGCATGCCGACCGTCCGAAGTGCACGGCCGCCAGGAAGTTGTTCTCCTTATAGTTCAGCACATTGTCGCCCATTGCCACGCCGGGAGTCACCAGTTCGGTGATACCGCGCTTCACGAGAGTCTTCGTAAGCTTGGGATCCTCCAGCTGGTCGCATATAGCCACGCGTCTGCCCGCCCTTATGAGCTTGGGCAGATAGGTGTCGAGCGCATGGTAAGGAAAGCCTGCCATCTCCGTAGCCTGCCCCGTCTCGCGCGAGCGTCCGTTGCTGCGCCGCGTGAGAGTGATGCCCAGTATCTTCGACGAAGCAATGGCATCCTCGCAATAAGTCTCGTAGAAGTCGCCGCAGCGGAACAGCAGCAGCGCGTCGGGATGCTTCGCTTTGAGGTCGAAAAACTGTTTCATCATCGGCGTGAGGCCGTCATCTTTCTTTTTTGCAGACATGTCAGTGTATTGATTTTCAACACGCAAAATTACACAAAATCAGCGAAAAAAGACAACATTCGGCTCACATTAAACATCTGACTGACGACAAAATACGTCTGCGGAACGAAAGAAACAGAGCGTCAGGGGGTCAATGAGTACGATAATCTATTATCTGTTTGATTGACTCATCTTTCTTACGTTCCTTCTCAATCATCTGCCGACGGTCCATCTTTATAAACTCATGGTAAAAGTTTAACGCATAAGAGTCCAGCTTGTATGTATTTCCTTTACGAAACGTCTCCCACTCTTTGTCCACTTCACGTTTCATACCAAGAAGGTTTTTAACAAACAACAGATCTACTTTCGCGTTCATATCGTACTTACCTTCCTTCTTTATGTCAGGTTCAAGACTTATGGCCTTACGATAGCAGAAGTCGGCTCTCGCGCTGTAACCCATAACATCGTAGTTCACGCCCATGGCCGTCCAACATCTCATTTTATCCAAACTGACATCCGTCACATCCCTATATCTGGCGTATGTCTCCACGGCCTGCTTTCTCTGACCGAGATACGTCAGACATTTTGCTTTGTTGGAATAAGCCATCACATAGGAAGAATCAAGGGCAATGGCTTTATCCAATAGCGCAAGTGCCATGTTCATTGAGTCGCGGTGAAACGTATTCATCATGTCCACAGCCTCGTTGTTCAACTCTATCGCCTGCTTGTGTCTGTCTGCGCAACCGACCTTGCACATTATCAAAAGCAAGGCCAACAGCACGCCAAATATCCCTTGAATTTTATTCATAATCAACGGTTTAGATTTATTCATACATACGGGGCATACGCTGTTTCAATCGTACACAGAGCCGATAAGCGCTATTATTTCCCGACCGCTCCGAAGATATATGCCGCCATGAAACGGCTTCAAATTTATAAAATAAAACCATACAAGTCAAGCGGCAGAAATGTTTTTTACCGTCCTGCGATAGTTATGTAATGCTTATCGTATGCCTGCTGATAGTCTGCGTGTTTTGTCTGACAGGAGCAATTACACAGAATCATCAGAAAATATTCATTAAACAGTCATCAGAAAAAAGTGTCGTCGGACTAAACAGGAATACTGCGCGAAGCGGTTTTATTAATGAAATGACATCGAACACCGGAATTTTTTATGATAACAAACAGTGATAATAAACATGACAACACATTTGCCTGCATGACAATAAATTCCTGTTACCAAAACCAATAAACCGTCACCGCACGCCGGACTCATATTTCCGGTGCCTTTTCCCACGCCTGATATCGGCGTTTTTAAAGAAAACCCGCGGAGCCAACTTACGATTTTTCTTGACTTTATTTTGACAAAATAAAATCTCAAAATAGAAGTACGGGAACATCCAATCCGGCACTATAAAGGCCATTTCAGACTGTACGGCAATGTCATATCCCCTGCAACGTGGTACCGGAAAGTTCAAACGACACTCCGATAATGCCCATTTTATGGTCTGATTAAGTTCATATCAGGGCGTGGTTTGGACCGTTTCAGCCCCTGATATAGGCTATATCGCATGCCGGAATGGTGCTTATCGCAGGGCAGAGGAATATCCCTCAGACATAAGCTATTGACATTCAGTGTCTTATAAAAACCTCTAATAATTCGCGTATTTGCGTCCGTGCGAGAGTCAGTCCGCAAATACGCGAAAAATAAACGGGGTAGAACCGGAAACCCGGAGGGAAAAATCAAAATCCGGTTATAAATTGAAAGTCGCCCATATTACATTCGTTTCAGCATACGAAGACATCGCTTATACGTAACCGAAACCACCCTCTTTTATCAAAACCCTTTCTTTCTGAAATTCTACTCCACCACTCATAAAGAGACGAAAACATAAAGTACCGTTCACCACTTTCAGCATTCAATATTTCAACGGCCGGCACAATAAAAAGCCGCAAAGGCGTCCCGCAGCCACCACTGTTTCAAAAAACACTACCGCAACCGCCCGTTTTTGAAAATTATTTGCTATATTAGCACCGCTGTTACGCCGCGCGGCATGGCTCCGAACACGGCACGCACACAACCGGAACCACCACAGGCGCACCCCTAAACACGACATACATACTGAACCAAACAACACCACGACGCATCATGACACAACATCCTCTATGGTCCGACGATATGTGGCTGCCGCTGATGCAGCTTTATCTGAAAAAGCCCGAAGGCGTGAAACCACTCTACTCGCGACCACTCATACAGCTGAGTCTCGAACTTCACATCGAGCCGCAACATCTATACGCGCAGATGTTCAGACTGCGCCGGCCTGACACGCCGTCGCTGCAACACCTGTGGCAGAGCTATTCGGCAAACCCGCGCAAGCTGTCGCGCGACGTGAAGCGGCTGCGCCAGATGAACGGATTCGGCACGGCGGGTGCTTTCTATGAGGGTGTGGAAACAGTAGATTCGTTCGAAACCGACTACCGGCCGATAGAAGCCGACCAACGGCTCACGCCCATGATGCTGACAATGATACTCGACCTGTATTTCCGTCTGACACCCATCACCATGGTGGCGGAGACGCCCGAGGTGGACGAACTGGCGCGTCTGATGCGCATATCGCCACAGCTTGTGGTAGAAGTGATGCACAATTTCCTTGTGTGCGACCCCTGCATGAAGCACAGCGACACGTCGTTGCCACTCTACAAACCGTGTCTTGAGATATGGCGCAGGTATATATCGAAAGAGCCCGAAGAGCTCGCAGCCACGGCGGCACAGATGCGTACCTATTTCAAATGACGCACCCCTGCCCCGCCTTTTGGCCGTCCTCACACGGCAACCAGCCATAGCCGGAAAGCCATCGCATCCAGTGCCGCCGCGCCTTCCGCCTTGCTTAAACATTATTTTCATTATTTTCTTTGATGAGCCACAATAATTTTTATAACTTTGCAAAAGACAGTCTGCGCCCGACAATAAGGAAACAGATCCGCACAGGGCAGGCCGGCACTGTCTTTTTACAAACATCAATTTCACGTATACATGGCTCAGAAACTCATACAGTCACAGGAACAGAAACTGCAGCAGGTGCAGAAGCTCTCGCAGCAACAGATGTTGCAGGTGAGACTTCTCGAAATGCCGTTGGCCGAGCTTGAGGAGAACATCAACGCGGAGATTGACGACAACCCCGCACTCGAAGCACTGCCGCACGACGATTCGGCTGCCGCAATGGCCGACACAGGCGACGACCACGACGACAGCGATGCCTCGGAAGGCGACTTCGACACCATGCAGGAACGCGAAGAACGCGACGATGCGCTCAACAACGCGCTGGAGAACATAGGCCGCGACGACGAGATGCCGGCGCTGTATAACCGCGAAGAGAACAACGGAGCGGAGTATGAGGAGAAGGTATACGGCGACACCACATCATTCTATGACAAACTGAAGGAACAGATGGGTGAGACCGACCTCGACGAAAAGAGCACCGAGGTGATGGAATACATCATCGGTTCGCTCGACGACGACGGTCTGCTGCGCAAGGATTCGGAGAGCATCAGCGACGAGCTGACCATATACTACAACATCGACGTGACGCCCGAAGAGGTGGACCGCATAGTAGCCATACTGCAAACATTCGATCCGGCGGGCATAGGAGCGCACTCTTTGCAGGAGTGTCTGCTGCTTCAGATAGAGCGCAGACCCGACAGCGAGACAAAAAGACTGATGAGGGAGGTGGTGGAAAACCACTTCGACGAGTTCACGAAGAAACACTGGAACAAGATACAGGCCGCACTCGACATAAACGATACCACAACTCAGCGTCTGCAGGACGAGCTGCGACGCCTCAATCCCAAGCCGGGAGCGTCGCTCGGCGAGACGCAGGGCAGCAACCTGCAGCAGATAACTCCCGACTTCATTGTGGATACAAGCGACGCCGGCGACATAACATTCACACTAAACACGGGCAACGTACCCGAGCTGAAGGTGTCGCCATCGTTTGCCGAACTCGTGGATACCTACCGCAACAACAAGGCGAACATGACACGCCGCGACAAGGAAGCGTTGCTCTATGCCAAGGAGAAGGTGAGCCGTGCGCAGGGATTCATCGAGGCAGTGAAGCAGCGTCAGCACACTCTGCGCATCACCATGCAGGCCATAATAGACTGGCAGCGCAAGTTCTTCCTCGACGGCGACGAGGCCGACCTGCGCCCGATGATTCTGAAAAACATATCAGACAAGACGGGACTCGACATCTCTACGATATCGCGTGTGAGCAACGTGAAGTACGTGCAGACCAACTGGGGCACGTTCCCTCTGCGCTTCTTCTTCTCCGACGGCTACACCACGGGTGACGGCGAAGAGATGTCCACGCGCAAGATAAAGATGGCTCTCAAGGACATCATTGCCAAGGAAGACAAGAGCAAACCCAAGAGCGACGACGCCATAACAAAGGAAATGGCCGCACTGGGCTATCCCATAGCACGGCGCACCGTGGCAAAATACCGCGAGCAGCTGGGCATACCGGTGGCACGCCTGCGCAAATGACGGCCCGCAAAAGCAAGACGGCAACAACTGTGACACAAGCAATAGACAAATGGAAGGAAAAACAATAATTCTGGCAGCAAGGATAATGAGCATCATTTTCACACCGTTCTATCTGTCGTTGGTAGGACTGATAGCTCTTTTCACGTTCAGTTATCTAAGTCTGCTGCCATGGCAATACAAACTCACGGTGCTCGCGCTGGTTTACATTTTCACCATTCTCGCGCCCACACTGCTCATCCGTGTCTACCGACGCAACCGCGGATGGACTCTGCATCAGCTTGGAGTGAAGGAGCGGCGCGCCGTGCCTTACGTCATATCCATCGTGTGTTACTTCGCATGCTGCTACGTAATGGCGCTGTTCCACATACCGCATTTCATGATAAGCATACTCATAGCGGCACTGCTCATACAGATTGTGTGCGCGCTCATCAACACATGGTGGAAGATATCCACCCATACAGCGGCCATAGGCGGAGTGGCGGGCGCACTCATGGCTTTCGCCTTCATCTTCATGTTCAACCCCATATGGTGGCTCTGCCTCGTGCTCGTACTGGCCGGAGCAGTGGGCACAAGCCGCATGATTCTGCGTCAGCACACACTCGCACAGGTGGTCACGGGATTTGTCACAGGATGGTTCCTGGCCTACTGGACAGTGCTCATAGTTTAGCGGCAGGGCAGGGGACACGCCCCGAAAACAGCACAGGCACACTCTTAATAAGAATAAAATAACACAACATAAAAACATAACGACACATGAAACCATTAGTAAGTATCATCATGGGCAGCACAAGCGACATGCCCGTAATGGAGAAAGCATGCAAGTTTCTGAACGACATGCAGATTCCCTTCGAAGTGAACGCACTCTCTGCACACCGCACTCCGCAGGCCGTGGAGCAGTTTGCAAAGGAAGCAAAGGGACGCGGCATAAAAGTGATAATAGCAGGTGCGGGAATGGCAGCCGCACTGCCCGGAGTGATAGCAGCAATGACAACACTGCCCGTTATAGGCGTGCCTATCAAGGGTATGCTCGACGGACTGGACGCAATGCTCAGCATAATACAAATGCCACCGGGAATTCCTGTAGCGACAGTAGGTGTGAACGGTGCTATGAACGCTGCCATACTGGCCGTGGAGATGATAGCTCTGGCCGACGAGGAAGTGGCTGCACGTCTGGCTGACTACAAGGCAGGACTGGGCGCAAAGATAGAGAAGGCCAACAAGGAACTGGCCGAAGTGAAGTACGACTTCAAGACAAACTGACAACCGCACACACAGGCGGCAGCCGAATGATGGCCCAAAGCGGCACAAGACAATCCACAACAAAGATACAGGAGGAAATACGGAATGACAGACTTGTTCAACTATAAACGTCGCGAATCGACCGTGGCACAGGCCGGATGCGTCGCAATAGGCGGCGACAACCCGATACGAGTACAGTCGATGACGACAACAAACACCAACGACACCGAGGCATGCGTGCTTCAGGCAGAACGCATAATAAAGGCCGGAGGCGAACTCGTGAGACTCACCACACAGGGTACGCGCGAGGCAGAGAACCTGAAGAACATCAACGCCGGACTGCGTGCCAAAGGCTATGACACGCCACTCGTGGCCGACGTACACTTCAATCCTAACGTGGCCGACGTGGCTGCGCTCTACGCAGAAAAGGTGCGCGTGAATCCGGGCAACTATGTCGATCCGGCTAGAACATTCAAGAAGCTGGAGTACACCGACGAAGAGTACGCCGCCGAATTGAAGAAGATAGAGGCGCGCTTCGTTCCGTTCCTCAATATATGCCGCGAAAACCACACGGCTGTGCGCATAGGAGTGAACCACGGTTCTCTTTCCGACCGCATCATGTCGCGATATGGCGACACGCCCGAAGGCATCGTGGAAAGCTGCATGGAGTTTCTGCGTATATGCAAACGCGAGAAGTTCGACGACGTGGTGATATCCATAAAGGCGTCCAATACCATGGTTATGGTGCGCTCGGTGCGCCTGCTCGTCAGCCGCATGGACGAAGAGGACATGCACTATCCGCTGCATCTCGGTGTGACCGAAGCAGGCGAGGGTGAGGACGGACGCATAAAAAGCGCCGTAGGAATGGGTGCTCTGCTGGCCGACGGAATAGGCGACACCATACGTGTCTCGCTCAGCGAAGAACCCGAAGCCGAGATTCCGGTAGCAAAACATCTGGTAGATTACATGACACAACGCGCCGGACACATGCTCATACCGGGCACCGCAGCACCGTCATTCGACTGGCTGCATCCGGAACGCCGCGCCACAACCGCAGTCGGAAACGTGGGAGGCGACCGCGTGCCTGTAGTGATTGTGAACGGAACAGGCAACGAAACGGCAGACAGCTTCGGCACGGACACTACACCAGACTACATATACTGTGGCGCCACTCTGCCCGAACACCGCATAGAAGGCATGAGATACATTGTGGATTTCGGTGCTTACGACGGCAGCGAGAACGTATTCCCGGTGTTCCCTTCGAACGCCATACCGTTCATATCGCTCGTGAAAGCTCCGCTGAAGTTCCTCGTGCTGCAGTTCGGTACACCTGTTGAGGAATACACGGCATGTCTGAAGGCTCACCCGGAAGTGGTGGCCGTATGCATGAGCAACCACCAGAACCGTACGGGCGAACAGCGCGCACTGGTTCACGAAATGATGTGTGCAGGAGTGAAGAATCCCGTTGTCTTTGCACAGATGTATAACCACAGCGCAGCCGAAAAGGCAGACCTGCAGCTTGAGGCGGCCGCCGACATGGGCGCCCTCATGGCCGACGGACTGACCGACGGACTGTGGCTGATGAACAACGGCGACATTGCACTGCGCGACATTGCCGACACTGCATTCGCCATTCTGCAGGCCGCACGACTCCGCACATCGAAGACCGAATACATAAGCTGTCCGGGATGCGGACGCACATTGTACGATCTGCGCACCACCATAGCACGCATAAAAGCCGCAACGGCACATCTGCGCGGACTGAAAATAGGCATTATGGGGTGCATTGTAAACGGTCCGGGCGAAATGGCCGATGCCGACTACGGATACGTGGGAGCCGGAGTGGGGAAGGTTTCGCTCTACCGCCGCAAGGAGTGTGTGGAGAAAAACATTCTGGAGGAAGAGGCTGTGGAGCATCTGCTCGCACTCATCTACAGCGACCGCAAGGCACAACAATAGACGGAAAATAAATAAACCGAAAGGACAGACCACAGAAACACTGTCTGAAAGACTACCTGACAATCAGCAGAAACAATGTGTGTCTGTCGCTTCATCAAATCCGGAACAACCGAAATACAACCGTATTAAGGGTTATCATTCAGCCTGTTAAACACCCATTTGACAGGCTGAATGATTTAAAAAACCTCCACATACATATTCTTCATGAATACATACAATTCACACAAGAATATCATACTCTGCATAAACAGACACAGAAAAAACCTGTAAACCGCATTATAAATCTAAAAAGTCAATAACTTCAAACCGTGAATCAGCCGCTGAAGTGACCGGTGTTGATTCGTACCAACAGCAACACAACATGAAACAGATATTAAGTATCGTAGCTTTTCTGCTGCTAAGCATGAATGCCACTGCAGCCAACCATGTTTTGTTTGAAATAGGAAAGAAAGACGGGGCTGCCTCGGAGTTTGCACTGGCACCGGACCAATACAAGAAATTTCTGATGAAAAACAGTGGTGTGAAAACATACTACATAGGATATTCCGATGCAGGAAAAGACTGGCCATACGCCTTTCCGGGACCACAGGACGGATGGGGAGGCGGCGGTTACTGGTCCGGTTATCATCCAAGGCATTTCCCGGTGATACAGTTTGAACTGGAGAAACTGGCACAGGAAGGAAATTGCAGTCTTGTAATCTCGTTCGCCGGAATAAACAACATTTCCACAACACGATGGCGTGTAGAGATAAACGGACACAGATTTGAAAAAGACTTCAAAGGGCGTTCATCGGCCAAAATGCTCAAGGGAGAAGAAAAAGCCGCACCGGAAGAATGGACAATAGAATTCCCCGTCGGATGGTTGAAGCAAGGAATGAACCGCATACAGCTGGGTATTATAAAAGGATACTGGTGTGTGTTTGACCAGATAAAACTGAACACGCCCGACAAATGCCGTCTGAAGAAAGCGACATCAAGTCTGATCCGATCCGTAAAGGCAGCTCCGTTCGAATACAAACGCGACGGAAAATACTATCAGCCGGTACTGGTGGACATGATACAATATGACAAAGCACGGACGCTTACATTTGAGACCAAGGGAATGAAAAGCTGTACGAGAAAAATAGAACCGGGAGAAAGCATACAGGAAATACTGCTTCCGGCCGTAAAAGGAAAACGTACACAGACATTCCGAATCAAAGCAGACAATGAGGTTATATTCACAGGAAAGATAGAACGGAGCCATCAACCGCTTCATACGTATGCGGATTATGTTGACCTGCTGATGGGAACAGGAAACTCAAGATGGATGTTCAAGCCGTCGCCAACATTGCCGCTGGCCATGGTGCAGATAGCTCCCGACAACCAAGACGAGATATGGAAGGCCGGCTACGAATACAGCATAGAGAATATCATGGGCTTCAATCATTTCTGCGACTGGACCATGACCGGCTTTATCATGCAGCCGACATGCGGTCAGCTCCAGGTGAATCCCGGCAGAGAGGACTTCCCGGACGAAGGCTATCGCTCGCGTATAGACAAAGCAACAGAGGATGCCAGGGTGGGCAAATACTCTGTTTACATGACCGACACACATATTAAGGCAGAAATAACATCCACCCGCCGCGCCGCCATGCAGCGCTATACGTTCCCTGAAAGAGACGACTCACGTATATTGATTGACCTGTTCGCACCCAACGAATATCCTCACAACCTGAAGGAAGCCGTTGTAACAAAGCAAAGCGACAGCGAGATATACGGATATGCAACCTATTACAACGCATTCACTGGCTATTCGCTGGAGCAGGAATACACGTTGTATTTCGTACTGCAGTTCAGCAAACCGTTCGAGTCCATGAACGGATGGACAAACGACAGCGTGAAAGCTGTGACGGGATACATAGGCAACTGGAACCGTAATCACGAATTTTCATCGAAACCCGAAATCCTGACAAATATATCCGAACTGAAAGGGAAAGGCGACGCCGGAGTGTTCCTTAACTTCAAGACAAAGGAGGGTGAGGAGATAATTGTGCGCTCAGGTGTCTCGCTTGTGGACATAGACGGTGCACGAAAGAATCTGGAACAGGAAATAAACATGCCTTTCGGATGGGATTTTGAGAAGGTGGTACAGAACGCCCGTTCCGTATGGGACAACTATTTAGGCCGCATAGAGATTGAAACGGACGACTATCTGCAGAAAAGAAAATTCTATACTAACTTATACAGAGCATTGTCGGCAAAGGCCATATGGAGCGACGTGGACGGACGTTTCAGGGACGAACGTGAACAGATCAGACAACTGTCGCAACCGGACGACTGCATTGTCAGCGGAGAATACTGGAACACCTTCTGGGACAACCAGCCTCTGTTCAATCTGATAACGCCCGAGATATCCAGCCAATGGGCGCGCTCCGCCATCACGCTGTATAAGAACAGCGGATGGTTCAATACGGATCCGGCCGGAGTGGAACACACAGGTGTGATGGTGGCCATGCATGTTGTGTCACAGATTTTGGGCGCATGGCAGAGCGGAATACGTGATTTCGACCTGCCCACAGCTTACGAAGGTCTGAAGAAGATGCTGACAGTGGCACCGCAGAAATATGAAGGTGGAGGAACTGTAGGAGTGGAACATCTCGTGCCATACATGGAATACGGATATATTCCGGCTTGGAAAGGACTGGTGTCAAATACTCTTGAATACGCCTACGATGACTGGTGTCTTGGACAGATGGCCCTGTTGCTGGACAAGAAAGACGATTATAAATATTTTGACAAGCGCTCAGAGAACTGGAAAAATCTGTTCGATCCGGAAACAGGATTCATCCGTCCGAAGGATGATAAAGGAAACTGGACGGAACCGTTCGATCCATATCACACACCGGGATTCACAGAAGGCAATGCCTTCAATTACTCATGGTTTGTACCGCACCATCCTGAACAACTCATAGAAAAAGTAGGAAAGGAACGATTCATCAAGAGACTGGACGAGGCGATGGGGAAATCGTCATACGCTAACTTCAACGCATCGGGTGATGATTTTTCCAATTATCCAATCAACCATGGAAATGAAACATCGATGGAAGTGGTTTATCTCTTCAACTGGGCTGGCGTACCATATCTGACACAGAAATGGGTACGCGCAATCCAGGAACAGTATTACGGTACCACTCCTTACGACGCTTACCCGGGCGATGAAGACCTGGGACAGATGAGCAGCTGGTTTGTGATGAGCGCCATAGGTATGTTCCAGATGGACGGAGGATGCTCTCAGGAGCCTGTTTACGAACTTGGCTCACCAAGATATCCCAAGATAACAATCCATCTGAACGGGAAATATGGACGCGGCGACAAATTTGTAATAGAAGCAAAGAATGCGTCCAAGGAGAATAAATACATTCAGAACGTCACACTGAACGGCAAGCCTGTCAACGATTTCAGAATATTACAGAAAGAAGTTTTGAAAGGCGGATACCTCCAGATACAAATGGGTGACACTCCAAACAGAAGCTGGGGAGCTGACTGAAACGGAACTTTCCGCATGAGTAAAGACAAATCATGACAGGACTTGAACCGCATATCATAAAAGAAACTTACAATCCGAACACAGTATCTTACATAAATATATAAACACATGGACATAACACCTCGATACGTTGCAGACGCCACACGCTACGACAACAACGATATGTACGCACGGTGCGGCCGCTCCGGAGTGCTATTCCCGAAAGTATCTTTAGGACTGTGGCACAACTTCGGAGGCACAGTGCCTTATGAACGCAGCCGCCAGATGGCACGCTATGCCTTCGACCACGGCATCACCCACTTTGACCTTGCCAACAACTACGGCCCGCCATACGGTTCGGCAGAGGAGACCATGGGCCGGCTCATCGACGACGACCTGCGTCCGTATCGCGACGAACTGTTCATTTCGACCAAGGCCGGTTACGACATGTGGCCCGGACCATACGGCAACTGGGGCTCGCGCAAATATCTCATGGCAAGCATCGACCAAAGTTTGAAGCGCATGCATCTCGATTATGTCGATCTGTTCTACAGCCACCGGTTCGACCCGAACACGCCGTTGGAAGAGACGCTGCAGGCACTCGTAGACATAGTGCGTGCCGGAAAGGCTCTCTATGCCGGCATATCGCGATGGCCGCTCGAGGCTCTGAAGACTGCCGACAAGTATCTGAGAGAACACGATGTGCCGCTGCTCATATATCAGGGACGGCTGAATATGCTCGACCATGAACCTCAGGAACAAGGCATCACAGACTATTGTGCCGACCACGGCATCGGTTTCATAGCCTTCTCGCCACTGGCACAGGGATTGCTCACCGACAGATATCTGAACGGTATTCCCACCGACAGCCGCATGGCACGCGGCGAACATCTCAAACGCGAGGCACTGACACCGGAACTGCTGAACCGTCTGCAGAAGCTCAACGATGAAGCGCAGGGCAGGGGAGAGACACTTGCACGCAGCGCACTGAGATGGGTATTGGAACAACGCGGTGTCACATCAGTGCTCATAGGTGCAAGCAGCGTGGAACAACTGGCCGAAAACCTTAAATGCATAAATAAAGGCTGAAGCAGGGAGGTCCGTATATTATGACTCTATAGAAATTCCGTGGAGATTGGTTTTATTCGTTAATCTCCACGGAATGAAGAAAAACTTACGGATAATGCGGGATGGTATGAACATTGAAGATGGTCTGCTAACGTAACAATAAATTCATGTTGTTGCCACCTGTATATACCAACCGCCGGAAAGGTGCATGCATCCCGTATGCCTCCTCGCGCATGATATCGGCATCTTTAAAGAAAACTCTGACTGCTGACTTACAGATTTTCTTGACTTTTTTTTGACAAAATAAAATCGCAAAAGAGATGTACGGCAATGTCCTATCCGGTATTATAAAGGCCATTTCAGAATGTACTGCAATGTCATATACCCCGTAACGTAGTACCGGAAAGTTCAAACGACATTTCGATAATGCCCGTTTCATGGTCCGATTCAGTTCATATCAGGGCGTGGTTTGGGCCGTTTCAGCCCCTGATATGGGCCATATCGCATGCCAAAATGGTGCTTATTGCAGGGCGGAAGAACACACCTCAAACATAAGTTGTTGGCATTCAATATTTTACAAAAACTTCTCATAATTCGCGTATTTGCGTCCGAGGGAGAGTCAGCGCGCAAATTCGCGAAAATTTTTCGGGGTAGAACAGAAAACTCAGACAGAAAAACCGCAGGGTACTGAAAAATCGTAACTGCCCCTTTGACTTCTATTTCATATTAAGGAAACAATGCCGATACAATGTTGACGCAACCGTTTCTTGTAAACCATCACCGTTGAATTAATACAGAACATATATGTCACAGAATATGTGTACATATATGCAAGTTGTATGATAAAAACAATATGCAGAATAATCGGCCAATAATCAACAGATACTGTCTGCCTGCGACAGTGTCTGTTTACAGAAAAACATTATATATTTAACAAATGAGAATAATAATTCCGAAAACACATTAACTGTTTTTAACTTTGATGTTCAAAAAAAAATCTTTTTAAATTTATTCTTAACAGAAATTATATCTATATTTGCACCGATATAAAAGACTTAAACCGAAAGCCTAAAAATTATCAAAACACACTTCTTTTAAAAAAGAATAACCCTAATAATAATAATACGGTGAGCATAACTCACTAAAACCATTCAAAATTTAACCAACATGAAACAAACGTTCATTATTTCAGCAATTCTATGCTGCATGATGCTTATCGGTTGTAGCGATGATGACGGTAAGTCCACATCTTACGATCCATCACAACCGGTTGTGTTTACTGATTTCAGTCCAAAAGAAGGACAGGTGCGAACGCGCCTCTACATCTACGGAAAGAACTTCGGAACCGACGAGACGAAGATCCACGTCAATGTCGGCGGACAGGAAGCGAAAGTCATTGGATCGACCGGAGAAATAATCTACTGCATGGTACAGAAACGCTCTTATGACGGCAACGTGACAGTAACCATTGATGGCGAAGACGGAAAACCAGCGACCGAACCTTATACTTTTGAAGAAAAATTCAACTATGTCGCAAAGACCACTGTAGGAACACTTCTGCGCGTTGTTGACGAATACGGAAACTCCGGTTTCACAGACGGTAGCTTCGACGACGGAGCATCTGTACCGTCAAACGACTGGATGGTATTCGACCCTAAATATGCAGAAACAGGTGGCGACCGTCTGCTCTTTACATGTAACTTCTACGACGGTCTGCGTGTGCTCAACCTCACACAGAGAACTGTAAGCAGACTGTTCGCACGTTCACAGTACAGCTGTATGTATTCATTCTCATTCACAGCCGACGGCGACACACTCATCTTCCCTGATGACAACGGAAACGGTTCTAACGAAACAAAACCGAACCTGTACTACTGTCTGCGCTCAGAAGGCTTCAAGAAACTTCGTCCTTACAACTACGGACCTTGCGCATACAGCGTAGTTTGTCTGCCTAACGGAACCAAGTTCTACTCTTCATGGACAAACGCCACAGTTTACAGAATGGAGAATCCGACAGGCGAAATACCTAATACCGACGTTAACCGCACACGCTGCTTTGCCCTTACAGCACTTACACAGACCGACGGACAGCACATGCGTCTGATACTTCACCCGTCAGGAAAATACATGTACATCACCATGGAAGGCGCTCCTGTTGTACTCAGGTCAAACTATAACGAAAAGACAAACATGTTTGAGACACCTATTATCATAGCAGGTGCATTCGGACAGAACGGATGTCAGGAAGGGACAGGTGCTACAGCACGATTCCAGGAAGTTTGGGCCGGCGTGTTCGTTAAGAACGAAGACTATGTCAAGAACCCGAGACCTGACGGCGAGGAATATGACTTCTATTTCTGCGCAAAGGCAAACCACTGTATATGGAAGCTTACTCCTGACGGTGTAGCAACAATCATTGCCGGACGAAGCAATCAGAATGCCGACGGTAAAGTTGAAGGATACATCGACGGTGATCCGCTCACAGAAGCACGTTTCCACACCCCGGCCGGAATTGCTTACGACGAGACCGACGAGACTTGGTACATCGGCGATAACGACAATAAGGGAATACGCTATATCACAAGAGAATAACCAAATAATCCAATACAAGCTATGAGGAATTTTATAATAATGCTTCTGCTTGCCGTATGCGCTCCTTTTATAAGCATTTCGGCACAAAGTCAAGATGACGAAAAGACGATAGAAGTCACCGGTACTGTTACTGACGAAAACGGCGAACCGCTCATCGGCGTAAGTGTAATGCCAAAAGATGAAGCCGGTCTCGGTGCTGTAACAAATGCCGAAGGTGTTTACAAAATAAAGATACCTGCTTACACACGACTCGTTTTCAACTATATCGGTATGGAACAGCAGGAAGTGCTCATCAAGGAGCAGACAACTGCCAACATAAAGATGAAAACAAAGGAAGACAATGTTATCGACGAAGTTGTCGTAACCGGTACTGGTACACAGAAGAAAATCACTCTTACCGGTGCTGTGACAACGGTTGATCCTGAGTTGCTCCGCACTCCTACAGCCAGCCTTTCCAACTCATTTGCCGGTGTTGTTCCTGGTGTATTCGCAAGACAGACCACAGGTAACCCTGGTGACAACGTATCAGAATTCTGGATCCGTGGTATCTCTACATTCGGTGCTGGAAGCAGCGCACTCGTACTTGTCGACGGTTTCGAGCGTGACCTCAACGACATCAACGTTGAAGATATTGAAACCTTCACAGTCCTCAAGGACGCTTCTACAACTGCTATCTACGGTTCACGTGGTGCAAACGGTGTTGTGCTCATCACAACAAAACGCGGACGCGACGGTAAGACCCGTATCAACGGAAAGGTTGAATACAGCTACAACACACGTACAAAGACTCCAGAGTTCGTTGACGGAAGCACATACGCCCGCTTGATGAACGAAGCTCTCGAAAGCCGCAATATGTCTCCGGCATACAGCGCAGACGACCTATATCTGCTCGACAATCAGCTCGACCCTGAGGTTTTCCCGAACATTGACTGGATGAAAATGCTTCTCAAGGACGGTGCCCCGACATTCCGCGCCAACGTAGATGTAAATGGTGGTGGTTCAAACGCACGCTACTATGCATCTGTAAGCTATGTCGAGGAAGGTGGTATGTACAACAGCGACTCTGCTCTGAAAGACTACAAGACCAACGCCAACTATCATCGTTGGAACTATCGTATGAACTTCGACCTCAACCTCACCAAAACAACTCTTCTGAAGATCGGTGTTGCCGGAGCTCTTGAAAAACAGAACCAGCCGGGTTCTATCTATAATGAGATCTGGGAATCCCTCATGGGATACAATCCTATCGCAACTCCTGTAAAATATAAGAACGGAAGATGGGGTTCACAGGGTTCCGGTGGCAAAAACAATCCTTGGGTACTTGTAACACAGTATGGTTACAACCAGATCTGGAAAAACACCATCAACACAACTGCAGAACTCACACAGGACTTCGGTTTCATCACTCCTGGACTTAAAGCTGTAGTACGCTATGGTTACGATATCTACACCGACAATGGTAACAAACGCTGGAAGGCTCCGGAAGGATGGCAGGCAGAACGTCTGCGCGACAGCGAGGGTGAACTCGTGTTCACAAAGAAAGTAGACGAGCAGCTCATGATCGCCATACCTTATTCTAACGGTCAGAAGAAAGAATATTTCGAGGCTGAACTGCACTACGACCGCAACTTCGGTCTGCATCAGGTAGGCGCAATTCTGAAATACTCACAGGACGGAACAACCAACAACTCTGAGAACACATACGTTGATCAGAAAGACGAAGACCCAATCAAACAGATGAACATCGACTTCCAACGTACCATCCAGGGCATCGACCGTCGTCATCAGGGACTCGCAGGACGTTTCACCTACGGTTATGCAAACCGTTACTTCGTTGACTTCAACTTTGGTTACAACGGTTCTGAGAACTTTGCAGCAGGCAACCGCTTCGGTTTCTTCCCGGCATACTCAGCAGCATGGAACCTTGGTGAGGAACCATGGATCAGGAAGGCAGCCCCATGGATCGACATGTTCAAGATCCGCTACTCTTACGGTAAAGTAGGTAACGACTACCTCGACACACGTTTCCCGTTCCAGGGCCGTTTCATGACAGACGACAATGACCGTTACATATACGGAGATTACGGTTCATCAAATTACACTTACAATGGTATCTCTTACCTCATGCTCGCAAACGAGAACATCACATGGGAGGTTGCAAAGAAGCACGACATAGGTATTGACTTCTATTTGTTCAAAAACAAATTCAGCGGTACCATCGACTATTTCCGCGAGACTCGTGACGGTATCTTCATGACACGCAACTATCTGCCACAGATTATCGGTGTATCCAATTCACAGCAGCCTTCTGCAAACATCGGTAAAGTTCGTTCAACTGGTGTTGACGGTAACCTTGCTTACAGCGACAAGTTAGGTCAGGTGAACTTCACAATCCGTGGTAACTTCACTTACAGCAAGAACAAGATTCTCGAATACGATGAGCAGTACAGCCACTACGGATACAGCCGTGTAGCCGGTTATCGCGTTGATCAGGCTAGAGGTCTTGTTGCTTTGGGACTCTTCAAAGATTATGACGACATACGTTACAGCCCGGACCAGTCAGCACTCAAAGGTGACTTCGAAATCGCTCCCGGTGACATCAAGTACAAGGACATCAACGGTGACGGTAAGATTGACGACAACGATATCGTGCCTATCGGCTCGACAACAAAGCCTAACCTTATCTACGGTTTCGGTGTATCAGCACAGTGGAAAGGCTTCGACTTCAATGTTCTGTTCCAAGGCGTAGGCAAATCATCTTTCTTCATCAACGGTTTCACTGTATATCCGTTCAGCCAAGGCTCTTGGGGTAACATCCTCACTGACGTTGTTGACAACTATTGGTCTCTCGGAAAGAACGAAGACGTGAACGCTAAATATCCTCGTCTGACCTACGGCAACAACTCAAACAACAACCGCGCATCTACATACTGGCTGCGTGACGGATCTTATCTGCGTCTGAAGAACCTTGAAATTGGTTACACTCTGCCAAAGGCATTCGTTTCGAGCATGCACATACAGAACGTACGCTTCTACTTCATGGCTACCAACCTGCTCACATTCTCTGATTTTGATCTTTGGGATCCGGAGCTTGGCAGCAGCGACGGACAGCAGTATCCATTGTCAAAGACCTTCACACTTGGTATGACAATAAATCTGTAATTACAACACTCGTATAATAATCTAAAGATAACAGATATGAAAAAATACAAATATATGATAGCCGGAGTAGCTGCAGTGTGTGCAACAGCAGCTCTGACGTCCTGTTCCGACTATCTCGATACAGACAAATACTTCAAGGACCAACAGTCGCTTGAACACATATTCAATAACAAGACCAATACACTTGAATGGCTTTCTCTGAGTTATAGCCGTCTGCAGGGCGACAATATCGAAATAGGTCACAGCGACCAGAATCCAACAAACTTCTGCGACGACATGACCTTCAACGAAGGCAATAACGGTGACCGTTACCGCAAGTTCAAACTCGGCGAATACGGCGACGGATACAACAACGGTTATGACGGATATTACAAAAACTCATGGCCTTGGTCATACGTTGCAATACGTCAGGCTTCTGTATTCATCCACAACGCACACGCCAACGAAGGTCTTACCCAGGACGAGATTGATGTACTCATCGGCGAGGCACACTTCCTGCGTGCCTACTTCTATTGGTTGCTTATCCGCAAATACGGTCCTGTGCCAATCATGCCGGATGAAGGTGCCGATTTCAGTGCAAGCTATGACGATATGTCTTACCCACGCAATACATTCGATGAGTGCGTTGACTTCATCTGTAAGGATATGATCGAAGCTGCAAAACGCCTTCCGGACAGACGCGACAACCTCAACAGTGCACGTCCTACCAAGGGTGCCGCACTTGCCATGCGTGCAAAGGTGCTGACCTATGCTGCCAGTCCGCTTTACAACGGCAACACAGAAATGGCAGACTTCACTGACAAGACCGGCCGCCAGCTTATTTCTCAGGAATACGACGAAAGAAAATGGGCTCTGGCTGTTGCTGCGGGAAAAGACTTCCTTGATTACAACGATCAGGCAGGCGTATACAAAATACACACTGTTGGAGTAAGAAAATCAGCGGAAGACACGTCTTATCCTACAACTATCACACCGCCTGTATGCGAACCTTATTCAAGTCTGAACTTCCCGGATGGTTGGGCTGACATCGATCCGTTCGAGTCTTACCGCTCTGTATTCAACGGTGAGCTCTCTATCGCAGAGAACGAGGAAATCATCTTCACACGTGGTCAGAATGACCGTGGCAACAATCTGACTCCTCCAGATAAGGAAGGTGCAGAAGAAGATAAGGGTGTAAAACAGCTTGTTAAACACCAGTTGCCTAACTCGCTCGGTGGATGGAATATCCATGGTATAACCCAGAAACAGTGTGACGCTTACGATATGGCTGATGGAACACCGTTCGACATCGACCGCGTAATGGCTGAATACGGTGCCGGCAACGAATTCACAAATGCAAGAAACAAGAACCTGCATCCATACGACCACCTGCCTGACAACGGTGTATACATGGGTTATGCAAACCGCGAACCGCGTTTCTATGCTTCCGTTGCTTATAGTGGAACAATCTGGCCGGGTGCAAGTACAACAGAAGACAGATACCACAACCAGCAGATATTCTACTATCGTGGAGAGAACGACGGCCGTGTGAACAGCAACGAACGTTGGGTAAACACCGGTATTGGTGTGATGAAATATGTTCATCCTTACGATATCAATGTAGGTAACAATGCTCTGCTTAAAGATAAACCAGATCCTGCATTGCGTTATGCAGACATTCTGTTGCTATATGCAGAGGCTGTTAACAACCTCACATCAAGCCACGAGGTTCAGTCTTGGGACGGTACACAGACTTACACAGTAAGCCGTGATGTAAACGAAATGCGTCGTGGTGTGAAACCGGTAAGGATGCGTGCAGGTGTGCCAGACTACAAAGACGAGGTTTACGCAGACCGCGACCAGTTCTTCAATGCAATCGTACACGAGCGTCAGGTAGAGCTTTTCGCCGAGAACCAGCGCTATTTCGACCTTCGTCGTTGGAAGATTGCCGAAGAGCACGAGTCTGAACAGATTTACGGATGCAACACTCTGATGGACAAGAGAAATGCTCTTGAATTCTACAACCCAGTCAGAGTTCCGAAACTGCAGACATCATTCTCACGCAAACAGTATTTCTGGCCTGTTTCATGGGATGAGCTCAGACGTAACAAGAACCTCACACAGGCTCCGGGATGGAGAGATTATGAATAATAAATTCACGCAATCATTGATAATATAAAAGATTAAGACAATGAAAAAAATATATTTTATCATATCAGCATTTGCTGTGATGTGCAGCATGTTCACATCATGCAACGACGAATGGGAGGACGAGCTTTACGAACAGCTTGTATCGTTCAAGGCTCCTGTAGGCAGCAACGGTGTGTATGACATATACATCCGCTATCAGGAAGACGGAAGCGGACAATACAAGGTGCCTGTGATCATAAGCGGTTCAAACACCAATGACAAGAATTATGTTGTGAAGATCAGTGTCGACAACGACACACTCGCAATTCTCAACAGCGAACGATTCGCTTCCGGACGCGAAGACCTTTGGTTCAAGCAATTACCGGAACAGTACTACTCATTCCCGTCCCAGACATGTGAGATAAAAGCCGGTCAGAACACAAATACATATACAATCGACTTCAATCTCAAAGGTCTCAACACACAGGAAAACTGGGTTCTCCCTCTGACAATCGACCGCGATCCTTCATACAACATCAATATCCGCAACGGATGGTATAAGGCTCTGCTAAATGTCAAACTGTACAACGATTTCTCAGGAAACTATGCATCATCAAACATGTACGTTTACATTGACGGTCAGGAGTCTGACGGTGCAGTTGAAGACTACCGTGAATGCCGCGTAGTTGACGACAGAACTGTGTTCTTCCTTGCCGGAACAACCTGGAGTGAAGACATCAACCGTGCACTCTACAAGATCGTGACAAGATTTGAAGAAGGTGTGAAAGACGATAAAGGTGTCATCACCGGTCCGCTTACACTCAGCGCCGGCGACCCTGCAAATGCCATCAACTTTGAAAAGAGCGGCGACTGCACATATCGTTACGAGGTCATCAAACATGCGACAAAACCTTATCTGGAGCGCCGCATCACAACAATGTATCTCGACTACAAGTACACCGACATAACATCTGATCCGGAAAACCCGATACGCTTCCACGTAAAGGGTAACATGACAATGGAGCGTCAGTACAACACACTCATTCCGGACGAGGATCAGGCTATCCTGTGGTAATAAAGTTCCGAACATTATGCTGATAACTGCATAATTCAAAAACGGGATGCACTTTCATGGTGCATCCCGTTTCTTTATATTCATTCACATGCAGCAAGTCCGCCACAATCATGTCCTTTCTGCCTGTACTGATTTACAGACAGCCCCTCATCCATCATGCATACACATACAAGCAAGCCAGCCACTAACATGCTGTTCTGACAACACGCCGCACGATGCAAAAAACACTTGTTCATACCTGATTACGGCATTATCAGAAAAACAATAAACAATAAGGCCCATATCGCAGTATGAAAAAGCCCGTATTGCAGCCTGAAACAGGCCGTTTCATGCCCCGAAAAAGCCCATTTCGCATGCTAAAACGGGCCGTTCCGCAACACAGAACAGCCCGTTTCACAACTCGGAAAATACACGTTAAAACTGACGATACCTTAAATTGCTATAAGTATTCAAACAACATCAGTTTCCAAATCCTGTATCAAACTCACATTAAAGAATAATGTTGAACAGATAACCGGAAAGAATTATAAAGAATGTTATCACACCGAAGAACACCGAAATAAGCTTCCAAGTCATAACCTTCTTAAGCAACGTGGCTTCCGGAAGCGACAGACCAACCACTGCCATCATGAATGCCAGCGATGTGCCAAGCGGTACACCCTTTGCCACAAACACCTCCACAACCGGCACTATGCCTGCCGCGTTGGCATACATAGGCACAGCCAGCAACACCGACAGCGGCACCGACAACCATCCTGCTTCCTTCATGAAGCTCTCAAAAAAGCCTTCCGGCACATAACCGTGCATCAGAGCGCCCACGCCTATTCCTGCCACAACATACCATATCACGCCTTTCACAATGCCCATAGCGTCTTTCACAATCGCCGGCAGACGCTTCATGAACGGTGTATGCTGCCGTTCCCATTCCGCCGTGTCTCTCGATGCATTCTGCTGCATCTGCCTCACCCAGTCGCTCAGATACGGTTCCAGCCTCATCTTTCCGAGCACAAAACCGCCCAATACGCCCAGTATGATGCCGCTTGCCACGTATATCAGCGTCACTCGCAATCCGAACGTACCCAGAAACATCGCCACAGCCACTTCGTTCACAAGCGGCGACGTGATGAGATAGGCGAATGTCACGCCGAGCGGTATGCCGCCTTTCACGAAACCGATGAACAGCGGTATGGACGAACAGGAGCAGAAAGGAGTAACCGCTCCGAATACCGACGCAAACAGATACTGGAATCCGTACAGCTTACGCGTCGTGAGATAATTGCGCAGACGCTCTATCGGGAAATAAGCATTCACAATGCCCATCACCACACTTATCAGAAAAAGCAGCAGCACAATCTTTATAGTGTCGTACACAAAAAAGTTCACCGCCTTGCCGGCAGCGCCTGAGGCGTCAAGCCCCATGACTGAATAGACCATCCAGTCTGCAAAACTCTGTATCATAAAAGTATTATCTTATATCCTCGGAAACAATCCTTACACTCACTCTCCGCAGCTGCATTCTGGCATACAGCGCTTCAATATCTCTGTTATGTAGAAGCGCGAGAACGCGTCTCTTATCTCGTCGCGTACCCTTACAAACACGCTTCTCACTTCTTCCTCGGTGCCTTCAGCCTCAGCCGGATCGTCAAATCCCATGTGCAGACGCCTGCCCACCTTGCCCTCAAACACCGGACACGTGGCGTCGGCATTTCCGCAGACGGTTATCACATAGTCCCATTCCTCCGACGTATATTTGCTTACGTCTGTCGGCACGTGGTCACTTATGTCCACGCCCACCTCCGCCATCACGCTCACAGCCATGGGGTTCACCCTTTCAGCAGGCCGCGTGCCTGCCGAGCAGACGGTCATGTTTCTGTCAAACGACTCCAGAAATCCGTGGGCCATCTGACTTCTGCAGCTGTTGCCCGTACACAAAACAAGTATCTTCATAAAATTCCATAATTAACAAGTGAATAATAAACGCCCGTGCCTATGAATAATACCGCCGCCACACGGCCGAACCTTTTTCTGAAAGTCTGCATACGGTCGTAGAACCGTCCCAGACCATTGATACAGTAGGCCAGCACCCATGCCACGATCACGACAGGTATTCCCGTCGCCAGAGCATACACCACTGGCAGCACGTAGCCCTCGCCCTCAACCACCGACATAGGTATAAGCATCCCGAAGAAAATCAGTCCGCTTGCCGGACAGAACGTCAATGCAAGCAGCACACCCAGCAACAGACTTCCCAATGCTCCGTTACGTCTCCTGCCGTCGGCCGAAGGCAACAGCTTTATCTCCGGAAAACGCAGCCGGTCGCCCAGCAGCATCAGCAGTCCGCAGACAATGAGTATCGGACCGAAAAGCCACTCACCAGCACGGCTTATGCCGTCCTGTATAAAAAACGTGTCAGCACCCTTGCGCACCACGGCTATCAGTATGCCGCCCAACACAGAGTAAGCCACCATACGCCCCAGTGTATACAGCACACCGTTCATGAATATGGCGCCGCGCCGGTCCATGTCTTTCGCTATGTAACCTATCGCCGTTATGTTGGCAGCGAGCGGGCAGGGGCTCACCGCCGTGAGCAGTCCCAGGATGAAAGCCGTCACAACCGGTATGCCGCTATTGTCTGCCAAAGTCTGTAGAAACTCCATATACGTCCTATTTCAACAGTTGTGTTATCTTCTGTTTCAGAGCGTCCTTGAAAGCCTTGGTGTTGCTGCGCGCGTTCTTGAAGGCGTATGCCGTCATGTCGCTGCGCGTCTCCGCCTTGCCCTTGTGCCTGTTCACGTAGAGCGACGACCAGCTCACACGATACTTCTTCGCAAGCTCTCCGCCCTCGTCAGTCGATATATCTACCTCCCTGAAGCGCACCTTCTTCTTTTTCACCATGTCGGCAAAGTCGGCATACACCGTCTCCTTGGCATACTTCTCTATCGCGCGGCATGTCAGACAACGCTGTTTACCGTGAAAGTATAACACCTCAACATAGTCAGCGCCCGTGTTCTGCGGCAGGGCCTCCAGCGTGAGCACACACATCAGTGCCGCCAGTATTAGTCTTTTCATCACCGCACCTTTATTTCTCCAACAATGCTTTCACCTCGGCAGCAGTAAGCCTGCCCTTTGCCACAACCTTGCCGTCCACCACGAGCGCGGGAAGAGTCATCACGTTGTAATCCATTATCTTCACTATGTCCTCCTCCTTTGTCACTGTGGCGTCGAGCGCCAGTTCCTTAACAACTTCTTCAACTGTGGCGTACAACGCCTTGCATCCGGCACAGCCGGTACCCAATACTTTGATTTCCATAATTTAATATTTTTATAGTGTTAAACGTAATTCGCAAAACTACGAACAATGTTTTTAAAAAAAAGGAAGTTCATTCACAGCACTTCCCCTTCTTCTTTTCGCAGTGCGCAAAGAATGTTCCGAACATCTCGCTCGCCAGTTTCCAGTTCTCCCGGTTTATGCAATATTTCACCTTCGGAGCCTCAACCTCGCCTTGTATCAGACCTGCGTCCTTCAGTTCCTTCAGGTGTTGCGACACCGTGGCCTTTGCTATCGGCAACTCCTCGTGTATGTCTCCGAAATAGCAGGTGTCGCGTCTGGCCAGAAACTGCATCACTGCTATACGTGCCGGATGGCCCAGCGCCTTGGCAAAACGCGCCAGCTGTTCCTGCATTGCCGTGTATTCCTTCTTTTCACTCATATTTCCGATATTGTTTGCAAATATACGAACAATATCCCGAAAACGCACCGTCACTCCGCATTTTTTAATATTTATAACATATATTGAATCTGTTTCTTACCGTAAAAAGCCGTTTTAAAGCCGCACAAGCCCACAAAACCGCCGCGACAGACAAACACCCGTCAGCCTCCGTAAAAGGCGAAACAGCCCAGTTTATACACGTCGTAGAGCCTCAAACGCGCCTTTCCACCCGTGAGCAGTCTGCGCTCCAACCGTCCGAAGAGCCAGTGCCACATCCTCACTGCCCACAATATGTGCCGGCGGCGCAGCACGTCTGCCACATCTATCATACGCGAATAGCCCCGCATCTCCGCCTCAAAATCGCGCAGTGTACACATGTCTTTCTCCGTCTTCGCCACGAAACACCCATTGCTCTCGAAGTCGTCCATCACCACAGCGTTGTCTATGTGGGCCACAGTCACGCCGCTTTCCTCCAGCAGACGGCCGAATCTCACGTCCTCATAACGCCTCATCCGCTCGTCAAAACGGCAGCGCTCCATCACACCACGCTCCGCCATGAAGTTCACCGAACGAAACGACTGATACGGCCGTTTGCTCCTTTCCTCCGCCGTGTGCCGCTCCTGTGCCCTGCGCTCATAGGCACAACGCAGATTGCGACGCACGTCGTCTGCCGTGCCACCCGTGCGTATTCCTCCAATCACCACGCCCGCTTCAGGCGCTTCCAGATAGCGTATGATAAACCGGTCGTCTGGTAAAGCCATGTCACAATCAACGAACAGAAGCCACCCATACCTGCTCATGCCGGCCAGAAAATTACGTGTTGCGGCTGCGCCCCTGTTCTCCGCACGCACCACATATCTGCAGCCCGCCATCCGTTCTATGCCCCTGTTGAAAGCCACGGCGTCCCTGTCCGTCGATCCGTCGTCGGCCGCTATTATCTCGTAGCGCAGCCCGTCCACGGCATCGCACAGCTCCTTGAGGCGCTCCACCATCGTGAGGCACCTCGTGTTGTAAACCGGCAGAAGTATTGAAAGTTCGTTTCTAATCATTGTTCTTGTCATTATTACAACGGCCAAAGGCTATATATAAAAAACTTCCAAGCCGTTCTTTCAACCAGCACATACGTCAGTTGATACGCATCCTATATTATGCAAATATAGTGAGAGGCGAGTGCAGAGACAAAAAGAAAGACACCGTTTTTCCGTTTTTGGCTTTGCTGAGCCGAATCCTATATTATGCAAATATAGTGAGAGGCGAGTGCAGAGACAAAAAAGAGAGACACCGTTTTTCTTTTTTGGCTTTGCCGAGCCGAATCCTATATTATGCAAATATATGAATAAAAAACGATAGCCGCCCGCCACAAAGCCCTTTAACCAGAAAAAACATGCGCAATCCGTAAAAAAACAGCCGTGCGACGATGCAATAGGAATTATTTTAATATATTTGCCGACATACCGTACACTCCGCCCGACGCCACTTTCACGGCATCACATCACACTGCGGCGTGACACGGCATGCAGCAAACGGCGACACACAACGTGCCCGTGACCGCCACACAATACACATACCTCATCATTAAAAAGCCACACATTATGACCGACACTTCAAAAACCACCCACATCCTTTCCTCATTCCGCGGTATCCTTACCCGCTCTGCATTCATCGCTCTCTGCGCAATGACGGCCGCCACAGCCTATTCGCAGCCGTCAGGACAGCGCACCGTGCGCCAGTGTCTACAACCGAACAGTCCAGTAGGAGTGGCGCGTGGCATTTGGCCGGGACGCGTTGTATGGAGCCATGCGCCCGGTGCGGCGACATGGGAGGATAAATCCCGCGACGATAAGACGGCCGGAACGACCGATGCCGACGACATGTGGTTTGCCGACCGATACAACTCCGACGAGGCGTGCGAGTGGCTTGTGCAGAACACCGTGCTCTCGCTCACCAAGCAGAAGAAGCTGTCAAAGGCATGGAACGACATATTCGCGTATTTCAACAAGACCCACGACCGCGGATCGAAAGGCTACCGCAAGGGTGAGAAGATTGCCATAAAGGTGAACAACAACAATACTTTCTCCCACAGCGACAACCCGAGCATCAACGCCTCGCCGCAGCTTGTGCTCGCCCTTCTGAAGACTCTCGTCGAGGATGCCGGCGTGCCCGAGGAGGCCATCACCGTGGCCGAGCCGAGCCGTTTCATCACCGACTGCCTCTACAACAAATGCCATGAGGCCTATCCCGGCGTGCGATTCGTAGACAACGCGGGCGGCGACGGACGTGTAAAGTCCGAATACGTGGCCGACGCCATGCACTACTCGCGCAACAACGGCCGACTGGCGCGCGGCATATCCACCGCCTTCACCGAGGCCGACTACGTCATCAACATGGCCCTGCTCAAAGGTCACGTGGGGCAGGGCGTGACGCTCTGCGGCAAGAACTGGTACGGCACGATGAGCATACACGCCGACTGGCGCAAGAACTTCCACGACAATTTCAACCAGAACAAGAACGGAAGGCCGAAATACATCACCTTCGTCGACTTCATGGGACACAAGGATCTGGGCGGCAAAACGCTCATCTGGTTCATCGACGCACTCTATGCCGCCAAGTTCGTAGATACCAAGCCCGGCCCGAAATGGACCATACCGCCCTTCAACAACGAATGGCCCTGCTCGCTGTTCGGCAGTCTCGACCCCGTGGCCATCGACATGGTGGGCGTCGATTTCCTCACCAGCCAGTTCCCCAACATGCCCGACGCCGACTTCTCCGACATGTATCTCGTCGAGGCTGCGTCGGCCGACAATCCTCCTTCGGGCACGACCTACGACCCGGAGGGCGACGGAACGCCGCTCAAAAGCCTCGGAACTGCCGAGCACTGGAATAACGTGAACGACAAGCAATATTCGCGCAACATGGGCCGCGACGAAGGCATCGAGCTGGTTTACAGCAAAAAGCAGTTCTGACAAACATACGGAATACAAATCATAAATATAAGAAATATAAAAATAGCTTTATAATAGGTAAAAAATATCAGATATGAATAAATATAAAAAATATTATGTATATTTGTTTCATATAATCTAATAACATAATAATAATGAATATTGTACAAACATTTTGGACTAACAATAAAGATCTATTTACAAATAACTTTGGCTGGATAAATGCTCAAGCTAATCTTATTTCATGGACTTTAAGTTGTTTAACATTACGAAATAAATATGATAATGTAAAATTATATACGGATTCTTTATGCGCAAAAGTATTCATTGATAAATTACAATTACCTTATAATGAAGTAATTGTATGTTATGATAATCTTGATTGTCACACAGATCATTGGGCTTATCCCAAAATACTAACATATTCAAAACAAGAATCGCCATTTATACATGTTGACGGAGATCTTTTCCTTCCACAAGGTTTTCCCTTACATTTTGAGAAAGCTACACTTATTGCTCAAAACAAAGAAAAAGGAACCAGTTATTATAAGAATATGATGATGTCAATATTACAAATGAACCCTAAATTACCAAGTTATTTAATAGATGAACTTAAAAAAGAATCTATCGGGTCTTATAATGCAGGTATTCTTGGAGGCAATGATATAGAATTCATCAAAAAATATACTGATGAGGCATTGAAAATTATTTATGACAATAACCTAAATTCACATTTATGTTTAAAAAATAGCATTAATTACAATATTCTATTTGAACAAATTCTGTTTTATGTTCTCACAAAAAAGGCATCTAAAAATGTGGAAACCATCATTGAAGAAGAAATAAATGATAATGGATATTCTTGTAATGATTTCTGTAATTTCTGTAATTTTAACAACTCTACACTATTACATTTACTTGGTGGACATAAAAAAAATAAAGAATTAATAAAACAAATGGAAAGAACATTACTATATAAATATCCTGAATACTACTTACGGATTCTAAAACTATTTCCTAATAAAAATATTAGAATAAATAAACAAAATGATAATAATAGATCCTTAGAAATTACTATTGAATCATGTATCACGAAATATTATGATTGGCAGGAAGCTATCTTAAATAAATGGAAACACATATCTTTAACAGAACTTCTAAACGTTGAAAAAAATATAGATGGTAATCTATCTTTCATAAATGAAAATGAAAACGAAAATGAAAAAAATAAATATATTTTTAAGTTACATCCATTTCTAGAAATATTTACAATACCAGAAACATGGCCAAATAAAGCTAAAGAAATGCTATGTCAGAGATTATCACATTATTCTATAATTATCGGACATGATATTGTTTGTATTCCATGTCTTGAAGACAAGGGATATAAAGAAATTATCATTGGTGATATTTCATATAATATTATTACAATAATTTCTAATAAGAATATATCATTTAAAACTATAAACAATAAGCTTTGGGATTCTATTTCTGGAAAAATGGCAAAAGACAAAATTAATACACAATCAATAATAAATAAAGAATTTAGATTTTTACTTGATAACGGCATAATATATGCCAAAAAATAATTAAATAATATTTATTATGGAAAAAAAAGAAACAAAAATGGAGAAAGATTTAAGAAACCTTTCTGAAATGACACCACAAACTTGTAGTTTAACAGGCGGTGGAACGGGACCAGATGATTGTATGCCAGAAGACGTTTATGAATATCTTTTGGAACAAAATGCTATTAAAAGTAGAGTCTATGTTTGCAACCGCGGATGGGTATTACCTGGTCCTATTATCGACGGTTCGTGCGGATCGTGCGGATCGTGCGGATCATGCGGATCATGCGGATCATGCGGATCATGCGGATCATGCGGATCATGTGGTTGCGGAGGTATAGACGTTATTCCAACATCTGCATTTAGAGGCTATAAAAATGATGATCCATCTGGATGTTTTAGAAGATGTAAAGAAATGTTATCCAGTGCTGGTGTTTCATTAACAGAAAGAATAATACAAATGACTAATAATAATGGAAGTGGAAGGCCATCATCTTCTACTTCAAATGTTCAAGATGGTTTATCATATATAAATTCTCAATTAGCAATGCGAAAACCTGTAATTGTAGCTGTTGACTATAAAACAGGATCTTCAAATCAAGATTCGATTGGAGACCATTTTGTAATAATTGTTGGCGGAAATTCTTCTTCTGGTTATCATTATTTTGATCCTGCAACAGCAAATCAGGAAAGGGGAACAAGTATGGATAATATGTTTCTATTACAGAATAATAAACTTGTAGATAGTAATAGCTGTACAGGAGAGACAAAATATTATACTGTAACAAGCATACGTATCAACAACTAAGAAGTTAATATATGAAAGCATTTGTCTTAGTAATACTAATAATGACATCTATTATACCAATACAATCTAAAAGGGTTACATATAGTGTCATTAAACAAAGTTCATACAAAGAAAATTTCAAAAAATTTACAACCGGATTCACACCGCTTAAAAGCGGTGTGTTCGGTGTAGAGGCGTTCGGCACGACCGACGCTTCCAAGGTCTCTGCCAACGCACACATCAGTCCGTCGTCGCCCTTCCTGCCCACCGACCTTACGTGCGACTGTCAGGAACAGAGCGACATATACTGGGACAAAGGCAGCATGATGAGAATCGGCGACAACACCACCGTGGTGTTCATGAACCGTCTGTGCGACGACTCTCACAACAACGCGCTCTACCGCTACGACCACATAGTGGCGACATACGACGCCGACGGCCGTCTGACCGACAGCCATATCATAGGCCGTTCGGGCCGTGCGTGGAGCGTTGAGGTGAAAGGCACCGCCGACGCGAAGGGTGGCATCACCATGAACGTCACACGCCGCGACCTCGCCATACCCGCGATGATTGAGGAATACGCAGACCTCACGTTCACCGTCACGGCCTCGCGCTACACCATAGGCAGCGACGGCTACATCTCGCGAACATCGCTCGGCGTGCCACGCAGCGAGACAGTGAAGGCCGACGCCATACCTGCCACGAAGGAGGAGTTCGACAAGCTGCTGGCAATGTTCACACCGCTAAGCGACGGAAAAATAACTGTCAGTTCGTTCAAAAACGACGAACAGCCCGGAAAGGAGATAGACTGGAAATACGTGCGCGCCTTCATCACCCCTGCTCCCGACTGCGACTGCGCTCCGATGCGCACGCTCTGGACCACCGGAAGCATGATAGAGACCGCCGACCGATACATACTTCTCATGACCAAGAACTGCGATGTGCCGCGAGGAGGCTATCCTTTCAGCGAGTATGTAGTGGCAACCTTCACCAAGGACGGCCGCACAATCGACGTCTGTCCCGTGGCTCGTATAGGCGACTTCTGGGATGCCGAGATAACAGGCAACAGTTCGCCGTTCTCGCTCAAAGTAAGACAGGCTGTCACATCAATGGCTGAAGAACAGCCGGGCACAGGCAATACAGACAACGTGCACACGCAGACGTGCACCATAGAAGCCGACGGATGCATCACGCTGAGCACATCGAGCCGCACCTTCGCCGCCCCGTCCGACAGCGAGGGATGGACTGAACAGAAATAGAGACCACGCAAGCTGACTGGCGATACCATGCACAGGTTAAGATAGTATAGTGCACGAGCCTTGACGACACTGCTTGCAGGGCCTGACAATACAGCGTGCGGAGCCACACCGGCAGCTCCGTGCGTTAACATTTTTAAGTTAAAAATTTCGCCCGAAAAACTCTCGTACCGCCACTCAAAATAGAAAAGCGGACGCTCCCCAAACGGCCTTCTCCGGCACAGAAAAGGCCATTCCGTAAACACGCCTTGCGAGCCTCTACCCCCAGGCTTTCGGAGTGCGTCGCGAGGAAAAGACCATTTTGCACCATGAAACAGCCCATTTCACAGCATGATCAAGCCCGTATCATGGGGTGAAAAGGCTTATATCGCATGCTCATATAGCCTATATCGCAGGACAGTATGCGGCGTGTCGCGTCATGGTTCAGACGCAACCGTCTTATTATCAGCACATTATCCTAACCCCTTCATAACTCGCGTATTTGCCGACGGACGTCGTGTCGCCCGCAAATTCTTCGAAAATGAGGCACCATTTTTTAACATTCGGCTTCACTCTGTGCCTCTCACAGCAACCACGCACTGTGCCCGCAGCAGGTCCTTATGCTACGTTTCATGACTTTCCCTTATTATTCACGCACGCAACAGTCCACACCGCCACATCACATCCGCCGTAAAACAGAAATGCAAAAAAAATAAAAAAATGAAAACAATAATACAATTTCTGATACTCCCTATTATCAAAAAACACTATCTTTGCATAAGATAGGATACGGTTCGGCAATGCCATCTCCTGTAAAACTCCGTTTTCCCGATTTGTCATTGCGCTCACCTTTCACTCTCTTTGCAACAAACAGAAAACGTTCGGACCGGACATTAAGAAGAGGGAACAGCGTGTCCGGCATACGCCATTCACCTTATTGATTCTCTGAAACAGAACTACCGGGGGTCGGCAACCGACACTTTTTCTAATAAAAACAAACTCCGTGCACGTGCACGGAAACACGCCGGACACGGCGGAACATTTAAAAACCTAAACCGGAACGATTACGGCATAACAATGAACGCAAGCCCTAACAGCATGAGACACAGCCGCGAAGCATCCCGTACAATAGCAAACTGTACGGGCGCAATACTTTGTACGCATGTTTCGTTCAGCATCAACTCCGCATGCACCGGACCGTCACAGTTCATGCCACGCCGTTGTCAGTATCCGTAGGGAGGCTCCGCAGCGTGAGCATAGTCAACAAGAAGGCAGATAGTCTGCCTGTATCGTGTGGCACGCAGACCGGACTCCGCAGGAAACAATCAGACAGAAGAAACAACAATAATAACAGTATCACATAAACCTAATACGGTAATGACTACACGAAGAGACTTTCTCAAACAGATGGGAGTGGCAGCCGCAGGCTTAGGACTTGCGCCACTCGGTTCGCTGGCTGCACGGCCGGCAGGTGCAAACAATGCCAAGGACGCCAAAGGCGACAAGGTGAAGATAGCCTTCATCGGCATCGGCAACCGCGGTGAGCAGAACGTAGGCGAGTTCGAGCGCACGGGCATGATAGAGGTGACAGCGCTTTGCGACGTCGATCTCAAGGGCAAACAGTCGCAGAAGGTGCTCGGCAAGTACCCAAAGGCAAAGCTGTTCACAGACTACCGCGAGATGTTCGAGAAGTACAGCCAGAACTTCGACGCAGTGGTGGCTTCAACTCCTGACCACAGCCATTTCCCCATTGCCATGCTGGCACTCGAATATGGCAAGCACATATATCTGGAGAAACCGATGACCCGTACGTTCATCGAGGCCGAACTGCTCATGCAGAAAGCACGCTCATGTCCCAACGTAGTGACTCAGGTGGGCAACCAGGGCCACTCCGAAGCCAACTACTTCCAGTTCAAGGCATGGCAGGAAGCGGGCATCATAAAGGACGTTACGGCCATAACGGCTCACATGAACAATCCGCGCCGCTGGCACAGCTTCGACTCGAAGATGTACCGTCTGCCTTCAGGAGACACTCTGCCTGACGGAATGAACTGGGACGCATGGCTCGGCGTATGTCCGTGGCACGACTATTCGGCAAAGTTCCATCAGGGTGACTGGCGCTGCTGGTACGACTTCGGTATGGGCGCACTGGGCGACTGGGGAGCACACATTCTCGACACGGCGCACGAGTTCCTCAATCTCGGACTGCCCTATGAGGTGTCGCTCACTTACGAGAAGGGGCACAACGACTTCTTCTTCCCGTATTCTTCCACCATCCTGTTCCGCTTCGGCGCAAGAGGCAACATGCCGCCGTGCGATGTGACATGGTATGACGGCATAGACAACCTGCCGCAGCTGCCGAAAGGCTATGGCAAGTCGGAATACAATCCGGACATACCTGCAAGCAACCAGGGCGACACACCGGTGGCAAATCTCAACCCGGGAAAGATAATCTACAGCCGCGACCTTATATTCAAAGGCAGCAGCCACGGAAGCACACTCTCCATCATCGGCGACAAGGCTGAGGAGATGAAGAGCCGCCTGCCGGAAGTGCCGAAGAGCCCGTCCAACCACTACGTGAACTTCCTCCGTGCCTGTCAGGGAACAGAGAAGACACGCTCACCGTTCGAGATCAACGGTGTACTAAGCCAGGTGTTCTGCCTCGGTGTGATAGCACAGCGCCTGAACACACAGCTCTTCTTCGACCCGCGCACAAAGCAGTTCACCAACAATGCCTTCGCAAACTCACTGCTCGCAGGCATGCCTCCGCGCAAGGGTTGGGAGTTCCTCTACAAGATGTAAGGCCTCACGGCACTGCATAAAGCCATCAATCAACAAAGAAATATACAACTCCGAGCATGAACAAAGGCACAAGGCTCATCATGGCGGCCGCCATACTGGCCGCGACGGTGTGCTCGTGCAGCGTGACACGCGGCACGGTGTCGGACGGATGGACTCTGGTATGGGAGGACAACTTCGACCAGAAACATTCGTTCGACACAGCCACGTGGAGCAGGATAGACCGCGGAACGTCCGACTGGAACCGCCACATGTCGCATCACGACGCCTGCTACGACATGCGCAAGGGCAACCTCGTGCTGCGCGGAATACTCAACGACGTGGCGCCGAACGACACTGCCCCGTTCATCACCGGAGGCATATGCTCTATGGGTAAGCGCACGTTCAGCGACGGACGGCTCGAGATACGCGCGCGGCTCAATGCCGCACAGGGCGCATGGCCGGCCATATGGCTTCTGCCGGAGAACGGAAGCTGGCCGCGCGACGGCGAGATTGACATCATGGAACGGCTCAACGGCGACAGCATTGCCTATCAGACCGTGCACTCGCACTATACCTACAACCTCGGCATAAAGGACAATCCGCCCTCACACGCCACCGGACCTATAGATCCGGACGCGTACAATGTATATGCCGTGGAGATGTATCCGGACAGTCTGGCGTTCTTCATCAACGGTCGTCACACGTTCACCTACCGCCGCATACCGACCGACAAGGAAGGTCAGTTTCCCTTCAACCGCCCGTTCTATCTGCTCATCGACATGCAGCTTGGCGGCAGTTGGGTGGGCGCAGTAAGGCGGAGCGACCTGCCGGTGGAAATGCTCGTCGACTACGTGAGATTCTATAAGCGGCGGCAGCGAGCCCGGGGCCACGGCCGCCTTCACACAAAGACACAACACAGAAAAGGCTCCGCCGCACAACGGCGGAGAACAATCCTAAAACCAATAACACAAATGAAAAAACAGATAATCACAGCCCTCGCCGCACTGCTCATACTCCCGGCGACGGCACAGGAATGGAAACCGCTGTTCAACGGAAAGAACCTCAGCGGATGGACACAGAAAAACGGCAAGGCCGAATATAAGGTGGAGGACGGCGCCATCGTGGGATACACCAAGATGAACACACCAAACTCCTTCCTCTGCACAAAGAAAAACTACGACAACTTCATCCTAGAGTTCCAGTTCAAGATAAGCGACGGACTCAACTCCGGCGTGCAGCTGCGCAGCGAAAGTCTCAAGTCCTATCAGGACGGACGCGTGCATGGCTATCAGTTTGAGATAGATCCGTCGCAGAGAGCATGGACAGGCGGCATCTACGACGAGGCACGCCGCGGATGGCTCTACCCACTGACAAAGAACCCGAGAGCCAAAAAGGCATTCAAGAACGGACAGTGGAACAAGGCGCGCATCGAGGCATACGGCAACAGTATCCGCACTTGGGTGAACGACATTCCGTGTGCCAACCTTTGGGACAACAAGACTCTGAGTGGTCTCATAGCCCTTCAGGTGCACGCCATACAGAACAAATCCGACGAAGGCAAGACAATAGCATGGCGCGACATACGCATCTGCACCGAGGATGTGGAGAAGTATCTCACACCCGAAGACCGCACTCCGCAGGTGAACTGCATTGACAACACTCTGTCGCCGCAGGAAGAGAAGATGGGCTGGAAGCTGCTGTGGGACGGCAAGACCACCAACGGATGGCGCGGAGCCAAGCTCGATGCCTTCCCTGACAAGGGCTGGAAGATAGAGGACGGTGTGCTCAAGGTGCTGGCAGCCGACGGAGGCGAGTCAACCAATGGCGGTGATATCGTGACCACTGAGACCTACGACAACTTCATACTGACCGTTGACTTCAAGATAACGAAGGGCGCCAACAGCGGTATAAAATACTTTGTTGATCCGGAAGCCAACAAGGGTGAGGGTTCGGCAATAGGCTGCGAGTTCCAGATTCTGGACGACGAGCGCCATCCGGACGCAAAGCTCGGCGTGAAGGGAAACCGCAAGCTGGGCTCACTCTACGACCTCATACCGGCACCGGAGAAGAAGCCTTTCGACATCAACAACTTCAACACAGCCATGATTATCGTACGCGGCAAGCACGTGGAGCACTGGCTCAACGGCGTGAAACTGCTGGAGTATGAGCGCGACAACCAGATGTGGAACGCGCTGGTGGCATACAGCAAGTACAAGAACTGGAAGAACTTCGGCAATCACAAGCGCGGAAACATTCTGCTGCAGGACCACGGCAACGAGGTGTGGTTCAAGAATGTGAAGATCAAGCCTATCAAAATGAAACAGATAGACAAGCGTCGCCGTCGCTGAACATACACAATACGACAACATGAAAAGAAACATCGCATGGATTCTGATAGCCGCATGCTGCGCCACGGCACAGGCACAGGTAAGGCTCTGTCCGCTCTTCACCGACAACATGGTGATGCAGCAGAAGGCTGACGCGCCGCTGTGGGGCACATGCGAAGCCGGCCGAACGGTGAGCGTCACCACATCGTGGGACAAACGCAAATACGAGGCAGTGGCCGGCAATGACGGCAAATGGCTGGTGAGGGTGGCAACACCCAAGGCCGGCGGACCGTACGAGATAACCATCAGCGACGGCACTCCCGTGACGCTGCACAATGTCATGATAGGCGAGGTGTGGCTGTGTTCGGGACAGTCGAACATGGACATGCCGGTCAACGGATGGGGACAGGTGAACAACTACGAGGCTGAGGTGAAGACCGCCGACCACAGCAACATACGTCTGCTGCGTGTGGACAACACCATGGCCATGCGTCCGCAGGACAGCTTCACGGCGATGAAAGGCGGATGGCAGGTGTGCTCGCCCTCTACCATAGAGCCGTTCTCGGCCGTGGCCTACTTCTTCGGCCGCGACATAGAGAAGTATCGCGACGTGCCCGTGGGGCTCATACAGTCGAGCTGGGGAGGCACTCCGGCCGAGGCATGGACCAGCGGTGCATCGCTCACAGAGCTGCCCGAGTTCCGCAGCGAGGTGGAACGCATAGCCTCAATGCCCGAGAACAAGGACGAGCGCGCGGCAAGACACAAGGAGGAACTTGCCGGATGGTTCAACGCCTTCAACAGCAACGATCCTGAATTCAAGGACGGCCGCTTCAGCTATTTCACGACTTCATACGACGACTCCGGCTGGGACGAAACGCCGGTGCCGGGATATATAAGCAACAGCAAGTACGACGCGTTCGACGGAATGATAATCTACCGCAGGGTGATAGACATTCCGGAGAGCATGGCAGGACAGAAGCTGACTCTCCGTCTGGGCAAGGTGGACGACGATGACATGACCTTCTTCAACGACATGATGGTTGGCAACACCACCGGCCCGGGCGAGATAAGAGAGTACAGCATTCCTGCCGAAGCCGTGAAAGCCGGCAAAGCGGTGATTACGGTTAGGAGCATCGACACGGGCGGAATGGCAGGCATAACGGGCTACGACGGTCAGGAATGTCGCCTTACTGCCGAAGACGGCACCACGATAAGCCTCAACGGCACGTGGAAAAGCAAGATGTCGGCACCGCTCAGCTCGCTCGCCTCAAAACCGCGCGACCCGGTGAACGATCCGAAGAACGCTTGCGTGCTCTACAACGCCATGATAAATCCGCTCGTGGGATATGCCATCAAGGGCGCGATATGGTATCAGGGCGAGGACAACTCCAACCGTGCGTGGCAGTATCGCGACCTCATGCCGCTCATGATTGAGGACTGGCGGCAGAAGTGGGGCTACGACTTCCCGTTCTTCATGGTGCAGCTTGCCAACTTCATGCAGCGCCACGACCAGCCCACCGAATCGCGATGGGCAGAGCTGCGCGAGGCACAGCAGATGACGGCCGAGACGCTGTCGGGATGCGGTCTGGCGTGCATAATAGACATAGGCGACGCCAACGACATACATCCGCGCAACAAACAGGACGTGGGCCACAGGCTCGCGCTTCAGGCACGGCAGAAGGTTTATGGCGAGAAAGTGGAGGCTTCGGGACCCGTTTACCGCAACTACCGCGTGGAGAACGGCCGCATAAGACTCTTCTTCGACCACACGGCGAAAGGCCTCGCCACAAGCAACGGACAACAGCTCAAGGGTTTTGCCATTGCCGGACCCGACCACCGGTTCCACTGGGCAGACGCCGTGATAGACGGCAACACGGTGGTTGTGTCATCGCCCGAGGTGAAACATCCTGTCGCAGTGCGCTATGCCTGGGCAGACAATCCTGAGTGCAACCTCACCAACAGCGCCAATCTGCCGGCCGTACCGTTCCGCACCGACGACTGGAAGGGACTCACCTACGGCAACACATCATACTGACGCACACACGCCGGCGACATGCAAACGCGGCCGTCCGGCATTATGATAATCAGAAATCAGAATGTAAGCACACCGTTGTGTTGTCTTATATTCTGATTTTTCTTATGTCGTCATAGCTGCCCTCCGCGCGGACAACATGCCCACCGGACGCAAATATCGCGGTATTTCGTGTGCAGCCGTAACACGCATCGTATCAGACAGTTGCGCAGAAAATTCCATTTCTGTGCAACGCTTTCACCGGATGGGACGACGCAATAAAGCCCATTCCGGCGCCGAAAGCCACATTTCTCATCACAGAACCGTCAAGAGAGCGACGCGAAATGCACTTTATCGTGCCCTGAAAAGCACCGTTTCAGGGTGTGATATGCACAATATTGCATGCTGATATGTTGCATATCGTAGGCTCATACAGTGCATATCGCACGACACAGGCCGCTCCGTCGCCTTTCCGGTTTTCCAGAATGAGCAGCCGGCACGCATTTTTCCGAGTGTCAAAATGCTGCCGTACACATTCATACAGCGACACTCTGACATCCGCCACACATCCCGTGCCACCCCGGACAAGCGCCATACGGGAGGCACGAAAAACAAAAAAGCCGACTTCACAGCCGGCTTTCCATAGATTATACAATAACATTATGTATCTTTAACTATAAGCTGTCATTAGCTCCTGTTATGCAAGTAACACCTTTAAGTAGAATACGCTTGCAAAGTTAATCATAGGAACGCTTGCGTGCAATACCTAAAAATAACGAAAAATGACAGCCACAAAACGCATCGCGCGCCGTACGTGCGGCAGGCAGATACCTTGTTTTTGTTATCCGACGTACGGCGCGCGGCATATTCCCATGCGCCCGTAAAAAGCGCAGAAGCGTCAGCGGCCCGTGGCCTGCAGATACTCACACTTGCTTATCTCATACTGCGCCATGCTCTCGGCATAGCTGTCGCGCGTATTGATATATATGGTCTGCGCCTCGAGCAGGTCGCTCATGGTGCACGTTCCGGCCTGATAGTAGTCGTTGTGCAGGCGAAGGTTCTCGGCCGACTGCTCCACCGCCTCGAGCGAGAGTTCTATCTGTCTGTATGTGTCGTTGAGCTTATTCCATGCGTTACGCATCTTTATCAGAAGCATCCTGCTGCTGTCGTCAAACTCGTTTCTGGCGTTGCGCAGCTGCAGTTCGTGCTTCTTCACCTCGTGCGAGCCTCCCCACCACGCCGTGAGAGGCACGCTGACGGTGGCAAATCCGATGAGGAACGGATGGTCTTTCTCCATGATGTTGTCATACATATATCCTGCTCCTACCGCCACGGTAGGCAGATTCTTGCCCACTGCCAGACGTTTTTTCAGTTTTGCGGCCTCCACATTGCTTTCGAGCAGACGATACTCGCTGGTAGTAGTGAGCGATGCTTCCGGCGAACAGAAAAGCGAGTCGGGGCGGCCGGGCAGCGAGTAGGGGAACGTCGCATCGACGTCGATGCTGTCCGACGGATAGCCTATGTACTGCGCAAGAAGACTCAACGTCACTCCGAGAGCGTTCTCCGTCTTTATGCGTGTGTTCTTGGTCTCGTTCTCGCGCAGCTTCACCTGTAGCAGGTCGTTGCGGTCGGCCACTCCTGCATCCACCGCAGCCGTCACGTCGCCACGCATGCTTGCCAGCTGTTTCTCCACGGCGGCAATGGTGTTGAGTTTCTCTTTCAACACCGCGGCCTGCCAGAAATACTGTTCGGTAGTGAGCTTCACCTCGTTCTCCGAAAGGTTGCGCTTCAGCCGGTTCACCTTCACATTGAGTTTCGACAGCTTGTGTGTGTTCACTATCTGTCCGCCGGCGAAGAGCGGCATACCGGCCGACACACCGCCGGCCACGCCGTCCTTCATCATCGACATCGACGCACCCGGCGCCACGTCAACATCTATAAGCGGTTTGTTAGAGTTGAAGGCGAATCCCGACGCACTCACCGTGGGGAAGAAATGGGTGAAAGCCTGCTTCTCGTCCTGCCGTGCAGCCTCTATGTCGTTGCCTGCGTTCTTCATCTTCACATTGTTGTTCAGGGCCATGTCAAGACATTCCTCGAAGGTCAGACGGTGCTGTGCCGTCGCGCCGCACACTACGGCGGAGGCAAGCAGAAGCATGAAACCACGTCCTTTTATATTCTTATTCATTGATTTATACTATTGTTTTTGTTATGAAAATTGTTTATGAATGAGTGTCGCTTACATACGTTCCGTCATTCAGCCTCCATACTCTCAAGCCGCATACGGCTCTTGGTTGTGCCTCTGAACATGAGCATGTAGGCTGCTGGCAGCACAGTGAGGAGCAGCACCATGGTGAAGAGCGTGCCGTAGCATATCACCGTTCCCATAGGCATCCACAGACCGCTGCCGCCGAGAATCATCGGGATGACACCCATGGATGCGGCAGCCGACGTGAGGAATATCGGGCGCATACGGCGTCGTGCGGAGTGATAGATGGCCTCCGACGATGTAAGATGGTTGGCGGCGCGCAGCTCTTCGGCATAGTCTATCATTATTATGCCGTTGCGCACAATGATTCCCATCAGGCTCACAATGCCCAGAACGCACGTCACACTGAAGTCCACTCCCTGTATCATAATGCCGGCAACCATACCCGGAATACAGAGCAACATGCTCATGAAGACAAGGAACGCTATGCTCACCTTGCGGAAATGCATCATCAGAATGAAGAATATCACCACTGCCGCAACATACAGTCCGTTCATCACCGGAGGCATCTTCTCGGCATCGTCCTCGTAGTCGCCGCCGAAAGACATGCTGACACCGGGCGACAGTTTCAGACTGTCCATCTTCTCAATGACACGCCCTGTGGCCTCCATGGCGTTGACTCCACGTTTCAGATCGGCCATCACAGTAACGGTGTACGTGCCGTTGCGCCTTACTATCTGGCCGTCCTTCCACTCCGGCACTACCGTTGCCACCTGGCGCAGAGGCACGTCGCCCAGTCCGCCTGCCACACCTATCTGCTCGTCTTCAAGCGATGCCGGAGTGGCCTTGTCGGCGTTCACGCTCTTGAGTTTCACGGGAATGTCGTAGTCGCCTTCCCATACACGCGCCACCGGAAGGCCGTCGCCATAGCGCATGGCCAGCGTACTCTCCACCGCGAAGTTGCTCACTCCGAGCCGTGAAGCCTCGTCTTCCTTCATCACAACGTCCACGACAGGCCGCTGTTCCATGAAGTCCGTATGCACTATTATCGGACCGTCCATCTTCATAAGTGTCTCCCTCACTTTTCCGGCATCAGTCTTCAGCGCATTTATGTCGTTGCCGCTGAGTCTCACTTCTATCGGATATACCGCCTCGCTGTAGCTTAACTGCTTGAACCGTATGCGTGCCTCCGGGAAACGGTCGGTAACACGCGGCGCCCACTCATCAAGCAAATCGACAGTAGCTTCGTTGCCGGTGGTATTGACAATAAACTGTGCATACTCCGGACCGGCTATCTGTGGAGCATAGCTACTGTGGAATCTCGGAGAGGCACATCCTTTGAACGAGGTGATGCTCACCACGCGTTTATCCTTGCGCATCATGTGTTCAAGACTGTCGACCACTGCCACCGTACGGTCAATTCCACTGCCGGTGGGCAGCGATATCTCCACGGCAAACTGGTTGCGGTCGGCAAAAGGCATGAGCTGCTGAGGCAGACGCGAAATCATTAATATGCCCGCAACAACCATGACCACACCTGTCACCACCGTGACCACAGGATGGGCAAGACAAACATCGAGCAACTTATTATAATAAGTCTGCAGCATGTCGAGGAACGAGAACGACTTGCGGTCGCCCGACGGCCTCTTCATCGGTTTGCGGATGAAGAAGAACTGCATGAAGGGCACCAGCAGAGTGGCAACCAGCAGCGATATGAACAGCACGAGCGTAACGGCCCACGGGAAGCTGTTGACAAAGTCCTTTATGAGTCCAGTCGTTGTGAGAAGGAACGGAAAGAACGTGATGCTTATGGCAAGTGTGGCCGAGAAGATTGACTTGAAGAAGTGGGTGGTGCTCTCTATTGATGCATGCCATCTCGACACTCCTTCGCCTATCTGCTCCAGATAGTTGTCTATTATCACAATGGAGTTGTCCACAATCATTCCAAGCGTCACAATAAGAGCGGCCAGCGTCACGGTGTTGAGCTCTATGCCGAACATTGAAAACATGCCCAGAGATATGAAAATGGTAATAGGTATGGTGGACGCAGCTATCAGAGCCACACGCAACGGCAGCAGGAGCATCACAACTATGATTACGGCAACCACGGCTATCACCAGCTCGTGCAGGAAATTGGTCACGCTGTCGTCCACCACTTTACTCTGGTCTGTTATGCGTTCTATGTTGACATCGGATGGCAGTTCCTGCTTGAAATCCTCTATCACCTTGTTCACTTCCTGACCCATCGCCACAATGTTGCAGCCCTTCTTCATCTCCACACTGAGCAACACACACTTATGTCCGTTGTTGGTGATGTAGCTGTCTGGGGCTGCATACTCCTTAACCACACGCGCCACGTCCTTCAGACGGATGTTGTTGCCCGACGGATCTGTGTATACTATCTGCTGTTGGACGTCATACAGCGTGTTGAGCGACTTGCTGACGTACACGGGATAGACCGTAGATCCGTCCTTCACTCTTCCGCCCGACGTCACAAAACCCTTCTGCATGAGTGTGGCGGCCAATGTCTGGGCATTAAGTCCGTAGCGCGACAGGCGGCTGTCGTCCACATATACCGATATCTGTTCGCCGAGTACACCGCTCACTGTCATGCGTCCCACGCTGGATATGCGGCGCAGCTGTTCCTGCAGGTCGTCCATGTAGTCGCTCAGTTCGCGGTAGGTCTTGTCGTCGCTTTCCATCGTTATGAGCAGTGCAGAGGTGTCGCCGAAGTCGTCCATCACTCTCAGTGCAAGCACGTTGGCAGGCAGTTCCGACTTGAACACCGACACGCCGTGCTTGAATTTGCTCCAGAACTCATCCTTGTTATTCAGATCATCGTTAAGCTGCACCTGAATATAGACAATTCCGTCGCGTGTCTTCGATATCGTCTTATCCTTGCGCACCTCCTTATAAGTGAATATATAGTCCTCCAGAGGCTTGGTAACCTGTTCCACCATTTCGTCGGCCGAGAGTCCCGGTGCAACGGCCACGACAATTCCCTGACGTATGGTGAAGTCAGGAAATTCGTTCTTCTTCATGCCCGGCAGACAATATACGCCCAGTGCTATCAGGCAGCACACAACCAGAATGATTATCTGATGATAATGCATGGCCCATTCCACCATGCCGCGTTTTTTCTTTTCTGCTTTCATCTTACAATCGGTTTATCATGTTCAGAAAGTCACGGGAGTGCCCTCGCACACCTTGGCCTGGCCTTCAACAATAACTCTGTCGCCGACGGCAAGGCCCGAAACAATCTCCACTCCGTCGGCCCTGTAAGAACCACATGTCACATCTCGCCGTGCGGCCTTGCCTCCGCTGACAGTCCATACGAAGTTGCGGTTGTGCTCGTCGGTCTGAACCACACGTGCAGGTATCACCGGTACAGCACCGTTGTCGCCCTTGGCAAGAAGCGTGACCTCTGCCACCATGCCCGGCATAAGGTCTGTACTGCGGCCTTCTATGCGCAGTTTCACCTCATACGAACGTGACAACTGATGAGCCATAATGCCTTTCTCCACAACCACAGCGTCGAATCCGCGGCCTCCGAGTGCCGGCACCGTCACTATGGCACGGCATCCTTCGTCCACTCCGGCTATCTCGTTCTCAGGCACAGGGACACTGACCTTCAATGTGCCGGACGTGACAAGCTTGATCACCGGCATGCCAGGCATGACGTTCTGTCCCTCGTCTGCCGTCTTCTCGGCCACCACTCCGCTGAACGGAGCGTACAGATTGCAGTCGCGCAGATTCTTTGCAGCCAGTGCCTCGGCCGAACGGGCCTGCTTCAGTTTGCTCTCCACCTCAACCCACTGTATCTCCGGCAGACTTCCTCTCTTGTACAATGTCTCCATTCGCCGGCGGGCATCCTCAGCCTGTTCGAGCGTCGCACGTGCCGCATCGTGCATGTTGCGCATCGACGTTGCGTCCAGCGTTGCCAGCAGCTGACCTTTCTTCACACGGCTGCCCGTGGCCACGTATATCCTGCTTACGGTGCCGTTCACTGGGAAACTGAGCGACGCTCCGCTGCCTTCCTCCACTGTTCCCGAATACTGCATGCCTGAAGCCGAAGCCGAACCTACAGTCTGCACCTCTACCTTAACTTTTGAAGGAGCCTGCCGCAGGTCCTTCTTTCCACTGCCGCAACTTGCAAGAACAAGCGCTGCGACAGACACAATCATAAGATTAAACCTATTCATGATTTTAACATAAAAATTATTTTCCGGCCGCAAAATAACGTTCTGATTTTCATATTCAGGACAAAATACAGGCTCGCAAAGTGGTCTATTTGGGAACAAATACGCATTATTGCGACATACGGAACACAAATAAAGAAGAATATTACACGCTGACAATCACTGCAGTCTGAATATACGGCACTATTAGGGATGTTCCATTTTTACCTTTTTCTTGATTTTTTATTATTATATAAGCTACAAACGATGGTTTATTAAGAAAAACTGAAGTATATTTGCAGGCGCACATAACAACAATATGAACGAAATAAAGAGAATAAATCTGGACAACAACGTTGTCAAAAAAGAAGCATTATACAATAACGGTGACATCGCGATAGGCAACAGTCTGGGCGAGACGATCACCCCGAACACATTCACGTTCGACTTCTACGCGGTGATACTATGCGTCAACGGCGAAATATCATTCGGCATCAACGGCACAAACCACACGATGCACAAGAACGACATACTGATATGTCCGCCAGACATGATATTGAGCGAAGCAAGACACAGTGACGACATGCGCTGCTACAGCATTGCCATTTCGCCCAACTACTTCAAGCGTATTCTGCCGACAATCGACATCAACTGGAAAGTGAGGATAACCTTTGAGACGCATCCCATACTGTCGCTCAACGAAAAGGAGACCGACCTTTTCTGCCAGTATCACGACCTTCTGCAGAAAAAGATGTCGTCGAATCTCGGAAAACATCATGCCGAAGTGATCGACTCGCTCATGCTTGCGTTCATCTACGAGTTCGGCGACACCATAAGCAGATTCATCGACAAGTCTGAACGTCCGTTCTCATCGGCCGAATACATATTCCAGACATTCATCGAGACACTCACAAACATGCAGCCCAAGAAGCGCAACGTGGCCTTCTATGCCGAGGAACTCAACATCACTCCGAAATATCTCACGGCCATCTGCCGAAGCATAAGCGGACACCCGGCATCGAAAATCATAGACACCTACGTGATAAAGGACATAAGCTACATGCTCAGATACACGCGTAAGTCGGTGAAGGAAATATCCAACGAGCTCGACTTCCCGAACATTTCGTTCTTCGGCAAATACGTAAAGAAACATCTAGGCATGTCGCCAAAGAACTATAGAGAGCGTTTTGTAAAAGGCATCGACTCCGGAGAATAATCAAAAAGACAGCCGGAACGGGAGAAAAAGAACAATGAAAACATCTTACGCGAAAAATTCCTTAATAACCATACTTGCGGTCTGCTCCATTGTCATGGCTACAATGTTATACACCTGTACTGACAACGGATACAGAAAGGAAAACACGAAGAAATATACATTCACCGACGAAGTGCGACTGCGCACCACGCCCGTGAAAAACCAGGGACGCAGTCCGCTGTGCTGGATATACGCTATGCTGGCCACCATAGAGACCGACCGTATCATGGCGGGCGACTCAGTCAACATGTCGCCTGACTATCCAGCGCGCATGTGGATGGCGGACAGGGCACGGCGGTGCTTCCTCTCCGGCGGCGAGGATGTGGTAGACATGCGCGGCGTGGCGCCCATGTTGCTCGGACTGGCAGACGAATACGGACTGATGCCCTACGACCCTTACAACTGCGGAGGCAAGGCAAACTACAACGTTCTTGCACGGCGCACGACGACCGTGGCGCGTCGCTCCACCAATATGTCCGACCTCGACATACGCTGCAACGACATACTCGACCAGGCCGTGGGTTATCTGCCATCACACATCTGGCTATACGGTGCCGAGTATTCTCCGCAACAATTCGCACGCAGTCTGTTTCTTCCGGGCGACTACACTGCCATAACCAGCTTCACGCATCATCCCATGGGCGAATCATTCGCCCTCGAACTGCCCGACAACAAAACGGGTTGCCGCTTCCTCAACGTGCCGATAGACACACTCATGGCGCGCATCACGTCGGCTATTAAGACAGGACACGCCGTGTGCTGGGAGGGCGACATCACCGAGCCGGGCTTCTCCTTTGCACGCGGAACAGCCGTACTGACCGGCAACAAGCCATACACACAGGAGCAGCGGCAGAAGGAGTTTGAGACGCGACGCACCACCGACGACCACTGCATGGCGCTCATTGGTCTGGCACACGACCGGCACGGACGCCGTTACTTCATAGCAAAGAACTCATGGGGAACGGACAATCCGTATGGAGGAATGATGTATCTCGCGGAGGAATATGTGCGGATGAAGACCATAGCGGTAGTGATGCGCACGGAATGAACATTATTTATACAACACTACATAAATCATGATAAAAACCGTAATTCTTGACTTCGACGGCACTATAGCCGACACCAAAAGCATAATTCTCAAGACTCTTCATCAGACAATAGACGAATACGGCATGGCACAACCTTCCGACGACGACTGCGCCGCCACAATAGGTTTGCCGCTCGACGAGGCTTTCGTACGTCTGCTCGGCATCGACCGCAGCGAGGGATTGCGCTGCGCCGCAATCTACCGGCGCCTGTTCGAGGTGAACAACACGGCCGACGCCGTGAGGATGTTCCCCAACGTGGCCGATACAATAAGGCGTATGCACGCCGAGGGACTGACACTTACCATAGCCAGCAGCCGCGGACACCATTCGCTCGCCGACTTCGTGAGCCGCTTCAGACTTGAAGAATGCTTCAGTGCTATCATCGGAGCGGACGACGTAAAGAAAGCCAAGCCCGACCCGGAACCCGTGAACATAATCCTGCAACGGCTCGGTTCTGACGCCGCAAGCGCCATAGTGGTGGGCGACACTGCATTCGACATCACGATGGGACGCCGTGCCGGAACACACACTTGTGGCGTAACCTACGGCAACGGAACACGCGATGAACTGGAGCAGAGCGGCGCCGGAAGCGTGATAGACGACTTCGCGCAACTGCCAGATGTCATTGCCCGTACAACCGACGGCAACATCCTCTGAAACAATATGCCCTATATGGCGTTGCGAAAGAGCCTTTCCCATGCCCTCAAACGGCCTGTTCCGCACTGCAGGAAAGCCCGTTTCACGGCCTCGGAAAGGCCTTTTCGCAGCATAATCACAACGCATTGAATATCAACTTATTACAATCCCGCATAACCGATCGCGGCAAAGACCATAAGCCGGCATACCAGTCAATCAGCCCCAAATACACACCGCACAGGACTCAACTCGCACACAAATATTTGTCATTTGACGCAAAATTTGTATCTTTGCATGGTGCATAAAATATTGTATAAAAGGAAAAAACAAAACAATACATACCGCAATGGAATACAATTTCAGTGAAATAGAGAAAAAATGGCAACATCGGTGGGAGGAACAGAACACCTATAAGGTTGTCGAGGACAAGGAGAAAAAGAAGTTCTATGTGCTCAACATGTTCCCCTATCCGTCAGGAGCGGGACTCCACGTGGGCCATCCGCTCGGCTACATCGCCAGCGACATATACGCACGCTACAAGCGTCTGAAGGGCTACAACGTGCTCAACCCGATGGGATACGACGCCTACGGACTGCCCGCTGAGCAGTATGCCATACAGACCGGACAGCATCCGGCCAAGACAACCGATGACAACATACGCCGCTACAAGCAGCAGCTTGACAACATAGGATTCTCGTTCGACTGGAGCAGAGAAATTCGTACGTGTGACCCAGAGTATTACAAATGGACTCAGTGGGCATTCCGCAAGATGTTCAACTCGTTCTACTGCAACTCCTGTCAGAAGGCGCAGCCCATCGAAAAGCTCATAGAGCACTTCAGCCAGAAGGGTACCGAGGGTCTTGACGTGGCCTGCACAGAGGAGATGAGCTTCACCGCTGACGAGTGGAACGCCATGGACGAGAAGCAGCAACAGCAGACGCTGATGAACTATCGCATAGCTTACATGGGCGAGACGATGGTGAACTGGTGTGCAGGACTGGGCACGGTGCTTGCCAACGACGAAGTGGTTGACGGCGTATCGGTGCGCGGCGGCTATCCCGTTGTGCAGAAGAAGATGAAGCAGTGGTGTCTGCGTGTATCGGCATATGCACAGCGCCTGCTCGACGGACTCGACACAATAGACTGGACCGACTCGCTCAAGGAGACACAGCGCAACTGGATAGGCCGTTCGGAAGGAACGGAGATGGAGTTCAGCGTTAAGGACAGCGACAAGAAATTCACCATATTCACAACCCGCGCCGACACCATTTTCGGTGTCACTTTCATGGTGCTCGCACCAGAAAGCGAACTCGTGGCCGAACTGACCACCGACGAACAGCGCAACGCTGTGGCCGAATACATAGAGTATGTAAAGAAACGTACCGAGCGCGAACGCATCAGCGACCGCAAGGTTACGGGCGTTTTCTCCGGCTCGTATGCCGTAAACCCGTTCACGGGCGACAGCATTCCGGTATGGATAAGCGAGTATGTGCTCGCCGGATATGGCACGGGAGCCATCATGGCCGTGCCTGCACACGACTCTCGCGACTATGCTTTCGCAAAGCACTTCGGACTGCCCATCGTGCCACTCATCGAGGGTGCGGATGTCAGCGAAGAGAGTTTCGACGCCAAGGAAGGCATCGTATGCAACTCACCGGCAGCCGGACGTGAGGCTCTCGACGGCTTCTCGCTCAACGGACTGACCGTGAAGGAAGCCATCGCACACACCAAAGAGTTTGTCACATCTCACAATCTGGGACGTGTGAAGGTGAACTATCGTCTGCGCGACGCCATCTTCTCACGCCAGCGCTATTGGGGCGAGCCGTTCCCGGTATATTATAAAGACGGAATGCCTTACATGATTCCGGAGGAGTGTCTGCCACTGCTCCTGCCGGAGGTAGACCAGTACAAGCCTACCGAAAGCGGCGAACCACCGCTCGGACACGCTCATCTCTGGGCATGGGACACCGCAAACAACTGCGTGACGGACAAGAGCAACATAGACAACCAAACAGTGTTCCCGCTCGATCTGAATACAATGCCTGGCTTCGCCGGTTCATCTGCATACTATCTGCGCTACATGGATCCGCGCAACAACGATGCTCTTGTGAGCCGCGAGGCCGACGACTACTGGCAGTGTGTCGACCTGTACGTGGGCGGAACGGAGCATGCCACCGGCCACCTCATCTACTCACGCTTCTGGAACAAGTTCCTCCACGACTACGGATATTCGTGCTGCGAGGAGCCGTTCCGCAAACTCGTGAACCAGGGAATGATACAGGGCCGTTCCAACTTCGTATATCGTGCCAACAAGCTGGGAAGCAAAGAAAAACCCGTATTCGTATCGCTTGGTCTGAAAGACAACTACGACGACGTCACTCCGATACACGTTGACGTGAACATCGTGAGCGCCGACGTACTCGACATCGAGGCTTTCCGCGCATGGCGTCCGGAATATAAGGATGCAGAATTCATACTTGAGAACGGCAAATACATCTGCGGATGGGCCATAGAGAAGATGTCTAAATCGATGTTCAACGTCGTTAATCCTGACATGATTGTCGAGAAATACGGTGCAGACACACTGCGTCTGTACGAGATGTTCCTCGGTCCGGTGGAGCAGAGCAAGCCTTGGGACACCAACGGAATAGACGGATGCCATCGCTTCCTCAAGAAACTGTGGGCTCTCTATTACGACCGCGACGGACAATTCCTGCCTGACGACAGCGAGGCTACGCCCGAACAGCTCAAGAGTCTGCACAAACTCATAAAGAAAGTATCGCAGGACATAGAGCAGTTCTCCTACAATACCAGCATCTCGGCATTCATGATCTGCGTGGGCGAACTGCAGCAACTCAAGTGCCGCAACCGCGTACTGCTCTCACAACTTGCCGTACTCATAGCCCCATTCGCGCCTCACATAGCAGAAGAACTGTGGCACGCTCTGGGCAACGAAAGCACAGTGTGCGACGCACAGTGGCCCGAGTTTGACGAGAAATATCTCGTGGAAAGCACCGTGCAGATGGGAATCGCCTTCAACGGCAAGCGCCGTTTCGAGATGCAGTTTGCAGCCGACGCCGACAACACCGCCATCGAACAGGCTGTCATGGCCGACGAACGCACAGCCCGCTATATGGAGGGCAAGCAGGTGGTGAAAGTCATCATCGTGCCGAAGCGTATGGTGAACGTCGTCATAAAATAGACATACCAACCATAAAGGAAGACAAAGCCCATCCTGCCCGCACGCTTTCATGTGGGAGGATGGGCCTGTCGGTCTTTATTAAAACCAGCTAATATGTACAAACAAGCCATTCTGCGCGAAGCAAGAGACTACTTCAACATCACGCTAGGCCTGATGCTCTACACCTTCGCATTCACCGTCTTCCTGTTGCCTTATCAGATTGTCACGGGCGGCATCGCCGGTATTGGCGCCATATTGTTCTACGCAACGGGATTCCCGGTGCAGTACACTTTCTTCCTCATCAACGCCGTACTCATTGTCGCCGCACTCAAGATCTTGGGCTGGCGTTTTCTGATGAAGACCATCTATGCCACCTTCGCGCTCACATTTCTGCTCGAAATGGCTCAAGAAGTTGTGGTGAGACCCGACGGCACATTCTACAAACTGTTGGGCGAAGGCAACGACTTCATGTCGCTCGTCATAGGATGTATGCTCACCGGAACGGCCCTGGCAATAGTTTTCCTGAACAATGGCAGCACCGGAGGAACCGATATCGTGGCTGCATCTGTGAACAAATATCACAACATATCGCTGGGAAAAGTGCTCATACTCGTCGACCTGTGCATCATCGGAAGCTGTCTTTTCGTCGACTCGTTCGGTGCCCTCGACGTGAGATGCAAGAAGGTGGTGTTCGGTCTGTGCACCATGTTCATAGAGTGTTTTATGCTCGACTACGTGATGAACTGGCAGAGGCAGTCTGTACAGTTCCTCATCTTCTCAAAGCACTATAAAGAGATTGCCAAGGCCATCACCGACAAGACCGACCACAGTCTGACCATTCTCGACGGACACGGATGGTATACCGGCCGTGAAATGAAAGTCATATGTCTGCTTGCAAAGAAGAACGAGAGCGTCACGATATTCCGACTTATAAAAATGATAGACCCCAACGCGTTCGTCAGTCAGAGCTCCGTTATCGGTGTGTATGGAGAAGGATTCGACCAGATAAAAGTAAAAGTAAAGAAAAATGAAGATAGTATTCGCGACAAACAACAGTCATAAACTTGAAGAAATAAGGCAGATTCTGGGCGAGAGCATCGAAGTGCTGTCGCTCGCTGACATCAATTGCCATGACGATATACCCGAAACGGCGCCGACACTGGAAGGTAACGCCATGATGAAAGCGCGCTATGTGTACGACAAATACGGCACACCTTGCTTCGCCGACGACACAGGTCTGGAAGTGGACGCGCTGGACGGAGCACCCGGAGTTTACAGTGCGAGGTATGCCGGAGGCGAAGGCCACGACTCCGAAGCCAACATGCGCAAGCTGCTGCATGAGATGGAAGGCAAAGAAAATCGCAGTGCACGCTTCCGCACAGTCATAGCACTGATAGAACAGAAGGACGGCCAGCCCGTGGCACATACCTTCGAAGGCCGCATAGAAGGCCGCATATCGCACGAGAAGAAAGGTGCTTCGGGCTTCGGCTACGACCCTATATTCGTGCCGGAAAGTTACGAACAGTCATTCGCCGAGCTGGGCAATGAGATAAAGAACAAGATTTCCCACCGTGCACGCGCTGTGGCCAGACTGGCTGAATATCTGCTTGCAGCCGGCAAATGACGCCGCAGCCACTACGGCAGATACGGCACATTGCGCGTCGCCGTCATATTTCCAACTATCACTCACGCACTTACATTCATATGAAAAAAATATTTTTCCTCGTCGCACTGATGCTCTGCCTCCTACTGACAGACGCATCGGCGGCACCTGTCGGCACCTGGAATGCCTATCCGGCTTACTCGGACATCAAAAGAATAGAGGACACGGGAAGCATTGTTTTCGTGCTCGCCTCCGACGGACTTTATTCATACAACCCTTCCGACCAGAGCATACAGACCTACGACAAGGTGAACGCGCTGAGCGACTGCGGTATAAGCGACATCGCATGGTGCCGTCAGGCGGGACGTCTCGTTGTGGTATATGCCAACTATAACATAGACCTTGTATCAGCCAACGGCAAGGTAACCAACATGTCGGAATACTACAACAAATCGCTCACCGAGGACAAGACAATAAACAACATCACCATAAACGGTACCGACGCCTACCTCTCCACCGGATTCGGTATTGTGAGGATAGACGTGCGCAACGCCGCAATAAGCGATACATACAACCTCGGTGTGAAGGTGAATGCCACCGCGCTGAGCGGCAACAACATCTTCGCCGCAACGGCAGACGGAATGTACCGTGCATCAATGAGTGACAACCTGGCCGACAAATCGAAATGGACAAGATACAGTGCAAAGACATTCACGCACCTGCTCCTGCTCAACGGCGAGCTCATAGGACTGAACAACGGCGAGGCAAGTGTCATGGACAAGACGGCAGACAAGTTCAGAACGTTCTACACTCCATGGTTCAGCAGAGTGAAAACAAGCGGCGAAAGAATAATATGTTACGGCGGAAACCACACCTACATCATCACATCCACCGACAAGAAACAGGACCTGGCGTTCAAGTCAGGTGGCATAGAATACTCTCAGGCCGATGATTCCTACTGGCTGACAGACAATGACGGGAAACTTGCAAAGGGTGTTATAAGCAGCGACAACAACGTGCAGATGTCGCTTACGGGCATCGCTCCCGAAGGACCGGAGTACAACTTCTTCGGCTTCATGAGTTTCATCAACGGCAAACTCTACACCAGTGGCGGACTGGGCACCCCGGAACGCAACGCCTGCATACAGGTTTACGACAAATCGAAAGGCTGGACCATATATCCTGACGACTTCGCAACGACGCTCGGCTACAGATACAGAGGCGCCATGAGCGTTGACGTCGACCCGAAGGATCCAACCCATGTGTTCATGGGTTCGCAGGCCGGAATGTACGAATTCCGCAACGAAGAACTTGTGAACTCCTTCACCATAGACAACAGTCCGCTGCAAGGAGCCAAGACAGTGGGCGACACCGACAAGAAGAACTACACCATCGTGTCGAGCGTCAAGTTCGACAAAGAAGGGCGACTGTGGTGTCTCAACAGCGTGGCTCCGTCGGCTTCACTGTTCGACTACACCGACGGTGAATGGACTTCACACCATAAGAGCGAACTCATGAACAACGAAGGATATTCCATGGCAAATATGGTGGGCATCATTTTCGACAGTCGCGACCTGATGTGGTTCGGCAGCAACGACTGGCGCAAGCCCGCACTGATATGCTACCAGCCCTCGACCGACGGACTGAAGGTGTATTCACGCTTTGTGAACCAGGACGGAACGTCGCTCATAGCCGAAAAGGTGTCATGCGTACAGGAGGATCTTGAAGGCAACATATGGTTAGGAACGGCCGCCGGTCCGCTCATGCTCACAGCAGCAGACATAGCCAACGGCAACGAGACATTCACACAAGTGAAGGTGCCGCGCAACGACGGAACCAACTACGCCGACTATCTTCTCGACGGCATAAGCATCAGCGCTATGGCCATAGACGGGGGAGGACGCAAGTGGTTCGGCACGGACGAGAGCGGAGTGTTCCTCATCAGCGCCGACAACATGACCCAGCTGCAGCACTTCACCACCGATAACAGCGACCTGCTGTCCAACACCATTGAGTCGATAACCATCGACGGAACAACCGGCGAAGTGTTTTTCGGCACAGACAAGGGCCTCTGTTCATACATGAGTGACGCCACACAGACATCCGACAAGATGGACAAAGACAACGTGTACGCGTATCCAAATCCTGTAAGACCTGACTACACGGGACTGATAACCGTCAACGGACTGACACTGAACGCCGACGTCAAGATTGTGACCGTCAACGGCACACTCGTGGCCGAAGGCCGCAGCAACGGCGGAATGTTCACATGGGACGGCTGCGACAAGAGCGGCCGGCGCGTAGCGAGCGGCGTCTACATGGTGCAGACAGCCACGGCCGACGGCAAGAAAGGCACCGTGTGCAAGATTGCAATAGTGAACTGACGCCCGCAGACGCATGCAGAACAATAACAGCCTCATATCATTCATGCAGACATTCGGCATCATACTCGTGGTGCTCGGACACTCCACCTACCAGCTCGGACATGCCGGCCACGTGCCTGCCGTATGCCAATGGCTCTATTCGTTCCACATGCCGCTGTTTTTCTTCATATCGGGCTACCTGCTCAGATACAGCAACGACCGCAACGGCAGACAGCTCGCCGACATGCCTGCATTCGGCGACAAAGGATTCATCACCAGAAAAGTGAAACGCCTGCTCGTGCCTTATGTCATCATATCGAGCGTCGTCTTCTTTCCCAAAGCCATGATGTCGGCCATTGCGCTCCGGCCTGTCGACATATCAGCATGGAGCTATCTCAGCATGCTGCTTTATCCTCAGACCAACGTCATAGGATTTTTCTGGTTTCTGCCGTCACTCTTCCTCATATTCTGCTTCGCCATGTTTGCCGCTAAAACAAAGGTGAAGGTGAACGACATTCTGCTTTTCACGTCTCTTATAATAGTAAATCTAGCCACCCCCGACATAGCACTGCTGGGACTGAACTGCGCCATCTACAACATCATATTCTTTGCAGCAGGCTACATGTTCTGCAAACACAGGCTTGAACTCATCGTAGGCCGCCACGCCGCGTCCACTGCAACAGTCACATTCGCCATATCCGTCGCCCTGATGTATGCACCCGACACGAGCATACGCTTTCTGCTGTCGGCACTCAACGGCACACTGATGAGCATGGCTCTGGCACATCTCTACACAGCCAACGGACTGCATTTTCTCGACCATCTCGAAGGAGCGTCATACACAATATACCTGCTCTCATGGTTTCCGCAGGTTGCCTCACAGCAGATTCTCATATCTATGGTACCCGGCATCACGTGGCACGTCACCACCGTTCTGGCCTTCTTCTCCGGCCTCTACGTGCCTCTGCTGGCATACAGATGGGTGAAAGCCCACAGCGACAGACCGTCGTGCCGGTGGATGACCGTGGCGCTCGGAATGTAATACACGCCAGACAGTAAAACATCACACATAAAACAACATACATAAAACACAATAATGAAAATAGACAAGAAATCACCCCTGACATACATTCTCATCAGTCTGCCGTTCGTCCTTTGGGCCGTCGTCGGCATATATCCGTCGTACGACGACTGGAGTACGCTGTCGTCGCCCAACTTCGATGCCGACTGGGCCAAGTTCTTTCTGCCCTACGGCAGTGTGTGGCGACCGTTCGACGCACTGATGGGCTATGTTGTAGGCGCCGCCCCGCAGCTCTTTCCGGCACTCAACCACGTGTGCATCATCTTCGGCCATCTGCTCGGTGCCATACTGGTGATGAAGCTATCGCAACTTCTGGGCTTCGGTCGTGCGGCACAGTTTGTGGCCACCATATTCTTCTGGATATCGCCGTGCATGCTCGGAACGGTGCTAAGCTGCGACTCACTCAACCAGACTTACTCCCAGATGTGGGGCATGGCAGCTGTGTGGTTCTATCTGTCGGTGAAGGGCAGGGGACGATATACCGCATGGGCTGCGTGCGTTATGCTTGCCGCACTGTCCAAGGACAACGGCATTGCATGGGCCGTAGTGCCACCCGTACTTGCCTTCGCGTTCGGCAGGGAGGACATGCGCAGTGCGTCGCGCCACCTGCTTTTCGGCGTGGCTATAGCCGTAGCATACGGCTGTATAAGGATAGCGCTGCCAAGCACCGAATATTATAACCCCGACTACCACACATTCCTTCTGGCCAAAAAGATAAAGGAGATAGCCATATTCGTCGGCTACACGTGGGTGGCAGCCGACTATGTGAGCATTGTCCACGCCGCATCGCGCTGTCTGCCTCTGGCCGCCCTTACGCTCGTTCTGTCGCTGACGTTTGTCTATATGATGTTCGTGCGCAGTCCGCGTCTGTGGCTCACGCGTCGCTTTGCGGGTCTGGCGGTGTGCATCATCATCGTCATGTCGCCCCATCTGCTCATCAGTCTGAGCGTGATGAACACCTATGCCGGCCTCGGCATGTCGGCCTTGCTCGTGGCATTCGTGGCAGACCACACCAAGCGCCACCACCCGTCGCTGCTCCGCACGGCCTTCGCCATGTATGTGGCAGCAGCTCTCATAACCGACATTCACCATTGGTACAAGGCATATACCACAGCGGCTGTGGGACGCGATATGGCGCGCGAAGCCATACGTCTGGCCGGAAAACCAGTGAAAAATGCCTACTGCGTCATAACAGACGACGACCAGAAGAAGTTCTCATCGTTCTGCGTGCTGCCCCAGGATGCCTTCGGAGCGCAGGCAGCAGCCGTGGCTCACGAGACGCAATACAAATGGCCGCTGCATGCCGAAGACACCATCATACCGCGCGACCACGCCCATGAGGCACGCACAATAGCACGCCGCGTGCTGGATACGGGCAGATTTGACTGTGTGTGGCTGATTGACAAGAGCAGCGTAAGCATAATGAGAAAGGAAAACAAATGAAGAAAGTCTCGATAATAATACCCTGCTTCAACGAGCAGGACAACATAGCCAGACTCTACGAAGCACTGCGCACGCTATTCGCGCAGAACGCTCAGTATGAGTGGGAGGTCATCATGATAGACGACGGAAGCTGCGACGGCACGCTCAGCGAGATAAAACGGATAAACCGCACCGACAGACGCATGAAATACATAAGCCTCTCCCGCAACTTTGGAAAGGAGAGTGCCATGCTCGCAGGGTTCGACCGCGCCGGCGGAGACTGTGCCATCATCATGGACGCCGACCTGCAACACCCGCCATCGCTCATCCCCGAGATGCTCCGTCACTGGGAAGAAGGCTTCGATGATGTGTACGCCGAACGCCGCGACCGCGGACGGGAGAGCTGGCTGCGGCGCCGACTGTCGCTGCTCTACTACCGCATGCTGCAACGCATGGCCAAGATAGAGATACTGCCAAACGTGGGAGATTTCCGGCTGCTCGACCGCAAATGCATAGACTCTATGAAACGTCTGCGCGAAACACAACGCTACACCAAGGGTCTGTACTGCTGGATAGGGTTCAGAAAAAAGAAGATAATGTTCGACCAGGGCGACCGTACCAAGGGCCGTTCCTCGTTCAACTACATGCGCCTTTTCGACCTCGCCGTGGAAGGCATAACGTCATACACCACCGCACCGCTGCGCATTTCGACATGGGTGGGCATACTCGTTTCGTTCGTGGCATTCATCTACATGTGCTACGTCCTCGTGAAAACCATCGCCGTGGGCGATCCCGTGCAGGGCTATCCCACGCTCATCATAGTCATTCTTTTCCTCGGAGGCATGCAGCTGCTCTCGCTCGGCATCATAGGCGAATACCTCGGACGTGTGTTCAACGAGACCAAACGCCGGCCGCCATACATCATCAGAGAGGCCGACAGCGACAAGCCTGCGGACGGCAACAAGGCATAGACCGCCTGACGCAGGAGCCGTCAGAGCGTGCCACGGAACATGAAAACAGCTGTCTGAAGGATGGCTGCCATTGCATACGAGAATGCGTTATGAAGCACAAGAATGATTCTGTATATTTATGCAAAATCTGAATCTTGGAAATGAATAAATATACAGCGCAACCCGAAAATACGGCGATTTTTTCGAGCAACCGCCTCCTCGGACGCAAATACGCGATTCTCAGAGACTTTACGCAAGACGTTGACACACAACTATTTGCGCAAAGCCGCAGAGCAACACGCCCACCGACGGCCTGCGAAACGGCCCATTTGAGCATGCGATTAAGCCCATATCAGGGCGCGATATGGTTCATTTCATGCCCTAATAATGCGCGTTTCATGGGCCAGAAAAGGCTCTTCCGCAAACCGATACTTCATATACCCCTCTGTAACGAAGAAAAAGCGGAGTTGTTCTTCATACCGTCTTACATCAAAACATAGTTTTTTGCGCCCCGCCGTTTTCTATTTTGAAAAAAATTTTTGTCAAGATTTTTTACTGTCAAAAATGAATATTTATGCAGTTACGGGCCGTTTACGGCTTTTCGGTCAGCCGCCCGTCATAATGCGGAACAGCCGTAAACAGCAGCATAAATAAATGATGAGGACAACGCGCCGCAGCAAGACCGACACCCGCGCAGCGCCATGCGTCATATCAGTCCCAGCTGGCGCGCCATGCGACACGCCTCTATCGAGTTTCTCACCTGCAGCTTGCGGAGTATGTCCTGACGGTGGCGGCTCACTGTGTTGATGCTTATCGACATGGCCGCAGCTATGTCCTTGCTCATCATTCCGCTGTCTATCAGGCGCAGCGTCTGCTTCTCGCGCTCGCTCAGAATGTTTCGGTCGTCATCGTTGTTCAGCTCCGTCACACTGCCGTCCACCGTGTTCACTATCGTCGTGCGCCACTCCAAGCCCTCCGGCAGCGGACCGTACAGACACATGGCAAGCCACAGTCCGTCCGACGACGAGGCCGACACGTAGAACATGCGGTGCAACGCCCTGACGTAGCTTCCTCCTGCCGACTTCATGCGCAGCGTCGTTATGAGATGATAGTCGCCCCTGCGACGCTGCGGCCGGTGCTTTATGAAGTGGAAGAAGCGCAGTTCTTGCAGATACTTGTCGGTAAGATCGTCTGGGTGTATGCGCTTCAGGATCTCCTCCTCCCATATGGAACACACCTCGTCGTGCTCACCCTTACGGTCGAGTCCTATCACCCGCGCATATCTGCCATAATATATATAGCTCGTGTTGGTGCGCATATCGCTCAGCACCGCCACCACATTCTCCGTCATGGCATAGCACAGCGCCGCGGCCTTATAGCGTTCCAGCTCGTCGCGATGGAACGACAGACCGTCAAAATCCTGCCCTGCGAGCACACGACTCAGTTTGTCTTTAAGTTTCATTTCCTACCGTAAAATGGTTATTAATGAGCATTGCAGATATTGCGGAGCGTGCATATCTTTGCATCGGAAATATGTAATGAAAAAGGTATGGGCATAACATGACGCTATCATCCGCAACCCGTTGCATTTACAAAGATAGTGAAAGGTGAGAGCAATAGCAAAAAGAAAAACAAAGTTTTTACAGATTTTGATATTGCCGAGCCGCATCCTATCTTATGCCATACCATAAATACTACGACACCGCTAATCTGAAAACAAACAACAATCGTATAATAACAAAACAATTAAAAAACAATGAGAACAATAAGACAACTTGCAATCGCAATGCTCATGGGCCTCGCAGCGCACAACGCCACAGCCCAGACTCTGGAGAAAATGCAGTGGTTCAACGAACCGGAACAGTGGAAAATAGAGAACAACGCACTCACGATGTCTGTCACACCTAAGAGCGACTACTGGCGCATCTCGCACTACGGATTCACCGTTGACGACGCTCCGTTCTACTATGCCACATACGGTGGCGAGTTCGAAGTGAAGGTTAAGATAACCGGAAAATACAAACAGCGCTTCGATCAGGCAGGACTCATGCTGCGCATCGACCACGAAAACTACATAAAGACAGGCATTGAGTATGTGGACGGAAAGTATAACCTCAGCGCCGTAGTGACTCATAAAACATCTGACTGGAGCGTAATCGAGCTCGACAAGGCCGTGCCTTACATCTGGATAAAGGCCGTAAGACGCCTCGACGCAGTGGAGATATTCTATTCGTTTGACGACGTAAACTATACGCTCATGCGCAACGCATGGCTCAAGGACAACACTCCCGTGATGGTTGGACTCATGGCCGCATGCCCCGACGGCGACGGTTTCGACGTGACGTTCGAACACTTCAAGGTGAAGCATCTGCCCGATATGCGCCGTCTGGAATGGCTGAAGAAAAACGCGGAATAAAATATAGGGGAACTTACATTATGACTGTGTAAGCACACTTCCCATCCCGCGGAATACTTTGTTTCATGTTACAATAAATGGCTGTGCCGTAGTTTACGACACAGCCATTTGCTTATTATCCGCTCTTTGGCGTCTGTTTATATCATGAATTCAGGAAAATCCCGAACTGTTCCGCATTACCGCGGCATACGGTCAGCGCCACGTCAGTTTTATGAACTTGTTCTCCCATGGACTGAACACGGGTTTCTGACTGCCCTGCAGAGGCTCTCCCGTTACGTCGCAGACGGTTATTCCGGTGATGTCTATCACGTCCGACTTGATGCTGAAAGCCGTTTCCTTTCCGCCTATTTCCCTGAGCTGCATGATGACAGCCTTCTCGTTGTCCACCGGTTTCATGTTCACGAGCAGCAGATTCGAAGGCATGCCGCTCATCACCTGCACACTCTTCTCCGTCGTATCAGGCGCACCGGCATCAGCCTGAAGCACTCGTGTGAAGAACGGAATGCGGTTCTGCCATGCGAAACGGGTGGCGTATTCGGTCGAAGTGTCGGCCGTGGAAGTGATGAAATAGCTCCACTGCATCTCTCCCATCTGGTCGGCGTTGAAGTTGGTCACCCAATAATTGTTCATCGGCCACGAATACATCTGCGTGCTCTGCGGCGTTGCGCCGGCCTGATAGCGGCCTGTGTTGATTGCGCCGAACTGCATGAGCGGTATCTCCTGACTGCCCATCACAATCTGCATGCTGTCGTTTCGCGCAGCGGCAAAGTTCTGTACGGTGTACCAGTCGTTCGAGGAACCTTTTATCTGATCCACTCCCGCCTCGATGGTTCCGCCCGGAACGTCAAGGAAAATCTTTCCGTCGGGCACCTGATACGGGAAAGCCACATAGACAGCCTCAGGATCAGTGACTGCCTTCTTGCGCAGACGATAGACCACTTCTATCTTTTTCTCCACGTTGTATATGCGGTATTCCACCATCAGATTGTTGGCGTCGCGTCCCGCAACGGTCTCACCACGGAAGCGGTAGGTATCCCATACAGGGCCTTTCTCGTAGCGTTCGAACATCATCTTCTCCGGTCTCCGGCGGGTGAACTGCGGCGCACGATACTGCTCCATGGGATGACGGCTGTCGGCTGTTTCGTATATGAACTCGCCCATCTGCCACTCTGCGTCCGGCGCGAGCAGCGTACGGCCGGTCTCTTTGTCGGTTATGGCGGCTATGGTTCCCCTCTCCGGGTTGAACCCTATGCTGTACCAGCGGTTCTCCACATGCGTGTCTGCCAGCCTCTCCATGGACGCTGTGACCTTTGCCGGAGCGTTTTTCACCTTTATGTAATAGCGGCTGTAGCCCATGGCCGGCACGTCCTTGACATACAGATACCAGTATGTGCCGTCCGAACGGCTCTCTCCTGCCTGTGCGGCTATGGGCGTTCCGTCGGCTGATGTTATCTCAAAGTCCTTGTCGCGCGGCAGTATCTGATGGTCTATATACACCTTCGCTATGCCGCTGTAGGTCCATCCGAGCGTATTGAATACCGCCACTGACGGCACAACGGCCTTCTCCAGACGACTCTGCAACAGTCCCATGGTGGTCTCGCCCAGCAGTCCTGCGTGACGGTAAGCCTCCCAGGCATACGACTGTTTGAGCGAACGCTGCTCCCATGTCTCCAGTCCGTAGGGGTTGCGCACGCTTTCGCTGTGACCGAATGTGTGCTCGTCGTAGAAGAGCAGGGCCTCATTCACGTCGGCAATATCGGTGCTCACGCCGTCCGGCAGTGCCACACCCATTGCCTTGGCCATTGCCAGTCCACCCTGCGCGGCAATGATGTTGGAGTGGGTTATGCGCGATATCGCCGCCTCACGGGCTCCGGATGCGAAGCCGTCGGTCCACCAGTCGGGCCATGCTCCGCGCACTGTGGCTATGTTGTCAGGATAGCGCTGTTCCACCGTTTTTATAAATTCTGTAGCCACTGCCGTGCGCAGCTTGGGCCATTCATACTTCTCGTTCCATCGTTTCACCATCTCGCAGCTCTTTGTTGAAGGCGGCGCGTTGTCGGTGAAATAACCAGAATGCTGTGCGGCGCAGATGTCGTAAGGATATCCTTTCGCCTCAAGCTGGCCGAGATATTCGAGCACCCGTGTCTCGAAACCCGCAAAATCGTCGGTGTTGTGTATACCGAAGAAGTTGCCCTGATTGTAATGTTCGGCTCTGTAGGCCAGCACTTTCTTGCCCGATGGCGACTGCCACCAGAACACAGTAGGCATGTCAAAGCAGATGAGGGCGCGGTGACCGTGCGTTCCCATGTTCACATATTTAATGCCGGCATCGCTGAAGAACTCTGTGAAACACCATCCCATACCGTTCACATCGTCCTGCATGGCCAGCTCGGCACGCATTCCGTTATCGCGGAACTGCTTCACAGGAGCGAGTGAGGCTGCGAGAGTCTGCTCGTCGGGAAGCTCGTCAAAGTTAAGGAACATCGTCGCAAGCTCTATCCGTCCTTCCTTTACGCGGCGCTTCAGACGCTCTATCTGTTCCGCCGGACGAGTCTTCAGATATTCACTCACAGCCCACGACACCTCGCAGGTCCATCTGAACTTCGCCGCGTCAGGATAATTGTCGGTCGCGTCGCAATAGTCAAGCGCATAATCAATGTATCTCAGATGCTCTGCCAGAATCTCCATCTGCGAGCGCGTATATCCTATGTCGGTGTGAGTGTGCTGCACAAGATTCATCTGCCAATGGCGCGCGGGCTTCACCTCAACCTTGCTTTTTGCGACCACACGGTCGCCGTTCTTCACCGTAAGCGTGAGTTTCGTGGCCTTCTTCACCTCCGGGATGTAGATGCTGAAACGGTTGTCACCGTCGTTCAGATTTACCCTCTGAGTGGCCTTACCCAGCGTGCACACCACCGAGGCTGCGCCTTTACTCTTCATGTTTATCCACACACAGCGCGCCTGTTCGGCCGCCTCCGTCTTGTAAACTGCCGGATATATCGTCGTACGCACGTCCGAAATCTCCGGTCCGGATGACTTCTGCGCCATGGTACCAACATGTATGGCCATGACGAAACTGAGAAGAAAGAAAAACCGCATTCTCATAATAAAATCATGTGTAAAGTTAAAGTATGAATAGATTCAGTTTTTACGGTTATATGGAAAGCCGTATCCGGAAAAGTCATCACATCTGACATGTCATGCCGAACCGCCGCCTTTCTTTTGCAAAGATAGTGAAAGGTGAGTGCAATAGCAAATGGAAAAACAAAGTTTTTACAGATTTTGATATTGCCGAACCGCATCCTGTCTTATTTAAAGATAGCGAAAGGTGAGAGCAATAGCAAATGGAAAAACAAAGTTTTTACAGATTTTGATATTGCCGAACCGCATCCTGTCTTATTTAAAGATAGCGAAAGGTGAGAGCAATAGCAAATAGAAAAACAAAGTTTTTACGGATTTTGATATTGCGCGAACAGCATCCTATTATATACTTCGACCGCCGGAACAGCAAACGACAACGGCCGCATCGCGTGACTGTTGTCCACGTATGCGGCCGTTGTTTTATTTATATGCACTTGCAAATGGCGGCTCAGAACTGCACTGTGTTGAGATACTTGTCCACGAGCATGCCGTCAGCAGGCTGCAGGTTGAGTGTGAAGCGACGCTTTGCCTTGAAGCGGATGGTCATCAGTTCGCCATCACCCTCGATATAAGGTTTCTCGCCCAGATTGACGAACGTCGGGTAGAGCGCCTTCTGTCCGCTGGTGTGCAGGCGGTCGTTAGTGAGATTGCGCATCTCCTTCAACCGTTCGGCGTCTGTTCCAATGTACTCCATGTCCTGCTGATTGTAAGGCAACGCGAAGCTGATGGCATTGACCGAGCGCAGGCCTTTTCCGCTTACTTTTATCACGACAGTCTCACCGGCGTTGTACGTTTTCTTGTCCGATGTTATGCTGATGCTTCCCTTCACCGGCTCAACCTTGCGGCTGCTAACGCCCGTCTCGAGCTCTATGCCCACGCAGGATATGTCGAACGCGTCTATCAGACCGTTACCGTTGAGGTCGCCACGACTGATGTATCCTTCGAAATCTGCATCGCCACGGCGCAGACCTGTGTAGTTAGTGTACGACGTCAGGTCGTTCTCGTCGATGCGTCCGTCGTGGTTTATGTCTCCAGGAATGTAACTCTCAGAACCCGGAACTCGGAAGACATACATCTCACGGCCCGATCCGAACTTGCCCACTGCCTCACTCACAGCCACACGTATGTAGCGTGCCACGGGCTTATCCTTGAATTCGAAGGTCTTGGTGTCGGCTCCCTTCCAGTCGAATGTGCCCGCTTCGGTCCAGTTCTTCTTATCCATACTGTAATATACAGTACCTTTGAGCAGAGTGCCGTTGCCGGCATCTGTGCGCGGCAGATAGTCGAAACGGTCTATGCGGTTGATGCTGCGCAGATCGACAGTCAGGTCGAACGGCACGGCTGCGGTGCTCCACTTGGTGTGCCATGTATCGCCCTCGTCGAAGTTGAACAGCCTGTCGGCCTCCTGGCCACCCTGATTCTCACACGACGTTTCGCCGCGTATGCCCCTGATGGCGAACTCGAGCGGGTCGGACTTCGTCGTAACACTGCGGCTTGTCCATTCGGATGCGCCGTCGGCATTGACAGCCCGCAACTTCAGCATGTAGACCGTCTCCGGCTTCAGTCCGTCTATGAGCAGCGAGCCGCGGCGTATGGTCGAATAGGTCATTCCGTCGAACTCTATCTCGTAATAGTCGGCATTGGCGTCGTTCTGCCACGTAGGCGTTATGTCATAAGCACCTGTATTGTCGGCCATTACGTCGAATTCGGGCGCGGCAAGCCTGCCCTTGTGCGTAAGCATACGGTCGGCCGGAGCATACTCATATCCTTTCACCGTTAGCACGATGTCGCCCGCGGTGATGTCTCTTGAGGCCAGTTTCACATGCAGCACAGGGTTCTTCACCACATTCAACCGGGCCATATCGCTGCCGGCAGTAGCAAAGCGGTTGAGCTCGGGCGACTCCTCATAGAAGAACATATCGGCTCCCGCAGCCAGCTCATCCATCGATGACACCTCCATCAGACGCACTTTACGGCCGGCATATCTCGCCGTTATCTTCTCCGGTCTTGAGGTCATGTCCACCTTGATCCACGTGGCCTTGTCTTTCACCATGCCGCGGAACGAACCCTGAGTAGCATCTATTTTTATCGTGGCCACATCCTTATCGAGCTGTTGCGACAGGCGGGTAGTGCAGCCCTCGCCGCGCAGATAGGCACCGGTGCGGCCGTCATCGTCGTACTCGGTGAACTCTGTCGTGCCACAGGGATAAACCTCATATATGCGCAATGTGCTGTCGGCCTGCGCCACATTATTGTGTGCCGTGGTCATGGGCAGTATGGCTCCGCGCTTCACAAAGAGCGGCATCTTCCACAGCGGAGCATCGAAATTGTTTATTATTCTGCCTCCTCGCCACACGTCTCCCGTGAAATAGTCCACCCATTCGCCTTCGGGCAGATATATGCCGTCGCGTATGTCGTTGCCCTCTTCGTCGGTCTGCGTGGCCTGATATACGGGAGCCACGAGCACGAACGGTCCGTAAAGGAACTGATACTGAGTGCGTGTGCCATAGGTGTAACCGCACGGATTGTCGAGAAACATGGCGCGCACCATGGGTTTGCCCGTCACTGCTTCGCGCGCAATGCTGTATGTATATGGCATGAACTCCGACTTCATCTTCAGATACCAGCGGTTGATTGATGCCGTCGGCTCGCCGAGTATGTGCGGATACTTGGGGTTGGAGCCCCATCCGTCCATGTTGAGCTGCATGGGCGTGAACGTCTTCCACTGGAAGTCGCGCACGTTCACGGGCACATTCTTTCCGCCGAATATGCCGTCCATGTCGGAACAGATGTTGGGCTGTCCGGACAATCCGCTGCCGATGTATGTGGGGATGTGGAAGCGGATGTACTCCCATTCGCCGCCCGTCTGGTCGCCCGTCCACACACCGGCATAGCGTTGTGTGCCGGCCCATCCGTCGAGCGAGATGATGAACGGACGCGCGTCGGAGCCGTAATAATTCATGATGTGGCTCACGTCGGCTATGCCGTTGAGTCCGAACGAATAGCCTGCACCCACCCACGCCACGTCGGTCTTGAGCACACGTACGCCGGCATCGCGCACTTCCTTCACGATGTCGCGCTGCAGCAAGGCGCTCACGCCCTCCTTGGGATGAAGGTCCGACTGCGTCCACAGTCCTATTTCCACACCCTTGGAGCGGGCATAACCGGTGAGCGACGCAAGGTTGGCAATGTTGCCGTCGAGCGATTCGGTCTGTCCGTATCCGGCACCGTATCCGTCGTTTGGCAGCAGCCAGCCCAGCGGCATGTCGTGCGCGGCGTAGCGGTCTATCACGGCACGCGCCGAGAACTGGTAGTTGTCCTTCTCGCCGTTGAGCGACTCGCGTGTGCCGCCGTTGTCCTTCTGACTCTCCTTATAATGTCGGCCGTCCTCAAAGAGTATGCCGTCCTTGTCTTCCTTCCAGTAATCGCGGTTGTAGGCATTGAGATGACCTTCGTAGAAACCGAACTTCGGCAGGAGCACAGGATTGCCCGTGAGCTGGTAGAAATCGGCGAGCAGGGCCTCGGGTGTGGCGTCGACCATGAAGAAGAGGTCAAGATAAGGTGCCTCGTGACTAAGACTGATGGTGCCCGGAACGGTGGCTCCGAAGTCGTAACTGCCCCGTTTGAAGGTGTGCCACATCACACCGTATCCCGCCGTACTCCAGCAGAAAGGCGTCGGCGAGGCCACCCCGCCGTCGGTCCAGTTGTTGGTGTTCTCTATGGCGATGATGCGGCCCTTGTGGCTGAACCGTCCGTTCTGAACTCCTCCTCCATAGAAATATTCGTCTTCGCGTTCCTTCAGTTTCACCGTGGTGGTGCCCTTTGAGCCGAACTCAACAGGCGCAGCGGCCTCGGCAACTGTCTGTCCGTCGCTCAGGCGGATGATGCGGAAGAGTCCGCTTCCGCGGTCGAACACCACGCGTATGCTTCTGGTAGATATGGCCGTCTCCGTACTGTTGTCGGTCAGCACTATGCATCCGGCGTCGCGCCGCGGACTGTCGGCCAGTATGCGCGCCTCAGGTTTGGCTTCCGGGTCGCGTATGATGCCACCCTTGATGTCCATGAACATTCTGAAGATGTTGTCGCCGTAGAAGTCGAGCGTCATGCGTGTGCTGTCGGCGAACACTATCTCCGCCGCGGCGGGGTTAATCATCCTTGCCGACACAATGGCCTGACTGTCGCCGTCGGCTGACGATGCCGCCGGTCTTTCGGCGCACGTCCCGTCTGTCACGGCCGCACCTGCCGTGCCGTCAGTGGCACACAGCGGCAGCGCCATGGCAAGTATCAATGCTTTGTCTGCTCCCATTTTTACAGGTTGAGTATGTTTGTTTTAGGTTTTTGAGTTTACGTCCTCAAAAGTACACAAATATTCATGCACAACCAAACGAAACGCCGATATGTTTTCATACGCAGTCATAGAAGCGGTCATTACGGGGCACGCAGCACACCGCAGCAGGCACAACCGAAGACGTGGCACATGTCGTCGGCACGTCAGGGACATCATCGTGTAGACGCCTTATATACCGGAAAAAATGAATAAATATTCATTCTCAAAGTAAAAAATTTTGACAAAAATTTTTCGCAAAATAGAAAAACGGAGAGGGACAGAGAGGGGATGACGGAGTGCAAAACAAGCTTTTCGGTGACAGTCAGATTGCTGCTGCATGACGTGAAAAATGACAGTGCTTTGCGGAATGGGCTTTATCAGGGTGCGAAACGGTCTGTTTCATGGTGCGATATTGAGCATATCAGGGGATGATATGGGCAATATCAGAGGCTGAAACAGGCTGTTTCGCAGCACGGTTTGGAGGCAGTCGGACCGCAATAAAACGCAAGTGACTGACTGTCAGCGCCATACGCAGCCCTCTCAAAACTCGCGAATTTGCGACCGAAGACGCAGTTGCTCGAAAAAACGCGAGTATTTTCGAGTTACGGGTGAATATTTATTCACTACTCAGGCGCATTGTTGCATATTTATGCAAAGCCGCATCCGGCCGTACACCACGCATCAGAAGCCGTACGGAGCGAGCTCACCGGCACAACTGCAGCGTCCGTTGCTCCCGTCAGCGCAGCGGTCCATGTTACACAAAATCGGTTTACGGCCGCTCTTTCTTACACAAAATAGTTAAATATACATAAATATGTCTGTTCGTGATGCAGCATTTTAAAATTTTCCGTCTTTCGTTTATATATCTATATAGAGAACGTTTTACTTTATTATGCGACATTGTGTGCAGAGGCACATTGTCCTGTCTGCTGAACCTGAATATTCATAAATAAACATTATTATAAACATACACTCTGTTAGAAATGAAAAGAGGATTCTTGAAATCGTTGTTTGCAGGCGTATTCTTATGCATCGCCTGCCACACAGCCGTAGCCGGCGATACAACGCCCGACTATGCTTCCATGGTTGACACTCGTATGGGAACGGTGGGCAAACCAGGCCCCAACGGACTGGCTTCGGGCTTCACCTTTCTCGGCGCCACCTATCCGTTCGGAATGATGCAGCTCACTCCAACCCATTTCGAACCGCAACGCGGCATCGTGGTGAACCAGATATCGGGAGGCGGATGCCCGGAGATGGGCAACTTCCCGCTCATAGCTCTGTCCGGACGTCTGGACAAATCGCCCAACGACATGGGCTCATTCCCGTTCTACAAGGACATCCTTGCGTCGCAGGCAGGCTATCTGTCGCTCGAATACAAGGACGGCGTGAAGTGCGAGACAACGGTGTCCAAGCGCAGCGGAGTGGTGCGCATGACGTTCCCTTCGTCGGCATCTGAAGGCACGGTGATAATAGGCAGCGGCGTATGCTCAACCAAACTCACCAACGCACTGGTGAAGATCACATCGCCCACAACACTCGAAGGATATGCCGAGGGCGGCGACTTCTGCGGCTATCAGACCGACTACCGCGTGTATTTCGTGGCCGAATTCAACACTCCTGCCAAAGTGCAGGGCACATGGATAAGGGAAGACATGAAGGACGGACGCCTCACCATAGGCGGCAGCAACTCGGGTGCTTACTTCACGTTCGACACATCGGGCGGCCGCACAGTAGAATACAAGGTGGCCATCTCGTATGTATCTCTTGCCAACGCACGCGAGAATCTGCAGAAGGACAACGCCGGACGTGACTTCGAACAGGTGCTGGCCGATACCCGCGCAGAGTGGAACAGACACCTGGGCAAGATTGAAGTGACGGGCGATGCAGACCGCATGAAGCAGTTCTACACGCACTTCTATCACACGCTCATCCATCCAAACGTGTTCAACGACGTCAATGGCGAATATCTGGGAGCCGACTGTAACGTGCACAAGACGGAACCGGGACGCGACTATTACACCACATTCAGCGCATGGGATACCTACCGCACACAGAGCCAGATACTGGCAGTGCTCTATCCTAAAGAGAGTTCGGACATGATGCAGTCGCTCGTCGACTTCGCCGAACAGAGCGGAGGATACGGCCGCTGGATTCTCGCCAACATCGAGACTGGCGTCATGCACGGCGACCCGACACCTGTCATAATATCCAACACCTACGCTTTCGGCGGCCGCGACTTCGACCTGAAGAAGGCATATGAGTACATGCGCAAAGGTGCTCTCGAACCTCGCACCTACTCGCAGAACGTAGAGGTGCGCCCGGGATTGTCCAACTACATCGAGAAAGGCATTGAGAATGCATCGCTCTGCCTTGAATACACATCGGCCGACTATGCCATCGGACAGTTCGCAAAGCAGGCACTTGGCAACAACAAGGACGCCGCCTTCTTCATGAACCGCGCTTCCAACTGGAAGAATCTATACGATCCGTCAACACGCTGGCTGCGTTCGCGCCACAACCATGACATGAGTTGGAAGAAGCCGGACGACGACTGGCGCGAGGCAACTAAGGAAAACTACTTCTGGATGGTGCCTTACGACCTTGAGACTCTCATCGACACAATAGGCGGAAAGACCGCTGCCGAGAAACGTCTCGACTCACTCTTCGTGCGTATTGACGCCGGTTACGACGACCACTTCTTCGCTGCGGGCAACGAACCTGACTTCCAGGTGCCTTGGATATACAACTATGTGGACAAACCTTACAAGACTTCGGCCATCATCTCACGCATACTACGCGAGGCTTACGACTCGTCACCGTCGGGCCTTCCGGGCAACGATGACTGCGGAGCTATGGGTTCATGGTACATGTATGCGTCGATAGGACTTTACCCGATGACGCCGGGCGTGGCTCAGTTCTGCATCAATATGCCGCAGTTCTCCGACATTAAGATTCATCTGCCGGGCGGTCTGCTACAGATAAAGGGCGGCAAGGACGGACAGTACATCAATTCCATGCGTCTCAACGGCAAGACCTACAACTCGGCATGGATAGACTGGGACATGCTGAAGAACGGCGGAACAATAACCTACAAGGCTTCGGCCAAACCCAACAAGAAATGGGGACTGAAGAAATAAACGGTTTTTGGGTTTCAAGAATAAGGTTGATATCATGTCATACATTAAAAGAAAAACAACACTTATCTTCGGCATCCTGATGCTCTGTATGGTGTCATCCACACTATCCGCAGCGGTTTACAACGGGCGCTACGGATGGCCGACGTTCAAGAGTCCGAAGGCTCTCATTATATGCGAACAGACAAAGACGGCGGAGGAATCGATGCTCCTCGAGTCGCTGTCGGGTCTGGCAGCCAAAGCTGTGAACAACGGACGGCTGAAGGAAATGGTGTGGAGAGACGTCAACGGAAATCCATCCTACGAGAGAATTCTGAAGCAGAGCATGGCCGCTCTCGGCATAAAGGACGCGAAAAGAATGGACGTCTGGGAGCTGCTGGCATATCTGAAGAAGAAGAAAATAGTGAAAGGTTATGTGCTTTATGAGCCGGACAGACCCGTAAAGAACAAGATACAGAACTATTCGAGCAACGTGGCCACCGTGTATTCTTCGCTCCTTTCGGGCGCAATGATAAGCACTTCACTTGAGAGCAAGGCTAAGACTGCCGGACTGAAAATGCTGAAGGACGCACGCACTGAGACCACAATGGAATGCTTCAACAAGAACAAGAGCAGACTGAACAACTGTTCTGCGCTGAGCATACGGCCGAGTGTGTCCAACATGCGCGACTTTGCCATCGCCCACGGTCTGATGCTTTATGCCGACGAACGGCCGCTCATCGACGCCGTTCTCGAATGGGTGCGCCCGCTCTCTCCCATCCTGGGCTGGGGATGCGGCGACGAATACGACTCCACCAGCGCCGTATCGGAGTGGGGACATTACAACACGGCTTCCGACTGGTGTGTCAATCTGCCGTTCATATCGGCCGCAGCACCTTACATCCCGCTCGAGAAGGCCAACGAGCTGTCGCCATCACAGATTGACTTTGCCGACTCCTCATACGTCCATTCGTTCGTAATGAGTGACGGAGACAACATGCAGTGGACCATCGGAGCGTTCGCAGACAATCCTGTTTACGCCGGACATGCGAAGGCAAAGGAGTCGGGCACCACATGGACACTGTGTCCGATAAACCTCTCCGTAGTATCGCCCGTATCATGGAACGAAGTGGTTCACCGTCAGGGCACGAAGAATTCGATAATCGAGTACGGCGGCGGATATCAGTATCCTGACCTCTTCGCCAGCAAGAGATCCAACCGAAAGGAACTCCTCCGTGAGTTTGCACGCCGTGTGAACAGCCATCTGAAGGAACTGAACGTCAAGATTTTCGGAGCCATATTCAAGGATGTGGAGAGTCCTGAAGCACAGGAAGCCGTGCAGATATATGCAGAGGAACTGGAGGACATCACCGGAATGATCGCCATACAGTATTTCCCATACGAGCTGGGTGACAAGATTTTCTGGTACAAAAACAAAAAGGGCGAGGACATACCTCTCGTCACCGCCAACTACTCCTTGTGGAATGAAGTGCACGCCCAGCGTCCTTTCTGCGGTACACCGGAATATGTGGCGTCGCTCATCAACCGCGACCTGCTCAGCCGCAAGAGCAAAGGCTACTCATGGACCATCGTACATGCGTGGTCGGACTTCGGCAAGACAAGCAAGTGCACTGAGCATCCGGCAGTGGGCGTGAACCCGATACTTGCCACTGAAAACCTGATGCTAGACGACATACGTGTCGTTTCGCTCAACGAACTCTTATGGAGAGTGAGGATGAAATATCATCCCGAACAAGTCAGAAGACTCATGCAGAACCCGTGACAGCGGCACTGCGCCGCTGCCCCCGGGTCAGCGTCTTATTATTCTTAAACTCTTTTTCCGGTCGGAACGCATTGTCTTACAGACGTCGTTCCGGCCGTTTTTTCATGATTTATCATATGATTGAAAAAATATAAATAGAATTACTTGAATTTTAGGAAATTAATATCTATATTTGTCATCAACCGTTATATACAATTATCCTTTTATTTTAGACTCGTGTATGCATGCTTGCACTAACATAATGTATACATGAAGATCTGTCGATACAATTTATTCTGATAACTAAAACTAAACAATGTTACAATGAAAAAACTTTTGTTATTGTTGCTTGTTGTCCTTGTACCGAGGTTCGTTACAGGACAGGCTGTTGTCGACAACCCGTTGAAGACAGCGTACGGTTCCTTTTCAATCTTAGGAGATTCATATTCCACATTCTACGGATACACAGATCCTGTGGAAAATGGACAATGGTATCCACACCTCAGTGTGACAAAACTAAACCAGACATGGTGGAAACTCATTGAAGCAGAAACCGGAATAAGGCTGGAACAGAACAACTCCTGGTCCGGAACAACTATTTGTAATACTTCTTGGAATGGAACCGTTGACACACGTAATTCTTTTGCAGGACGCTGCAAGAATCTGCGTGAAGCAGGACTGATTGTCGTTGAAGGAGGAACTAACGACAATAATGCAGGTTCTCCCATCGGCGATTATATCTATAGCGGATGGACGTTTGCCGATCTGAAGACATTCAGAGGAGCCACTTCCTACGTGTTGGCATATCTCATGAACAAATATCCTGATTCACAGGTTGTATTCATGCTGAACAACGGTTTGCGCGATGATATAAACAGTTCTGTAGAAGAAATATGCAATCATCTTGGTGTTCCGTTATTCAAAATAGATAATATATACAAGGAAGACGATCATCCTACAGCTTACGGAATGGTACAGATAAAGGACCAGTTCATTGAATTTCTGAATAATCTTAACGGTTGGATAACTCTGAGTCAGGACAAGAATTACAACCCAGAAGACACATATGAGAAAGCAAATGTTTCTTTGAAACTTTATCTTGACAAAGGCAGATGGAACGGAATATGTCTTCCTATGGACATGAACTCGGAAATGGTTAAGGACGCTTTCGGCGCGGACGCAAAGCTGGCAGTGTATGACAGTATGGACGGAAACGTAATGAAATTCAGCATTACAAACGAAATAAAAGCAGGAAAACCTTATCTTCTGATACCTTCTGTAGATGTTAACAATCCAATCTGTATGACAGACGTATCGCTACAGACAACAGTTCCGCAGAAGTCTGGCGACGATAGATTCTCCGTTACAGGAACCTTCAGTATGAAAACCGTATCAGATTCCAACACTGGCATCATGTTACTCGATGGCGATGGAACGCTTTATCACCAACCATTGGGCAATATACAAGTTCGTCCGTTCGGTATTTATTTCGAATGCCCGGACGAAGAAGTCCTGAGTATAAGCATAGACGGCGAAGAACAACGCATTCCAGATACTCCGAATGATGATGTTTTCACACCATCACACAATTCACAGCTGCATCTTCCGGCAGTTCCTATTGTAGCAGCAGACCCTTACATGTCAATATGGTCTGGCAGCGAAAATCTTTATGAAGCGACAACACAACATTGGTCAGGAAACGATAAAAGCATTATGGGATTTGTACGTGTTGACGGACAACTGTACCGTTTTATGGGCCAGAACAGCCGTGCACTCGATCTGTCAAACGCCATTCTGCCATCATCATACTGGACATCGGAAGAAAGATACACAGTCCCGTGTATGGTATTCAAAAAAACAACACCAGGAAGTACAGATGTAGTACAGGGTGTTCCGGACGATGATGCCTCAGGAAGAAAATGGTTTGAACCTGACTATGAACTTACCGACGGCACCCAGACATGGACTGAAGCCACATCTCCATTCAGCTCAGACGCTACTGTCAATGGGCAACCTTCGTTCCAATGGACCACATACGACGTCAGTGCAGACATCTATTTCCGCCGCACATTCACTCTCAACAAGACTTTGGAAGGCGATATATATCTTGCATGCGGACACGATGATTCTCCAAGCGAAATATATATAAACGGAACACTTATCAACATACCACATGACCATGGCAACAACTGGAATAACCAAGAGATGTATAAACTGTCTGCCGAAGAGCGTTCTCTCATAAAAACCGACGGCACACCGAATGTGATAGCAGTACATGTTCACAACAATTACGGCGGCGCATTCGCAGACTGCGGACTCTATGGCACGACCAACTACGGCTCGGATATATTTGCAACAGTCGACGACGGAGAATATCAGGACAACACCGAAATATCCACAGCGACACAAAAATCGCTCAATGTATCGGCCGCCCAGACATACTACACCTTCCAGGCCGGACCGGTAGATCTTGATGTAGTCTTCTCATCTCCGCAACTCACGACAGATCCTCTGTTGTTCTCCACACCTATCAATTATATTTCTTACCGCACAAAGAGCAATGACGGCAAGGAACATGACGTACAAATATACATCTCGACCACACCGCAACTGGCATCAGGAACAACCAGTGAACCTATTGACATTTCACTGACAAGAGACAACGGACTATTGTTCGGCAAATGCGGTACAACCACACAGAATATGGGAAGCACCGTAATGCAGAACTGGGGATACGCTTATCTTGTGGCAGACCCACTTAACTCGCAGACCTTAGGAGTGGACGATTCCGGACAAATGGTATTCAGACATGATATGGGAACAGCCGATTCCGGTTCCGGATTCACAATGATCGGATACGATGACGACCAACGTTCCATTTACATGAACGGCTATCAATATTCTGCTTATTGGACAACCGCATACCGAAACATCACAGACGCATTTGCAGATTACGCTACAAGATATAATGATATAATGCGTCAGATAAAGGATTTTGACACGATGGTATATGCCGACGCTTATGATTCAGGTGGCGAAAAATACGCCGAATTGTGTGCAACATCCTACCGCCAGATAGCCTCAGGCAACAAACTCGCCGTAAACAACGACGGACGGATGCTTATGTACAACATCGACAGTAATGTTACAAACCAGATAAACAGTGTTGATATATGCTACGCTGCCGCACCGCTTTTCCTTACTTACAATCCGGAGATGGCTGTGGCACTGGTTGCTTCCACATACGATTATGTAAAAGTAACAAACTTCAAGTCGCAATTCGGAAATCCTCCTCACCACTTCGGAATCTATCCTATGATAGGTAATTACGGTCTGGACAACGGAGCAGATACATCATCATCACTCGTCATCATTGCTGGAGCAGCCGCAAAAGCTGCCGGTAACGCCGATATAATAGATGAAGGACTGTACGAGCAGGTGAAGGCATGGGCCGATTTCTGCGACCTCTTCACACTACCCGAATATGCCGCGAACTTCATAACAGAAGGAAGCTGCGACAATTATTCAGGAACCATCATCCGAGACAACGCCAACTTGCGGGCCAAATGCACACTTGCTATGGTGGCCGTAGCCGAGATTGCAAAAATGAAAGGACGTCAGGAAGATGCCGAAAAATACATGGCACTGGCACAAAAATGGCTCACCGACTGGAAGTCACGTTACACAGCAGACGGACATTACAAACAAGGTTCTGATGTGGAATGGGGATTGAAATACAATCTCTACTACGACCGTCTGTTCGGAAGCAATCTTTTCGACGACATAATAAAGACTGAAATAGAATTCTACAAAGACAAAATCAACGACACTTACGGCATACCGATGGATGCACGCTGGGACAATGTGGCAAAGACACACGAAACCATGATGACAGCAGCAATGACTGAATCGGCCGAGGATTTCGAAATGTTCATGCAGCCATGTTACGATTATATAAATGAATCAACCGGCACACAGCCTCTTGCCGACACTTACAACTGTGTGAGCGGCTCACCGCTCGAAGGTTACGGACGCCCTGTTTCGGGAATGTTCTGGGCAAAAGTACTTATCGACCGTATGGCATCTTCCGGTACCGGAATAAGCATACCTGACATCAATGAAGACAAGACTATTGAAGACAAACGCATATACAACATAAACGGCCAGTATATGGGAACTGAACAGAATGCGTTGCCAAAAGGAGTGTATATCATCGGCAAACGAAAAGTTGTTGTAAAATAAACATTCTTACATAAACAGATGACGGAGTGACAACAGCCACTCCGTCATTTTTATTTTTCGTGCTCACCGACGGTTCTTGCACCGTCTTTTTCCTTATCACTACATTGCCGTATGGAATTATTTTCGTAACTTGCCGACGGTTGTCGGAGGACAGCCGGACGGCGCACACATGACAATCGGCGGACACATGCCGGCGGAGCGGACGCCACGTATGTTACAACACGACCGGAATAGGAAGAACGGAGCGACGTTTGAATGTTTATATTAACAACTACCTGAACATGAGAAAGACCATAAACACTATTCTATTCATGCTCATTGCGTGTCATGCCACGCTGAGCGCACAGAAGGCTGAACCTGTCGACGGCGACGGATGCCGCCTGAAGGGATATACCACGTCGTGGATAGGCAACGACGGCGGATATGAGGAGGCGCACATACCACACGACATGCTCAACATGTTTGTCACACCTGAGGGCGTGGCCGTGACCATCTGCGGATGGGACGAGGGCGGAACCAACGTGGGCGTGTTCCGCGACGGCCGTCTGCTGTCGCGCCCCGAAGGCTCGGGCACGGGCGGATGGGGACGTTTCTCGGGCGCGGCGGTCGTGGCCGACGACAAGTATGTGTACCAGCTGCTGTCGCAGAACGGCTGCGACGGGGCCAACAACGATAAGAACGTGAACGGACTGCCGCAATATCCGCCCTGCCGCGACGAAGCGGAGTGGAAGACGGTACGCCGCTATGACCTGCTGACGGGCCTTGCAGCACCGTTCAAGGGAGGCTATGGCTACAAGGGCGACATGCTCGTGGTGTGTGCCGGAAAGAAACGGCAGACAGCCGGACTGGCCATAGACAGGCAGCGCATATACGTGGCCGTGTGCGGCGAGGAGGGCAGCAGCATGGCCGACTCAATAAAGATTTACGACCACCGCACGATGACCTTCAGCCACGCCTACGCTCTGAACGGCCGCGCCGGACACATCTGCACCGACGCACGAGGCGGACTGTGGATGATGCAAGGGCGCAGGATAGTGCGCATGAGAGCCGAGGACGGCCGCCCGCTCGGCCAGAACATAGAGCTGGCGGAGGACGTAGAGGCCACGTCGTTCTCGATAGACCTGCGCCGCGGACGCCTGCTCGTGGCCAACCACGGACGCGACATGAACATACTGATATACTCCGACATATACAGAAAACCCACACTATCATCCACCTTCGGCACTCGCGGCGGAGTGTTCTCCACAGCCGACGGACGTATGAAAGGCGAGGCAGGACCGCTGCGGTTCAGCGGACCGAGAGCCGTGGGCACTGACAACGGGGGCCGGATATACGTGGCCAACACCACCGTAAGCAACGGCCGCGGCGCGACGATAGAAGCATACGACGAGGACAAAGCCGTCATGCTGTGGAAGCGCGAGGGCCTTATATTCACGGCAACCGCCGACTTCGACCGAAAGGACCACGCACTGATGTTCTCGCCGGAGAAGATACACCGCGCCGATTTCTCCGCCGAAGGCGGGCGACTCGACCGCTTGGTGGGCTACACCGCCGACCCGTTCAGTTTTCCCGACGACGTGCGCGTGATGAAAGACGGGCCGTTCATTACCTCAGTCTTCAGGCGCAGCTTCGGCGGAAGCGACTTTCTCTTCGTGTCAGACATGTATGGCGGCATGCTCGCCGGCTACCGTTTCGACCGCGAGAAGCACGGCTACGTGGGCATACCATGCCTTCTTATGCAGAACGGTGACTGCGACAGGAATGTGAAACTGACGTGGTGGACCGACCTCAACGGCGACGGCCGCCGGCAGGACGGCGAACAGCAGGGCACGGACGAAGTGAATACATACTCCATGAGTTTCTTCGTCGACGAGGCTGGCAACGTGTGGCGCGGCACACGTCAGCACGGATTCATGATGTGGCGCATGGAAGGGCTCGACCCGAACGGCGTACCGCGCTATGCCGCCCCGCGCCGTTTCCGTCTGCCGGAAGGCTTCACCGACGCCAAGCGCATACACTACGACGCTGCGACCGACGTGCTCTACCTCGCCGGTTTCTCACAGGCGGCGCCCGATTCCCGCGACACATGGTGGGCCATGGGCAGCACCATAGCCGTGTGTCCCGACTTCATGAAAAACCACGCTTCAGCTGATGACAGACCGTGGAAGCCCGGACGGCTCATCTATCTGCCCTTCTGCGTGGAGGACGGCAGCGGAGGCGACCACACCAACGCCAAGGCATTCACCGTGGCCGGCGACTACATCTTCGTGGCTCTGGCGCGCGAAGGCTGGATAACGGTGTACGACCGCCACAACGGACGGTTCGTCGGCCGGCTGCAACCGGGCGAGAGCGTGCACGGACAGAGCGGATGGTGCGACTTCAACTATGCCATAAACGCCATACGGCAGGCGGACGGCAGCTACCTCATACTGCACGAGGAGAACGCCTTCGGCAAGATATTGTGCTACAGATGGAAGCCGTGAGAGCGGCAGGCACGTGCGTTTCCGGCACGGCGTGAAGACGGTACCGGTACGTACGGCGACGCAAATCATTGCTTCAAACGCTGAATCATTGATGCCGACAGACACAATATCAAAGTCGGACAATGATTCAGAACCGCCGGTTCATACCACCCGTGCCGCGCAATTTTCTGCAAATTTTATTTAACATCTGTTCACTTTTGACTCTCAGCATTTAACACTTCATTTTTCTCATTCCAGAGAATCATCCCGCACTATCAGCCTGTCTGAAAGCCCGTTCCGGGCAAATGGCGGAACGGATATCTGACGAACGCATTGCGAAACAGCCTATATTGCACCACGGACAGGACCATATCAGCCCCTAATATGAACTATATCACCACCCAAAACGGCCCATATCAGGGGCTGAAACAGACCTTTTCGCAGAACGGAAGAGAAACATAAAAAACGTTGGTAAGCATAAACTGCTGTATACCAACGTTTTATATCATTGGCGAAAAATTGCGATTTTCCGCACAAAAATATTTCCGCCGCGGTTTTCCGCGAATTTTGAGAGATTCCGAAGCCGAAAATTTAACGTCTCCGGCCGGATGTTATGTTTTTTTACATCTTGCGAATATATCTTCAGACCGTGCTTATCCGCACATTCAGTATCAAACACCGAGCCACGGCACACACCGTATCAGTCACGGCCTTTCCTCTTCATAACACGGCGAACGGCCGCAGAACAACCACGCGCGCCGCTCATTGCGTAGCACGTCCGTCACCACCGCCGTGCATCATGTAGTCACCGCGCCATCCCTTGTCCCACGTGTTGCGCAGCGGATGGGCCTCAGTGTTGAGCACATAGTCCTTGAAGCTGAACACCTTTTTGGGCATTAATACATAAAATTTGAACAATTTGCACAAGACTATATCACACAGAACTTTAAACAAAAACATAAATATAAACCTCCAACAGTTAGCTTGCAAAACAAAACATTTGTATCAATGATAAAATCTATATCAAACTATAATGATATACATATAACGACATAATACATGTACGTGCGACACTATAACAGACACTATCTAACAAAATAAGGTATTTTATCCGCGTATAAAAAATAGAAAACAGTTAGTCTCTTTTCGATTTTTTCTTTTTCATGGAGTTCTGTATGCTTTCCATTTCCTCAGTAAAAATTTCTAACAATAAAAATTTTTACTGAGGAAATGAATAAAAATCAATGAAACTATAATTTTTATTTATTCCATCTTACAGTCATACGATGTACAGGTAATACATAGACATTATCATCATTTCTATATCCACTTACAAAATTTCCATAGTCATTAAAACAAAACATATTATATTGACCATTGTGATATCCTGAAGTATAATACCATGTATTGTTATAAACCGAATCATAATATGGAAGAATCAATTCATTATCATTGTTTTTTCCTTTTATATGCACATGTTTTCTGAAATTATCATCATATTGTATCTTAGCAGTAAGAGATTTTAGAAAATTAGCTGCTTCTGAATCCATTATACCAATATTCCACGCTGTCAGTTGCTTAACAACTTTATCAACTTCAAACTTATCTCCATAACATCCTTCCTCAACAAACTCACCAGACAAATTCAATGCCGATTTTGCATAGAAACAAACCCACATGTATTTCCTAGGATCACCAAGAAATACATAATTACTTGGTGGTGTAACGCATACAGCCCTGTATTCATTACCGAATTTGACAGTTTTGTCTTTATTCTCAATAAATCCTCTCAGACGATATTTTCCTGCTTTCAGGCCGTCCAGTTGTACTTTAAATATGTTTGATGACTTTATCAAAGAGTCTGCATACACCCTTGTATATGTTTCTGGCACAAGATTATCCTTGTCTCCGTAACATATTCCAAATCTGTATGACTGATTTGAGAGTTTTGCAGAAAAGAGTGTATCCTGCACCACAAGTTTATTCTTACCATAATCTATTACCAAAACATTACCGACACGAGTGTCTGCCATTGTTTTCTTATATGTATATGTTCCGCCTTTTGTCATTATCGTACCGGTCCATTGACCATCTGACATATCGACAATCTGCCATACCAACCCACAGCTACCGTCTGTTATAAGTAAAGAATTTTCCGCATTATAATGCCATTTTCCACGTTCCGTATAAGAATAATCATACGAATTATAACCTTCCCAATAGTACGTTCCATCATTGTAAAATATCCATGTTCCACTAACGACTCCATAGCTTCCACTTGGAGTTCCCGATGCATGATATGGGCCCATACCTTTCCATTCACCAATAAATGGTAAACTTTCATCATCCACATTAGGATCAACTGTCATAGAATTTCCTCCTTGACTACTATCATGAACATCCTCTACTTCATCATTGTCACAAGAAGAACAAAATCCAAGTGGTACAACAACCATCATTACCACCGAAAACAAAAAGTTAAACTGTCTCTTCATAATTACACATTTTTAGATTAAAAAATTGATAACTCTTCAAAATGTGCGATTGCCATGATTCATACAAAATGTCCTAAGGATACAAACACGTGGACGAAACCTGTCCACATTGCAGCCCTAGGAAAGCTGATAAGAATAACAAGTAACGCCCACGATATGCAGGCATTTGCTTCTTGTCGATTCTTATTGCTTACTTGAAATTTCCTAGGTTTCAATGTGCATGACCGAACAGCAAACGCTATTATTTCTCACTAAATAATCATAAAACAACGCTATTGCAATATGATTGCTGCAAAGATATGCAATTTTTTTCATACAATATATCCATATATAAATATTTTTATGACAATAATCAGGATATTAATTGATGAAATACATATTTATTTTTTATTATGAATAATTCTTTTTATTTCTTTCTATTCTTCATTTTAATCAATTTCTAATTTTAAATCAAAAATAAAAATTTCATGAAATAATCAATGAATAAGACCGTAATATCCAACCAACACGTATTGTCACACTACGGTACGGCCGACGAATGACCACGCGCGCCGCTCATTGCGCAGCACGTCCGTCACCACCGCCGTGCATCATGTAGTCGCCGCGCCATCCCTTGTCCCACGTGTTGCGCAGCGGATGGGCCTCGGTGTTGAGCACATAGTCCTTGAAGCTGAACACCTTTTCGGGCGCAAAGAACAGATAGCAGTATTTCATTGTCTCGGCGAAGAAGAAACTCTCCAGCGTGTCCCACTTCTCTTTTGTGCGCACATCGCTCAGCTGCACATATCCGTTTTCGGTCTGGCAGTATTTCTCTATCGACTCAAACATGGTCTTGCCCATCTCGTAATAACGGCTGTCGCCCGTGGCGCGCCACACGTAGTAGGTGGCTTCGATGGCCTCGGGACGCACCATGTAACCCGGACTGAGCACCTGCATGGTCTTGTAGTCGATGGCCTCGGGCTCTATGCCGTGCATGGTCCACATCTTGAAGATCGACTCCTGCAGTTTCTTTGCACGCTCCGTCTCGCCGGCAAGTACGAGGCATCCGTTCCAGAAACAGTCGAGAGCGCCGAACACGGTGGCCGTGCGCTCGCCGGTGTTCATGTCGGCTTCGCCTATCCAGTAGCCGTCGGCGGTACGGTCTTCCAGGTAGCGGTTCACACCGTCGAGCGATGTCTGCCACATGTGCAGCAGGTCCTCGTCGCCGAAGAGGATGTAACCCTTGAGCAGATATTCGTAGAAGGCATCGATGCCTCCGCGTATGTGCGCCTTGTTGTCGGTCCATTCGCCCGTGTCGCAGTTTATCCCTCCTGCCACGAGTCCGGTCTTGCCGCGACGCTTGTAAACCTCCACTATGCCGCGCTTGCACTTGTCATAATACTTCGGGTCGCCCGTGAGCTTGCTCAGCATGCCGTATTCAAGCAGCATGGATCCCACCTCGCAGGGATTGGTCACGTTGCCGCTTATGGCTCCAGTGCGCAGGTTCACCATGCGATAAGGTATTCCCGTAGGCGTGTCGAACACCGGCATGAGCCTGTCGCCCAGGTCTTTCGCCAGCTCGAGGAAACGTCTGTCGCCGTCGAGCAGATAGGAAGAGATGAGTCCTCCCACCATGCGTATGGCTATCTCAAACTGCTGCACGTCCATGTCCTTGTCGAAATTGAGGCGGCTAAATATGAGTTCACGCGCCTGCTTCTTCTGTTTCTTCAGATTCATGAGACACATGGTGCTGTAAGCATCGACGGGCGTCATGAGCAACGATTCCGAATACCAGTTGTGGCCTTTCTCCGAAATGGGATTCACGGCGTCCATGCCGTAGGCGTAGTTCATGTATGAGTTCCACGCCTTTACAAATGCAGCCTTCACGCGCGAGGCGTATTCCTTGCGCTCGGCATTGCTCTGCGCCATGCAGCAGGCGCCCATGAGGATGTGAAATACGAGGAGTATTGAAATTCTTTTCATATTTACCTGTGTTTTGATTGTAGGTTTGCAACAGATTTGATTACTTTGCAAAAGTAATTATAATTATTGCTGGATGAAGTATGTTTCTTTGCTGTTTTGGGGATAAATGTTGCGTTATTCCGACACAACACCCCGGCAGGACATGCCCCGTCACGGCTCAACCGCACAATGAGAACATGAAAGAGCAACAGGCAGTACAGTTCAGTCTGTCGGACTTCATCGGTCCGCAGGAAGCCTTCCACATAGCCCGCGTCAACATATCGTCGCCGGGCGACCTGTCCATGCACACCCACGACTACGCCGAAACGTTCTGGGTGGAGAGCGGCACTGGCATACACCACGTCAACGGATACAGGATGAAGCTGCAGCGGGGCGACCTCGTGATGATGCGGCCAGAGGACGTGCACACCTTCACATCGGTGCGCGGCACACTCACTATTGTGAATGTGGCCTTTCACCGCGCCACGCTCGACCACTACCGCCGGCGCTACTTCGAGGGTTGCCGCACGCTGTTCTGGACGGCCGAAGCGCTGCCCTGCCGGTTCAGTCTGACCGACGAGACACTGGCAGACATCACCACACGCGTGGAGAAGGTGATGAAGGGCAACCGCACAATCGTGCAGCTCGACAGTCTGATGACGGACATATTCTGCGCCGTGACTGGCGAACCGTCGGGCACAGGCCACGACCTTGCACCGCAGTGGCTGGCCAACGCCATGAAGCTATTCCGCCGGCCGGAACACTTCTGCCGCGGATGTGAAGGCTTTGTGCAGCTCACCGGACACAACGGCGACTATGTGAGCCGCGTGATGCGACGCTGTTGCGGCAGACCGCTCGTGGCGTTTGTCAATGAGGTGAGGATGGAGTATGCCGCCAGCCAGCTTATCATGACCAACATGCCGATAAAGGAGATATGCGGCAAATGCGGGTTCGGCAGCATGAGCTATTTCTATAATGTCTTCGCAAAGACCTACCGCATGTCGCCATACAAATTCCGCGAGCGCAACCAGAAAATAGTGTAGGACTGTGTGGTTCTACTCATCATAGCCTGCGGACATGGATCTCCATGTCCGCTTTTTGTTGTCATGGCCGAAGCAGGAAATGGCGTGTGGAATGATACATAATTATTGATGATAACACGCAGGGCACACCATGGGAAAATACCAAACAATGAGTATTGCGCCGGAATACGGGAGAAAGTAACTTTGCACCCGGAAAAAATAAGTAAGAAGAAGGTGATAATGAATCGAAACAGACCATATTTATTTATTCTGTTTGCTTTTGCGTTATTAATGTCAGGCTCTGTTGTCCGCGCGCAGATATCATATGTCATAAAAGGCAAGGTGATGGATGAACAGACACTTGACCCTCTCAGCCACGCGTCGGTGGAGGTGCGCTCCACAGAGAACGACGCTCTCATCAGCGGCGGCATAACGGGAACACAGGGCGAGTTCAACATTTCCTTAAAACAGAAGCCGGAGGAATGTCGTGTGATAGTGAACTATCTGGGATACAAGACACAAGAACACATACTCACAACATGTGGCAGTGACCAATACATCAGAGTGATGATGAAGGAGGACGCCCTCGCTCTGAACGAGGTGGTGGTAAAAGGACTCAGCCAAGAAGAGATGGTGCAGCGGCTTGCATACAATGTTTCGATAATGGAAACATCGAAACTGAAGAACACAACATTCGACCTTGCCAATGTAATAGACAAGATAAGCGGAGTGAAAATAAGACAGAACGGAGGACTGGGCTCAGAGACCAGCGTGACGCTCAACGGTTTCTCTGGAAGACACGTAAAGATCTTCATCGACGGAGTGCCAATGGACGGCATGAGCTCGGCATTCGGACTGAACAACATTCCTGCCGGACTGGCACGGCGCGTGGAGGTGTATAAGGGAGTGGTGCCCGTGGAATTGGGAGGCGATGCACTGGGAGGAGCCATCAACATAGTGACGGACAACAGACGCCGTACACGCATAAACGCGTCCTACTCGTTCGGATCGTTCAACACGCACAAGAGCAATCTGTATGCAGAATGGACCTCGAAGAAAGGTTTCCACATATCGCTCAACGCCTATCAGAACTATTCGGACAACGACTACAAGGTGAACATAGACCACTACACGCAATTCGGCGAGAACGGCAACAAGGTGGTTTACGAAGACCTGAAGGTGCGACGCTTCCACGCGATGTATCACAACGAGGCTGCCATAATAAAGATAGGCGTGGTGGACAAACCTTATGCCGACCGGCTGCTGCTGGGATTCACCGGCGGATACGAGTACAAACAGACGCAGAACGCATCGAATATGAACTGGGTGTACGGAGCCCGTTACACCACGGCCAACACGCTCATGCCACAGCTGACATACGAGAAACGGTTCAAAGTTCTGCACGGACTGCACGTGGCACTGAACGGAAACTATAATTTCGGACAGTCGTATGCCGCCGACACAGCCAGCTGCAACTACAACTGGCTGGGCGAACGCAGCAAACCTAAAAGCGCACCTGGCGAGCTGGCATACACAAAATACCGCTACCGCGACAACAACGGAGCGGCTAACCTGCGCGTGGCTCTCTTCCCTTACGAGGGACACTCGCTTTCGCTAAGCTCAACCTTCACATCGTTCTCACGCTCGGGAAAGGACGAGACTTTACAGAAACCGGAGTATGATCATCCACAGGAGAGCATGAAGGCCGTAACCGGACTGAGCTACAAATACGATTACAAGGGACGGTGGAACACTTCGGTATTCGTAAAAAACTATCTGAATCATCTGGAAGCCTACCTCGACCCGGAAGGTGGAAACAACTACCGCGACTTCAGCAACACTTCAGCTTACTGGGGAGGAGGACTGGCGTCAACATATTTTCTTGGCAAACATGTGCAGCTGCGGTTATCGTATGAGTATGCGCTCCGACTGCCCACTAGTCGCGAACTGTTCGGTTCGGGTGATGACATTGAGCGAGGAAACTCCAGCCTGAAGCCCGAATCGAGCAACAACCTGAACCTCAGCATAACGGCAAGTCCAATAGACCTGCCTCTGCACAGGCTGACAATAGACGCGGCTCTGCAATACCGTGAAATAGAAAACTACATACGCCGCACAACCAACAACGACAACGGACGTGCCACATCTAAAAACGACGGAGGCGTGCGCAACCTGGGCGGCGACTTCGGAGTGAGATATACGTTCAAGGAGATGTTCTTCGCCGGATGCAACTTCAGTTACATCGACATGAGAAGCATGACCAAGTATGTGGCCGGAACGCAACGGGTGAGCAAGAACTACAAGAAACGCATACCTGCCATACCTTATATGTATGGCAACGGAGAGGCAGGCATCACGTTACGCGACCTGTTCATAAAGGGTTCAGTACTCGACATTCAGTACATGGTGGGATACATCCACAAGTTCAGTTACGAATGGAACACATACAACAATCCGGAGCTTGAGGTGCCCACACAGCTGTCGCACGACCTGTTCGTAAGCTACAACTTCGGAAAGAAACAGGAGTTCACCGTCTCTGCCGAATGCACAAATATAGCAAATGCCAGACTGTACGACAACTTCAAGATGCAGAAACCTGGACGTGCCTTCGCAATAAAGGTGGGATATACTTTTAGCAAATAACAATAAAAAAAGAAATAAATATGAGAAGAATTTATCTTAACATTCTTGGACTTGCTGCGATGGCCTGTTCGTTAACGGCATGCAGCAGTGAGGACGACAGTAACAACGGAGGAAGCGGATCAGGAGGAATTGGCAGCACTGCAACAGAACAATATGTGGTAATGAGTGGTTCTGGCGAAAACAATGGGGCTTATCTGCAACTCACAGCCGACCCTACAGGCGGAACGCTCGACCCAACAAATCCGAACGGACGCATATACTTCAGTGGCAACAACCCTGATTTCGTAAACTACCGCAACGAGATGCTCATCGGAATGAACTATCCATCGCAGGGTGGCTCTTCGTCTGATTACATCACGATGGCATGGAAACTTGTTGACGGAAAACTGACACAGTTTGGCAACGGTGTGGCTCTCGACGGTGATGTAAAAGCAAGAGGCATATTCAAGAACTATCTCATAGGTATGTCTGACCAGACCGGCAACGGGCACTATGAACGTGTGAAGTTCATAAACCTTGATACATTCGAGGCCGCTGTGGTAGACGGAATAATCGATTGTGACGATCTTACCAAGGAGCCGGCAAGCCTGATGGAAGGAGAGACATGGGGTGTGGGCGACATTGCGGAATATGGCGACTATGTATTATTGTCGTATGCAACAAAGCGTATGCAGATTGATCCGGAGAATCCTAAAGCCACTTACACAGACTTGGCAAACAATCTGTACATAGGTGTATACAAGTTTGATCCCAACGACAGCGAAAAGGAATATCTGAAATATCAGAACACTATTGTCCGCAAAAGCGCTGACCATCCAGGAAAGGAGGCCGGACAGATAAAAGGCAACCAACGCTCACGCACAGAAACTGGCATAGAAGTGGTGGGAGACGAGATCTACCTATTCTGTCAGAGTACCATAAAGAATTACGGACAGACCGTGCCGCAAGTTCCGTCGGCAGTACTCCGCATAAGTGGCAGCAACATACAGAACGGAAAACCTGTGGCCATAGACAACGACTACTATGTGAACCTGACAGACATAACCGGACACTACATGTGGAAATGCTTCTATATGGGTGACAATAAGTTCTGTCTCCAGATGTACACCGAGGCAGGAACAGCCGGCGTGACGGAAGGCTCGCACAAGAAGTTCGGCATATTCGACGTGAAGACAAAGACTTATACAGAAGTCAAAGGCATGCCGGAACCGTCCAAGATAAACGATATTGCTCTGGCCTGCGCGGTAAACACGGATGAGCATACAATCACATTTGAAGTGGAACTCACCGACGGATCATTGCCCGCACTTTATAAGATTGCTGCCGATGGTACAGCTACACGTGGAACAGAAATAGACACAGAAGCCATTCAGGGTGTAAGTTTCCTGAAACAGCATTGACAACAACGTTAACCAATAAAAACAAAAATGAACAGATTCTTCCGCAAGATACATTTGTGGCTGTCTGTCCCGCTTGGACTGATTATAAGCATAATCTGTCTTAGCGGGGCAGCCCTGGTGTTCGAAAATGAAGTCACCGAGAGCCTGAATCCATCACTCTATCGGGTGGAACGACCCGAAAAAGGCAATCCGCTGAAGCCATCTGAAATTGCACAAAAAGTTTGCATGCAGATGTCAGACACCATTGAAATAACATCAATACAGCTTTCCGCGGATCCAGAAAGAACATGCATGGTCAGCATAAAAGGAGCAGGAAAGAGAACTCTGAGCGTGAATCCCTATACGGGAGAAGTCAACGGATGGACAGAAAGTCCGCCTTTCTTCCAGACAATGCGCAAACTCCACAGATGGTTAATGGATTCTCCGGCAAAAAAAGGAGAAAAATCAACAGGCAAGGTTGTTGTTGGTGTAACCACATTACTGATGGTTGTGATTCTTATCACCGGACTTATAATATGGATTCCACGCAACCGCAAGGCTCTGAAAAACAGGCTTTCGTTGAACTGCCGCAAAGGAATACGCCGGCTGTTGTACGACAGCCATGTGTCGCTGGGCTTTTACTCAACCATCTTTCTACTGCTGATGGCACTTACCGGACTCACATGGTCGTTCGGATGGTACCGCAATATGACATACCGTCTGTTTGGAGCATCAGTATCATCAAAGACTTCGTTATCAAACGGGAATCGCTCTTCAGAAGGAGAAAAAGGAAAGAAAAAGCAGAGAACATTCGAATACACAGTATGGAATAAAGTGATATCACAGCTTCAATCAAAGTATCCTGAATATGCGTCCATACGTCTGGAAACAAAACAGGCACAAGTAAGTCTACCTGGAAACATCCGCAGGACGGACACAATTAAATTCAATCCAAAGTCTGGAGAGATAACCGGACTTGTATCACACAACCAGACACCCAAATCAAAAAAGATGAAAGGATGGATTTATGTACTGCACACCGGAAGCTGGGGAGGAACGATCACCAAGATAATCTACTTTCTTGCAGCCCTTATCGGAGGCATACTGCCAATAAGCGGATATTATTTATGGTGGAAGCGCACAAGACGCAGACGATGAGCACAGCACATCTCCGAACATCGTCTGCATTGTAATGCCTTGGACAGAAAGTGCACCGCAACCAGTACAAACGCGTCTACCGACATTAATGGTCATTTAAGAGACATCTGAAGGATAAGGTAAAAGCCATACGGTATGACTGTGACATAATAATTGCATCCGCCTTTCTGTCACGGCATAACACACTGTTTGTTTTCACACAGACGTTTGTCCTCAATATTATCAAGAATAAAACGCGGTGCGATACCCTGCATATCAAGACTATCACACCGCGCATCTGTTATCAGTCCGCTGCACCGTCATAATGTAAACGTGCACCGGCGGCATGTTTTTCAATCCAGTATCTTTATCTCGGCACCCGTGGCAAAGTCCTGCCCGTCCTGCGAACTGAGAGCCGTGAAGCGCACGTAGCGCGCCCTGACAGGACTTTCGAACATCACGCGTTTCTCCTTGAAACCGTCCTCAAAGGTTCCTTCGGCCACTGGTTCGCCCCAGTTCTTGCCGTCGTCGCTCACCTGCACACGATAGATCTTTATGTTTCCGTTGCGGTTGTCCTGCCGCGGCAGATAGGTGAAACCTTTTATCATCTTGGTCTCAGAACAGTCGAAGTCTATCCAGTGAGGATATTGTGCCACTGTGACCGAGTAGGCCGTGTGCCAGTAGGTGCCGTTGTCGCCGTCGGCAATGTGGGCTGCATCGCCTTCGCCGTGTTCCTCACTGCTGGCATACACCACCTTCACCGGTATGTTCTCAATACGTTCAAAGTCTGCCGTCACCTTCAGACGCTCGTTGCCTTTGTGCCATGCCGTCACGCGACCGCCTTCGCGCAGGGCGAACGGAGACTTATAGATGTATGTCTTTTTCTTTCCGTCCAGTGTGTAGCATATCTGTGAACCGTCCTCGCCACCCGTCATGCTGACCATTCCCGCAGCGTCGCGCTCAATGGCAGGAGGCAGTTCGCCGGCGGCCGAAACCTTGGCACGCATAGTCAGGTTGCCCTTTGCCGGACGTATGATGAAGCCCATCGTGTGGCTGCCGGCCCTTATGAGGTATTCCTCCAACGGCCCGCCCTGTCCGCAGCTGTTGCCGCCGAGGCCCATCATCTTCATGTCGAGATGAAGCCAGTTGCCTTCAGATTCAGGCAGTTGATAGGTATGTGGCGCGCAGACCATCTGCATGGCCGACCACGGCAGAGCCGACGCCGACATGCTGCCGCCCGCTGCTATGAACTGCGCTCCCTGTCCGTCGGCATCGGTAAGAGCACACCAGCGCACGTCCTCGCGGTTGCCCATCGACTGCGGTTTTGGGAAATCGACAGCCATGCTGTCCACTGTTGTCTTATAAAGTTGAACGAACGCGCCGTTCATGCGGTCGTTATAGTTGTTGTGCGGACCGCGGCCGTAGTAGGTGTAATTGTTCATATCGGACGGTGTCCTCATGACATATCCCAGGCGGGCGAGACACAGTGTCGGGTCGTTCGACGTGATGTTGGCCTGCAGTTCCACCGATCCGTCTGCATATACAGTCCACGTCTGGTTGGTGATGAAGCGGAAGTCGGACGGCCCGAATTCCTTTCCCCGGGTTATCTCATAGCGTCCTGAGCTTATGCCGAGGTCGCGAATGTTGTATCCGCAGGGTGCCTGCGACTCCACGGTGTAAGCCACCACCGCCGCGCCGTCCTTCCTCTTGTAGGCCGAACGGTGGAGCACACGGTGGCGCAGATCATTCAGTCCCTTGGCAAACCACTGACGGTAGGCCCAGTTGTCGTTATCGGTCATGGCACGGAAAGCGTCGAGACGCGGGCCGTTGCCGTCGGCGAATATCACACGGTCGCCGTATTTCAGACTGTTTATTGTTCCTGTCGTATTGCTGAAAGCCACGCTGAAGCCTTCGCCGCTGACGGTGCTTACGGTGTCAGCTTCGGTCAGTGTGAGTCTGCCGCTGCCCGCAGCTTCGGCTATCGATGTGAAAGGAGCAACCTCATTCAGCGGCAACTGTTCCTCCATCTGCACATATCCCTTTTTCGCCCACGGCATGTCCTGAGCCAGAAGGAACTGCACCTTCACGAAACATTCGGCCTGCGGGTCGAGCCCTTTGAAGCTTATCGGAAGACTGTAAACGGCTTTCTCTCTCGGACCGAGGATGTTGCGCGGACCACGGAACACGTTGCTCTCCGTGATGCGTTGGCCGTCTTTCCAGAGCGACCACACCATATTATACATCTTCAACGGCACAAAGTAGTTCTTGTTGAACACTTCTATCTGGCCCTTCATAATGTCCACAGCCTTCACACCTATGTTCTGATAGACTTTCTTCACCTCATAATATGCAGGCTTAGGTCTGTGTCCGGGCAGCAGTATGCCGTTCATGCAGAACATGCCGTCGTTGGGTTTGTCGCCGAAATCGCCACCGTAGGCCAGATAGCGTGTGCCGTCGGTCTTGTCATAATTGTAGAGCGACTGATCCACCCAGTCCCAGATGGCACCTCCGCAGAAGAAGTTGGTCGACTCGATGGCCTCCCAATAGTCTTCCAGATTGCCGCCGGCGTTGCCCATATTGTGGGCATACTCGGATATGTGGAACGGATATTTTATGTTGAAACGGCCCTTAACAGCCTCACGCACCCACGGAATGGACGGATACTGGTTGGAGCCCATGTCCACAATGTCGTTGTTACGCTCATACTGCACGGGGCGCGTCGTGTCCCAGGTCTTTATCGCGTCGTAGGCGGCCTTGAAGTTTTTGCCGGGTCCGCCTTCGTTTCCGAGCGACCAGATGACGATGGACGGATGGTTGACATGGGCATGCACAAGCTCCATGACACGTGCGACATGGGCGTCCCTGAACTCCGGCACGTGCGAGAGAGAGGCTTCGCCGTAGTAATATTCGTGGCTTTCGATGTTGGCTTCGTCCTCAAGATATATGCCGTATTTGTCGCAGAGATAATACCAGTAGGGGTTGCACGAATAGTGGGAGTTGCGCACGTGGTTGATGTTGGCGCGCTTCATGAGCATTATTTCGTGCTCCATCTGCTCGTGTGTTATTGCATTGCCGCGCTCGGGGCTTATCTCCTGACGGTTCACTCCCTTGAGTTTCACAGGCTGGTTGTTCACGTAGAAGTAGCGACCTTTCAGTCCGAACTCGTCGTCAGCGGCCTTTGTGTCTCTTATCTCTACCTTGCGCACACCGAAGTATGACGACACTATGTCCACCGTCCGGCCCTTTTTGTCCTTCAGCTCGGCCACCAGCGTATATCGGTTAGGTTCCTCCGCCGACCACAGACGGGCCGAAGGAACTGTCAGTCGTGTGCTCACCTCGCTGCGTCCGCCACCATCCACGGCGAATGTTTCCGACATAACGGGACTTATCGCCTCGCCCATTATTTCGTCAGAATACAGTTTGTTGGCATACACACGATAGTTCACGGAGCATCCCTTTGCGCTCTTGCGGTTGAGGTTGCGCACAAACGCACTCACATCCACCACACCACTGCCGTCCGCAGCAATGTCAGTGTTTATCTTCATGTCGCCCATCTGCAACTTGGGAGCCGCCGTGAGATAGGTGCTGCGGAATATTCCCGGCAGGCGGAACATGTCCTGCGACTCAAGGAAAGAGCCGTCCGAGCTGCGGTAAACCTCCACAGCGACAACGTTCTCACCCTTTGTCAGATACTGCGTTATGTTGAATGTAGCGGTGTTGCGCGAGTTTTTGGAGAATCCGACATAACGTCCGTTCACCCAAAGATAGAAAAAAGAATTCACCCCATCGAAGTTGATGTAAACCTCACGACCCTTCCATTTGTCGCTGACGGTGAACCTCCGGCGGTACGATCCCACCTCGTTGCGGTATTTGTAGGTTGTCCAGCTCTTGTCAGGTTCGCGCATCACACCGCCCTTCCAGTCGTCAACAGCCACCGTGTGCTTGAATATCACGGGCTGGTTGCAGTATATAGGCACGCCGTATCTGAGCGTCCCGTCCTTCATTATGCCTTCTACATTCCAGCAAGAAGGCACACTTATGTCGTCCCATGCAGTGTCGTCATAAGCCGAAAGATAAAAGTCCTTGGGGCGGTTCTCGGGGTCAGGCGCCCAGTGGAATTTCCATGTACCGTCCAGACTCTGCCAGTAGGCGCTGTTCTCAGGCAGCACTTTCATGGCCGACTCTACGTCGGCGAATGAGAAAAACGTGGCTCGCGGCTGTTCCTTATTGAGTGCAAGCCGTTGCGGCGATTGCCATTCGTCGCCCGCAGGTTGTGTCTCCGTTCCGTAGATAAATCCGCCGAGGGGTTGCTGTGCCGCCGCCGTGATAGGCAGACTGAGGCAAAGCAGACTGAAGATAATCTTTTTCATGTCTTTGGTTGTTCGGGTTAATGGTAGCAGGCGGCAGGTCATCCGCCCGTCATATATAAGTTTTTGTTTTGTCAGTAAAGTACGTCATGCGCACCGTTCACCATGCCGGCATGTCCTGCCATACGGCTGTCCACCACACCGCGGAGCGCCATAGGCTCGCACAACAACAATATGAAATACAATCGCAACGGCAAGAATAGGACACAGAGTATTCCCTGTATGCCATTGCCGGGGCTCATTCTATATTTTACAAAAATAGATAAAAACTTCCGACCGTACAAGCATGCGGTGCAGGTAAATAAAAAAACAGGACATAAAGAAGGCGTGACACGCAGACAACAACGCGTGCCACGCCACCGGCAGTGTGCTTAAAGACCGACGCTTCAGTCTTCTGCCGGTCTTCACAGGCTTATAATATTGAGTGTAAATCCAAACGACGTGCCGTTGAAACTGTTCACCCACGGCGTGCAGGAGATGTCCACCTTGCGTTTAGCAAGCTCTCGACAAGGATTGCCGGCAAACAGACCTATCACCTCATTCACCGGATCTACCAGAAACGCCACAATGTTTCCAAGCACCTTAGAGTTGCACAACGTGTAACCGTTGTCCACAATATGTCTTTTCACACGATAGAATGTCTCGCCGAGTATCAGGCCCGACAGCGGAGTTATGATAAGATCCTGTATCGACGGAATCTCCATAAAGGCCTCTATTCCGTATTCCCAGAATATGGTGGATATACCTGCACAATAAAGAAAAGAGCCCAGAACATTGAATCCGAGACTGCGCGCACTCATGTAATAGGCCGCACCGGCATAAGGATGGAGCACGTAGTTGAATATCAGATCGTCCTTATCCCACACGGGACCTTGCTTCACATGATTGCTCCAACGCTTGAAGAACGGCACCTTGCGCAGCTCTTCCTTGTTCCAAGCAGTGGCATTCTCCGGCAGCAGTTCGAGTACTCCGAGCGTTGTAAGACCGCCGGCGAACAGCACACCCGTGTTAAGCCACATGCGTTTATAGTCCGGCCGGCTTGTGCGAATGGAGTAGGGCAACTCGTAGATGCACGGCTTTTCCTTCTTCATAAGTTTCAGTGTATCTGCCGCCGTGCAGAGTTTCTCTGCCATCTCAGGCCCATACACCGCCATAGAATCAGGTGTCTGGGCCGAGACACACTGCATCCCGACAATCATACACAGCACAAAATTTATTATACGTATTACTTTTCCTTTCATAGATGTAATGTCTTTGGTCGTGAATTTATCTTCACACATAACCACAAACCGCACTCTGTGACCATGAAAAACAGCGGTCGAGAGGCGTCAGGCCATTACAAATTTATCTATAAAGAGAGTTGCAAAGACAATGCGTCAGACTAAAAATAACGAAAAAAACCAAAAGGATATGAAAACTAAAATATTGTGTTAAGTTTTACAAAAATCACTGTTCTATACTTCGCGATGTGTATATGAAAAAGTAATCAGCACAAAACGGCCATGTTGTCTGTTCGCGCTCGTTTTGTCCATTTGCGACGTTTTCATTACTATCAGACTATGCCCGAAAATGAGAAACGGCCGCATCGCATGGCTGACGCCCATGGATGCGGCCGGTATGAATACTTAATGAATTTGCTGTTGTATGAAAATGACAGCGTGACAACATATCTCCTGACTGTTTACACCAACCTTTCCACCTGACGGAAACAATTCCTGCAACAATCAGAGAGATGCATACTACCGTCTGAGAAACCTACCGATGCATAGTCAGAACGCTGCAAAAGGTGCACGGAAAAACATCCGCACGTCACTCAAACACGTACCAACTGCAGTAGCCTGCCGGTATCTCTATGTCCATAAGCAGCGAACAGTCACTGTCGAGACGCAGTTTCTCGGTGGTACCGTCAGCATGGCGGACGGTCACTTTGTCCTTCAGTCCGGTGTAATACAACGGCACCCGTATCTTCTTCCTGATGTCGTGCGACAACGGATTGTAAAGCATCATGAGACCTTTTTCCTTCAGAGCAGGATTCACATGTATGAAACCGTCCCAGTCATTTCCGTCGGGACGGCGCAGATGTATTATGTCCGAGTCGAGGATAGGGCGGTGAGCCTTATAGAAGTCCACCCACTTCTTCACCACGGCTTTTGTCTCCGGCGAATCGAACAGTTGCGGACCACGATAGCATGCTATCACTCCCGCGCCGAAATTGTTGGCAAGACGCATCTCATAATGGGGCAGATGCTCCTTCAGCGGCTCTATGGTCGCCGCCGCACCACCACCCTGATATTCCACCAGCGGCACCATCATCCATCCCATCGACGGTGCCTTTATCCACGTGCCGTCATATATATTCTGACGTTCTATTATCTCCTGCAGCTTGCGGGGCAGCGACCAGTTGGCCTCACGGTAGCCCATACCGGTCTTGTTCTGGCCGTTCATGAAATACCAGTCGGGAATGTTCAGGAATATGCCCTTCGACTTGCAGTCCTTATAGAAACCGCTTATGGTCTGATACTGTTTCCACTGTGAGTCGGCCAAACCCCTGTGGCCGGGATGCGATGTCGACGCGCACTCATCACCCGGATAGCTGCCGTCGTGCTCAAGAATGTCCTGTCCGGTCGTCTCGAAATATCTGCGCAGCTTGTCCATATAGCGCTGTCCCCATTCGCTTCCAAGGCATGGTGCGGCGCCGAACTGCGGTGTCTTGCCCTCAGGCATCACCACATCGTTGTCCTTTCCTACGCTGCGGCTCGCCAGGAGCGAGTAACCTCCGAGAGCAATTCCCTTGGAGTGGGCATAGTCGGCCAACTTCTTCATGCGTTCAAGGTTTGCTGGACTGTCGTCCTCAAGGTCCACTCCGCTCCAGAAAGTCATTATCACCATTTCGAAACCAACTTCGGCACACTGGTCGATTGCCTTTTTTACGGAAGCGTCGTCAGCGTTTCTCACGTGCATGAATATCGGATTCTCGTGAATCCACGGCGCAGCCACACGATACATTCTTCTCACCTGCAGCGTCTTGCGCTCCCTGTCCCACGTGTCGTGGAAGAGCTCCCACACACGGTGACTGGCAAATACCGCACCGCTACTTATATCCTCCGCCGGGCCGTACTCGGGATAACTCTCAAGCAGACATGGAATGTTCATGGGCCAGTCCACCTGTGTGGTATAGAGCGGATCCCTGTTCCAATGAACGTGATGCTGTATCATGAGGTTGTCGAACCTGTCGGCGCCGTCCTGCTGATTGGCATGCACAAGGTCAGACTCAACCGTTATATTGGGCGTTGTGAAGCTGCGGTCGAAGACAACAGTGTTCTCCGGCTCCATCACAGCGAGTATCTCGCTCTTGTAAGTATCGAGCCGCACACTGCGCGAAGAACCGTTGCCGAGCGTGAACCACTTGCTTATGAGCGGTATACCGTCGTAAATTTCGTAGTGTACGTTCACCTCAAGATCCTTCAGATAGTCGAACATACGTTCTCCCTTATTCTGAGGCAGTCCGCCCATCACCTTCAGAAGGTCCACGCGGCAGCGTCCGGGAGCGCCCTTGTCGGCGTGCTCCGTGTTGCCACCGGACAGGTCCATCTTGCCGGCACGCACACAGCGCGACTGCAAAGTGGGTTCAATGTCAGTCTCGCCAAGCTCTGTCCACGCCTTGCCGTCGTAGGAGAAGCCACACGTGAGCACGCCACCCGTGCGCTGCATCCTTATATATACAGGCGCATCCACGCGACATGTCTGCAGCATCCGTTCGCTTCCGTCCACCGTCATACCAAACCTTGAGTCGGCCGTACGCAGGTAGAGCTTCACCACACGGCCGTCGAACACCCACGCCATTCCCGGTCCCCAGCTCGACGAGCGGTCGGTTCCGGGCGTTATCCTTGCCACAACCACCTCCGTTTCCTGTGGTATGTCCTTCTCCACATAAGCGCAGGTGTTGGCCGGGATGAGTATCTCGCCCGTCTTACCTTCATTGGAGAAGGCGTTGGCTGTGTTGCCCTCCGACGTCACCACGCGCCATCCCTCGGGCAGAACGCCCGAAAAATCGGACGAAGCTATCGTCGTGCGGTTGTCGTCAGAAGCAAAGCGTGCCTCAAGACGGCGCAGCAGTTCGTCGCCGGCTCTGTATTTCATCACGAGCTCAATGCCCTTGGCGGGCCACTCCGTGGGGAGCGATATCCACTGGCTGCGCGGTTTCCAGTCGAAGCGTTTCTTTATTGGCGACGTCTCATATCCCGCGAAGCTGAATGCCATGGGGTCGGACGTCATGTCTGCTATCCATTCAGGCAACAGATAGTTGTGGGCCGGCTGTCCGAGCAGTCCTCCCACAGGTATGCGCACACCGTCGATTTCCAGCTCGGCCTCGGCCCTCACCGAGCGCAACATTCCCTCGCCCGTCATCAGATTGTTCATACCCACTGTGGTGCCGTCCTTGAACTGACGTTCCACCAGTCCGTTGCCCATTATCAGGCGTCCGCCGCTCTGCTTCACGTAGGCCTTGTATCTGCCGCCGTGGAGCATCCAGTCGTTCTCACGCGCACCGTCGGCCGACCACGCCGTAAGCGCGAACGACATGCACACGACGCACATGGTTATGAAAAGACCGTATTTCCTCATTGTCGTTTTTTAGTTTGGTTGAAGGCTGGTTATAAGATTGTATTTCAAAAAATAAACACAAATGTTTATCCGGACACAAACATACAAAAAAATTTCCATACCACACTGTTTTGCAAAAGACAGATAACATCTTTTTATACAAATATACAGCATATTGCGCCACCATACTGATACATCGCTTAGCCGGAGCATGCCGCAAGATGCGTACACATGCACTGACATTTATCCGTCTTATCGTAAAGTAAGACAACGGACAGTGCCTGTTCTCAGTTTTACATCCCGATAAGACAGTGACAGGCCGGTTGATACAAATTATTAAAAACGACTGTCTTTTATTTGCCATTGCGCCCACCTTTCATTATCTTTGCAATAAGATAGGAGGCGGTTCGGCATAGACAATCATGTTAAAACTACGTTTTCACACATTGCTCTGCTCTCACCTTTCACTGTCTTTGCAATAAGACAGGAGGCGGTTCGGCATAGACAATCATGTAAAAACTACGTTTTCACATATTGCTCTGCTCTCACCTTTCACTGTCTTTGCCCCTGCAACCAGCATGCGGCTGTACGCAGGGATAGCTCAAACCCTAATTTTTATTATTAACTGACATCAGTCCGGCTCCACACTAATGCCGGGCACGAAATCTGAAAAGACGACTTACTGTTTATGACACGCTTTATTATCACGCTTATCATGTCTGTGGTGTTCGGCGCGGTTTATGGCCAGAATGGTGTTCCGGCCGTGAAAGGCCATGTGGTTGACGCCGCTACGGGCAAGGACATGGAGTATGCCAATGTGGCTGTTACCGACGAAAAGAACAACACCGTGGCTTCGGCCGTGGTGGAGAACGGACATTTCGAGATACGCAAAATGCGCGACGGACGATTCACGCTCACCATCATGCTCATGGGATACCGCACATACAAGAGCGACCCGCTGGAGTTCAGGCAGGGCCGAACGGTGGACCTTGGCACAATAAGCATGGAGATGGAGGAGAGCAGTCTGGATGAAGTCGTGGTGACGCGCGACCGAAACAAGGTGGTGTACAAGCTCGACCGGCGCAAGATAAACGCCTCGTCGGTGCTCTCGGCATCGGGCGGCACGGCCGTGGATGTGCTCAAATCTACGCCGTCGGTGCGCATCGACGCCGACGGCAACCTGTCGTTCCGCGGCAGCACGGGGTTCCTGGTCTATGTGAACGGCAAGCCTTCGATGCTTGAGGGCACGCAGGCACTGGAGCAGATAGCGGCGGCCGACATCGACGAGATAGAGATAATGACAACGCCCTCGGCACGATACAAGACCGACGGCGACGTGGGCATAATAAACATAACGACCCGCCGACAGACGGACGGGGGCGTGAGCGGAGCGGCACACGTGTCGGGAAGCACCATAGGCACATGGAACACCGACGCCACAGTGGGCTGGCGCAGCGGAGCCAACCACTGGTATGTGGGCATGGCGGCGTCGGACATAAAGGGCAAGAGCGACTTCAGACAGAAGAAGACGACCATAGTGGACGACTACACCACAACGTCGGACGCCGACGGAACGCGCCACAGCGACAAGATATCTTACATCGGACGGGCCGGATGGGAGTATGACAAGGGCGCACACCGGCTGCAGCTTGAGGTGCAGAGCGGCATGACCGACAACAGGCGCGGCGGCGACATGAGCTACTACGAGCACCGCACGAAGGGCGACGAGGTGATAAACTCGAACCTCTACGACAGCCACGACCGCTACTCCAACGAGAAAAGGCTCGCGCAGCTGGCTGCCGACTACGTGCTGAAGCTCAACGAACGGGGCGACCGCATAGCCGTGAACGGACGCCTGCGCTACGACTGGTATGCGCTGGAATACACCGAGAGCAACATGTTCGACACCTCAGGTGCACGCTACGAGGGCACACGCGGATATGAGAAGGAGCACCACTGGGACTTCGACGGCGAGGCTTCCTATCTGCTCAACTACCGCAAGACGGGACGCATGGAGCTGGGCTATCACTACACATCTTATAGCGAACACGGAGCATACAACATAAAATACTGGGACCGCGACCTCGCCGACTTCGTGTGGCAGGACGACCTGCACGCGCCGTTCTTCTATCGCCGGCAGATACACTCGCTCTATGCCATGCTCACAGACAAGGTGGGACGCATTGAGTTCGACGCCGGACTGCGCGCCGACCACACCATAGACGAGCTGACCATATCGGTCGCCGGCGCCGACCGATACATCAAACGTCTGGAGCTGTTCCCCTCGGCCCACGTGTCATACGACGCCGGACGGGGCAACATCTTCTCCCTGGGCTACTCCTACCGCACCAACCGTCCAGGCATATGGCAGCTCGAACCATACATCACATACGAGGACTACTACACAAAACAGATAGGCAATCCGGACATAAATCCAGAATACATACACACCCTTGAGCTTGGCTACCGCAAGACGTTTGCCAATGAGAACAGCCTGTCGCTCACTGCCTTCTACCGCTCGCGCCGCGGAGTGATGGACAAGGTGAGAGTGCCCTACGAACCGGGCGTGACTCTCGACTCGCTCATCAACGCCGGCAACGACTTCACCTTCGGACTCGAACTCAACACGCGCATGAAGATGCTGCGCTGGTGGGACATGACTCTCAACGGCAGCATATTCCGCTATGAGTTCACCAGTCACTACGAGGGCTGCACCGACGCCGCCAACACGAGCTACTCGTTCTCCATGATAAACAACTTCAACCTGGGCCGTGACACGCGCATGCAATTCGATGCCAACTTCGTGGGACCCGCCATTCTCACCCAGGGACGCGAGAAAGCCTACTGCTACTTCGACCTTGCCGTGCGCCGCCAGCTGCTGCACGACCGTCTGGCACTGTCGCTTGTGGCTCACGACGTGTTCCGTACGGCGCGCTACGACAACCGCCGTTCCACCGCGACACTCATGTCATCGACCTACGTTCGCCCACGCTATCCCAACATAATGCTGTCCGTAAGCTACTTCTTCAACGCCACGGGAGGCAAGACGCAGAGCGGAAAGGTATCGTCGGGAGCGATGTTCGAAGGCAAGGACTTCTGACGAATAAACACACATAAAATCAGGAACATAACAATAACCGCCGCCCGCCATGACCCACAATCATGGCGGGCGTTTCGTTTGCATACCTCACTGCGCACACAGCCGCGCCACGACAGACTGTATGTTCATGCGATATGAGAAGTGAAAAACGGTTCAGTAGAAATTCTGTGTACATAGCTTGAAACAGAAAACCTTGGCATCCATCATATACCGGCGCTGTTGCTTTCAACCGGAAGCAGGGCAAAAGAGCGCAGTTACAGATTTTCAGTATCCTGCGGTTTTCCCGCTTGAGTTTTCTGTTCTACCCCAAAAAAATTTCGCGAATTTTCGCGCGGACTCTCCGTCGGACGCAAATTCGCGAAAAATAAGAGCTTTGCGCAATATACTGAACATCAAAGGTTTACATTCAAGAAAGATTTTCCAGCCGTGCAAAATGCACCGTTTCAGCATGCGATTGAGTGCATATCAGGGCCTGAAACACTCAATATCACGCCCTGATATAGTCGAAACCGGAGGCTGAAACAGGCATAAACGGAGTGCAGAATCAACCGGACGGCACTCCACAACAGAATGTACTACAAGACAATATGGCCGGAATAGGCCTTATAAACGATTGATTTAACATTTATTTACACCTCTTTTCCGATTTTATTTTGTCAAAAAAAAGTCAAGAAAAACTGTAAGTCCGCCGCCTGAGTTTTCTTTAAAAAAGCCTGTATGACACGTGAACAAAGACACAGAACCTTGCGTCCATACTTAGACAAGCGCAACGCTATGAACACTACATATAAAAAAATGCTGCCTGCGGAAAACAGGCAGCATCATCCATAATATCATAATTATCGGAACAAAACAATATCCTTACTTCATCGTCACTACAAATGTCGTGAGCGACATGGCCGGACTCTCATAGTTCAGAACCTTGTCTGCCGGTGCGACCACATCCGTAGGCACGCAGTCTTCCGTGGCACCGGTGCGCCATGCCTCTATCTTCTTTATTTTCTTTTTCAGTCCACTGAGGTTCACATTGAAGCTGCGGCTGCTGTCGGTAGTGTTGAGCAGGGCAAGAACGAGCTGCTTGCCGTCAGGCGAAATGGCGGCGAGCGACTGGTCGCAGTCGGTGCGTACGAAGGTGCAGCCTTGCCTGAAGAAGCGTGTTATCTGCATGCGCACGTAGAAGTTCTTTATGATGTTGTACTCCTGCGTCTTGAAGTTGCCGCGCAGCACACACCATTCGTTGTTCCACTCTTCCATAATCTGCCAGTCGAGCCATGCCTGCGGACGCATGTATCGCATGTCGTCGAAGAGCTTCTGAGTGAGCAAAAGGTTACTCTCCAGACCGCTTCCGCCGCTCGGTCCTGTCTCCGACTGCCAGAAGGGTTTGCCTGCCTGGCTCATTAGCTCGCGCACCTCGTGGCGCTGCTTGTTGGTGCCCGAATAGGTGTGTGTATTGAGTTGTCCCAGCTTGTCCCATATATCGCCGGCGTCTCTGTACTTCTTCTGTGTTATGAGGAAGTGCTCGAGACAAGTCTCATCAGACGCCGATATGACGGTGTTAAGGCCCGATGCCTTCAGTTTGGGATAGAGCATGCGGATGATTGTCATCTGAGTCTCCGGATCGAAGTGGCATCCTTCCTGACTTCCGAGCGCGTTCCAGTAGGCAGAGATAGGCTCGTTGAACGGTTCGAGCGTCTTGAAGTCGATGTCGTACTCGTCCTTGTAGTGCCTGCACACATCGAGCAGATAGTCGCAGAATGCCTCGTAATACTCCGGTTTCAGGTTGTCCTTGCGCGGGTCTTCGTGGCCGGCGGCACATCCGCTGTAAGTCATCCAGTAGGGTGCCGAGTTAGAGAAAGCCTCGAACACGGCGTCGGGTCTTTTCTCCTTTATCTTCAGCAGCAGCGTGCGCTGGCCCTTGTCGGCATTCCAGTTGTAAGGAGCTGAGGGCGAAGCCTTGAATCCTTCCATCTCCGCACGCTTTCCCTTGCCCTTCACCATATGGCCGTCGATATGCGAGGGTTCGTCGCCTCCGCCTATGTTGTAGCGGAAAATGTTCATGTTGAGCTTGTCGGGCGAGGTGAGCAGATCCACTATCTCGTCAACCTTCTTCTCGTCCCAGTTGCCCACCTGAGCCGCCCACCAGCACAGAGAACTGCCCCAGCCCTCGAGCGTCTGGTAGCGTGTGGCAGGATCGACGGTGACGGTCTGCACGTTGTTTTCCGTTACCCCTGTTCTGTTTTCCGCATGCGCGCTGCCGGCCGACATACATGCCAGCAAGGCACACGCCATGACTGTATTCTTCATTTTCATTGTTTTTTTATGTTTTATGATGCATGAATTATTTTCATCCTTTATGATTTGTCGCGACAAATGCGGTCTGTATATTCTCCTGCACGTGACTGATGCGTGGCTGAATCAACGGCGGTCGAAGAAATCGAGCGTCCAGCTGTCCATCCATTCTATGAACGGCACGCCGTCGCGGAACTGTATCGGGAGCCATATATAGCGCGCGTCGGAAGGTTTTTCGGGCCGCCAGATGTCGGCCATGAATATGAACGCGTCTTCGCGACCGTGAATTTTCAGGACGTATGTGCCCTGTCCGCCGAAGGTAATTTCCTCCTTCGGGCCACGGCATGGCGACGGATGGCTGGTCCACGGCCCCCAGATACTTTTGGCAGAGAACATGCGTGCCTTGTTGGGTGCCCATCCAGTGCAGCCTGAAGTGATGAGCCAGTAGACGCCGTCTTTCTTGAATATGGCCGGCGCCTCGTTGTGTCCGGCCGGTGCCAGACGCACGTAGCGGCCCGTGTGGCTGAGATAGTCGTCGCTCAGTTCGGCTATGTGGAGCGTCAGGTTGTCCTCTGAGGAATATATGTGATAGGCCTTTCCATCGTCATCGACAAACAGCTGCATGTCGCGCGACATCTGTCCGCCAGGCAGATCCCGTTTGACGAACAGTCCCTTCTCTATGGCATCATACCACTGCGGTGTCCACCATTCGGCGTAATTCTCGGCACGCAGGGTGTCGAGCACGGCCTTCTGGGCGTCGGTCATGTCGAAAGGCAGACGTCCGGCGTTGGGTCTGAGCGAGCCGACATATCTGAAAGGACCCGTCGGCGACTTGCTCACGGCACACGCGGCACGTGCAGCCGAATAGCCCTTGCCCTTGAGTTCGAGGTGAAACCACATGACAAACGTGCGGTTCCTGCCGTTGTATATCACCTTAGGACGCTCCATGACGCACCCTCGCACAATGTCGCTTCCCTCGTCGTCGGTCACAGGCAGCGCCACACCTTCGTTCTTCCAGTCGGTGAGGTTGTCGGACGAATAGCACATGATACCCACCATGGCGCTGCTCGTGGTGTCGCATTTGTTTTCGCCATACCAGTAGTATCTGCCTTTGTGATACAATATACCACCTCCGTGGGCATTGATGTGCACACCGTTGTTGTCGGGCCATATCTCGCCTGACCTTATGGGTTCAGGTCCGTTGTCTGCCACCGAAGGCGTGAGGCCGGCATACAGGAGGCAGACCAGCAAAAGAAGAATGTGTCGCATAAGATATTGTCTGAAGGTTAGATGATGCGTGTCCGGAAAACACGGCGCCGCAGCGCATGGTGTCCGCCTTATGCAATACGTGACGGCAGAGACCACGCGAACATCGCCGGAACGTATTGAGGAAACGCAGTGGAAAGGTATAAAAAATATGGCATACGGCAAAGGGAATGGGGTGGAAATACAACATATGAAACATGTCATTGGTTATATTTATTATTTATATGAGGCTTATGTTATTCCGCGTGAGCCGTACATCAGCAATATATATGCTATTTTAATTCTGTCTAAGGTTAGTTATAATACATTTATTCTATCAATCCTAAAATCCAATTTATCCAAGAAATAATAGTTGAAGCTCTTCGTTTATATGTTTCTGTTGAATCTATATTATATAAATTAGATTCTCTCATTATCTCAACAACTTCGTCTTTTGTTGGAACCTCACTCTTATCTAAATAAAGTTCTAAGGTTTTCTTAAATGCACTATGTGTCAATATAAGCTTTACAAAAGCCAACTGTCTTTCTATAATAGGTAAACCGAATATACGAGAACCTTCTTTCGTTAAAGAACATCCGATTTGTTGATTCTCTGTAACAAACTCTACCAATCCTAGATACCTAGCCGCATTTGAATAATAATCAGTTTGCCTATAATCAAAATCATAATTCTGAGTTATATCATCTTTACTTATAAAACCTCTTTGTTTCAATAATTCACAAAGATTTATCACACGCTCAAAACTATCTGCTTGAGGAAAAGGTACTTCTGGTTCTTGTTCTACCTGAATACTATCTAAAATTTCATTTATACTTTCTATATTTATAGTTCCCTCCTGAATCGCATATTTCTTATGTTGTAATAAACGGATAGAATTATATAAATAGGGATTAGTAAATTCGTATTCTCTCAAATGAAATATCCCATTTGAATATGTAAGAAAAATAGGACGAACACGTTTGGTAATTTTATCACTCCATAATCTATATGGATAATATAATTGTCTTATTAAGAAATCGTCAGAAATATAATTCTTTGCTTCAATTAAATTTAAAGATTTGTCACCTTCATAACCTCCATCTATCTCTATCTGTGAATTCTCAACATTTATTGTGAAATTCTTTTGTCCGGAATTAATCGTAAAATCAAATAAAGAAGAACTCATGCGTCCACAAACAGTAGGAAACAGATCTTCTTCTCCAGTGAAGTCATGTAATATTTTAGATACATAAGCGCAATTTATTGCTATAGATTCACTCGTAATATCTTTATAATCAATACTTTCTATATTATCAGGAAAATTAATACTAGTTATCTCTACATCATCTTTATTAAAATCACAAAAAGTTTCAAATTTGCCAATCTCATATGTACCTCTAGAGGTTGGCAAAATTGATAACTGATTATTAACAAATAATTTGGGAAGTTGAGAACGGTGATCAAATTTTGTCATTAAGCGAGCTTCTCTAAACTCATTAATCTCTGTCGAAGATATTGAAACCACTCCATCCTTTGAAATTTTGTCTAGGATATCATATTTAACAAAAATCTTTTCCCATGCTTTGTCATTCTTTGACTTATCCATAATTATTAATTAAAAATTCATTGATTTGTCCTCTTTTAGAAGCGTCTGAATTTACCGCACGATTAGCTTTAACTATATTTATATTATATTCAGAATAAATTTCTCTTATAAAATCAGATGCTGAATTTGATAAAAGAAATCTAATACCTCTTTTGGTTAAATCATCACACACATCCCTTAGTCTAATTTGATCATTCTCATTCCATCCTCCTTGTATATATCCTGTAAAATTAGAACTTTCTGAAATAGGATGATATGGAGGATCTAAATATACAAATGAATTTGCCGGTATTTCTTTTAAAATTTCTTGATAATCCTTATTAAATATTTGAATGTTTGCTGAATTCAAATATTTGCTTACAGCTCTAATAACAGGTTCGTTAATAATATTCGGATTCTTATATTTTCCAAATGGTGAATTAAATTCTCCTGCATTATTAACCCTATATAACCCATTGTAGCATGTTTTGTTGAGGTATATAATACGCGATGCTCTTTCTATATTAGTAAGATTATTAAAAAGAGGCTGTCTGTCTAAAGCTCTTATTTCATAAAAATATTCAGCTGTATTTTTATGTTTCTTTAAATCCTCAATAAGTTCATTTGGATGATCTCTTATAACTTTATAAACATTTATCAATTCCTCATTATAATCGTTTATAATGGCACATTTTGGTTGTAGCTCAAAAAATAATGCTCCACCCCCTATGAATGGTTCATAATAGGTGCAGTTTGATATACCTTTGGGTAAAAATTTTTTTATTTCAGGAATAAGTTGTCTTTTCCCTCCAACCCATTTCAGAAATGGTACTACAAGTTTATTTTTTGCCATTTACTTAATTATTTAAGTCAATGGCAAAATTACTATTTTTATTTGTTATATAATTCAGAAAATAATATGATTGGTTTAATTTAACATGAGTTCGATATATTTATTCTATATCAAACTCATGTTATTTATATACTCTATTTCAAAAAATAGAATTATTTTCTCCTTGTAGCCTCTATCACGGAGGTGTTTATCTCGCGCACTTTGTCGAGGTTCATTTTCTCCACCTGGCGGTCGTAGGTCACCAGTCCGTTTATCTCGTGCTCCACGTCGGTGGTCTGTGTGTATATGGCGGTGCTCAGTCCGAAGTAGTTTATCATCTGTTCCAGCTCGGTGGCCATCATGACATAGGTGTCGGTGAGCACGTCGCGGTTTATCATCATCTCGTAGGCGTCGTTGCGGACAGGCCACATGTGACCGCGGACGAACAATCCCTTGCCGCCGAATTCGCCCAGCGATGCGGCACGTTTGTCATCGGGTTTGGCTATGGCGTTGGGCTCTATGTTACCGTAATGGTGCATGTCCACAAAGTCGCCGTTGCCCGGATCGCCGTAAGCCTTGCGGTAGCCGGGAGCGTAGTTGTAGCCGGACATACCGTTGACGAGGCGGTGAGTATCATACTGTTTCACCCAGTCGGTGATATCGGTTGCCTCGAATGCGCCCCAGTTCTCGTTGAAAGGCACCCACATGACGATGGACGGTGAATTGACGTGCTGGTCGATCATGGTCTTCAGTTCGGCGCGGAACTGCTTGCGTACAGCCACGGAGTCGGCACCGTCGGGCTCCCAGAGGTTGGGCATGTCCTGCCATACCATGAGACCGAGGCGGTCGCAATGATAATACCAACGCTGCGGTTCAACCTTTATGTGCTTGCGTATTACGTTGAATCCGGCGCGCTTTGCCAGCTCGATGTCGTAGAGCAGAGCCTCGTCGGTAGGTGCGGTGAAGATGCCGTCGGGCCAATAACCCTGGTCGAGCAGACCGATATGGAACACGAACTCACCGTTGAGCGTCGGGCGCATCACGCCGTCTATCTTCTTCATACCTACGGTGCGCATGCCGAAGTAAGAGCCTATCTCATCGACAACCTTGCCGCGTTTGTTCTTCAACTGCAGCTTGAGGTCGTAAAGGAACGGATCGTCCGGACTCCAAAGATGCGGATTAGGCACTGAGAGATAGAAAGTCTTGCCGGCCGTTCCTGCGGCTTCCGACACCTTCTGTCCGCCGGTGCTTGCCACGGCTACTACCTGCAAGGCCTCACCGCCGGCGTATGCCGTCACCTCAAGGCGCTTGTTCTGCACGTCGGGTATTATCTTTATGTGCGATATATGCTGCTTCTCAACGGGTTCAATCCACACTGTCTGCCATATGCCTGAAGTGAAAGTGTAGTCGCCGCGAGGACCGTTCTTGCCCGATGCGGCGCGTCCGTCGTTGGGGTCGAAAGCGCCAACCACCAGCACGTTGTCGCCCGACTTGAGCAGATCGGTGATGTCGAAGCTGAAAGCATCGTAGCCACCTGTGTGCGTGCCTGCCTTCTTACCGTTGACAAACACGGTGGAAAGACGGTCCACAGCTCCGAAATTGAGCATCACGCGCTTGCCTTTCCATTCCTTGGGAACGGTGAAAGTGCGGCGGTACCACAGGCAGGAGTCACCCTTGTGGGCAATGCCCGACAGCTCTGACTCGGGCGGAAACGGCACGCGTATCTTGCGCACACCCTTAGTAAACGACGGCGGAACGGAAGCCTTGACGGGCGACACTCCGCTGGGATCGGTCATATAGTCCCACTCGCCGTTGAGATTGAGCCACTGCGCACGCACCAGTTGCGGACGCGGATATTCGGGCAGAGGCGTCTCGGCATTCATGGCTTCCTCGGTCCACGGGGTGGGGAGGGTGAAACGCTTCTTCGCGTCCTGCGCATTCACACTAACTGTCGTGACTCCCGACAACAGGAAAAGAGCCAGACAGGCAATAAGTTTTCTTTTCATATAAAGGTAATTTATAAATTATTTCTCACTTCATCTGACTTGACGGCAATCATGATAAATCTTTGTTCAAAACAGTACGGTTATAAAACAAAAGCAACGTATTTATATGGTTTAAAGTTATAGCCACCGCCAATGAGAGTTTAAAATTACACATTATTTGCTTAAAACGGAACATTTAGCACCAATTATCTCAAATATTTACAGGATAATATGCCGTGGCGTAAGACTTTGTTATGTAAAAACGATTCGTTTATTTCTCGGAAACACTGTGTGAAGACCTGTAGCCGATAAAGCCTGTTACGACTTCCAAAAGAGTCTTTTCCGGCTCCTAAAAGAGTATGTTTCGGCTCTTAAAAGAGCCCGTTTTGAATGTTAAAACGGCCCATATCACAATCTGATACAGCCTTTTTCATAAAACCAGAAACTATATATCGCAGCCTCAAACGGCCCGTTACATCATTCCCAAAGCCCCATATCACAAAAGATGAGAACCGACATTGACGTGAAAGTCATAAAAAACGTCGGTTCTCATCCTTATAATCTTACGTCATGCTAACGCTATATGCGCCGCATCATTGCTCAGAATTGCCGCGCTGCGCCTTTATCTTCTCCACTGTCAGCGAGCGGTCCCACACGAGAGAGACGCCGCTCTGGCGGAACAGTTCGATGTATGTGTCCATTGGTGGCAGCCCCACTTCGGCGCGGCGAGCATCGAGTCCGTCGGGCGACTCCACCGGCCAGAGATACGCCGTGGGCTGCGACGCAGAGGTTTCACCACCGTTGTCTTCTCCGTCATCGGCTATTCTTTTCCCGCCATCGCTGTTTATTATTATGGTGCGGTTGGGCGTGAAGGTCTGCGTACCGTATATCTGCGGCCGCCCTTCGTGCATCAGTATGCGGTCGCGCATGGTCGCCACGTCGGCACGCGCCACAAGTTCTTTCTTTGCCGCGGCGTCGAACAGGTCGATATATTTGCGCTGATGCTCCACGTCGGAATGCTGCACGACAAGGAAAAGAGCCTCGCGCGCCTTCTCAGTCAGCCCGTCGGGTATGCCCACACTGTCAAGTATGGGGAAGACAATGGCGCGACAACGGCTGTCAGTCTCCTCCATCCGTTCCTGATAAGCCAATATGCTGTCGGCGTTGTTGCTCTGAAGCATCACGGTGAAGTTGCGCCGCACATCCTGGTCGTCGTCATGAACACGTTGCAGCATGGAGTCGAGCGCGGCCATGTTCATGCCCTGCACAAGCGTTGTGTCCGCCGCTACATTTTCCGTTCTCAGCTCATACGTCGCACATTTTTCCGCATTTGTCGTACCGTATGCCGCCGTAGTGCCTGCCATAACGGCTGCGAAGGCAATGGCGCAAAGTGGAATATGTGATGTAAATGATTTCATAACGGGTTGCTGTTTTTTATGTTATATATATTATAGTAAAACGATAAACGATTTTTTTTCAGTCCGGTGAACGCACGAAGCACCGGTGTTCATTTCCATGCCGTCACACATATGAACCGACAAGACATAAGAGCGTAAGCGGCAGGACATCTGTATATCCGTACGTCATCCGCCGTTCGCGCCGTAAATTTACGAATTTTTCTTATAAACAACGCACTGCGCACCTCATTCGTCAGCCACTCCCAGTAGTTCATTATAAATCTTCTCATCCTCCTTAAGGAAGCAGCAGAATATCACGTCGCCCGTATATGTTCCCCCTGCGATGGCCTCCTTCACGGTTTTCAGAGCTATCCTTGCCGCATCTTCCTGCGGATAACCGTAAACGCCGGTGCTTATGCACGGAAAGGCAACGGTGCGCATACCATGGTCCTCAGCCAGTTTCAGTGCCGTGGAGTAGCACGAAGCGAGCAGCTCAGGTTCACCATGTCTGCCACCATGCCACACAGGTCCCACGGTATGTATTATCTTCCGGCACGGCAGACGGTAGGCATCCGTCATCTTGCTCTCGCCCGTCCGGCATCCTCCGAGCGTGCGACACTCCGCCAGAAGCTCCCTGCCCGCAGCCCTGTGTATGGCTCCGTCGACTCCGCCACCGCCAAGCAGCGAATTGTTGGCGGCGTTCACTATGGCGTCAACCTCCAGTCGCGTGATGTCACCCGACACCACTCTTATTCTTTTTCCGTAGTTTTCCATAATATTCTCAATAGCTTATATCTTATACAAAACCAAGTTTTTATCTATTACAAAAATAATAAATGACAAATGAAAATGCAAAGAGAGAAAACACAATTTTTCCGGATCTGCCATTCAATAGACCGTATTCCATTCATTACATTTCACATAATACGGCGGGAGTTTTTTTTTTAAATCTTTGCACAACGCATCTTTTATATACATAAAAACAAATGTTTATATAAAACAGATAAAATAGTTCCGCTCTTCTTCACCCTTGTCGCTGCAACCTATAACCGTCACCGCACGTCAGGCGCATCATTTCCGCGTGCTTCCTCACACCTCATACCGGCTTTTTTAAAGAAAACCCGCGCAACGAACTTACAGTTTTTCTTGACTTTTTTTTGACAAATTATTTTCGAAAAAGAGGTGTAAAAGAATGTTAAACCCCGCATAATATAGGCCCTTTCGGCCCATACCGCATTACAGTACACCCTGCCATACAATCCCGAATCCTTCATTCGGCACTCCGTTTATGCCTGTTTCAGCCTCCGGTTTAGTCTATATCAGGGCGTGATATTGAGTGTTTCAGGCCCTAATATGTACTCAATCGCATGCTGAAACAGTGCATTTTGCACGGCCGGAAAATATTTCTCAAATATAAACCACTGATATACAGAACATTGTGCAAAGCTCTCATTTCTCGCGAATTTGCCTCCGACGGAGAGTCCGCGCGCAAATACTCGCTAATTTTTTGGGGTAGAACTGAAAACTCAAGCGGAAAAACCGCAGGACACTGAAAATCTGTAACTGCACCATTTTGCCTCACTTCCGGCTGAAAGCAACAGTGCCTGTTCCGTAGATAAACCGCTGTGTTCTACAGAAAGTAATCCACACCGGATTTCTTATGAAGGAAATATATTCCTAAGTAAGGAGGATAATATAACCGAAAACTGCATCACACGAAAACCCGTCAGCCGTATGACAGGTGCGAAGAATGGTTTCATGCAATCATCAAGCAGCATTTATATCATACCATTATTTATCAATTCCTTTACATCCAGACACTGTTCATAATATATATAAAGAAGCCGGAAACGCTTAAACCCATTCTTGACAAGAGATATATTTCCGTAATTCATTATCATTTTAACATGATATCCATATAATATTAAAAACTTGTCGGAATGTTTATATAATTTTGCCTAACCACAGCGGGAAGCAAAAGGAATGGACATACATACGACTTCTACGAAAGAAAACAATAAAAATATGCCACGCCCGTATAGTTTTTACCACACTTGGTGGTCTAATGTGTAAAAAGTAAATGATGAACACGAAAGAAGAACAGTTTACTGCTATCATTCAAAAGCACGAACGTACGATATACACGGTCTGCTATATGTTCTCGAACAATGCGGACGAGGTGGACGATCTTTATCAGGAAATACTGTTGCGTCTGTGGAAAGGCTTCGATGCTTTTGAAGGGAAAAGCGACATAAGAACATGGATTTACCGGGTAAGTCTGAACTATTGCATCAACTTCAGCAACCGCAAGAAGCGTGAACACGAACGGCTGGACTTAGGCATCAGTACGGACACGGACCACAAAATGGAAAAGAACCTGCAGGTGAAACAACTCTATAAGCGAATCAATGCGTTGGGACTGGTGGACAGAAGCGTCATCCTGCTGTGGCTTGAAGGCCTGAGCTACGACGAGATTGGCGCCATACTGGGAATATCGGTCAAGAATGTGTCGTTCAAACTGGTACGCATTAAGGAGCTGCTCAAGAAAATGTCTAACAAGTAAAAAAAGTCGTATGGAAAAGAATATTGAAAAAGAACTTCAGGCACTGAGAAAAGATTATGAGGTCTTTAAGGAAGAAATGGAAGTGCAGCATAAGCTGAACGAAAAGGTTTTCAGGGCGATGCGCAAGCAGCCGGCAGGGACCGTAAACCGTGAAATAGGATACAGAATGATACTCGACATCACGACAGTTCCGGTGGTTATGATGATTTGCATTATCATAGACTGGCCCATACTGTTCGGCATACTGGTGTCGTTGTGGGCTGCGGCCGACCTGTTTGCCACCGTATGGATGAACCGCAAGCTGGGCATGGACAATCTGCTGAACGACGATGTGCGGACGGTCACGGAAAAGATTGCAGGCTACCGCAGATTCTACAACCGTATGTTGCTGGCAGCTCTTCTTCCGTCGGTTGTAATGATTGCCTACATCTTCATACGGATGTATGCCCGAGCGGACAATCCGGACACGGCACATTTCATCGTAGTGTCAGGTATAACATTCACCGCCTTAGCGTGCGTCATTGCGTGGCTGCGGTACAGAAAACACGTGAAAAACTGCCGCGAACTGGTGGAACAGTTCAATAATATCTGATATTCACAAAAACAGTAATAAGAAAGACGGAAAGCCATACTGTGACTTTCCGTCTTTCTTTTCATCATTTATCCGCTGTCGAAACAGAATAAGGCCTGTCCGATATGTCCGTACCTCTTGATGTATTGGGTTTGTCGGACATCTTGAGACGGAACACTCCGCCGTCCACAATCTCCTTATACGTCAGATAGTTTCTTGTGTGAGGCTTTCCTTTCAACACAGCTTCCTGTATATATACGGCATCCTTGCTGTTACCTTCTGCCTCTATGACGAATTTCCGGCCGTCTTCCATCGTCACCGTCACCTTCTTGAAAAGAGGACTTCCAAGAACATACTGGTCGGTTCCGGGACAGACACTGTAGAATCCAAGTGCGCTCAGCACATACCACGACGAAGTCTGTCCCTGGTCTTCATCGCCCGGATAGCCATTTTCTGTAGAATTGTAAAGGCGTGTCATCACCTCTCTGGCCTTCTGCTGCGACTTCCATGGAGCGCCTGCGTAGTTGTAAAGATACACCATGTGTTGTATTGGCTGGTTGCCGTGGGCATACTGTCCCATGTTTGCCACCTTCATCTCTGTCATCTCGTGTATGGCAAAACCGTATGTACCGACCTTAAACTCGTTGGAAACGGTGAATACGGAGTCCATCTTGGCAACAAAAGCCTTGTCGCCTCCGAGGAGCGACACCAGACCTGCCGGATCGTGGAACACCGACCACAGGTAATGCCATGCACAACCCTCGGTGAACGGACCGCCCCATTCGGCCGGATCGAAATTCTCAACCCATGTGCCGTCCTTATGGCGTCCTCTCATGAATCCGGTAGAAGCATCGAACACGTTTTTATAATTGTATATCTGTTTTTTGAATATCTCCTCGTAATAACTGTTTCCAGTAACTCTTGCCAGTTCGTATGCGCACCAGTCGTCATAGGTGTATTCCAGAGTCTTTGCAGTGGCTTCTCTCACATCAGGATAAGGAATGTAGCCCAACGTGAAATATTCTTTCCAGCCCTTTCTGCCGTTGGCAGGATTGCCCGGACCGTCGTTTGTCACTTCGTGGAGATAAGCTTTCAGAACGTCCTCCGGCTTGAACGTGCGCAGACCTTTGGCCCATGCATCGGCAAAGAGGGATATGGCGTGGTTGCCTATCATTCCTCCCTGTTCGAAGGGGAACGACCATGAGGGCAGCCACCCGAACTGTTTCTGACAGTCGAGCATGGCGTTCATGTAGCGTCCCTGCATGGTAGGATGGAGTATGCAGGTCAAAGGAAACTGCGCCCTGAACGTGTCCCAGAAGCCTGTGTCCGTGTAATAGTAGCCCGAATATATCTTGTTGTCATTAGGACTTCTGTAATAAGGTTTGCCTTCGGCATCGAGCTCATAATACTTTCTGGAGAATATGCTTGCCCTGAAGAAGCACGAATAGAATGTGGCTTTGTTTTCCTCGTTGTCGTCCTCCACCAGAATGCGCGACAGATGTTTGTTCCATATTCTCCATGCCGCCTGCTTTGTCTGGTCGAACGACTTGAATCCGGAAAGCTCTCTTGTGAGATTCAGGTCGGCCTGTGCCGGACTTATATACGACGATGCGGTCTTTATCTGCACCTTTGTACCTTTCGCAAATTCTATATAAGCGCCCTTACCCTTGCCTTCATCAGACAGTCTTCCGGAGAAAATCTCTCCCGTAGTGTTGTCCCATGTGCCGAAAGAGACAAACGGTTTGTCGAATTCTATTACGAAATAATTGCGTGAGCCGGGGTGGAGCAGACGGCCGTTTCTCACGTATCCGGTTATTCTGCGCGCCTTGGGATCGATGTTTACCGAAGACATGCCCGTATAACCGTCGAGCACCACAAAAGCCTTCTCGCCTTTTGGAAATGAAAAACGCAGATGAGCGCCTCTTTCCACAGGAGATATTTCGGCCTTTATTCCGTTGTCGAAAAGTACACTGTAATAATGAGGTTTCGCCATCTCGTTCTTGTGACTGAACCGGGCGGCCCTCTCATACTGGTCAACCTTCAGTGTGCCCGACACCGGCATAAGACTGTAAACAAAATAGTCGTTGGTCCAGGAGCTGCACTGATGGGCCTGCTGGAACGCGCGTATGGAATCTCTGTCATACTGATACTTCCATCCGTCGCCATTAACTCCGGTCTGTGCCGACCATGAATGCATGCCGAAGGGAAGCGTCACGGAAGGATATGTATTGCCGTGGGTTATGGTGAAATTGGAATTTGTTCCTTGGAGAGTATTCACATATTTCACAAAATCTGTTTTTTCATCCGCCATGGCAACCACAGCACATGAAACCGTAAGAAACATACAAAGTATAAATTTTCTCATGATAGTGAATTATTTTGATGATGGATAATTCTTTGAAACAATACAGTCATCTATATAAGTAAAACACCTTCAGATGTTACTTTTATGAGAAATCAGGTAGTTTATTAACAGATTCAGGAAGCAATCAGCCATACTCTCACAAGTATGACATCATCCGTATATTTTGCAAAGATAGCGAAAGGTGAGAGCAGAAACAAAGAGGAAAAAACTTTTTTTTCCGGATTTGGCTTTGCTGAACCGAATCCTATCTTATGCAAAGATAGCGAAAGGTGAGCGCAGAGACAAAGAGGAAAAACATTTGTTTTCCGGATTTGACTTTGTCGAACCGAATCCTATCTTATGCAAAACAAGTTTTTAAATATTTTCCACATCATCCACATTTATTATATACAAACAAAAAACAGACGGAAAGCCATCCTGCAACTTTCCGTCCGTTCTTCAATCATATTTCTGCGGTCAGCGGTTTTGCCGCCCCAGTTTCATAATACGCGCATCAATTCTTTCTGTAGCCACACTTCGGACAAACACCTTCTTCGTTGAGGGCAACTCCACAGAGAGGACAGCGGTCGATGTTGTTCTTCGTATCGAACTCGGCCGAACCTGCATTTACTCCGCTCGTGAATGTTATCTTGGCAATGTTCAGTTTGTCTTTGAGCAGATCGTAGACAATCTTTATCATGCCCTCGACGGTCATTGTCTCCTTAGTAACCACCAGACGTGCATCCGGATAAGCCGTAGCCAGCTCAGTCTTGAAGGCCTCGCCCTTCATCTTGTTCTGCGGATGACCGTTGCGTATGCCCTGCTTCTCGTACACGTCGAGCACTGCCGGCAACAGCGGATCGTCCTCGCGGAGTATCAGCGAATGGTCGAAATTCTTCAGCACGTCCCATGCCACCTTCTGTATCTCGTTGCACGGATAAACCATGTTGACACCTTTTTCCACTGTGTCCTCCACTTCGATGGTCAGAGTTCCTGTATGACCGTGAAGATACTGCGCTTCGCCCTGGAAGCCATAAAATCTATGTGCGTACTGCAAATCAAATGTTGTGATACTTCTCATTTCTTTTAAATTTTAGGGGTTTGACTTTGATTCATTCATTATTATCTGCACCTGTACCTTTTCGATATCTTCTGGTGCGAATTTTTTTTCTTTCAGATACTGTCTTATAAGAGCCGTCAGTCCGTCGTCCATATAGTCCATTATCTTCTGGCCCTTGAACACATGGTGGTGTTCTTTCACCGTGATGTCATAATAGCTCTTGCCAACGTCAGGATTGAAGACGAGCGACAGAAGGTTGGCTGCACAGAATGAGTCGAGTATACGATATATTGTCGAAACCGTCATCTCGCTGTCCATCGACTGCACTTTCTTTATTATCTCATCTATGCCAGCATGGCGCAGCTCCATCATTGCTTCATAAACAGTCTTGCGCTGCGGTGTCATTCTAAGTCCTGCCTGCTTTATATTTTCTATTGTTTCCATCACTTATTTATTTTCATCCGCAAATTTAATGAGAATTTTTCGCATCTGCAAATTATTTGCAACTAAATATTGTTAAATGACCGAATTTTTTTGAATATCCTACTTCCGCCAGTCCTCATTCCATCTTTTTTGCCGTCAAAAACTCCCGACAGCAGTTTCCGAACGCTGTAAATTCTCTTTCAATCTGCCTTTTCTTGACATACAGCTTACAGAAAATACTATTTCATCTTACAGAACGGGCCTTATGAGCTTGCGAAACAGACTATTTCACCACACAAAACAGGCTTTTTGAGCACTCAGAATAGCCTTTATTACAACACAAAAAAAGCTTCCCCGTAAAATCGGAGAAGCATTGATGACATATTAAATGTATTATTCTATACTTTAAAGTTGTTATTCCATATTGTTTTCAATTATTTCTTCTTATGACAATTCTTACAACTACTGTTTTTTGCAAAAACAATAAATAAGAACTGACGCAATGAATACAGACAGAGAAAGCAACACTATAAGTAATATGGATTCACAATAATACGCTATTCCTATTATCACGATGCCCGTCAGTATCATCAGAAGCAGGAGAAACGGATCTTTAGTAAACGGTTTCTTTAAAGGATTGAAAAAATCTTTTGTCATGTTATTCAATAATAAATGTAAGGCCAAGACCGATGGTGAATTGTTACCTGCAAAAACCTATTCCTCACATAATTGAAGATGACACAGTTTTGCTTGAAAAAGCATTTCAATAAATGCAGCTCACAGGAAGTGAGCTTAAATGGTATCAGAATGTTATATTCAAAAGGTTATGAAATCGTACGTATAATTTATCCACCATAAAATAACTATATATAAATGGAAAAACCATACGTACGACCATGTTTATTTTCAGCTCAGCTCCAGCATACGCTCTATGGGCTTCACTGCATCGCGGGCCACGTCGGCATCCACATTCACCTCCGGCCATTCGTATTTCAGTGTGTTGTATATCTTGCGCAGCGTGCTCAGTTTCATATATTCGCACTCGTTGCACGAACATCCCACTGAACCCTCGCTCACCTCCGGCGGAACTGGATAGAACGTCTTGTCCGGGCAATTGCGCTGAAGCTCGTGCAGAATGCCGGCCTCTGTAGCGACGATATACTCCTTGTCGTCATGCTCCATAGCATACTTCAGCATAACGGCCGTTGAGCCTTTCACATCGGCTATGGCCAATACGGGACCCTTGCACTCCAGATGTGCCATAACTATTGCACCCGGATGCTCCTTCTTGAGCTTGGCAATCTCGGCTACCGAGAACTTCTCGTGCACATGGCATCCGCCGTTCCAGAGCAGCATATCACGTCCTGTCACAGAATTGATGTACGATCCGAGGTTATGGTCTGGGCCGAATATTATCTTCTCATCCTGCGGGAAGGAGTCTATAACCTTCTTGGCATTGCCGCTCGTCACAACCACATCGGTCAGCGCTTTCACGGCAGCGGTGGTGTTGACGTAGCTCACCACCTTGTAGCCGGGGTGCTCTTCCTTGAACTTCTTCAGATCTTCGGCCTTGCATGAGTCGGCCAGCGAACATCCGGCATTGAGGTCGGGCGTGAGCACTTTCTTCTCCGGACTGAGCAACTTGCATGTCTCCGCCATGAAGTGTACGCCGCACATCACAATAATGTCGGCATCTGTCTTGGCAGCCTGACGTGCCAGTGCGAGCGAGTCGCCGATGAAGTCGGCACACTCCTGCACCTCACCCGGAGTGTAATAGTGCGCCAGCAGCACAGCGTTCTTCTCTTTGCACAGCCTTCTTATTTCTTTTTTCAGGTCGATGCCTTCCTCCACAGGTTCGTCGGCATAGCCTTTTTCAATCCATTCGTTTTTCACCATAAATATTTTATTTTATCAATATTCCTTTCTTACCTTTGCTTCAGCCGTTTATCCTTAAGGCCAGTGTTATCCCTTTTCTCCACAATCATATATTATCTTTATATTTATTTTCTTTTTTAAAAATAAAAAAGATTATTATGATGATATATTGTTTATATGTTAAAAACTTTACGGCGTTTTTCTTGCATATTTTGATGTCAACATCAGACATCGCAGTTATCAACGTCGGTTCTTAATAAGTTTCTACTGACTTTCAGCCATATATGACGTTTATCCACAAACGGTGTTATATTGTGCAAAGTTAATAAGTTTATAAAATTTTTGACTAAATAATTATGGAAAACTTATGGAAAAAAAAATAATAACTGTGCGTATATCCACAATTACGGGACGGTGCAGTTTCGGCTGTTGATATCTACTGAGTTATTAGTATGCTTTTCCACATGGTTATCAACACTTTTCAACGGGTTTTATACAGTTATTGTTGAAGTATGGGTGGAAATGTGTTATTTGGCTTTTTCGGGCAATTATCAACATGTTTAACGGGTAATTTTGTGGAAAAAACAGTTGGGTGATTACACCGTATTGTGCTTTTATTATATGGAATGTATGTCACTGCGGGTATGAAATGTGCTTTTCCGGTTATTCTTTTTGATAAAGAACTGCCGGAAAAACCTGAAATACGGTATTAAACGATGTTTTTTCACAAGATAAAAAGTGTTGATAACTTATGTGATATAAGGAAAATGAACGTGATTTTACAGGTATTCTTATTATTTGGAATAATATATATAATATATTGTAAATCAAAGATATATAATATAAGGAAAATCTGTTCTAACATTAATTTTCAAACTCATTGAACATTATCAGGAAATTGTTGATAATGTTGTCAGTATAGTTTAAAGCCAAACAGATGATGAGTTTATGGCTGACAAAATATTTTCTGAGAAATATATTACAGTTTTCCGTCATAATCCATGCAGCCGTTATCCGGCAATATGTTGTACTGTTTTGTGTGCGTGATTGCTTTTATGTTTATATGGGGAATAAAATATGCGAGATCGACGAATGTATTCTTTTTTAATAATATCTCCGGCTGGACTGTCCCATGTAAGCGGATGTAATGTCTGAAAATAATGAATAAGAAATGTAGCAGACGGAATACGGGATTGTTGAAATAAGATGGTGATATATGGAAAGGTTCATCTGTAAAAACAGAAAGATAGGAGAGTGTATATAAGTAACTTCAGTAAGATCTTCAAAGGTTTTATGAAAAAGTATTCTTTGGTTATGAAAGACACGTAAAAGAGTTGAGTCAACATAACCATTATCTCCGTATCATTATACTATTAAGTTTGTTACGATGTTTTATTTCCTTATCTTTAATTAAAAAAATCTTGCAAAAATCATTGGTAATATAATAAATTTTAGTAATTTAGAAAAAAAACGATGGTAATAAAAGTTTATATGTTATAATTTGATACTTTTATTGCTATTTTTATAAGATAAAATATATTAGTACTTTTTCAAACTCATGTTATTATAGAAATAATGAAATATATAAGCAAAAAAGTTTGTATAGTTGTCTTCGGGGCAATATATTTGGGAGAATTGTGTGCTGAAAGCACCGTCCATCAGGATATTTATATTACAGGCTCCCTACAGCATGCGGATGGAGCTACTTTGGTTTGTAAACGATCGGTTGGCGGAATGTTCAATTCGCAGAACATAGATACACTAGAGCTACGACCTGATAGTACATTCACACTGACGTTACCTGGAGGAGAATACGAGCGAGTTCAGTTCTTTCTGTATGGAAAAAAGAAAATGGGGTCGCTTCTTGTTAAAGAAGGAACAATGCGGATCGAGTTGGACGGATGGGCCAAAAAGCCGATGACCGTTACTGAAGGGCTGAATGAAAAGGTGGCCCGTGTGGCGGAATTGCTGGAACAGCTGTATGAGGATGTGTTTGCCATCCGTGCACGGAGAGGTGACCGCTGGCAGATTGTCCACGACACTGTAGCCGCATCGGTGCGCCGTAAGTTGGCGGACTATGCTCTGTATCTGGACAAGGATGTGAAAGGCGTAGACGAGGATCTGCGTGCCAAGGCCCGTCAGGACATACGCATGCAGTTGCTGCTGGCTTTCCAGAATCAGGTACTAGCCAACATACCTCGTGTGTCCGAAGCCACGAAGCAGGAATGGCTGGCTCAGCTGGACAGCATGACGGTTTTCTGCTCAATCAATCATCCTGATAGTCCTTTCTCCTTATCGTTCTACGATGCGGCAAGTTATGATACCGGCATCCGTTACTATACAAAGGGTGAGCCGAAGCCGGAAGGAGTGGAGAAAGGCGTGCAGCTGGATTTCTACGATTTCACGCACCGGCTGACAGGTAAGGCGCAGGAAGCCGCTCTGGCTCAGCTCTTCCTCGAAGACGAGTTCCAGCAGCAGTATGATCCGCAACTGCTTCCGCTGGCTGACGAGTTCCGTCGTCTCTATCCCGAAAGCGGATGGATGCCGTGGGTGGATCGTGCCGTGGCCAAGAACCGTGCCTTCAATGAAACTACAATCCCTGCCGATATCCATTTCCCCGATGTCAGCTCGGCCAAGACAATTAAGGACGTGACCGACCGTTATAAGGGGAAAGTAATCTTCATGGACATCTGGGCTACGTGGTGTGGTCCCTGCCGTGCGTCGTTTGCTCACGTCGGTCCGTTGCAGGAGTATGCCGCGGCCAACGATGTGGTATTGCTCTACCTCTCCATCGACCGTCCGGAGAACGATGAAAAGTGGCGGAAGATGGCTGCGCACTACAACCTGAAAGGCGAACACGTTCGTGATCAGGTGGCCTTCCATCAAGAAATCTTCGATACCTTTGGTCATAATGGTGCCTTGAGCATTCCACGATGCATTATTTTCGATAAGCAAGGAAATATTCGTTTCGGTACGGCCGCTTTTCCTGAACAGTGGGAAAGGCTGAAAAAACAACTGCAGGAAGCAGCTCAATAAGGAAGTTCGTGGGATGAACATTTAATGATAGTGGACTTGCTGCCGTAGGTATTCTTTCCTATGGCAGCATAGGCATAGATACCAAACTGCATATACTATTTCTGGCTGTATTAGTTCGTTGCATAGAGTAGTAAATTTATCTGGTTTGTAAATGCTTGATATGTAGTAATTTATAAATTATCAGTTCATATTCATCGTTCGTTTTTTCTCTTTCCTATTAGTATTTGTTAAATAAAGAGATGTTTCACTTAAAAGGTCAATTTATCTTTTTTGTTATTCTTGTTTACAAATATATGATTTGGTTAGTTTTTATGTCTGTTCCCCTTGCTTCTAATTAAATGCTTTTATTGATATTGTTATAGTAATAAAATAAATATATATAATGTTTATATAGAATTTATGTTAAAACAATAAGATATAAATAATGTGTGAGGCATGTGGCGTGGCAGAGCAGACAATATTGCTTCTCAACAGTTATTATGTGGTTTTTCCACAATATTAGTTTATAAAAAATAAAGGGATCGGCCAGCCTGCCAATCCCTTCTGTTCTGTCTTTACACAGCGTTATATAAGTTGTGTGGAAATAAATTTCCTTTCATGCCGGTTTTTATTTGCCTGCATGTGTCTTATTCCTGTCTTGCGTCGGTATTGACATCATGCGGCGTCTGCTCCGGCTTGTTGTCCGTTTCTGAATTCTCCTCTTTGTCGTCGCCGTTATCCACATATTGCAGGTTTTCCTCGTTGAAGTAGAAGACGCTCTTTCCGTCAACGGACATGCATTTATACATATGTTCGTCTTCCTTTTCAATCACCATCACTTTAAGATTTTTTGGTTTGTATATGGCGATACGGTATCTGCCGGAAGTGTATTTGGGGATTATCTTTCTGCGTCCGGAGAATTTATCGAACAGAAGTTCCTTGATATCGGCCACGTCGTTGGTCATTTTCCATATCTTGAAAAGCAGGATTATCTGCAGTATGGCTACTGTGATGATGATAAGAAATACTGTAATTTCAAAGAAAACAAATGGACCAAACATGTTTTATAATTGTTGATAAGTTTGTGGATAAGTTATGTTTATAAGTTGTGGACGGGCCTTCCGGCGCCGTATCATCAGAAGTGAAATCTTACGCCGGCACCGATATCCAGGATGGATATGCCCGTGCGCTTGTTGTGTTCGCTCACTTCCTGCTGTTCGGGCAGCGAACCTGTGATGAATCCGAGCGAAGCACCTATGCCCACATGTTCGGAAACCAGATATTCGATACCCGCATGTACATTATATCCGAAGCCTGACGTAGATGCAGAAACGCCTTCTGCCGATTCGCTGTATCTGAAGTAGCCTACGCCTATTTTTCCTTCAAGCGCCCATGTGTCGTAGTATTTCTTTATCACCATCTGCGGTGCCAGATACATGATGTTGGCGCTGCAACTTACGTCGTAGTAGTCGAATGATGATCTGAAGCCGTTGTACATCAGTCCTGCGCCTATTCCGCACTTTGCTGTCCAGTCATATCCCAGTTGCCAGAAAAATCCGTTTCTCGGATTGCCTGTAGCTCCTTCCGCCATGTAGACCGAGCTTATGATGCGTCCGTAGCCTATGTTGCCATAAATGGTGTGGTGCTGGTATTCGGGTTCTGATGGTTGCATGTCTATGCCATACAGTTGTGGCGGAAGCGATGTTCCGGGCAGCGTGCCGCCGCTTATGCTGGTGGCTGTGGCGTCAGTGGCGCTGCATGCCGCTCCGGCTGTGGTACATGCCATCAAACTTTCATTCATCTCCATACTGCATATCCCGCTGTATGGCTTTACTGAAAATTCTGTCTGAGCCGCGGCTTCAGTGGAAAGTCCGGCCATTAACAATGGAAAAACAAGCATTGAAGCATATTTTCCAGTACTTTTCTTAATCATGATAATTCAGTGTTTGGTTTGTCTTTTTCTATGGCACGAAGTGTGTCTGTACGATTTGATTGTGTATTTGGCGCAAAAGTATGTATAAATATTTGAATAAAAAACAATAAATTTAAATTTTTTATAAAAATCCTTTTGTTTGCATGTCTTTTATAAACAATGATTCGTTTTTCGCACTTTGTTCTGGTGTATTGGCCCGGTAGAAAATCAGTGTGGACAGATAGCGTATGAAAGCCTGTGTCTTCAGTTCCGTGTAAGTGCGGTATATCTTTGTCTGGGTTAGACAGACTGGCGCACTTTCAGACTGTAAGCGTGTTGCGGTTTTTCCGTCTGAGTTTTCTGTTCTACCCCGAAAAATAAGAGAATATTTGTGGGCTGACTCTCCGTCGGACGCAAATTCGCGAAAAATAAGAGCTTTATGCAAACGGCTGTATACCAATAACTTACATCCGACAGATATTTTTTCGTGGTGCGAAATGTACCGTTTCAGCCTCTGATATTGCCCGTTTCATGCCCTGATATGCGCAATATCGCACCCTGATATGGACTTAATCAGACCGTGAAACGGGCATAACCGGAACGTCATACGGACTGTTCCTGATTATCGGGCAGGGTATATGAAAAGACGGTATAATGCGAAACAGGCTTTAATATGCCAAAATTAACATTTCTTTACATTTCTTTCGCGATTTTGTTTTGTCAAAAAAAAGTCAAGAAAAACTGTAAGTCCGTCTTCCGAGTTTTCTTTAAAAGTGCCGCTATCTGGCGCTATGATAAGCACCCTTAACCAGTACATTTCGTGCGGCGATGGTCTGGCTGTTGCACCAATACGCATTTCTCATTACATGACGACCGCGCGGTAGCAGTCTGTGCCGTTCCGCACTGTCAGAACGGTTTGCGCCTTTTGTGGCGATTTACGGATAAAATACCGTCCCCACCGTATTTCTACAGAGACGTGTTATTACCATGTTTGCGTACTAATGTGAGCGTCTTCGGAGGGCAGCAATACATGCAAAAGCATATATTATATACAAAATCAGCGGGACATTGTCATGAAACAATATCCCGCCGAAATTCATTTTAAAGGACTGTTGTATAGTACGATTATTTCACAACAATCTTCTTGGATTGTCCTTTTGTAACTTTCACATATATTCCAGGAGTGAGATTGCTTTCTTTTATCTGCATGCCGTTGATGTTGTAATACACTGTTCCGGCGTTCTTGCCGTCGCTGCCGATATTGCTTATGCCGGTGCTTATGGCCACAACCACCTCATTGCTTACCGGTGCCGGGCCGTAGTTGTAGACAGGTACTACGGTGTATGCGAACTCCATTCCGTCTGATGCAACACTGCCTTCCAGAGGATTGTCGGTGTATGTTGTAGCGGTAACGGGTTCATCGGTCAGCTGTTTACCGTTGCGGAACACGTGATAGCCCACAAGTGCAATGTCTTCCGGCACGTCGGGTGCGCTTTCGAATGTTACGTCGTCTATCATCAGTGCAAGCGTGTCGAATGTCTTGTGGCGTATGGCGAAATACTTTGTTCCTTCAGGGAGCGCCACTTTATATTCTGTCCATACTTCGGGTATTATGCCGTCTGTCGGGAAATTCTCCACGTCCGCCGTATGTGTGAAGTCCTCGGGGCTGTTGCCTGTTGTGGAATAAACCACTTCAAACGTCTCGCCCCATGATATCATGCAGCTCTTTGCCCAGAATGATACGGTCTGAGCGTTGCCTGACAGTTCGGGCGAAATGAGCCAGTTGTCGTTGTAGTCGTACGAACAGCTAGGAGCCATCATGAATGTTTCGCCGCTGTGCGGTTGGGCATCGGCCCAATATATATCGGGCACTTCGGCCACGGTGCGGTTGAACAGCTGGAATGCCATGGGCTGTGTCTGGTACGGGTTGTTGGTCTCGCGGAATATATTATATGTTGCAAGCTTGTCGCCGTCGTACACGGTCCATTTGCCGGCACCGCTTATTGACATCGGCGTGTAGGCAGGATTCTCGAAGTCTTCGGTCACGGTTTTCACGTCGGTGAGGCCATCGAGCGATGGTGCCGACCATGAGAGGTTCACCGTGGCGTCTGTTTCAGACATGGTGTATGTGAGGTCTGTCACTGTAGGATAGTCGTTAAGAGTCACGCTTACGGTCTTCTCTGCCGTGTTGTTGGCTTCGCATCCGTCGCCTTCGAGCACGGCTACGGCTGTCACATACAGTGTCTCGGAAGAGTTGATAGGTACTTCATACTCGAACTCAACGTTGGCAAACGCGTTCGACTTCATGGCCGGTATGGCTGATGTTCCGGCCTTATTGCCGTTGACAGTCCATTCAACTTTTCCTTCGGTTATGTCGTTACCTATGTTCTCGATGCGTGCCTTCAGGTTCATCTTCTCACTCACAGCCACGTTTGCCGGTGCGTCTATCGACACGAGCCGCAGGTCTTTGTCCACAACGTCGCGTATGCGTATGTTGTCGAGCGGCACGCTCCATGTCTTGTCCGCATCGTTGTGTATGGCGCGCAGACGCAGTTCGAACTGTATGGCTTTAGCGTCCTTATAGGCGTTGAGCGGTATAGTGGCCAGCGTCCATCCTTCTGTGGTGGGCGTTTGCTGCAGGTCTATGGTCTCAGCCACCTCGAATGGCGCATCGTCTTTAGATATGAGCACGTCCAGTGCGCTGCCTTGTCCCTGATACCAGAACTCAAGAGCAGGATTGGACGCGGCGGATATGTCGACGCGGGTGGAAATCATTCCGTACATCACATCCTTCTCATATGGCAGCCAGTAGAAGAATCCGTTGTCGCCGTCCTGCGATGTCAGCGGAGTGGGGGCGTCGGGATCGGTCGGGTCTATGAGCGACGGGAAGTAGTCGTCGTCCACTGTTCCCATCATCTGGTTGTCGCCGTCAGACTTTGGATCGACGAGCCACACGTTGTCGTAGCGACCGTTTGTGAACGATTCTGCGTACGGCAGTTTGTCCGGCTCGCCTATTGTCACTATGGCTGAGCTGGTGTAGTCGGAGTAGTTTTCGCCGTAACCCGCCGTCACCTGATATGCCACAAAGTCCTGACCTTTTAGTTCGGGATAGTCTATCTCTATTGAAGTTTCGCTTGTCGTTGCAATGGCAGGATCGTAGTATGAGCCGAAGGCGTCGAAGATGTAGTATGTTACTTCGGCCGGATCTACATATCCGCCGTTCATACCTGTCTCTCCTACAGCGTCCCATGAGAGCACTGCCGACTTGAAATCGTCGCTTACCACCAGTCTGACATTCTGTGGTGCGAGCGGCGCGTCCGGTCCGCAGAATATGTTTTTGTGCTCCACCTTCTCGCCGGCTGTCTCGCCTGTGTATGCCACAGCTGTAAGACAGTTGTTGAATCCGGCGTACATCTCCACGTCTTTTATCTCAATCACCTCGCCGGGTTTCACATTCTCATACGTGAAAATGTCCACACCCCAGCGCGAGGTTATCTCCACTTTGGTTATCTCCGTGAGGTCGGCGCCCGCTTTGGTTTTGGTAGGTGCGGTGTAGGTAAGGTCGGCCTTCAGTTCTCCTTTGGGCGCAAGCACCCATGTCAGCTTGCCTGCTGCCGGAGGATCAACCGGCACTACAGGTTCCACGCTGCCGCTTCTTACGCTAAGATTGAAGAGTTTCACGGTGCCGTTCATTTCTTTTGTAGTGAGGTTGTGCACACCTATATAATAATATCCTTCCTCGGTTATCTTGCAGTTGTATTCATATTTTGTCTGGTCTTTTGTCTCGAAAACGGTTGGTGCCGTTATTTCAGTGGTCATGCCTTCCACAGTGGGAGCAGTGCCCAGTTTCACTTCGAGCTTCACGCCTGTAGCACTGGTGCCCATGTATCCGAGGTCGAAAGACACGACATAGTCGCCGGCGGTCATGTGTACAGGCACCGATATAAGCCAGTCGTCGCTCTCTTCTATGTCCTCAGCTTTGGGTGGCATACATGCACTGTAGTTGTTCACCGTTGCTATTTTCCAGCTTCTGTCGTCGTTGTTGACGTTGATGGATGTATATTGTTTCACAATGTCAACCACGTCGCTGTTCTTACCAAGGGCGTGTGAGAACGGTGTCTCTATAGCGTTTTCCGGTGCTGCGTCTGCATACAAGGCTTGTGCAGCTGTTTTTACGATTGTTTTGGTAGTGGCAAAATGACTTTGACGGTTCATTTTTTTCAGATTTCCGTCTTGTGTACCTGTGGTTCTCTCATAAGAAGTCTGCGCCTCAATGGTTAAAATACACCCGATGAGGGCAATGAAGACAAGTAATAGTTTTCTCATACAAAAACGTTTAATGGTTTATAATTGTAGTGGAAAAGGTATCAAATAGTAATTATTTTGTGTTATTAATTATCAAAAGGAAAATACAAATATATGAATTAAATAAATTCGTTTGTTAAAATACAAGTTAATAAAGGTTAATAAAAGGCATTTATTTTGCATGTCGTGGCAGCAACTCGGCGTTTATTTACTATTTGTGTTTGCACCGTCCGCACATGACTGTCTTTATTTTTTTATGAATGATATTTCTGGTTCGTCATTTTATCCTGAATATTTTTCTTGTGAAATTATGATGTATGTTTTTTTATGTGACATAATTTGAAAATAAAGATAGGCTTTTGAAATTTATAGTCCCATTTCATATCTGTATGCAAAACAGAATAAAAAAAGTTGTATATATATTTTGAAATAATATTAAAAATCCTTATCTTTGTGATTGACTCAGTTGGCCCTTTGTGGAGGGCTGTGGGTTATTTACTTGTAAAGGACGTTTACGAACGTTATCTTCGACGGTCAAATCTCGCAAATTTGGACTCTCTTCGAAGGTAAGGCGACGGAAGCGTCCACGTAGGGTGTATTATAAAAGGAAGGGATTTATCTGAAGTCCTTTCCATATGTGTAATATCATCTGGGCGTGGGCTGACTGCGTTGCTTATCCTAAGAGAGAGGCAATGCGAGAGCCTGACCGTGGGATAAGCGAGAAGTAGAAACTCCCACGTCTTTTTTAGTATCTTATCCTTAATTTTTTACAAGCCTGATTTCGGGAGTTCTATATGGCATTTTAAATTTTAGGCATATGGAAAAATGACAGTTTTTTAATTGGCAAAAGGATTCTTGTAAAGTAGAAAATTTTGAAGAATTCACAGAATATTTCATTTTATTCTAATTGGAATTATATTTTCAGATGTAGTGTAATAACAGTCTGTATAATGATTGTTTACAACAATAATTACAACGGAAAAATATTATGGTGCTGAAAATTATTGATGTGTAAATGACGTATATTTTTATGTTTGTGAGGCATGTATACAGATTTGCAATAATAAAAGAAATAAAAATTATGTAGCGTTTTTAAATCCAAAAATCATTATAAGATGTTTATGTTCTTATTAATGGCTTTTGTATTTATTATTTAACTTTTTAATATTAACTAATTATGAAAAAATTATTATGTGTTATCTCAATAAGTTTAGTTGCATTTGTGTATATTTTCGCAAAATCAATAACAGATATAGATATTTCTAGAACAAGCTATATTTGTCCTTATTGTAAGGTGAAATTAGTACATAAATATATTGAAGTGGGGAGAGATAAGTGTGGACAATGTGATGGCAGAGGTTGGTATGGAACTCATGATACTAAGCAGGAATCTCGTGAAAAAGGAATTATATGCGACCCTTGTAATTATTGTAAAGGTAAGCGTACTATACCTATTATGGGTTATAGGTGGGTTTGTCCAAAATGTAAAACTAAATTTAGAGTAGATTGAAAATATATGTAATTAAATAAAAACCTGTATAAAAATAAATCTGTATCTACTATAATATTGTATTATCTATGATTTTTTAGTGAATAACTTAACAAGAAAATACTTATGAAAAAAATAATATTATTTGAAATGATATTTATTTTTTGTTTTGGTATAGCTTTCCCACAAACACGAAACCAGAAAACAAAGGTTGTCACAAAACAGAACGTACAAAAAGAACCGGATGCAAAATTGCTTTATGATCAGGCTTGTGATTTTTATAATGGTACAAATGGTAAATTTATGGATAGGGAAAAAGCAATATCCTTATATAAACAGTCTGCAGATATGGGATATTCTGTGGCACAATATGAATTAGGAAGACTTTATGTTAAATCATTAATAGAAAAAAAGGACATTATTTATATAACAGAAGAAGAAGCTTTGGATTATTTAAAAAAATCTGCAAAACAAAATAATCCGAAAGCATTATATGCACTATTTACTATTTATTATGAAGGTTTGATCGTTCCACAAGATTATTCAATAGCAATTTATTGGCTTCGTTTAGGAGCAGATTTAGAAGATCCTGCATGCATATTCAGTCTTGGATTAGAATATCAAATAGGAAAAATGGTTGAAATAGATGATCAGAAAGCTTTTTATTTAATTAAAAAGGCAGCAAATTTAAATTATGTAGATGCCTACGAAATGGTTGGTAATTGTTATTTACATGGTTGGGGAGTTGAAAAAAACATAAATGAAGCAAAACAATGGTTTCGTAAAGGAGCAGAAAAAGATGATTCTGGTTGCCAAGCTGCTCTTGCTGATTATTATATAGAATTAGAGGATGATTATGAACAAGCATATTATTGGTATAGAAAATCAGCAGAACAAGGAGATTCATATGCCCAATTAAAGACTGGCGCATATTATGCTACTGGCTATAAAGGATGTGTTGAAAAAGATATTAATGAAGCGATAAAATGGTATAGGAAGTCAGCAGATCAAGGAAATACAGATGCACAATATCGTTTAGCAGAATATATTAAAATGGATAATCCGAACGAAGCTTTTTACTGGTATAAGAAAGCATATGAGAAAGGCAATCTTAATGCAGGAGCAGAATTAGGAATAATGCTATTTCTTGGAAAAGGATGCGTAAAAGATGTAAAAAAAAGCGTAGAGATTCTTCAAGAATTATCAGAGAAAGGCGTTACTAGGGCTATAGCTGTTTACGGAAAAATGCTTATAGACGGTATTCCTGGTATATTAAAGAAAAATAAAGCAAAAGGAAATGCGCTTTTACAAAGTGTTCAAGATATAAATGGTAATATAAGAAATTGATAATTTATGTTCTATTTATTATCACTGAAAAGTTATAGCCTATAATATTAAATTAATATGAATTATATTTATAAATGTATTTTAAGAATATGAAAATATCAATATATATATTGTTTTTTATATTAACCACACAAAATGTTCTTGCGCGAAAATACTATATTAATGCTACATTTCCATCTGAATGTCCTATAACTATTTATGCTAATGGAGAATCCTATGTATTGACAGAAGCAAGAGAATATGCAACAAGCGGTGCCGGTGTTGTAATTATTAACACTTCAGGAAATTTAGAATTAAGTTTTTCTGCATACAATAAAGATGGAATAAGAATAACACAATATACAAAAAATGATAAAAAGGATTCTAAAGGTAACATTGAATATACAAGAATTATACTTGGTGGTACTGGTGTTACTTGGTCTCAAAATAATAGTTCTAAAAAGATAGATTCTATATTAGAAAATGAGAAACTTCTTGCATCGGAAGATGTGGATGAAACTCCCATTCGTCCTTTACTTCCAGATAATATTGATAATTCTTATTCGGATACATACGAACATCATAATACAAAGGAATTTGTCGCAGAGAAGATAGTTGATACTGGTATGAGTGCAATAGATAAGGTTGGTAGTACTGTACAAAATGTTTATCATATGAATGCAGATGGTTATCCAAATATTCAGATAGCAGTAGGATTGTCTCGTGCATATGGTGAATTTGTAAGATTTAAATGGTGTGACGGAGGTGTTGGTGGATTTGTTTTATATGGTGGTATAGGAAAAGATTGGCTCTTTAATGGACATAACAAAAGAAAGCTATCATGGCATGCAGCCATAGGATATTTCCTGACTTTTGGTTATGATACTAATCAAGATCTTACTATCGCAACATGCTATGCAGAAACTTCTGTTATTGTTGGTGGAACCCTTAATTTGGATATTACGTATAGTTATTTCTTTGGTGATAGTAAAAGATTCGGGTTGTTTGGTGGTGGAGCGTTTGGAGTAGGTAATGTAAAAGAAGCTCTTAAAGAACGAAGTGAGGATGAGAAGTTTCCTGGGAAGCTGGTTTGGGATTTACATTTTGGTTTTACAGTGAAGTTATGGCAACGTTAATAAATATTTTAAGATATTGGTAATAAAAATGTGGAATTATAAAACTATATAATTGAAAAATAACATTTAAAGATTTTTATTATGTACAAAAAAGTAAAACAAAATTTTTATATTAAAGTGCTTGCATCTATAATAATGTTGTGTTGTGCATTAACTTCTAATGCTCAGCGTGTTTGCAATAGATGTGGAGGTGAAGGCAGAATTAAAGAATATTGTGCTTATTGCAAAGGTTACGGTGAAAAATACTGCTCAACATGCGGTGGGTATGGTGTTCGTAATTGTGGATTCTGTAATGGTAGCGGATCTATACGATGTAATTATTGTAGAGGCCGTGGAACAATTAATAATGATACAGAATATTGCCCAAAGTGTGAAGGTTATCGGAATGTAAAATGTAGTAATTGTTCAGGAAGTGGAAAAGTTAAATGTCCTGATAGTAATTGTCATAATGGTATTGTTAAATGTCGGCAATGTAAGGGTACAGGTATTCATGAATGGACATGTCCAAATTGTAGAGGGACGGGACGATTGAGATAATTTATTGTAAGGGGATATAACAATCCCCTTACAATAAAATTTTGATAATAATATATACGCAGATATTTTTGTTAATAACAATTATTTGTTTAGCACTTATATTGTTTTATGTTGATATTGTGTCAATATTGTACCACTTGAAATGATTAGATATAATAAAAAAGTTTTTAAACAGAGATTTTGTGGTTCATTTAAATTATGAAATGATCAATAAAACAGATATAATATGGGTTTGTAAGAAAAACAAAGATATTTCTTAAAAATAGATTTTAACATATATCTGTTTATTAAATTAGTCGGTGTATTATAGGAAAATAATCATTAAATTTAGTAATTATGAAAGCAAGAAACAGATTATTGGTGATATTCTTATTGGTCATGATGTTTTGTATTGTGTCATTAGGAATAAGAGCTCAAGGAGGAGTTGTATTGAAAAATGGGGCAAAAGCTTTCAGCAAGGAAAGCTTGGCTAAACTTGCTAGTGCTGGTGTTATAAGATCATTGTATGAATTAGAAATACAAACAGTTAATAATAATGTACTGATAGTGAATGGAAAACCTAATGTGGTTAATGCTAAAGGACAAAAAGTATTAAGCAATTTAAAAGAGGAGAAAAGTAAAGTAAAAGATGCGAAAAGGATTGTAAGAACTGTACCAAAACCAAAAAGTCTGATAACTGAACAATCGCTTGTAATAATGATGGAGATGTATATAAGGAAAATGAAAAACCGTTTCCTTAATTATGCAAGGATAAGCAGCCAGAGTGTGGATACAGCCGATATGGAAGCTTTTCCCATGACTGAGGGACAGACACGTATGGCTGGGTATCTGGAGAACGAGTTAAAAGAAATATGCAAGGGCAGTGATGCTGTGATAACACGCAGTGCTGACCAGTATGTTTATGTGAAGATTCCTTCGAACATGAAGGGCAAGAGTGTGCCTTCTGTGATGTTCATGGCTCATCTCGACGTGACGCCGGAGGCTCCCGGACAGAACATCAAGCCCATTGTGCATGAGAATTATGACGGTGGCGACATACAGTTGTCGGCGGGAATAGTGCTGAGTCCGGAGACTCCGCAAGGTGCTCATCTGAAGAATTGCAAGGGAATGACGATAATAACATCGGACGGTTCGACGCTTCTAGGGGCCGACGACAAGGCAGGTGTGACGATTCTGGTGGGATTGGCTGAGCTGCTGGTGAAGAACAAGAAGATAAAGCATGGTGATGTTTATATGGTGTTCTCGCAGAATGAGGACATCGGCCGTGCTGCATACCGTTTCGAGTCGAAGTATGTTGACGGCAGTCCGGATATTGTGATAGATGTGGATGGTAACATGCCCGACCGTTTCTCGGTAGAGAATTTCACTGCATCGATGATCACCTATCGTTTCCGCGGCCACGATGCCCATCCGGGTGAAGGATTTGTGAACAAATATGGCGACGCACTTACAGCTGCTTCTTATTTCATAGGACAGATAGATCCGGCCAAACATCCTTCTGCAAGCAAGGACAAGCAGGGATACATACACTGTTATTCGATGGTTCATCCGACAGATGAAGTAGGCAAGGAGATATCTGAGGATTATCTTGTGAAGGTGCGTTTGCGCTATTTCGACAAGAACGAGGGTGACACTCTGCGCCAGATGCTGCGCGATGCCGAAAGGCTTGCGGCTGAAGCTTATCCGTTTGTAAAAGTGGAGGCCGGACAGGAAACGGTGCAGTATGAGAACATTGCCTATACGATGTATCCAGGAACTGCCGACCTGATAGTGAAAAGTGCTGCCAGTGCCGGCATGACCATGAGCCCGAGCAGTGAGCGCGGCGGCACTACATCGGCCATGATGGCGGCAAAGGGATTGCGTGGAGGACCGTGCATATACAGCGCCCAGCAGGCTGCGCACAGTGTGTATGAATGGGTGTGCGTGGAAGACATGGTGAGGATGGTGCTTGTAACGACAGACATTGTGAAGAATGTGGCTGGGATGAAGAAGCAGTAATTTATATACAAATAACATAGCATGTGTATGTTATTATATTATTTACCATAATCTTTTGTTAAGATTATATGGATACAATTATCATCGGTTTTGATATTTGTATACCAAAAAAGAGGATGCACCGGAATTATTCATTCTGATGCATCCTCCAATGTTTTAGGATAATTACTTTACTTTATTTTATTTCAGAACACGGTTACTTTTGTAGCCTTGCCGTCAACGTTCACAATGTAGATGCCTTTGGCTGCTGGTATTGTGACGTTAGAGCTCTGACCGGTATATATCTGTGCGCCGTTCGCAGAGAATACCTTTATGTCGCTTACGGCCGGAGCTGTGACAACTATCTCGCCGTTTGCGGCATATACTTTCACGCCTTCAGGCAGAACGTTACCTATGCAGTCCGGTACGTCTTCACCAACGGTGATGTTGTCCAACAGAATGTCGTGTGTAATGCCTGAAATACCTTTGAAGCTTAGTCTGACGTTCTTCTCACCCTTGAACTTATCGAGAGATATTGAGTATTCCGTCCATCCTGCAGTCTCATTGCCGGAAACATATATCGGGCCTGAGACAGTTTCGTAAGTGCCGTTGTCTTTCGATGCTTCCACTACGATGGCATCAGCGCTCTGTTCGCCTTCTGTCTGATATATGTAGAATTTGAGTGTCGGGTTGATGAGTGTGCTGAGGTCGATCTTCTCACTTGTGAATCTTACTTCATCGCCTTCGGCAAGAGTTGTTGAGAGGAATGCTGCGAAGCCTCCGTCACCGTCCTGTGCTTCTACCGAAGGATATGACGGGCTGCTTGAACCAGTGCCCCATGCTGCGTCATAACCTTTCACTTTCTCGTTCATCCACTGGTGTGTGGCTGTACCTCCTGCAAACGATTCCTTGAACGGCACCGGATTTGCCTCGCCTACGAACAGCAGACCAGATGTTGTGAGGTCTCCGAATCCTGTTTCGTTGTACGGTTGTACGAAATAGTAAACATATTTCTGGCCGTTGCTTGTGTCAATAGTGTTGTCGGTGAATGTAGTACCGGTGAATGCGTCGTCGAGAACTTCAGAACCGTTTCTCATAATATGGTATTTAACTTCGCCGTCCTCCGGTTTAGCACCGTTCCATGAGAGTGTCACGCTGTGGTCGTCGTTCTCAACAACATTGAATCCTTCTATCGGTGCAGGTACAGAATATCCTACTTTCACAGTCACAACTGCTGCGTCGCTCTTCATTCCGTTGAGGTATGCGTAAACACGGTATGTGTATTCGCCCTTTTCCGGAACAGTGTTGTCAACAAACTGTGCGGCCAGTGTGGCGCCCGTAGCCTGTGTGGTGTAGAGAGGTTCTTCAACGCCGTCGCGGTAAAGTTCCATCTTATCAACGTGAGTGATGAAGTCGCCGCCGATGCTTGTGTTAGGTGTGTACCATATAAGTTTCACCTGCAGAGAGCCGTTGCGTGCCGGTGTAGCCTCGAAGTTGTAGGGTACTGACGGAGATGCTGTCGGCCGTCCGTTCTTCACTTCAATGTCGTCTATTGATACAACGGCGTCTTTCTGGTAGTTGTCGAAGCATATTCCGATGACATAGGCGTCGCTCTTCTCAGGAACGATAAGTCCTTTCACCTCCTGATAGTCAGTGCCTGTGATGTCCCATATCTGTCCTATCGGGCCGAGCGGAGTGTGAGCGTCGTTGTTGCTGCACAGTATCATCTGCAGTTTGCCTGCCTTTGCCGCGTCTGCCACTTTTGCCTTGAATGTCACTTCCACCTCGTTGTCCGTATTGAAACGTATTGCCGGCAGATAGAGTATCTCAGGTATGTTGGGGTCGCCTTCCTGTGCGGCTGTGCATACCAGTGTTCCGTTTTCATACTTCCATCCGGCTCCGGCCTCTCCTGTTCCCGACGTTGTGAATCCGTCGAACGAGCTTTCTTCGTCGAAGCTGTTGCTGTAAGGCAGTTCCAGTGCGTCGTTCGAACCATAGAAGTATTCGTATGTCAGCACCGACTCTGTGGCATATTCGCCCAGATAATCACGCCATACATAAGTGGTCTTTTTAGTGATATTATCCTTGTCGTCGTACTCATATTCGTACTTGTACTTGTTCATCAGCGACCAGCTTCCCTCTTCTGATGTTTCCTCGTCGCCCCACGGATCGTATCCTCCGCTTGAATACATGTAGGTTTCTTTTAGGGTGATGTTGCCTTTGTCGTCGTATTCATAAATCTCCTTGTCGGTAGGAGTCTTCACGTATTCGTAGCTTGAGAAGTTGAATGTGTAGCTGTTGCGCACCTTCTGCAGCACGTTCATGTTGTCGTCATATACATATTCGTTTATCTCGTACGGCTGTTCCTGCTCCATACCGTTGAGTTTCTTGTAGCGGTTCTCGGTTGCGGTGTTGCCTTCATATTTGTAAACGCATTTCTTGGCAAAATCCTTTTCCCAGTCGCTGGAACCCCATTCGTAGAACAACTGTTCTGACACGCGTCCAGTTTCGTCGTCGTATGTGGTTATTGTCTTTGCACCTTCGATTGGCCGTCCGATGAAAGTCATCGATGAATGGTTCCATACATAGTTTTCCACCAGGTTGCAACGCTTCTGTGCGTCATAACCATAGTTCACCTTTTCCGAGTTGTCCATCACTGTAGGATCGGACGTGTTCGGTTTTGTTATTAATTTCTCAACAAGCAGACCATTGGCGTCATACGTGTAGTCGATACGCGAATTGATTTTTGTTCCGTCGTATTCCAACACGTGAGTCAGCACTTCGTCAGCGTTAATACTACAGAAACAGCTTAAAACTGTAGCTCCAACAAATAGTAATCTTTTACTCATAATTACATTGTTTTGTACGTTAATTAAGTTAAATTCGTTACAAAAGTACAAATTATGGGATAAAAAGCAAAGATTAAGGTATTTTATTTAAAAAATATTTATTTCTGTTTTTGGTGTAAAATGCCTTATGTTTGGTATTTATTTCCATGCATAATGTCTGATATTCAGATACATAGAGCAGGATGAAATTGTGCTTGAGAGCCTTTGTCAGGTGTATTGCGGTTATAAAATTTTTTCTGTGTTGTGTTTTCGGATGGTATGTTTGAGCCTGCTTTATTGTTGTTATGCCTGCGTTGCAATGTATGGAATACGGTGTGAAACAGGACTTTTTTGCCGGTATGTCCGGCTCATGGCGGTTGCCGCTTGCCGTTGTCAGCAGCTCGTGCGGCACTGGTCGGTGGTCATGCCTGTGGTTCGGCTGAAGAACAGACGGAAGCATCGCGCCGAGCCGTAATGGAGTATCGATGCTATCTCGTCGTCCGATTTGTGTGAGTGCATGAGCAGATCGCGCGCCATGTCGAGGCGTTTCATCTCAGCATACTGGCCGAGGCACAGTCCTGTTTCCTCCTTCACCAGATCTTCCAGATAGGCTGCCGACGTGTCCGTGCGCTCAGCTATGTATTGCGCCTTCGGCAGTTCCTCGTGCTGACGTCCGTGCTGTGCGAAGAAGTCGTGTATGATGTGGTTGGTCTGTCTCAGTATTTTTCGGTTTCTGTCGGTACGCATTATGAACTGTCTGTTGTAGAAACGCCGGCAGTAGTCGAGCAGCAGACAGATGCGACGGCCTATTATGCCACAGCTGTATTCGTCGATGCATGTGCCCAACTCGGTCTTTATGTCGCCAAACAGTCTGTCCAGCGTCCGTTCCTCACACTCCGACACGTGCAGTGCCTCGTCCGTCCTGTATCCGAAGAATCTGTATTCGCCCATGTTGCGTTCTATCTCGCTGCCGGCTGCCAGTTCTTTTCTGAATGTCACTATGCCCGCTCCCTCTGCCTTTGTGTCACCATTGAGGCAGATACGGTCGCCGGGACGGAAAAACAACACCGACGCATACGAGAAGTCACACCCCGTGTGTCCGTAACACGAGGTGCGGCAACAACAGCGGTTTTTTATCATCATCACCGTATAAAGATCTGTTGTTATCCCGTTTATTGCGTCCAGTTCGTCGGGCGACACCTCTGCAGTTCCGGCAAGAGGATGCATCATCCTCACACCCGGCAGACTGTTGCACTTCCTGCAGCACGCAGTTTCAGAGTCCTGACTCTTTGTGTACATCTGTTTTGTTGGCGTGTGGTATGTCAGACGTTTGTTTTTCTGTATTCGCTCGGTGTCAGTCCAGTAGCCTTCTTGAATATGCGGTTGAAGTGCTGTGGATACTGAAATCCCAGTTCGTATGAAATCTGGTTCACCGTCTTCTCAGTGCTCAGTATCAGTTCTTTGGCGTGGCCTATCAGCTTCGACTTGATATATTCCTGCGCCGTTATGCCCGTTTCCTTCTTTATCATGTCGCCGAAGTAGTTGGGCGAAAGGAACACCTTGTCGGCAAAGTATTTCACCGTCGGCAGACCGTCAGTTATTGTGCGCTGTTCGCGGAAGTAGTCGTCGAGCAGACTCTCAAACCTCACTATCACGTTCTTGTTGCTCTGCGAGCGCGTGATGAACTGACGTTCATAGAAGCGCATGCAATAGTCGAGCAGCAGTTCTATGTTGCGCGAGATGAGTCGCCTGCTGTGCTTGTCCACCGGACGGCTTATTTCCATCTTTATTTTCTTCAGACAGTCGGTGAATATCTCTTTCTCCTCGTCAGAAAGATGCAGTGCCTCGTTGGACGAATAAGAAAAGAAAGAGTAGCGCCTGATGTTCTGTCCGAGCGACGTACCCTTTATGAGGTCGGGGTGGAACAGCAGTCCGAGCGCATCGAGCTTCATGCCCTCCGTGAATGTTGTCTCCACCACCTGTCCCGGGGCGAAACTTGTCACCGTGCCCTCCTGGTAGTCGTACGTCTGCCGGCCGTAGAGTATATCGCCGCACTTCAGGTTTTTCAGAAACAGTGAATACACTCCGTAGTTGAACATCATGTGTCCTACGGGTTGTTTTTCTGCCTCTGCCAGGCTCACCACACTTACGAGCGGATGCTGTGTTTCCAGTCCGAAGAGCTCGTTGTATTTCTCCACGCAGTCTATCTTGACGAAATCTTTCATAATGGCTTATGTTTTTGTGTTCAGACGGTTGTCTCCGTTCACAAATTTACTAATATTATCCTTTGCCTGTGAAATGATTTCCGCAAAAACCGTAAATAAGTTAACAAGCAGAGTAAAATGTGCACATCGCGGAGACTGCTGTGGTGCGTTAGAACTTATGAAATGCTGATAAAAAGGTGTGACTTTAAGTAATATTATAATGTGTTTTGTCTGAAAAAACATGTCTATTTTATTTTTTTGCACTCACCTTTTGCTATCTTTGTATAAGATAGGATGCGGTTCGGCAAAGCCAATTTCGAAAAAACAATTTTTTCCATTTTTGTCTTTGCGCTCACCTTTCACTATCTTTGTATAAGATAGGATGCGGTTCGGCAATATCAAAAGCCAAGAAACAGTGTCTTTTTCTTTTGCTATTGCACTCACCTTTCACTATCTTTGTCAGTAATTAAATTTCGGTTGATTTCACAACACAGTGTTTTTATTAATAAATAAGGAGGAACGATATCTGTTGTGAGAAGGTCGGCCGTACAATAGAAATAACATAACAAAACTTCATATATGGAACAGAAAAACGATTTTGAGGTAAGGATACGCGAGAATCTGCGCCGCTATCTGCTGGAGCAGGGACTTATAGACGAACGCATGCCCGAATGTCCCGACGTGGAGGACAAGTGGCGCGAGGTGGGCGAAGCATATCTGCCGGACGGCGTTAGAGAGTATGGGGCGTGGCCCACGGTGTCGCTCGGATGGATGATGTTTGTGGGAATGGCGCTCGCACGGCTGTGGGATACCGACTGGGAGAACTGCGGCTGTCGCACAGACCTGTACGCATCGCTGCGCGATGCACGCGGCTACGACAGCATGGACGACCACATTATGGAAGACGTGCTTGCTCTCGACGAGGACAGTCGCAAGAAGACGAGCGCGCTCGTTGCCGAATGTGCCGGCCGCACCGACAGCATGCTGCGCCACGAGAACATAGAGCCGGGCACGCCGGAGGCTTTCCGTGCCTATGTGGCTTGCCTGCACCAGCTCTATCTCATGGGCATGGCCGTGGAGCTGAAGGCACTGGGCTACCGCATGACAAAGGCGTGAGCGGCGGGCGGCGAATATTGTTATGGCGATGCGACTGGCCGCTGTTTATGTATGCTTAGGGCCGGGAGAGAATACCTGTGCGTGCGTTTTTCGTTGATAATGGTAGAAAATCATGTAATATGCGTATGTCCGTCGGCCGCATGATTTCTTAATTTTGCAGCGTCGGACAAGGAATACGCAATAATAAAATAAAGGAGGACAGAATATGAAAGGTTTTCTTTTTTTCATGGCATGCCTGCTTACGGCGTCCATGCCTCTGTCGTCGTGCAAGGGAAGCAACCGCGGCGACGACGACAAGTCGAAGGTTCTCGTGGCCTATTTCTCGGTGACGGGCAACACCAAAGCCGTGGCAGAACACATTGCTTATGTTACCGGTGGCGACGTGTGGCGCATAGAGCCGGTGTTGCCTTACAGCTCGAGAGACCTTGACTACCGTACTGCCGAATCGCGCAGCAGCCGCGAGCAGCACGACGCCACGGCGCGTCCGCAGATGTTCCGCGACACTCCGAAGCTCGACCGTTACGAAATAGTGTTCGTGGGCTATCCAATATGGTGGGGCATAGCGCCGCGCATCATCGAGTCGTTTCTCGAAGGTGGCGACTTCAAGGGCAAGACCGTGATACCGTTCTGCACGTCGGCGTCAAGTCCGTTGGGCAAGAGCGGCGAGCTGCTCCACAAGTGTGCGCCCGACGCCGACTGGAGACCCGGACGCCGGTTTGCCGAGGGAACAGGTCGCGACGAAGTGAAACAATGGGTGGACGAGGTGCTAGGCATCGAATGACGGCCACTTTCCCTACAGGAATAACAGACAGCATGACATAATAAAAACATATATAAACCATAAGGACAAAGCAATGAAGAATATTCTGATAATAAAGACCAGCCCCCGCAAAGGCGGCAATTCGGACATGCTTGCCGACGAGTTTGCGGCAGGTGCCATCGAGGCCGGCAACACGGTGGAGACGGTGAGCCTCGCCGGACTCAACATTTCCTTCTGCCGCGGATGCTTCGCGTGTCACAAGACACTGCGCTGCGTCATCAATGACGACGCGCCGGCGATAGTGGAGAAGATGTGCCGTGCCGACGTGATAGTGTGGGCAACGCCGGTTTATTACTACTCGTGCAGCGGACAGATGAAGACGATGATAGACCGCGCCAACCCGCTATACACGGCCGACTATCACTTCACCGACGTCTATCTGCTTGCCTCCGCCGCCGAGGACGAGCCGGAGACGGTGGACGGCACCGTGACCGCCGTGAAGGGATGGACCGACTGTTTCGAGCGCGCCACGCTGCGAGGAGTGGTCTTCGCAGGCGGAGTGACAGACAAGGGCGACATAACAGGCCACAAGGCGCTGGCCGAAGCACGCGAGATGGGGCGCAAGGCATGAGCCGCGTATGCCGATGAAGACAAACCGTGAAAATATGGACAGAAAAGACATGACACTCGAACAATTCCAGCAATACATAGCCGACGGACGGCCACTGCGCGGCGAGGAGATGATAAACTTCATGCGCGACAGCAGCGACGAGGTGCGCCGCCTGCTCATGGAGCTTAATTGTCATTACCACACCGACGCGGAGATACGCGTCCTCTTCGCGCAGATAACGGGTGGCGAGGTGGACGACAGCTTCCGCATGTTTCCGCCGTTCTACACCGATTTCGGGCGAAACATACACGTGGGGCGCAATGTTTTCATAAACGCGTGCTGCCAGTTTCAGGACCAGGGCGGCATATTCATAGGTGACGGATGCCTGATAGGTCACAGCGTGGTGATGGCTACGCTCAACCACGGCATGGATCCTGCCGACCGCCAGAACCTCTATCATGCGCCGATAGTCATAGGCCGTGGTGTGTGGATAGGCGCCCACGCCACCATACTCAGCGGTGTGCACATAGGCGACGACGCCGTTGTGGCTGCCGGAGCGGTGGTGACAAAGGACGTGCCAGCCCGTATGATTGTGGGCGGAGTGCCCGCCAAGGTGATAAAGAGCATCGACGAAGCCGGGACGAAGGACTGCTGAGGAAGGTGTCCGGAGGCCTTTCTGCCGGCAGTAAGGCCTCCGGACGAAATGCCCTTTATCGTCTTAAAACTGCATATTTATACATTCCGGCAGTAAAAAATTTTGACAAAAAAAATTTTCAAAATAGAAAAATGGCGACGCCCTCGGATGGCGTCGCGCGACGTGAAAGCGGCTCTTTCGGAGCCGTTTTCTTTTTGTGCCACTCCGGAGAAAATCAGGTCCCGTTGCGGAACGGCCCGTTCGGCAGCAGTAAAAGACATGTCGCACTGTCTGGAGCGTAAGCCGTTGACCGTCACATCGCATTTTATCACGTAATGATAAATCCGCGTCTCCACGACCGATAAACCATCCTCTCAAGACATTCGCAAGTTTCCCGTGCCTTTTCTTATGCCTCATATCGGTGTTTTCAAAGAAAACTCTGGCGACGTACTTACAGTTTTTCTTGACTTTTTTTTGACAAAATTTTTTCGCGAAAGAGATGTAAGGAAATGTTAAATCCTACATAAGAAAGGCTTGTTCAGGACGTGCGGCCTTGTCATACATCCTGCTCTATAATGCCGGATAATCCATCCTGTGTTCCGATAATGCCCGTTTGAGGGGCTGTTTAAGCCCGTATCAGGGTGTATTATGGTGCGTTTGAGGCCCTGATACAGCCCGTTTCAGGGCCTCAAACAGTGCTTATTGCACGGCCGAAAAATCTTTCTCAAATATAAACCACTGATATCCAACATATTGCACAAAGCTCTCATTTCTCACGAATTTGCGTCTGACGGAGAGTCAGCGCGCAAATTCACGAAAAATAAACGGGGTAGAACTGAAAACTCAAGGAAAAAAATCACATGTCGGTGAAAAACTGAAAGAGGCCCATATAGCATTTCTTCCGGCAGAAGGCAACAACGCAGATACGTGATTGAAGCTGCGGTCTTTTTTATTGAAATAAATTTCCACGGAATTTCTATTGGGTTTATTTATGATCTATGTGGAACAAAAAAGAGGCGCGGAATATCGCGTCTCTGTATGGGTTTATGATAAACGGCTGTGCGTTACCGCTCTTTTACCATTCATGTTCTTTTCGCTGTGAGATGCATGATTCCACGTCTCGTAAGTGTGACTGCCGTCGGGGCGGCGGTTGCTGTGGCGCGCAGGTGTCATTTCACGATGGACGACACCGGATTGCGCAGTCCCTTGTATCCGACGAGGAAAGCCTTGGCGGAACCGAATTTCAGGAACATGTCGAGGCGCACGGGTATGTGGTTGGCGTCGTCGCTGACGTAGAAGCGCACAATCTCCTTGTACTTGCCTTTCTCAAGCTCCATGTATGAGAGCTGCAGGCAGCGGTATTTTATGCCGTTGTCGGCCTTTATGACGGTCTTGCCGCGATAAAGCAGGCGTGCGGGTGTGGTCTTTCTGCCGTCGGCTATCGGGAAGTTTATGATGTTGCCGGTCTTCCATCCCTCGGGATTGAAGGAGCGCGCTCTGAGGAATATGTTCATCATGTCGTAGCTGCACTCGTCTGCCGACACGTCCTTCCAGGCGTGTGTGCCGTCGTGTTTCTGGCGGTGCATCTTCATCTTCTGCAGTCCGCCGGCATATGAGTAGAACACTTCGTCGACGGTGTAGCGCGAACCTTCGCGTGCTCCCTTGCGGTAGTAGAGCGGTTCCATGGCCAGACTGCTGTAGCAGAGCAGTGTGTCGCGCAGTACGAACATCTCGTCCACGGTGTTGTTGCCGCGTGTGGTGAGCGATGCTCTGTAGGCTTTACGGCCCTTGTAGTTGCTCTCTACGGTGGACATACTTGCGTTTCCTGCCTTCACCCATATGAATTTCCAGTTGTAGTAAAGGTTGTAGGATAGGAACTCTCCCGACTTGAACGCGGTGTTCTTGTAGGTGCACTGTGCTGTCGCCGCTGTTGCGATGAGCAGCAACATCATTATTGCGAAGGAGTGTTTTCTGATGTTCATAGTTTTACGCTTATGATTGTTGTTACACAGTTTGTCTTATTCTTCGGCCCGTTTCAGCTTCTTTTTCATCTGCTGCTGCATCTCCGGCAGATATTCTATGCCGAGTTTGCGAGCACGCTCGATGTTGCGCTGTTTCACCTGTTTGGCCTGTTCGGCCTTCTGCTTGGTTATCTGCGTGGGTTTCTGGTGCGTCAGCACTGTGGCCCTCGGGGTCCATGTTTTGCTTATGTCCCATTTCTCGCGGCACTCGATGGCTTCAGGATAGTAGAACACTTCCTCGGCCTGGCGTCCCGATGCGTAGTCGCCGGTGTCCCAGATGCCGTTGTTGTTGGAGTCGATGAACATACGGACGTAGTAGCGTCCCGGCGTGATGTAGAAGAATTCGGCCGTAGACGAGCTTGTCTTCACCTCTTTCACGGGTTTGTCCGACGGGTTGAGCAACTGCACGACGAGCGGTTGTCCGTTCATGCCGTTGATGGAGAGGAGCAGTGTACTGAACTCGCTGAGGGCGCTAACCTTGAAGCCCTGTTTCAGTTTCTTAGTGGTCTTGCCGTATATGTCGGTGAAGGCTGCCGAGTCGAGTTCGAGACTGTATTCCACGTCCGGCCTCCATTCGCCCATGAGCACATACTTGCGCAGGTAGAGGTCGGGCGTTGCGTTGTATGTAGAGTCGTCGGTGCTGAGTGTGTCCTTGCGGTCGGCCAGCAGTTCGAACGGCGCGTTGTACCACAGCGAGTCGCGCTTCGAATAGAGGTGTATCTTGCTTATGTCAATGGCTGCAATGGGAGTGTTGAACTCTATGCGTATGTTCTTGTCGGGTTGCAGCTTCTGCGGCACAGCCATGTTGTACTCCAGCGGTTCGGGCGGCATGATGGTGTCGTAGGGTTCTTCACGCTTTTTCTTGCGTTCCTGACGCTTCTTCCATTCCTCGTAGGCCTTTTTCTTTTCCTTCTGTCGCTTCTCGTAAGTCTTTTTGGAGAGCAGCTGCAGTGTGTCGGTCTGCAGTTGCAGATGGCCCAACGTGTCTGTGGCCATGTATTTGAGCTGCACGTTCAGCGTGTCGCGGTTGACCAGTGTGGTGTCCTTGAGCCAGTAGGTCACCGTGTCGCGTTTCTCGGAATGTTCTATGATGAATGCGTTGTCGGAGTCGAAGTCGAGACCTTTTATCTGCGGCAGACTGTCGCTTCCGTAGCTGAAGAAGAACGTGAAGCGGTCGGCCTCCTGGCGTTCGCTCTTCACGAGATATCTGTCTGTGAGCGGTTCGGTGAACGCCTTGAGTATAATGTTGTCGGGAGTGAAGCGGGTGTAACCCACGCGTGAGATGCTCTTTATGCGGAGCGAGTCGAGCCAGAGTGTGTCCTGACGTGTGTCGGCCATGGTGGATGGCACGATGGTGTCGGTTGTGAAGGCTATCTTCTCGCTTTTCTGACTGAACTTGTAGTCGCCGTCCATGTCCTCCAGAGCGTATATGCGGTAGCTTCCGGGAGCCACGCCCTTGATGACGAACTGTCCGCGGCTGTCGGTGCGTGCTATTCTTATCATGGGCGAGGAGATGAAGGCCGAGTCGCTCTTGTCGCTGTAGAGTCCCACGAGAATGCCTTTGATGGGTTCCAGATTCTGTGCTTCGAGTACATGGCCGGATATCTGCAGGGTGTCTATTCGGTCGCCCGTGGAGAATGTGTAGGCGTAATTGCCCAGTGGGTTGCCCTCGTTGTTGTCGGAGATGGCGTCGCTGAAGTCGATGGTATAGGTGGTGTTGGCGCGCAGCGAATCCTTCAGCTCGACCTCGATTTTCTTTCCCGCGCTCTTTATCTCGGGCATCTCGGCCTGCGGCGGCGACACCACCACCTTCTCCGTGGCGTTGTCTATCTTCACGAATTCGTCGAACAGGATGCTTATCTTGTGCGCCTTCACGTTTGTAGCTCCGTCGGCCGGCGATGCACCGATGACGCTCGGCGGAGTCTCGTCATACCATCCTCCGTCGGGCTGTCCCATTCTCGCACACGACATCACGGCCGTCATGATGATGATGCACAGCGGCAGCATGGCCTTGCGCATGAGGTTTGCCATGCGTTTGCGGCGCATACAGTTGTGTGGGTATGTTGTTTTTTCAGCCTTGTTCATCCTTTGTTGTCTTTATGCAGATGGCGTGAGGTTGTTTGAATATTATTTGTTTTCAGCATCATTGCTGCCGTTCATTTCCAGCAGACTGTTTATGTTGTCGCGGTTGTTCGACAGGCGCGGCACCTTGTTCTGGCCTCCGAGCTTGTTGCGCGACTTCATCCAGTCGTTGAAAAGTCCCGGACGCGCCTTTATAACCTCGAGGTGCTGCATGGTGATGTCGTGGTAGCGTTTGGCTTCATAGTCGCTGTTCACTTCCTGCAGACGCTTGTCGAGCAGTGAGGCGAAGCGTTCGAGGCTGTCGGGTTCCTTGGCGAACTCTATCACCCATTGGTGGCGGCACTTAGCCTTCTGGTCCATGAAGAGCGGTGCGGCGGTGTATTCGCTCACCTCAGCTCCCGTCATTTCGCAGGCGTAAGCCAGACCTTTCTCGGCGTTGTCCTGTATGAGTTCCTCTCCGAAAGCGTTGATGAAGTATTTTGTTCGTCCGGTGATGACAAACTTGTAAGGATTGCGCGACGTGAACTTTACGGTGTCGCCTATCATGTAACGCCACAGTCCGCACGATGTGGTGATGAGCATTGCGTAGTTGCGTCCGGTCTCAACGCCCCACAGCGGAACTATAGACGGATGGTCGCTTTCAAGTTCGTCCATAGGCAGGAATTCGTAGAATACGTCGTAGTCGGACATGAGCAGCATCGACTTGTCTGTAGGATCGTCCTGTATTCCGAAGAATCCTTCGCTGGCGTTGTACGTTTCCATGTATTTCATGCGCGGCGAAGTGATTATCTTCTCGTACTGGCTGCGGTATGGAGTGAAGGCGATACCTCCGTGGAAGAACACTTCAAGGTTAGGCCATACCTCGTCTATCGTTTTCTTGCCCGACATTTCCAGCACTTTAACCAGCACGCTGAGCATCCATGACGGTACGCCCGACAGGTTGGTGACGTTGGCGTTGAGTGTTTCGGCAGCTATGCGTTCGCGCTTCACCTCGAAGTCGCTGAGCAGTGCTGTTTTCTTCTTCGGCACTCTGACGAGATTCACAAGAGGGTTGATGTTTTCTATAAGGATAGCGCTGAGGTCGCCTACCAGGCTGTTCTGCAGGTTGTAGTTCGACGAGTGGCTGCCGCCGAGAATAAGGCCTTTGCCGTCGAACATGCGGCTGTCGGGATTGTTGCGCAGATATAAAGCCACAACGTCACTGCCTCCCTTATAATGAATGCGGTGGAGGCCTTCGGGCGATATTGGTATGAATTTGCTTTTATCGTTGGTCGTTCCTGACGATTTGGCATACCATTTCACAGTTCCCGGCCACAGCACATCGGCCTCTCCGTGGCGCATACGGTCGATGTCTGCTTTGAGTTCTTCGTATGTGTTCACTGGCACATTGCGCGTGAAGTCGTCATAATTCTTAATGCTGCTGAAGAGGTGTTTGCGGCCGTATTCGGTGTATCTGCCTTTTTCTATGAGATGGCGTAGCACGTTGTTCTGCAACGTCTCTGCCCCGTTGATGTGCTGTTCAAGTTTTTTTTGTCTTGCCAGAAAAAACTTGCCTGCTATGCTTGTTAAGCTCATTTTTGTTGAATATAAAAAGAATACTTCTTTAAATGAACCGTGCGTGACGGCCTGGAACAGAAACACTCTCTGTCGTCTGTCCTGATTTTTATATTCTGCAAATATAGTTCAAACTTTTCTAAACAGTGAACAATTTGGCTATTTTTTTAATATGTGGCGGCCAAAGCACATAAAGCGGCGCGGACTTATTCTATCTTCGCGCCTTTGTAATATACACGGAAGTTATCGCGGGCGTAGCCGTCTTTGAGCACCTTGAAGCTCGACGCCGTCGCTCCTTCTATTTTCCGTCCTTTGTAATACACACGGAAGTTGTCGGCAGTATAACCATATCCTAGCAATTTGAAGCTTGAAGCTGTTGCCCCTTCAATCTTTTCACCATTGTAATACACTCGGAAGTTGTCGGCTGCATAACCATATCCTAGCAAATTGAAGCTCGATGCTGTGGCTCCTTCAATCTTTTTGCCCCAATAATACACGCGGAAATTGTCAGCCGCATAGCCATCGCCGAGCACTTTGAAACTCGACGCTGTAGCTCCTTCAATCTTTTCGCCTCTGTTATACACGCGGAAATCGTCCACCGCATAACCGTCCTTGAGTTCCTTGAAACTCGATGCCGTGGCGCCGCTAACGACTTTTCCGTCGTAATAAACCTTGTTGTTGGCTATGACGTAATGCTTTTTTCTGTTGTGCCACTTGTGGCCTTTCTGCTTGTCCTGTTGGCGGTATGAGCATACGGTTTCAGCTTTTACGCTGTGTGGAATGCCTGCTGTCGCTGCCGTTGCCGTTGCTGTGAGCGTCAGCATAAGGGCTGTTCTGATGAGCAATGTTTTCATAAGCCGTGGTTTGATGGTTTATATTCAGTTAGACGCCATGTGACTATAATGGTTTAACGGTATCCACGCCGTATTATTGTATGCCGGACGGCGTTTTATGCAAACGGCGGCGGCATGTGCCGGAACTGTGCTTCTGATGCTGTCCGACAATGCCGTCGCCGTAATAAGATGTTATGTTTCATCCTCCTTTATGCGGTTTTTGCCTCACTCGGCACTCACCACTTTAGGGAAGGCCGATATGCGCAGACGTGCCGCACCCATCGGTATTAGTGTGAGGTCTGTCTCTGTTGTGCTGCGCTCTGCCCATTTCACAGGAAGCTGGTCGGTCATGCCAGTAGAATCATATCCCCAAGACGGAATCTGATAACCCTTCACACTGAATTCCAACGGCACGCTTTCGGCTGTGAAAGGCATGTCGTCTGCCGGCCATTCTTTCTTGGTTACGCTGATGCCAGACGGTATGAACGACTTGTCCACCTTCAGCGCGTAGTTCCAGTCCGATTCCGGTTTGAGCACATAACATGGCCAGAGTGACGCATCAACACCTTCCTGCCAGTGAGAGTCATCCTGCACGAAATCCGGGTCGCGGCTGTCGTGTTGCTCGAAGTTCTCTTTTATCTTGAGCGACAGAGTCATCGGACCGTAGTTCACGCTTACGCTGCTCTTGTTCTGCTGCCACACCTGCGATGTGACTGACATAGGCATCTCCAGTTCCACCTTGTCGCCGTTCTGCCATTCGCGTTCTATGCGTACATATTTTCCTGTTGCTCCTGCCACGCTCACGTTCTCGCCGTTTACGCTCACCTCTGTCTTGTCCGACCATGCCGGTATGCGCAGATAGAGCGGGAAGTTAACGCCGCTGCCGTCGGTCTGTACGGTGAGAGTCACCTTCTCCTCAAACGGATATTCGGTGTCTTCTATGAGTTTCACGGTCTTGCCTTCCGCACCCACCTTTGCCGTGGTCTCATTAGCTGCGTAAAGCATTGTGGCCAGTCCGTTGTCCGATGTTGCCATTACGAGGTGCTCGGCATAGTAGGGCCATCCCATGCCATGGTTGTGCTGGCAGCAGCGACTGCTGAAAGGACTCATCGAAAGCATGCCCCTCAGGTTGTTGTCGATGCTCGGTCCGTGGAGTTTTTCGTCGCTTATGGCCATGTTGGGAGATGTGATGTATCTCAGCGATTTCATGTCGCTCATCGTTGCGGCTGTGAATGTGTTGAGTGCCACATTCTCGCAGTGGTCGGCCCAGAACGGGTCGCCGGTGATGCCCATCAGTATCTCGTCGCTTGCCATCTGCTCCACAATGGCGCACGTCTCGGCACCCTGGCGCGGATCGAAGTAGCCGTCACGCGCATTCTCATCGGCACCGTACATACCACCCGGCACCTGTCCGTAGCGTTGGCGCATGGTGTTGAAGTCGTCGTATGTGGCCTGCAGCATTTCCGGATCGTCGTTATACATATAGTATGTCGCCGGTTCGCGGAATCCCTGTGCCACGTTCACTCCGTGCCAGTTGGGCAGATCGTCCTTCATGGTCCAGTCTGACGTGTTGCGGTGCAGCTTGTCGATGAGCGGCAGAATACTCTCGTCGCCCGTGCGGTTGTAAAGCCACATGACGCTCCACATGTTGTCGCCGCCGCGCTTCTCCTGCCACAGACCTTTGAGGAACTGCTCGTCTGGTACGGTCATTTCCCATTTGAAGTAGTTGGTCATGGCGTCGAGCACCTTCTGGTCGCCGCTGTGCTCATAGTAGGTCTGCAACGCCCAGAGCATTATCATCTGCGCCCATATCTCGGGATTGCCGTTCTCATAGTTGCGCGGACCGAGGAAACCGTCGCTCTTCAGATTGTCGAATACGGCGTCAAACCACACCTGTGCCTCCTTCTTCATCTCCTCATCGTCGAGTATGTAGGCCAGACTACAGTATCCGCGCAGCCAGTAGGGCACTTCCTCCCAGCCGTGGTCGCCGCTGTCGCTCAGCCATTGGTTGTTGTTCTTGTCGAGCCATGCGCTCACGGTGTTCAGCTTACCGTTGAGTCCTTCCTTCTGCAGCTCAAGATACTTGCGCAGCCATCCGCGAGGCTGCACCTGTCCAACGGGCAGCTTAAGCAGCGGAGCCTGACGCAGCGGAGCTCTGAAGTTGGTATAGTTGGAGCTTGTTGAGACGAGCGGACGGTCGGTTACCGTCACTTTGTCCTGTGCCGTTGCCGCTGTCGCCATGAATAGTGCGGCGGCACATGCGGCCATCCATTTTCTGTTGTTGTATGTCTTTGTGTTCATTGTCTGTGATGTTTTTATTTGCCGATGATTTTCTTTTTGCCATCCACGATGTATATTCCTTTCTTCAGATTGTCGGTGGATGTTCCCATATATACGCCGTTTATGCTGTACACACTGTTGTTGCCGCCGTATGCGCTACCGTTGTCTGCCGGAAGAGAACCGATGCCTGTCGGTATGTATTCGCTGATGAGGCTCAGTCCGTAGTCGATGTGTCCGCCTCCACTACCTTGAGTCAGCGATACGCCCATCACGTTGTCGCCCTCAAGCAGCAGTTCTTTCTGCTCGTCGGTCAGTGTTATTTCGGCGTAGTTGTTGTCGTTCCATCCCGACGCGCTCCATATCAGAGTGCCGTTGAGATAGACCTTCGGGTTCTCGTCATAGCTGCACGAGAGCACCAGTTTGCCGGCCTTCATCTTCTCTATGTCCGATGCCGTGAGGTTGAAGTGGCGGCGTATGAGTATCGGGCGAACCTGACTCGCCCACTTGTTGATAAAGAACATGTTGGCATCGTTGCTGAACGGACCCACGCCCGATATCCAGTCCTGCTCGTCCTCCTGCGGCGAAGCCCACTCTCCGGCCTCCGCCACGGCTATGTCTTCGTTGTAGTTAAGGAAATAATATTTGCAGTCCCACGGTCCCGAAGCCACCGTTGTGAGATAGTCGGTGGCGGCAGTCATGTCGGCTTCGTACAGTCCGCAGTCGGCGAAAGCGCCTCCCCAGTTCTGGTGAACGTGCACTGCCAGTATGTTTTCCGATCCGTCTGTCTTTATGAGAGCCTTCTGCTCGTCGGTCAGCAGCACATATTCGTCGTTGTTCCATCCGTCGGAGGCCGAGAACACCTTCACTCCGTTGATATACCATTCGGACGGAGCGTCGTCGTGGCCTACGCACAGGAACACTGTTCCTGCCACCGGTTTGTCGATGGTGAAGCTGCGGCGCATATACATTTCGCCCATTATTTCGGTCTGAATCCATCTGAACGACTTCTGGTCCTTGTAGTATTCGTCGGAGCTGAAAGGCGATGTTGCCGTCTGCCATGCTATGTCGCCGTCGGTCAGTTCGTACTCCGGCTCATACCACATCCTGCCGTTTGAGTCGGCATCGGGTTCACCCCATATTTTGTTGTAATACTGGCTGTCGTAGCGCATGCCTGTGTCGTAAATCCATACGTCGGCCTGATAGGTGTCTGCCGGTGTGTACTGCGACGACGGCAATATGGGCCGCTCGGGGTTGAACGTGCTGATTATTCTGTCCTGTGCACCTGCCTGCATGGTCTGCATGGCTGCAAATGCCGACAGAATCAGCATTCTGAAAGGTAAATTGTTCTTCATTTTCATTTCTGGTTGTTTTAGTTATTTCTGTTTGGTTTCAGGTCTGTGTTTGCTGTCTGTTTCTCCGTTGTGCGGAGGCGGTCGTGATAACGACACTACGGATTAATAATCTTAGAAAACAAAGTTAGTGAAATCAGAAATATAATATAAGTATTCAGTTGTTAAAAAATATAAAACAGGGTATGCCGTTCATAAATAGCTGATTGTACATCTGTTTTATATTGAATTTTATATGATGCTGATGCGCTTTGCCGTTTGTATCGTTGGGTAAGGCTGGAGATATGATGCAAAAATGTGAAAAAGTTGAAAAGTATTGGTTGCATATACCTCCTTTTTTCCTATATTTGTAGAAAATAGGATTCGGCTCAGCAATGTCAGGTCCGGCAAAACAGTGTTTTTCCGTCCTGCCGTTGCATTCGCCTCTTACTATTTTTGTAAAAAACAGGATTTGGCAAATAAAGAATGTTTATGAAGATAAAATCTGTTGACCTCAGACATATGCATACGACAGCCCTCATGCGCCGATGCCTTTTCATGTTGATACTTGTTCTGGTGATGACCGCCTGCTCCCAACGGAAGGGCTATGTCATAGGTGTGTCGCAGTGTAGCGAGGATATATGGCGTGACAAACTGAACGATGAGTTGCGCATGGGAACCTATCTTTTCGACAATGTGGAGCTCCGCATAGCTTCGGCCAACGACGACGACCAACGCCAGATAGCCCAGATAGACAGCCTGGTGGCCAGCGGCATAGATCTGCTATTCGTATCGCCGAACCAGATGAACACCGTGTCGGAGGCCATCGACCGTGCCTACGACCGCGGCATACCGGTGATATACTTCGACAGGAAGACCAATTCTGACAAATACACCGCCTTCATCGGTGCCGACAACTACGCCATAGGACGCACCATGGGCCATTATCTTGCCACGCAGCTTGGCGGCAAGGGCCGTGTGGTGGAGATAACCGGACTGAAGGATTCGTCGCCGGCCATAGAGCGCCACCGCGGTTTCACCGATGAGCTGAAGGCTTATCCGGGCATCAGACTCGTGTGTGTGAGCCATGGTAGCTGGACTCGCAAGAGCGGCGAACAGGCCATGAACGAGATACTGTCGCAGACCGACGACTTCGACTGTGTGTTTGCACAGAACGACCGTATGGTGGACGGTGCGCGCGACGTGATGAGCCGTAAGGCCGCCGGACGCAAGGTGACATACATCGGAGTGGACGCCCTGCCCATGCCCGACGGCGGAATGCACCGCGTGAAGGACGGCACAATGCTTGCCTCATACCTTTATCCTACACGCGGCGATCTCGTCATGCAGCTTGCCATGAACATTCTTGAGGGTAAGCCATACAAGCGCGAGAACTATCTGCAGAGCGCCATCGTCACGCCCGACAACGTGGATGCCATGCTCATGCAGGCCGACGAGATGGCCCAGCAACGCGACAGGCTCGAGGTGTTGCACAAGCAGGTGGACCGCTATCTGGTGCAGTACAACCACCAGAAGGTGTTCCTGCTGCTCTCGTCCATCATCATTGCGTTGCTCATAGTGTTCTTCATCTACATCTACCGCACCATCATCATGAAGCGCCGGCTTGCCGAAGAGACTGTGAACGCCAAGTTGCAGTTCTTCACCAACGTGAGCCATGAGTTCCGTACTCCGCTCACACTCATAGCCGATCCCGTGGACCGGCTTCTGGCCGATCCGAAGACAAGCGAGGAACAGCGCCGCCTGTTGCAGCTCGTACGCAAGAACGTGAGCATGATGCTGCGTCTGGTGGGCGAGATACTCGACTTCCGCAAGGTGCAGAACGGCAAGATGAACGTAGAGGCTTCGAGCTTCGACCTTGCCGCCGGACTGCGTGAGTGGACGGGAAACTTCGGCCCTGTGGCGCAGAAGAAGCACATAGCCATGAACACCTCGATGCCGGAGACGCTCGTGGTGTGCACCGACCGCAACAAGGTGGAGCGTATATGCTACAACCTCATGTCCAACGCCATGAAGTACACCCCCGAGGGCGGATGTATCAACGTGAGTCTGGCGGGAGGCGAAGGAGGCTCGTTCACACTGGCCGTGGCCGACACCGGTATAGGCATACCTGCCGACAAGCTGCCGCATGTGTTCGACCGTTTCTATCAGGTGAAGCACGGTTCGGGCGGAACAGGCATCGGTCTGGCTCTGGTCAAGTCGTTTGTCGATCTGCTCGGAGGCACCGTCAGGGTGAACAGCAGCGAGGGCAGGGGAGCAGAGTTTGTGGTGAGTCTGCCTGCTGCAAAGCCTTCAGCTAAGGAGAATCAGGCACAGAGCGGACCTGAACCCGACAGACTGGCCGAGGAATACATAGCTGCCGACAGCATAGACGCCGCCGACGCGCCCAACAGCCGTGCCGACATCATGACAAGCCCCGACGACGACGGCGAGCGCGAGGAGATACTCGTGGTGGACGACAACGACGACATGAGAAAATACATAGGCACTCTTCTTTCAGACAGATACAACGTGAGCTACGCCTCCAACGGCCGCGAAGGTCTTGACAAGGCCGTGAGTGAGGTGCCGGGACTCATCGTGTGCGACGTCATGATGCCCGAGATGGATGGACTGGAGATGTGCCGCCGCATAAAGACCACCACTGCCACGAGCCACATACCCGTAATACTGCTCACGGCAAACGCCATGGACACCCAGCGTGCCGACGGCTACGACTGCGGCGCCGATGCCTATATCGTGAAACCGTTCAGCGGCAAGGTGCTCACCGCAAGGGTGCGCAACCTCATAGAGAGCCGCCGTCAGCTGAAGAACATATACGCACAGGGCGAGACCGACGAGGCGCAGCCCGAGAGCATGGACAAGCACTTCATGAACGAGTTCCGCGCAAAGGTGAACGAGCATCTGGCCGATCCGGAACTTAATGTGGAGACGCTAAGCGCCGAGCTGGGACTGAGCCGCGTGCAGATGTACCGCAAAGTGAAGGCACTGACGGGCAGCACGCCTGTGGAGCTGATACGCATCACCCGACTGAAACGTGCCGACAAGCTGCTCAAGGCGGGCGGACACACCGTGTCGGAAGTGTCGTATGAGGTGGGATTCTCCTCTCCGTCTTATTTCTCCAAGTGCTATAAGGACTACTTCGGACATACGCCCAACGGCAAATGACGCGCCGTAGTGACGGGCAGACATAGCGGAAAAGGATATTGAAAGCATCGGCATGGGCCGGTGCTTTCGTCGTGTACGGGCGGCAGCATCATTTTTCTGTGACAGGCAGAATACCGCATTACTGCCTTTTCTCGGGCACTGCCTGCGGAGCAGACGTAAAAAACGGATAAGCCCATTTGGCCCCCAAAACTGCATATTTATGCAATTCGAAAAGTAAAAAATCTTGACAAAATTTTTTTTCAAAATAGAAAACGGAGAGCGAAGATTTTCCGCCTGTCGTCTGTCGGAAAGCCTTTTTTGCATCAGCTGTGCGTCTGCGATTCTGCGGCAGAATCGTGAGCGGTTTACGGTATGGTCCGTTTCGCGGTGCGATATGCACCAGATCATGGCCTGATATAGTCTTTATCAGCGTGTGATATGGCCCATATCAGGGCCTCATTCGGGCTTTATCGCAACGCTGCGGAGCGCACATCAGAGCACGAAAAAACGCAACCCGCTGACTGGCAGTAGGTTGCGTAAAGTCTCTGAGAATCGCGTATTTGCGACCGAAAAATTTGTTGCTCAGAATGATGGCCTTAATTTTGAGTTGAGCATGAATATTTATGCATCGGCCGTTCGCGTTTCTGCATATTTATACATTTTCTCTTTTGCCTCATGCCGGGCACCGTGTGCGCTGTCCGGACACTGTCGGGCCGTGGCCGTTCAGCCGATTATCATCTTGCGTCCGTTGATGATGTATATGCCCTTGCCGAGGTTGCCGTAGCTGTTGAGTCCGCGGCCCACGTGCAGGCGTGCTCTCTTTGTGCCGTCCAGGCAGAATACATCGACGTCGCACTCCTTGTCGGACGATATGTAGAGCACACCTTCTTCGGTGTATATGCTCATGCCGCTCTGTGGTGCTTCGATGGATGTTGAAACGTCGCTGACGGTGAAATATTTTCTTTCAGACACCTCGTCCCACGAGTCGTTGATGTAGAGCGAGCAGAAGTATTTGCCCGGTTTCAGGTCGCCGGCCTTTATCTCTATGCTGCCGTCTATGCTTCCGTAGGTGTAGAAGAAGCCGTCGAGGTCGTCAACGCCCGGCACCTTGCCGTCCTGATAAACGCCGATCCAGTCTTTCGGAGTGCCCGGAGCCTCGTGGTAGTGTATGGTGATGTTCTCGTCGTTGCAGAACTCTGTCTTGTCCAGATTGACCGAAGAGATGTTCTCGCCCACGGCAAACATTATTCTTTCTGCCGGTTCGAAGTATCCTCCGCGTGTGAAATAGTTGACGAAGTAATAACCTTTGGGCAGGTCTTTCGCAAGCGTCATCTCGCCTTCTGTGGCCTGCTGGGTGTAGTTCCACGCGTCGGACAGGTTGGCTGTTCCCGGTACTTTGCCCATGCGGTAGATTCCGATCCAGTCGTCTTTCAGTCCAGGAGCGTTGGCGAATTTTATCTTTATGTCCTCGCCTTCCTCATACTTGTCCTTCTCTATCGACAGTTCCGGCACCGGTCCGAAGTAGAACGGCAGACGTTCGGTTATCTCAGTGTAGCCTCCGTCGGCAAAGAGTACGGCATAGTATTCGTTCACTTCGTTGATGGTGAATTTCATCGAGCCTGCCGCCTGTGACGTGTATTTCCACAAGTAAGAGTAGGACGTTCCGGCGCCTGTGCCCGGTTTCTCGCCCTTGCGGTAGATGCCTATCCATGCATTCTTGCCCACCGGCGCGTTGGCATAGGATATCTCTATCTCGCTGCCTGGTTCGTACACTTTCTTGTTGATAGTTATCTGCGGTTCGCTTATTATGCTGCCGATGACCTTGAACGATTTAGCGTCCGACCATTCCGACCACTCCAGGTTCTCGTCGCGGTATCTCACACGCACATAGTATGTGCCGTTGCTCAGTCCCTGAGAGGGCAGAGTGTATTCGGTTATGTCCTTGTTGTGGTTGAGGTCTATGGGCAGATAGAGCGGCGCTTTGGTCGATCCGTAGAGGTCTTCGACGTCTCTCACCACGTTGAGCGATATGGTAGAGAAGTTCTCGTTGGTAGAGAACTGATACTGCACGGTGTTCAGCTTCTCGTCGGTAGAAGTCTTATACTGGCTTGCGTTGAATGTGTAGGGCAGTTCCACTTCGGCGTCCACCTCGCTGAGTTCGGGTTTCTCGGGTGCGGCCTTGCCGAAAGAACGGTGGAAGGAGTCGATGAGTATGTTGTCCACCACGAGTCCCTTGTTTCCGATGGCGTAGCACTCGGCCTTCATTTCCTTCTTGTCGAAGTCGAACTCAAGAATCTGATAACCCCAGTAGTCAATGGTTTTCTGCACGTCGTCATAGTCCTGCTCCGACGACATTCCCCAAAGCTGGTCGTAGGATGCGGCTCCGTTGATGATGTGGTAGAGCGGATATTCGGCTATCTGTCCGCGGTGGTAGAGATGGTGATGGCCGCCGTAGTTGAGTATGTGTTTCGGAGTTTCGGAGAGGATTGGTATAATCTCGTTTCTCACCCATGGCGAAATGTCGCCGATGTACTGCTCGGCCTGTATGGGGCGGTGGTTCACACTGATGATGAAGTCGACAGAGTCGTCGTTCTTTGCGGCGTCAACAACCTGTCTCACCCAGTTCTTCTGCGCATCGCCCGTGTGCTCGGTACTAAGCACTACGAACAGTATGCGTCCGACCTGATAAGCATAATAGTTCTCCGTGCCGCTCTTGATGCCCTGATACTCCAGCTCCTCGAAGTGGTTGTGTGCGGCGTAGCGCTGCATGCCCGGATCGCTGTAAGTGTCGTGGTTGCCCACGGCTGTCATGATGGGGAGGTAGGGCGACATCTGCTTGTTCTTCCAGTAGTTGATGAGTTCGTACTGGTCGAGTGTGCCGTTGTCCACCTGGTCGCCTACGTTCATTATCATATTGATATTCTCTTCCAGGTTGCCGTATTTCTCGTTTATCTTTCTTGCCGCAGCCTGCATGAGCCATTCGTATCCGCTACGCTTCTTCAGCTGGTGGTCGCCCATGAGCAGTATGCGCATCGGAGTGTTGCCGCCCTTCTTCGGCATGGTGCGGAAGCGGTAGGTCTGGCTTTCCTTGTCGCCGCTCTTCACCTTATAATAATATATGGTGTTGGGCTCGAGCGATGTCAGTTTGACGGAGTTCCAGAAGTAAGTATCCGACAGTTTCTGGGCTGTTCCTTCGGTCTGACTGGTGAGGTTGTTCTCAGATTTGCCGAACATCACCACCGGAGTTTCGTTGAAGTCGGTCTTCCAGCTTATCCAGATGGAGTTGTCGGTGGCTGTCTGCAGATAAGGTTCGGTCATCGAACGGTATGCAGCGCCTTCGAGGTCTACCGTTACGCGGTGGGCTATCACCTGCTCGTAGCCGTCGTCGCCAGTCACCGGCTCGTAGTATATGTCGGCGTCCTTGTAAGTCTTTCCTGCAATCTCGATGCTCTCGCCCGGTTTGATGGAGTGGTCTACAAAGCTCTTCACGTAGCGGTGGAAGGTCATGTCGAGCGACAGAGTGTCCTTTGTGCCGTCGCTGAACTGGCGTTCGAGCATCATCGGACTGTCCTGCGCGATGAATGTGGCTTTTATTTTGGCGACAGGAGTGCCCTGTCCCTCCACGATGTCGCAGCCCACGGCGGGCAGCCATCGGTAGTTTGTAACGTCGGCGTCTTCAGCCACGCTGTAGGTCTTCACGTCGTCGATCTTCATGTCGGCGTCGCCCACAATCTTGTCGATGCTGTCTGCCGACAGGTTCATAGCCTGTCCTGCGAGCAGCAGCATCAACGAGTTTGAAAGTAAAAATCTGTTCATAATTAAGTTTTTGTTGGTCGCACAAAAGTATCCATACTATGTTACCGTGCGGTTTCAATGGATTTGCAATTCGGTTGAGAATACGCGACATCGGTGCGACGGAAACCTGTCGCCTGATGTTATACATTTATTATATAAAAAGAGCTATACTTGACTGCAAAAACATCTGACGGAGATGTGGTATCTGTATGTGATATTGAATTTTTTAATGTCTGCTGTGCAGGAATATGATGTGACAATCGGTGTGGTGCGATGAATTCGGCGAAAATATGCGGTGGAAGCGGGTCTGAATATTGAAAAAATCGTTCAAAACATATCAAAAATGTTGCATGAACGATTTTTTTTATTCTCTGAAACATATCTGAAACAGGCATTTACGATTAACTGCCTACATTTGCGACAGAAAATTCTAATAATAACTAAAACTGTAACAACTCTTTTTGATTTGACCATTATGAGAATACTCAATCAGACAACAGCAAGATTAAGTACAGTGGCATTTGCATCAATGCTCGCACTTACTTATGTACAGGCACAGGAAGCAAAGACGGAGTCGGAAGGTTCTAATAAAGAGGAAGGCAACCGCAACGTCATGCTCAACGCTTCGAGCGCCAATGGCCCGCGTGAGATTCAGATCGGACTGCCTTCGGCCGATGTGAATGTACTGGAGAACGGACTGCCGGTGACCTACGCTACCAATCCTCACTCCATCAACTCTAACTGGCGTTCGGACGCAAGTCTGAGCCATGTGGGACTGCTCAAGATTTCGGAGACGGCCATCACAACCGGTAATATAGGTTATGCCGTCAACTCATTCACACAGCTTGGACAGGAAGGTTTCAACGGCCGTCTGGACTACAAGTCTAACCACTTCGGACTGCAGGAGTTCTCACTCAACCTCAACGGTTCGATGGGCAAGGGCTGGTATTATAGCACAAGCCTTTATCAGGACTTTGATCCGGGAACATTCAGCATCAAGTCGACGCCGTTCCAGGACCGCACTCAGATTTACAAGGCCGCTCTTACAAAACGCTACAACGAAGGCCGCGGAGAGTTCACGGCTATGTATCGTTACTCAAACAGCCACCCTGTATACACTTACGCCACACAGTCGGCACCATTTATATATGTGGGCGACGGCAGTGTGAAGGAATACGGTGACTTCAAACTTGGTACCACTTCATATCTTCCAACGGAAAACACAATGACTTATCGTGACATGCGTACGGGCGAACTCAAGCAGACTACTCTTTATGATGCCATTGAGAACCGTTCGAGCGAAGTGTCACTCATGAACACTTACAAATGGGATAACGGACTTACATGGAAATTGATAGGACGGTATGACAACGCACGCGGCGCTCTGGTATACCAGACTCCTATGTCGCTCATCAATGTGAAAGAGGATAACAGTTACAATTATGTGATGCGCGGCATTGACGGACAGCTCAAACCTTACACGGGAGAATATGTCCAGACACGTATGTCATGTCTTAACTCCGGCGACATCGATGAGTTTCTCTTCACCTCGGAGCTGTCAAAGAAGTTCTCAACATCGACACTGCGTATTGGTTTGAACGAGTGGTATTACAACATCGACTATACCTCGAACACAACAATGTATGACCAGAGCGTGCCGTCGGACGGAAGCTATCCGGTGAGAGTTTACGACTCTAACAAGCGCAGCGACTTCTTCTATGACTTCAACAAGAACGCTTCTGAGTACTACAAGGGCCACGAAAACAAACTCGCGCTCTATCTGACACATGACTGGGACATCACTCCTAAGTTCAATGTTTACTATGGCGCACGCTTCGAATGGCAGTCGCTCAATGGTGAGAACGCTGCCGTGAAGAATGCTTCCGGCGAATATGTAGGACGTTTTGCCGATTATTATATCGGTGCTACAGCTTCTGATGGAACAAAGATTGCTCCTACACCGCTTAGCTATGACTGGTTCAACTATGACTTCACAGCCGCTCTGACATATCGTCTGACAGAGAACTTCGGATTTACAGGCGACTTCACATACATCGTGCAGCACCCACGCTTCGAGAACTTCTCGCCGGCAACACTGCCTAATACAGACAAGATTTCAGTGCCGCTGGGTCGTGCCGGTATCTACTACAACAACTCTTGGCTGAGCCTCACATCACTCTTCTCATACATTTCGAAGACAAACAACAACTCTACGCTCAACCTGCAGCACAACGGCGAGATAATGGCCGCACCGCTTACATACGACATACAGACAATCGGATGGACAACCGACGTGATGGCTCATCCTATAAAAGGTCTTGACATACACTTCCTTTTCACATACCAGAAGCCGACCTACAAGAAGTATGAGACTTCTGTAACATTCTCTGACGGATACGAAGGAAAGATCAACGCTACAGGTAACATCGTGGCAGAGATACCGCAGGTGCTCATCGAGTTCGACCCGAGCTACATGATAACTGACGATCTGAAGATATGGACAAGCTTCCGCTACTTCAGTAAGACCTACGCCAACATCAACGAGGCTTACTACTTCAACGGCCACTGGGAGACATTCGGAGGCTTGAACTGGCAGGTGAACAAGAAACTGTCGCTCGGATGTACCGTTGTGAACTTCCTCAATCAGACAGGTGCGAAGGGAAGTATAGCCGGAGCAGAGCTCATTACCAAGGACGAGGCAAAACAGTATGACGGCCATCTGATGACCGGAAGCTATCTGCGCCCGTTCACAGTGGAGTTCTCCGCATCATTGAAATTCTGACTTAGCTGACTGTCCCGCATGCACATAAACTAAGTGTGCGGCGGGACATATTTTTATCCTTTTCAAACATAACATAATAACCAATTATCCGAAGAAATCTATGAACAATATTCTTTTTCTTAAAACAATGGCTGTTGCGGCCGCTTCTCTCGCTGCACAGGCTGTCATGGCACAGGACATTAATGTGAGCCGCCACGGCGACACTACTGTAGTTGTGATAAACAATCCGCAGAAATATCTTATCCTTCCCGTTGAGGAAGACAAGGCCGAGGCCCGTGTTTTGCTCGACACCGGTTCGCCTGCAGATACATGGATGGACGTACGTCTGGCACAGGGCAAGACAGACTACTGTGTGCCGTTCGCATTGGGCAAAGGCAAAAAGGCTACCGTGAAAATTCTGAACATCAGTCCTGACGCTCTCGCGTTGAAATCGCTGAAGATGTCTGACACATGGAGCGTAGCCAACACCGATTATTATCGTCCGCTCTATCATCATACTCCGTCTTACGGATGGATGAACGATGCCAACGGTATGGTTTACAAAGACGGCGAATATCATCTTTATTTCCAATACAATCCTTACGGATCGAAGTGGGGAAACATGCACTGGGGACACGCAGTGAGCACCGATCTGGCACATTGGAAGGAACTGGATCCGGCAATAGCACGCGATACTCTGGGACATATCTTCTCAGGAAGTTCTGTAGTAGATAAGGACAACACAGCCGGATATGGCAAAGGTGCCATAATCGCGCTCTACACATCGGCAAGCGACAAGAATGGACAGATACAGTGTATGGCTTACAGTACCGATAACGGCCGCACATTCACAAAGTATGAGGGCAACCCTGTGTTGCGTCCTTTTGACGGACTGAAGGACTTCCGCGACCCGAAAGTGTTCTGGTATGCACCGGCCAACGCATGGTATATGATTGTATCGGCCGACAAGGAAATGCGTTTCTACAAATCTTCCGATCTGAAGAAGTGGACTTACATCAGCGGTTTCGGCCGTGGTTACGGAATGCAGCCATGTCAGTATGAGTGTCCAGACTTCGTGCAGTTGCCTGTGAACGGTGATAAGAACAACATGAAATATGTCATGCTCATGAACGTAAACCCGGGATGTCTCTTCGGCGGTAGCGCAACAGAATACTTCGTAGGCGAATTCGATGGCAAGACTTTCAAATGTCTCGACGATCCTTATACTCCGAAGTGGCTCGACTATGGCAAGGATCATTATGCCACAGTATGTTTCTCAAACACCGGCGACCGCGTAATAGCCCTGCCGTGGATGAGCAACTGGCAGTATGCCAACGTCACTCCAATCAAACAGTACAGGGGTGCCAACGCTCTGCCGCGCGAACTTTCGCTCTACACCAAGGACGGACGCTACTATGTCGCAGCCGACGTTGCTCCTGAAATAAAGGCACTGCGTAAGGACACCAAGACACTGGCCGACATGAATGTAAGCGGCGAGGAGAATAAGGCTGCCGTGGCTGCAGGATGTGACGGAGCATTTGAAATTGAGGCCGACATCACTCCGGGCGAGACATCCATTGCTGGACTGGAGCTTTATAATGACAAAGGTGAGAAAACACTCATATATCTCGACATGAAGAACAAGCGCATCGTGACCGACCGTACACAGAGCGGACTGACAGACTTCGGACTGAAGGCTGAGCCGCACGACATAGAGAAGAAAGCTGACGCAAAGCGTGCGAGCGAGAACAAACAGCCGATGCGCATCGAGAATGCCGTGAACTACAAGAACGATTTCGCACTCGGTACATGGGCTCCGCTCAGTCTTTGCGAAGGCAAGACCTATCATGTGGACATCTTTGTCGACAAGTGTTCTGTAGAACTATTTGTAGACGGCGGACGCATTGCGATGACCAATCTTGTATTCCCGACCAAGCCTTACGATTCAGTGCGTTTCTATACAGAGGGCGGAAAAGCAGGCTTCGCCAATGTAAAGGTGCATAAAATAAGCTTGTAAGTACAATATCATAACGCCTCTGTGCGTTATGATTATTGTAAAACCTAATTTTTAAAAACAATCTGATAAAAGCACAATTTGATGAGAAAACTCTGTATTATGATATCAGCTTTGCTGATGTTGGCTGTATCGGCTACAGCCGATGAGCGGAAGACCATCCGCATAAGCACTGACAACACCGACATGATATTGCAGGTGAACGATAAAGGACGCCTGTATATGGTATATCTTGGTGACAAACTGCTCAATGCCTCTGATGCCGATAAACTCGAATGGAGCGTTTATACCGGTTCTGACGGCAGCGTGAGCCGGAGAGGTCACGAAGCATACATGTCTTCAGGTGGCGAAGATTTCTTCGAGCCGGCACTGGCTGTGACACATGCCGACGGTGACATGACCACCTATCTTTATTACAAGGACTCGGAGACACACGCCATCGACGGTGGAACAGAGACGGTGATACGTCTTGCCGACAAGAAATATCCGCTCGAGGTGACTCTGCACTATGCCGCATACGAACATCAGAACGTCATCAAGGCATGGAGTGAGATTACACACAACGAGAAATCGGACATCACCCTGTGGAGATATGCAAGCACCATGCTCTACTTCAACGAACCGGCGTACTATCTCACCAATTATCACAGTGAATGGGCACGCGAGGCACAGCCTACAACTCAGAAGCTCACATACGGCAAGAAGACCATCGACACCAAGCTGGGCACTCGTGCTGCAATGTATATGCAGCCTTACTTCGAACTGGGTATTGGCGCTCCGGCACAGGAAGGTACCGGCCGCGCCATGCTTGGAACAATAGGATGGACAGGCAACTTCAGTTGCACATTCGAGGTGGACAATGTAGGCGGACTGCGCGTCATACCTGGAATCAATCCTTATGCATCCGACTACAAACTGAAGGCAGGCGACAAGTTCGTAACTCCTGAATTCATATTCACCTTCAGCAACAACGGTACGGGCGAGGCAAGCCGCAATCTGCACGACTGGGCACGACTCTATCAGCTTAAGGACGGCAAGGGCGACCGCATGACTCTGCTCAACAACTGGGAGAGCACCGGCTTCGACTTCAATCAGGAAAAGCTGGCCGGAGTAATGGAAGACGCTGCCAAATTGGGTGTTGACATGTTCCTGCTCGACGACGGATGGTTTGCCAACAAGTATCCGCGCAACAACGACACTGCCGGACTTGGCGACTGGGAGCCCAACGAAGCAAAGCTGCCTCAGGGCGTTGCCGGTCTGACAGCTGCGGCAAAGAAGGCCGGAGTGAAGTTCGGCATCTGGATAGAGCCGGAGATGATCAATCCTAAGAGCCGTCTGTTCGAAGAACATCCTGATTGGGTGATAATGCAGTCGGAACGCGACACTTATTATTATCGCAACCAGCTTGTGCTCGACCTTGCCAATCCTAAGGTGCAGGACTATGTGTTCGGAGTTGCTGACAAGATACTGACCGACAATCCTGACGTTGCATATTTCAAGTGGGACTGCAACAGCCCTATCACAAACATACGCTCGCCTTATCTGAAGAAGAAGCAGAGCAATCTGTATGTTGACTACGTGCGCGGCCTTTACAATGTTCTCAAACGACTCAAGGCAAAGTATCCGGACGTTCCGATGATGCTCTGTTCAGGTGGTGGCGCACGTTGCGACTATGAGGCTCTGAAATATTTCACCGAGTACTGGTGCAGCGACAATACCGATCCGTATGAGCGTATCTACATACAGTGGAGCATGTCGAAGTTCTTCCCGGTGAAGGCTATGGCTGCTCATGTGACCGACTGGAACAGAGGTTCGAGCATTAAGTTCCGCCTTGATGTGGCAAGTATGTGCAAACTCGGATTCGACATCGATGTACACAAACTGTCGGAATCTGACCTGAAACTCTGCCAGCAGGCCGTTGCCAACTATAACAGACTGAAACCGGTCATTCTCGACGGAGACATGTATCATCTGGTATCACCATACGAAACCAGCCATGCTGCGCTCAACTATGTGTCTAAAGACAAGAGCCGTGCGGTGCTTTTCGCTTACGACCTGCATCCGCGCTACAAAGAACCGCAGCCTAACGTAAGACTCCAGGGACTCGACCCGATGCGCGTGTATAACGTGACGGAGATAAATCTGCCCGACGGCCATAAGGCTGAAACAAAGAGTTACACCGGCGACTATCTCATGAAGATAGGACTGTCTGTGCTGAGCGCATCCGACGGAACAAGCCATGTGTATGAACTGACAACCGCAAACTAATCACTCAAAACAACTCAAACTGTTATGAAACAAAATAAAGCCATATATATCGTCCCCGTGATGTTCTGCTTCTTCGCGATGGGATTTGTGGATCTGGTAGGTATTGCCTCCAACTATGTCAAGGAAGACCTTGCCCTCAACGACTCAACGGCCAACATTCTGCCGTCACTCGTATTCTTCTGGTTCCTCATATTCAGTGTGCCTACGGGTGTGTTGATGAACCGTATCGGTCGTAAGAACACCGTTCTGCTGTCGCTTCTGGTGACGATTGTATCGCTGATTCTGCCTCTTATCGGTGAGAGTTTCACAGTGATGCTGCTGGCCTTCTCACTTCTCGGCATCGGCAACGCGCTCATGCAGACGTCTCTCAATCCGCTCATCTCTTCGATAATCAGCGGCAAGCATCTGGCCAGCACGCTCACCTTCGGACAGTTCATCAAGGCCATTGCTTCGTTCCTTGCGCCTTATCTGGCCATGTGGGGTGCCACAGCAGCCATACCGACGTTCGGTTTCGACTGGCGTGTGCTCTTTGCCATATATCTTGTTGTAGGCATTGCAGCTACACTGTTGCTTTGGGTTACTCCGATAGACGAGGGCGAGCAGCGCGACAGCGCGTCAGGTTTCGGCGATTGTCTGCGTCTGCTGGGCAAGCCGGTTGTGCTTCTGTCGTTCATAGGCATCATGTGCCACGTCGGCATTGATGTGGGCAGCAACACCACGGCTCCGAAGATTCTGATGGAACGTCTGGGCATGACGCTCAACGATGCGGCCTTTGCTACAAGCCTTTACTTCATCTTCCGTACCATCGGATGTCTTACAGGTTCGTTCATTCTCCGTGTGATGAACCACCGCACATTCTTCACCATAAGCATCATCATGATGGCTCTGAGTATGGCAGGTCTGGCATTCGGTACTACAGAAGCCGTGCTCTACACCGCCATTGCACTCGTGGGCTACGGCAACTCCAACGTCTTCTCGCTTGTATATTCGCAGGCACTGCTTTCTGTTCCCGACCGTCAGAACGAAGTATCAGGACTTATGATCATGGGTCTTTTCGGCGGAACAGTGTTCCCGTTGTTCATGGGCTTTGCCTCCGACGCTGCCGGACAGATGGGAGCTGTGGCTGTAATGGCTGTCGGAGTTGTATATCTTTTAACATTCATCAAGAACATCAAGCACTGATATAATAATGAAAAATATAGTTGTTGGACTTGGAGAAGCACTGTGGGACGTGCTTCCCGAAGGAAGAAAATTAGGAGGAGCGCCGGCCAATTTCGCCTATCACGCCGGACAGTTCGGCATTGACACTGTGGCTGTGAGCGCATTGGGCGAGGACGCTCTGGGCGACGAGACATGTGGAGAACTCAACAATAAGGAGCTGCATCATGTCATGCCGCGTGTGCCTTATCCTACGGGCACCGTGCAGGTGACGCTCGATAAGGCCGGAGTGCCTGCATACGACATAAAGGAAGGCGTGGCATGGGACAACATTCCTTTCACACCGGAGTTGGAAGAGCTTGCACACAACTGCCGTGCGGTATGCTTCGGGTCGCTCGCACAGCGCAACAAGGTGTCGCGTGAGACCATACGCCGCTTCGTCAAGGCCACACCTAAGGACTGCATGCGCATATTCGACATCAATCTGCGTCAGAATTTCTACACCAAGGAAGTGATACAGGAGTCGCTCAAACTGTGCAATGTGCTGAAGATAAACGACGAGGAACTGGTGACCATCGGCCGCATGTTCGGCTATCCCGGACTCGACATGAGCAATAAGTGCTGGCTGCTTCTCGGCAAGTACAACCTCGATGTGCTTGTGCTCACCTGCGGCATCAACGGCAGCTATGTGTTCACTCCGGGCGAGATGTCGTTCCAGACAACTCCGAAAGTGAAGGTGGCCGACACTGTGGGAGCAGGCGATTCGTTCACCGGTTCGTTCTGTGCGGCTCTTATCAGCGGCATGCCGATAGCCGAGGCACACAAGCTGGCTGTTGACGTTTCGGCATACGTATGCACCCAGAACGGTGCCATGCCGGAGCTGCCTGCCGAACTTACGTCGAAGGTTAGACTGCTGTCTCAGGAATAAACGGTTGATTATATAAAAAAGAGCAGATATTAAAGTAACGGATTTTCATGTTCTGCGCAAGATGGATTTCACTGTGCAGTCATGATTATGAAACGAATAAAAGTTGCCGTCTTTAATATCTGCTTTATTGTGTCCTGTCGTGTCAGTATTAATTCTGTGGGATAGGCCTTTATGGTAAGACCGCGGCTTCAGTCCCGGACAGGCGTTATGGCTTTCTGCCGGAGGCAAAAACGTCGGGTCTTTTTTCACCCTCCGCACCTGTGATTTTTCGTCTGAGTTTTCTGTTCTACCCCGAAAAATTAGCGAGTATTTGCGCGCAGACTCTCCTTCGGACGCAAATACGCGAGAAATGAGAGCTTTGCGCAACGTGCTGAATATCAGCTATTTGCCTTTAATGTGGGTTTTTATGTCGTGCAAAATGCACTCTTTCAGCACGTGATATGCCCCATATCAGGGCCTGAAACGCACTATATCGCACCATGAAACGGGCGTAAACAGAGGCTGAAACGGGCCATATCAGAACGTCGGATGCACCATTCCTCATTCCACCGCAGGGTATATAGAAAGTCAGTACGGACGAAAAGGGCTTTGATAACGCGGTATTTAACATTTCTTTACATCTCTTTTGCGATTTTATTTTGTCAAAAAAAAGTCAAGAAAATCCGCGGATCCGTCGCCTGAGTTTTCTATAAAAGTGCTGACATGAGGTGTGAGGAAAAACACGGGATGTATGTGTCCGTCTTTTTAGGATGATTCGTCGGTTGTGGCAACCCGGATTTATCATTGCTTGAGAAAACGCGCTGTCACGGTTCATATCATCCCGTGTTGTCCGGAATATTTCAGGCATTATACGGTGCTTCATGAATTAAAAATCATTCACCACCGTATTTCTGTCTAACCGTCTTATTTCTTGAAAACCTTTTTTATCGCTTCGAGAAATCCGTATTTGAAGTGGGTGTCTGGTTCGAGATAACTGCCCTCGGCCCATTCGTTCCATGCATTGATTGTCACAAGAGGCACCTGTCCCGGATGTTTGTCCACGAAGTCCTTGGCCACACGCAGGAAGTTCTCAAACTTCTCCGGCGTTACGCCCGTCACGGCCGGCTGAGGGTTGGTGCCCGGAAAGCGCGGATTGTTGTCCCAGTCTATCGACACGTGGGGGAAGTACGGCACGGAGAAACTGTTGCTGAAGTCGTCGTACTTGGCAGTGGCCTGCTCGCCCCACGACTGATAGTCCTGATTGGCCGGCACGAAGTGGCACCACTGGTAGTTTGTCAGACTTTCAAATCCGAGATACTTCACCGTGTTGTCCTGCGTCTCGGTCTTGTCGCCGGGCACTCCTGAGAGTGTTGTCGGCAACGCACCCCACAGTATTGCCTGCAGATGCACGCCCTTGAGTCCGGCCTTTACGCATTTGGCACGGAACCGGTCGAGTGCTTTCTTGGCATTCTCCATGCCTCCCATGCCGTTCACGAATGTGCCCACCTCATAAATGGCAAACACCGGTTTGCCGTCTATCGTGTAGTAGTTGGGACGGGAGAAATAGTCTTTTATGATGTGGTCGGTGAAGCGGTCGAATTCCTCTGCGCTTGTCTCGCCTTTCCAGTAAATCTTGTTCTTGTCCGGTTCTTCGGGATTTATGTAGGCCGTGTGCGTATGGTTGGCCCACATCAGGTAGAACTTCATCTTGCGGTTGTTCTTGGCTTTCAGGAAACCGTCGTTGAGAACGCTCTCAAGGAAAGGCCGTCCCTCATACCAGTACCAGTCGAAGATGAACGTGTTGACGCCGTATTTCAGCGCCGTCTTTATTATTTTCTCCTGTGTCTTCGGGCTTGCTTCGTCCAGATATCCCCACAGCGGCACTCTCGGCTGGCGGTGTCCCTCATACTTGGGTTTGGCTTTGTACACGGCCTCCCATTCGCCCTTGCCGTCGTGGAAGATGTTCATTTCGTTCTGAAAGCGCGGCTCGTTGTGATAGGCGGGCCACACATACGCCGCAATGTCATATTTGCCGTTCTGGCCATAAGCACCGAGTGCGACGGTGAGCAGCAGTGCGAGCAGATGTTTTTTCATATTGTCTGTTGTTTGGTTTTATGTTTTATTGATGATTTGAAACGGATTGTTCGTCTCTTCTACGTGTGCGGCATTCCTTCGTATCGGTTATATTCGGGAATGCCGCATCATGTAACAGTGTAGCGTATGTCAGCGTACGATGACCTTGCGGCCCGATCTGATGTATACGCCCGGCCTTTTGGCTTCTTTCACTTCGATGCCCTGTATGGTGTAGGTCTTTCCGTTGTCGTTCTTGTTGTTGTCAATGTCGGATATTCCTGTTGATGTTGTCGGGCCGAGATATGTCAGTCTGAAGTTGTCCACCACAATCCAGTCGTTGGTCATGGCGTTCTGTCTGAATATGCCGATGGTGAGCAGTCCGTCGCTTCCTACCTCCACTTCGGTTGATGTCTTGTAGAGTCCGTTCTGGAAATAGTTGGTTGCGGCAGTTCCGCTTGCAGGCAGTTCGCCGGCAGCAGTTGTCTCGCCGTATCCCGGAGCCATGCCTGCTCCTTCAGTGATGTCGGGCAGTGGTGTTTCAGCTTCATTGGCGTAGAGTATGGCTTCGCGCACCGGTTTCTCGCCGGCTTTGTACATTCTTTCCACGTTCTTTGTGTCGCCGTTGCGATAGAATCCCTGCACCGACACGATGTATTTTCCTGCGGGCAGTCCTTTTACGTCCTGTGTCAGTTCGAATGCGTTGCCCGATCCTTCCACAGCGAATGCGAAGTCCTCCTGTCGTGTGCCGCGTCCTTCTATTGTGCCTGCGTTGTGTGCCCATGCGCCGTTCTCCTTGTCCCATGTGTTGTTGCCGTATTCGCGCTGGCTGAATCCCGGCATTTTCACGAGATAAGTGGCGTCAACAGGGTTTTCCGGCGACGCATTCTTGAGCAGTGCGTCACGGTCGGCCTTGCTCACAAGAATCCATTGCGCGTCGGCCGACTGCAGGTCGGTTTCGCTTGTTCCTACTGTTGCATAGAAGGCCACGCCCGCTCCTGCGTCTGTCACGGCATAAGGATTGAAAGCCAGTCCCTCACTTGTTGCCGTGCGTTTCACTATGTTATAGACACATTCGGCGCCCTCAACAGCCTTGAACACCCATGTGTTCTGGTCGGGTGTGTCGCAGTAGCCGTTATAGTTGAGCCAGTCGCCGTTTCCATTGTCCAGTCCCGTCTTTATTTTAAATGTGTTGCCTGTTTTGACAAGTGTCACAGGTATGCCCGGGAATCCGAGTGCCGCATGTGCGCCCCAGTCAGATCCGCCGCAGAAGAACTGTTTCTGTCCTACGTTGTACAGATAGAACTCGCCGCTGGCCGGCACATTGCCTGTAAACATGTTTTCGTGTTTGTCGGCCGCATTTGATTTGCGTTCAAATCTGAGTGTCTGCAGAGCCTGTGCCGTTTCTTCTGCTGTTGTGGCTTCCTTTACCGCCTTCTGTGCATCGGTTATGGCTTCGGCATAGCTCTGTCCGGCATCTTCGCTGAGTGCAATGTCGATTGTCTGTTTCAGAATGTTCACTGTTGAGGCCGATTTTTTTATAACCGATATCATGGCGTTCAGTTCCTCTGTCATGCTTATTACAGCGTCCACATCTTCCGATGTTGTCAGTTCTTTGGCTCTCTCGATGCATTCGCTCAGAGCAGTGTTCATGGCGTCGGTTCCAGCCGATGTGTATTCGCCTGCCTCTTCAATCGCTTTCTGCAGCGAGGCTGTTATTTCGGTCATGTCGATGTCTTTGCCAAGATAAACTATTTTCCAGTTGTCGAACACTGTCCAGTCGGCTTCCACGCCGTCGTTCGAAGGTTTGGAAAGACCGATGCGCAGCTCTCCGCCTGTGACAGGCACGGTGAGTGGTTCGTTCTGATAGCCGCCTTCGAAGAATATGGCTGACGCGCAGTCGAGGTCGTTCGGCGTCCATTTGCCTGCTGCCTGGTAATAATAGTACGGTGTCTCCACATCAGATCCTCCGTCGATGACACATTGCAGCGGTTTCTTCATATGGTTGGCGAAATACATGGTGCGCATTGTCTCGGTACCGTTCTCATGTTTTTCGATGAATCCGCTGCCGTCACGGTAATAGCCCTGCACGCTTACAAGATACGTTCCGTCAGGTATTCCGCTGATGGTCTGCTGCATGTCGATGCTTGTCGAGTTCCAGCTTTCGTGTGCGCGGTTGCACATCACACGTCCGTCACCGCCCACTACGTTGTTTCCACCTTCGAAGCGTGCGTTCCATGCACTGTATCGTTCGTCGTTGAATGCGAAGTTAGGGTCCTGTACAAGCCATGTCACGTCAACAGGATTCTGCGGTGTTGCCTCGGCCATTGCCGCTATACGTTCCTCTCTTGTGACGAGCTGCCATGTGTTGTTTGTCGTGGCATCCTGGCTGATATATCCGTCGTCGCCCATGCCTATCTTGCCGTAGTCAGACTCAATGGTGTATGCATTGCTTATTTCGGAGCCTTCCACGGGAGTTATCCTCCATATTGTGACGGCCTCGCCTGTGTCCATATATAGACCGTTTCCGTTGATGCTGTGGTTTCCGTTGAACTTAGGGTTGAGTCTGTATCCGCCGCCTTCTGCCGTAATACTCACCTCAAAACCGCGTGTGTCCAGCTCGGCTCTTGTTGTCCATTGGTCGGTGCGACGGTCGTTGTTCTGCAGCCACTTGCCCGACTCCACGTTGTAGAGGAAGAATTCACCTTCGGCAACCGGCGTTCCTTTGTACGGCGACGTGGTATTCTGTGCTCCGGCCGTTGCCGATGCCATGAGCATTATCATGTGGAATATATATCTTTTCATAAGATGATGCGTTTGGTTGTCTTATTTTGTTATTTTCTTTTTTATCACGCTTCCGTCGGCCAGTGTCACAGCGGCTATCATAATGCCTTTTGCTCCTATTTCTGTAGAGCAAGTGTTGCGGCCGGCGCTGACAGTCTTCATCAGACATCCGTCTGCTGAGTATATCTTGACGCTGTCTATCTCTCCGTTGCATGTGAATGTCAGTCGGTCGCCGTCGCTGTCCACTGTGACGTTGTAGCCGTTTTCCTCTCCGGCAATGTGTATTCCGTCGGTTACATCGTTGTCTTCAAGTCTGAACTCCATCCATGTCCACGATTCGTCATGTCTTACATCGGGTATTGACTCCGATACGAATCCGTTGTTGCATCTGTCCTGCACCTCAATGCCGGCTGCCATGCGCTGTCCTGCCGGTGCGCCCGTCTTTCCGAGAGCTTGCCATGGTATGGCTGCCTCAATAATGTAGTGGTCGTCTTCCACCTTCACCTTATAATTTATGCCTTTCATGTCGCACTCCGTCCAGTAGCCGTCCTCGCCCTGAAGACATTCATACTTGCCGTCGGTAGAGAAGAATATGTCGAACATGCCTTTTACAGGAGCCGTGTCCGACACGTTGTCGGCGTCGATAAGCACTCTCACACCATCCTTCAGCAGTCGCGACTGTGACGAACCTGCAGTGGGAGTTGCGTCATCCACGTTTGCCACGAAGTACAGATAGTCGTTGTCATAGTTGAAATCGGCGTAAACATTGTGTCCGAGTGAGTTTGTTCCCATCATTATCTGGTTGGCCTGTGGTGTGTGGTATTCGTCTGCTCCTATCGCTCCGTCGAGTGTCGGACGGCCGTAGTATGCTTTGAGCATACGGCGCGGATAGCCTTTCACCATGTCCACATGGCGTCCGTTAGGACCCGAAACAAATCCTCCGAGGGCGCACACCTCACCGGTATCCACCACCGACACAGAGTTAACCTCTATTGATATGCCTGACTCCACGTTGTCGGGGAACGGTTGCGACATGGCCTTGAAGTTGCGTGCGTTCTCATCACCCACATATACATACATGTTCATCACGCCATAGTTGCCGCTTTCGTAGTACGATTGTCTTGAAAGCAGAGTTTCTCCCCACGGCAGAACACGCATGTAGGGCGCACCGCCGAATACGAGCGGACACCAGTCGTAGTCTATCACCTGTGAGCGGTAAGGACTGTTGGCTCCCACAGGAGCGTTGCTCCAGTTGTCCTCTATCGATGTTCTTACGGTCACCGGAACGAAACTTCCCATTCCCGGCCAGCCGTTGTCCTCTATTGTCACTACGATACTGTCGCCCACGATGACAGGTGTCGGCATTCCGTCTCTTGATCCAGGACGGAACGATATGCTCTGTGGCTCGCTCCATGTCTTACCTCGGTCGAAAGAGCGCATGAGCTGTATGCACTGTTCACCGGAATTGACATACGGTGCTTCGTCCGACACATAGAGGTGCACTTCGCCCGACGGCAGTTCGAGTATGGCTGGTTCCCAGCATCCGTTCTCGAATGTTGTCTCTCCGTCATATACGAATATTTCGTCGCCCCATGTCTCTCCGTTGTCCTCGCTTATGTGCAGACGCACTCCGAAACGTCCGCCGGCCACAGAGGGAAATCCTATATTATATGTTATGATTATCTTCCCGTCGCTCAGCTGATAAAGGTCGGCGTCGTAGTAGTTGAATCCTTCCGGATGATGGAACACCGTTTTCTGCGGCGACCATGTCTTGCCGTTGTCCTCACTGATGCTTATCACTATGTCCCAGTTCACTTCAGTCACGGCGAGCAGTCGTCCGTCCTGCAGCTGTATGAGGCGCGCATACCACCCTCCGTCGAAAATTGTCTGCTGACTGCGCATATCCCAGAATATGCGTGAACCCTTGTAAGGTTCTTTTCTTTCGGAATACATGTTGAGCACACATAACCCGAAAATCAAAAACAAGTAAAGTCTCTTCATGTTGTGACGTTATAGATTGATGTTATAATAGAATTATGCTGATGTATTGAAAAGATAGTCTTGCTGTCCTTGCAGTGTGTGGCTTTGGCCGTTCAGGTTTCTTCGTAAGGTTTATGGTGGTCAGCCTCATGCTCCGGCCACAGGCAGGACTTTGGCACAGGTGTGTATGCAAAAATAGATTTATTATTTAACGTAACAGAGGTTTGTTGTTGAAAAAGCTGCCGCCCGGCGGCCGTTAGTATCAGAAAATACTGATACATGAGCAAAAACAACATACGCCATTACAGATAAGGCGGAAAGCCCGATGCGCATGTTGTTACGGACTTTCTGCCTTGCCTTATGTGTCGTGGCGGCATATGTAATGTTGTGTTGTGGCTTCCGTCAGATGCCCATCAGCGGTATGATGGAGGGCGTAATGAGTGCCGTGAATATGCCGTTGAGCGTCAGACCGAGGCTGGCATAGGCTCCGTGCAGTTTGCTCACGTCCATCGATGTGGCCGTGCCCAAAGCGTGGGCTGCGGTTCCCATCGACAGTCCCTGAGCCATTGGTGTGCGTACATGGGCAAAACCCATGGTGCGGTAACCGGCCACAGCGCACATCAGACCTACGCATACCACCACTGCGGCCGTGAGCGACGGTATGCCGCCTATGGCCTTGGTTATTTCCATTGCAATAGGTGTGGTGACAGATTTCGGTGCGAGCGACAGCACAACTTCGCGCGATGCACCCAGCAGACGTGCTATAAGCACTACCGACACTATGCCGACAATGCAGCCCGCAAGCTCGGATACGAGTATGGGCATGAACTGTTTTTTGATTGTCTCAAGCTGCTGATAGAGCGGTACACCCAGTGCCACGACAGCCGGACGCAGCCAGAACTCAATCATGCGGCCGCCTTCGTTGTAGGTGTCGTAGCTTATGTCGGTGACGTTGAGAAATATTATCACGGTGGCGATGGCCACAAGTATCGGATTCATTATGGCCCAGCCGGTGCGGCGGCGCAGCAGCTTGCCAAGGAAGTAGGAACCGAAGGTGAGTGCTATGAGGAAGTACTCGTTCTGGAAATATGTCATCTTTCACCTCCTTTGCATCTGCGTACAGCCTTGCCGTAAAGCTCATGTGCCCAGCCCGTGGTGAACAGTACAAGCACCGTCGATACTACTGAGGCTATGACGATGGGCCACAGCTGTGCCTTTATTATGTCGAAATAGACCATTATGGCTACTCCGGGCGGAACGAAGAAGAAACCGATGTTGGCCACGAGGAAGTCCGACAGACCCTGTACCCATTCGAGGCGCACAACGCGGAGTTTCAGAAACAGTGTGAGAAGGAGCATGCCAAGAATGCTCGATGGCAGCGGGACGTGCGTGAAATGGATAATAAGTTCGCCCAGCGCCAGACAGCCAAACAGTATGGCCAGTTGACGGATCATCATAACTGAAAAATCTTTTTACCTTTTTTTGTTTTCTTTAAGAGACTGCAAAATTACGAAATAACGGCGTAACAGAGCACTTTATCATAAGAAAATGATGTATTTATCCTTTGTCGTTCATCGTATATATTCTATAAAGTAAGATATTGCTGTTAAAAAGTTCTGTATATCTGAATTTTAATGTTTAATTTTGTTGTATAATAACTAAAACCCATGATTAGTAATGGTTTCAACAGATATAAGGCTGTTGAACATGTTGTTCATACACCGATAACTGATATTTTAGTAATAAAATAATAATTGATGGTATTATATGATAGAATTTGATAAAATGGAAAAGAAAAAACATGTGATGTATAAAAGCATGTGGGCAAATCTTCCAGACAGTTTTCAGATTGAAAAAACTCGTTATAAAGATAAATTATCAGACAACTCTTATCAGTTCTCAAATACTATGATTAATAAAACTAGCGTAGAATCTTGTGCTGAAGGATTATCTGATTTATTCAAAATAGCTGAACGTGATATTTTCAGATGTAAACTTAAACAGATCTGTAATGGTAATGGTCAGGAACTTAGGAGAATTACAACAATGCACTCATCTGCTCTATGCGCGTTATTGTTTTTCTACAACGTAACCAGAGATCATACGCTGGAGTTAAGACTAGACGACAATGATTGCGAGTTCTATTGCTCAGTATTTGAATATAAGAATATAGTTATAAAAGGTCGTAACCCTTCGAATGTGGACGTAGTTTTAATTGGAACAGAAAAAAGCACGGGCCAAAGAGTAATATTGTTCCTTGAATCAAAGTTTGCTGAATTTTATAATGATACAAGCAAGGAATTAAGCGGGGTTTCCGGGGAATACATGAAAAACGAATATGGAAAAGATATTTATGAGAAATTGGTAGCTCTCCAAAAATATATTTTAGAACCTGACTCTGATGATAATTTTAAAATCACATCTAAAAAGTTCTGCTATCTGGAAGGTATAAAGCAAATGATCTCCCATTATATAGGAATACGTAATCTGTGTAATGGAATAAAATATGAAGAAAAAGGATGTTTTAATGAGCTCATTAAAACAGAGGATGCAAAAATATATTTGGGGACTATTTGTTATGACAAGGGATTTGCGGAGTTGGCTTTCAACAATTATCAGAAGCAATATTCCGCATTGGTTTCCATTCTTAATGACGTTACTCCTTCGGAAACAAATATTACTGTCTTGCCGGAATTGTTAAGGTATTCTCAGGATGAATTGAAAGGTTTTGTCAATGATTCTATCCGAAAATATTATTTCGAATATGGAGATGATAATTGGAAATAGGGTAGAATGATTGTTATTCACCTTTCAGATGTTCACTACATATACCGACAACCGATGTAATAAATACATGATATATATGACTAAGCCCACAAAACATTAATACTGACTATTGATATGAACAATAGAATTATAATAAAATACATAAGACCGGCTCTTCTCCTGTCTGTCATGCTGGCCTGCACGGCACTGCCGTCTTCGGCACAGGGAACGGCCGACGACTACAACCGGGCTTACAGCCTGCGCGAGAAATACAGCCAGAGCCACGTGCTTTATGCTGATGTTGAGCCACACTGGATTAAAGACACCGACTCATTCTGGTATATAAGAAACACGGAGCGAGGCCGCGAGTATGCGCTCGTCGATGCACGCGGAGCACGCCGCACCGACCTCTTCAACCATGAGCAGCTGGCCGAACGGCTGTCGGCCATGAGCGGAAAGAAGGTGGAGCCCTACCGCATATATATTAATAAGATGCGCACGGACAGGACTGCGGAGAACCTGCGATTTGAGTTCGACGGCCATAGATGGGCTTACAACACGAAGGAAAACACGCTCACGAAGGAAGGCAACGTGCATGCTCCCGCACCGCAACGCCACTGGATGGAGGTGGACGACGAGAAATCGGGCGGCCCCGTAACCTCGCCCGACGGCAGATACGTGGCTTTTGTGAGAGACGACAACGTGTGGGTGCGCAACTCGTCGGGCGGAGGCGAGCGCCAGCTGAGCATCGACGGCACGCAGGGAAACTACTATTCCACATACATACAATGGTCGCCTGACTCGCGGCATGTGATGGCGTGCAGAATACGTCCTGCCGCCAAGCGCTATGTATATTACGTGGAGTCGTCGCCTGCCAACCAACTTCAGCCCGTGCTCCACAAGCAGGAGTATGCCAAGCCGGGCGACGAACTGCGCTTCAAGGTGCCCTGCATATTCGAGGTGGAGACGGGCCGCGCGCTCATACCTTCCACCGAACTGTTCGCCAACCAGTACGACCTGCACAGCATGAGATGGAACGCCGACAGCAAGGGACTGACCTTCGAGTATAACGAACGCGGCCATAAGGTGTACCGTCTGCTGGAGATGTCGGCCACGGACGGCAGCGTGCGCACCCTCATTGAGGAGAAAGAGGAGAAGTATGTGAACTATCCCCGCATATTCCGACACCTGCTCGCCGACGGCCGACGCATAATCTGGAGCAGCGAGCGCGACAACTACAACCACCTCTATATGTACGACCGCGCCACGGGAAAACCTATACAGCAGATAACGAAAGGCCGCTGGTATGTGCGCGGAGTGCAGCATGTGGACGAGCAGAACGGGGTGATATATTTCTCGGCAAATGGAGTGAATAATGACGAAGACCCTTACTTCATACACTACTACCGCATCAACTTCGACGGCTCCGGCATGAAGGAACTGACGCCTGAGAAGGGAATGCACCGCTGCTGGTACTCGTCTGACCACAAGTATATGGTCGATGTGTACAGCACACCGCAGCAGGCGCCCGTGGCACTGGTGCGCAGCGCCGACACGGGCAAGACCGTCATGCCGCTGGAGAAGGCCGACATCTCGGCGCTGCTTGCCAACGGATGGACTGCGCCGGAGACCTTCAAGGCTAAGGGACGCGACGGCAAGACCGACATTTGGGGCATAATATACCGCCCGTCTGACTTCGACCCGCAGAAGAAATATCCCGTCGTGGAATACATATACTCAGGTCCGGGCGACCAGTATGTGCCCAAGACCTTCGCTTCATACAACTGGTGGATGACCTCGCTCGCCGAACTGGGATTCATCGTGGTGCAGGTTGACGGCATGACGACGTCGTTCCGCTCGAAGGAGTTTGAGGAGGTGTGCTACAAGAACCTGAAGGATGCGGGCCTGCCCGACCACATGGCGTGGATAAAGGCGGCTGCCGAGTGCTATCCGAGCATGGACACCACGCGCGTCGGAATATTCGGAAGCTCGGCCGGCGGACAGGAGGCCATGGCCGCCGTACTGTTCCATCCGGAGTTCTACAAGGCTGCCTACTCGGCGTGCGGATGCCACGACAACAGGATGGACAAGATATGGTGGAACGAGCTGTGGATGGGTTATCCGGTGGATGAGGCTTACAGCCGCAACTCGAATGTGGACAACGCCCATCTGCTCACGCGCCCGCTGATGCTCGTTGTGGGCGAGATGGACGACAACGTGGACCCGGCATCCACCATGCAGGTGGCCGACGCGCTGATAAAGGCGGGCAAGGATTTCGAGCTGGTGGTCTTGCCCGGAGTGCGCCATACCATGGGTGAGAACTTCGGCGAGCACAAGCGCTACGACTTCTTCGTGCGTCATCTCATGGGCGTTGAGCCGCCGTCGTGGGACAAGATAGGGAAGAAATGAATCCGCTCCGACGGCTGTCGATACGGGCCGGTATGCTCTCACGTGGCATGCCGGCCCGTATTATGTATATGCGTGTGTGGAACGTCGGAAATGAATAAATATACATTCTTGTGGTAAAAAGATTTTACAGAAAAATAGCGGAACGGGAAACGGATAGACGTTAAGAAGGACGATAATGAGTGGCGGCCGGTGCTTTACGGCGCGTTTCCGGTTCGGTAGAGATGAGACGGTGACAAGTTGCAAAAATAAACTGCGGCATATACCGCGTATCTGCGTTGTCGCTTTCAACCGAAAGCAGGGCAAAAGAGCGCAGTTACAGATTTTCAGTATCCTGCGGTTTTCCCGTTTGAGTTTTCTGTTCTACCCCAAAAAATTTTCGCGAATTTGCGCGCGGACTCTCCGTCGGACGTAAATTCGCGAAAAATAAGAGCTTTGTATAATATACTGAACATCAAAGGTTTACTTTTAAGAAAGATTTTTCAGCAGTGCAAAATGCACTGTTTCAGCATGCGATAGAGTACATATCAGGGCCTGAAACACGCAATATTACACCATGATACGGGCGAAACCGGAGGCTGAAACGGGCATAAACGGAACGCAAGACGAACTATCCGGGACGCCCATAGAGGGTATGCGGTAAGTCAGTAAGATGCGAATCGGCCTCTTTGACTGCGTGTTTAACATTTGTTTACATCTCTTTCGCGATTTTCTTTTGTCAAAAAAAAGTCAAGAAAATCTGTAAGTACGCCGCCCGGGTTTTCTTTAAAAACGCTTATATGAGACGCGGGCAGACACACGGGTAGCATGCGTCCTTATTCAGGTGAGCGGTTCCGGTTGTTTGTGCAATGCGCTTACGTCGTTGTGACGGTCCGCTGCGGAGTGCGTGGCGCGGCATGTTGCGGTATGCGTCCTTTGGGGTGCGGAGTGTCGGGTGGGCAGAATGTGCGGTGCAGGTCAGTCGGCCTGTTCTATCACTCCGTTGCCGGGCAGGTGCATGCCGGCCATGACGAGGTGTTTGTTCTTGACGTATTCTATGAATTTCACCCTCGACTCCACGGCCTTCTTGCGGTCCATGTCGTAGGCGGCGCAGATGTTCGGATTCTGTATCTGCAGCGCGTAGCCGTGCATGAGGTCGCCTATGATGAGCAGACGTCCTGTCTGATAGATGGTGTGGCCCGGAGTGTGGCCCGGCGCCGGCAGTGCCTTCACGCCCAGTGGCAGTGCGTCGTCGTAGCCGAAACGGTGGAGCCGTCCGGCGTAGGCCTGCATTACGGATGCGGCGTTCTCGGCAGTGGCGCGCTGCTCTTTCTTCACTCTTCTAGCGTTGGTTATCCAGTAGTCATATTCGGCTTCGGGCACATAGAGCTGCGACTTGGTGAATACGGGTTTGCCTTCGTGCATCAGTCCGCCTGTGTGGTCGCCGTGGAAGTGGGTGAGCATGATATAGTCTATGTCGTCGGGCTTTATGTCCATTGAGTCGAGCAGAGCCATGAGACGTCCGCCACGGTCGGCCCCGTTGCCTGTGTCGAACAGCATCTGCTTGCCGTTCTTCTCGATGAGGAAACAGCTGACTGATGCAGCCACGCTGCCTTCGGGCGAGAGTATGTTGATGCTGTCGGAGTCTTTCTTGCCGTAGAACAGACTGTTGGGCATGCGTTTCTCATCGGCGTTGTCCTGGAAGGAAGTGAGGCTGACGGAGTCTATCGTCATCATCGTGATGCCGTGGGGCAGTATGCCTGAGTCGGCGGTCACTTTTTTGGCATTGTTGTCGCATGAGGCGAAGGCCATCATCGCCGCGGCGGTGAGAATGAGGCTTACTGATCTGAATTTTTTCATAGCTTTGAGTTTGTTGGATGTTGGAAGACTTCCATGCCTTACAGCCGTCGGGTCCGTGTGATGGGCGGGGCGGCCTGTATGCCGGATTGGCGGCATGCCTGTGCACAATGACAAAAATAAGCAAAATGAGCAATACACGGAAATATTTCGGACATTATTTTCATACTTCCGCGTTTTGCGTGTATCGTGGCCGGAGGGATGGCTTTGCGCGTGGATGAAGCGACTGGGAGGAGTGGGGAGCATAGCAAGATGTGATGAGAAAAGGGTGGCAGAGTGCGGAAAAAATCGCAACAAGTGGGTATTTCAGAACTTCTGTCCATGCATTAATTTTGCAGCGGTCACCTCGCCGCGCGGCGCACACCGTGGCAGACAATACCCGTGTGGGGCGGAACGGACAGAGCGGGTGACGGATTGTTTTTAGTTAAAATGTTCAGGAAAAGAATGAAGAAGACAGGCATTTTTTACGGTTCGAGCACAGGGACGTGCGAGGATGTGGCCGGACGCATAGCCGTGCGGCTGGGTGTGGACAGTGCAGACGTGCACAACGTGGCCGACATGACGGCCGGAATGATTGAGGATTACGACGTGCTGTTGCTCGGCAGCAGCACATGGGGTTGCGGCGATCTGCAGGACGACTGGTATGACGCTCTGAAGCTGTTGCAGCAGACCGGGCTGAAGGGCAAGACTGTAGCACTGTTCGGATGTGGCGACTCGGAGTCGTACGGCGACACGTTCTGCGACGCTGTGGGCGTGATATACGATGGACTGAAGGACAGTGGATGCACGTTTGCGGGCGGCGGTGTGGCTGTGGACGACTATTCGTTCGATTCGTCGTCGGCCGTTGTGGACGGATGCTTTGTGGGACTGCCCATCGACGAGGTGAACGAGAGCGACAGGACCGACGCGCGCATAGAGGCTTGGGCGGAGACTGTGAGGCCGGCAATGGAGTGAGGCCGGCGGCTCGGCTCTGCGATGACGTGGCCGTAAGGAGAGACAGGGAAATAGAAGAAAAACATAAGTAAAGGAGAAGAAAGACATGACTACGCAGTTATCCGAAATACATTCCACCGAACTGAAGGTGTTCATGAATCATATATACGAATTCAAGAAGGGCGTGAGAAGGATGGTGCTCTACACGGTGAACCGCAAGTATGAGGCGCTGGCCGTGGACCGTCTGCGAAGACAGAACATCGACTTCATGGTGCAGCCGGTGGACAGCAGGAAGGTGAACCTGTTTTTCGGCAGGAGTGAGTGCATACATGCCATACGCCGGATGGTGACCCGACCGCTCAACCAGTTGACCCCGGAAGAGGATTTTATACTGGGTGCCATGCTCGGCTATGACATCTGTGCGCAGTGCGAGCGCTACTGTCTGCGCAAGTCGAGAGGCACAAGCTGAATGTGCCGGAGGGGCCGGAGCGAGGCTTTCTCCAATTCTTCAGGACATAAAAAAGAGACATATCCCGGCAGACGGGATATGTCTCTTTCTGTTATATGCGGGAGCGGACCGCTGGGTTTTGGGGCCTTGGCCCGCCCGGATGTACGTTGTGAACTGTTATTTCACGATGAGCTTGCGTACCGCATTGCCGCACTTGACAATGTATGCGCCCGGTTCAACCGATACGGATGCGCTGCCGCTCACTGCGTTGAGCTGTTTTACGGTGCGTCCGGACATGTCGAAGACGGTGAGTGTGCAGGTCTTGTCGGTTGTGACATTTATCTGGCCGGCAGTTGCGGTGATGGTTGTTGTGGCGGTTGTGCCGGCGTTGTCGATGCCGGTGTCCTGTCCTACATACATTATTTCAGACTCGCTTGACACAACATCGCCCTCAGTGCCGTTGCTTGCAGCCATCACATAGTAATAGAACTGCTCGCCCTCACGTTTCTCGGGTGTTGCCACATAGATGCTGTTGTTGTATGCTATGTCGTCGCTGTAGATGCGTGTCAGCGTTGTGCCGGCCTCTATATCCTGTGTTATCTTCACGCCGTCGATGAACACCATGCCTGTTGTTCCGTATTTGTCGTTAGGATCGCTGAAGCCGATGGAAATATAATAACAGTTGCTTGCGTCGAGGGTGAACTCGTAGTCGGTCATTTCATTGCTCAGATTGACATACTTCCATTTGCCGACAACTTCGCCGATTATCGGATCGACAAGTGCTACTCCGAGTTGGGTGCCGTTTGTGCAGTTGACCATCTGTGCGCTTATCTTGACCTTGACGTTGCTCGGTGTGGCGGTGTTAATCTGATATATCGGGCTGTAAAGCATTGAGTAATAGTTCATGGCTGCGTAGTAGTTCTTGAGACCTATCATGCCATTGGCGAGCAGAGTGGTTACGCCGTACCAGTCGGGATACTTGGTGTATTCGTTGAGCGCGCCTTCCATCTCGTTATATACAGGCGAACTGATGGTGCCTTCGGTCACTTTGTCGAAGGTCTCGTCGTCGAGAACGAATGTGCCTGAAGACGGAATCTTATAGTCGGAGAGTGTCACTACCTCGTAGTAGGATGCGTCGCTCACGCTGCTCCAGTTGGCTCTGAAGCCCTCGTCGCTGATTTCTGTAGCCTGTGCCACGACAGGTGCGTCGATGGCATCGACGGTGTTCTTGGCCGGTATGATGTCAGACTCGTCGGAGATAAGTGTGCCGTCGTTGGCCTGTACAGAGTAATAGTACAGACATCCTGACTGCAGACCGCTTAATGTCTCGCTTGTGGCTGTAGTCTCGAAGTCTTTCTTGACGTACTGCGGTTTGTTGTCAACGAAGTAGAAAACGTCGAGCAGATAGGATGTCGCTGTCTCTACGGCCTGCCAGTTGGCGGTGAATCCGGTCTCGGTGATGTCTGTGGCCGGCAGAGCTATCGGAGCGCTCGGCTTCTGTGGCTCTACTTCTGTTCCGTCAACCTGTGTTATCTCGATGTCGTCGACGAATACGGGTGCGTCGGCATAGAACTGTATGGCAGTCTGGCTTTTGCCGTATCCTTCAAAAGGAATGGTCACTGTCTTCCATGATTCATCGCAACTTACATAACCTCCAAAAGGTTGGCTTTCGCCGTAACTTTGTCCTACAACATAGAATTTTGTGGAACCGGACTGTGATCTGAACGATACTGTGACGTTGAAGTTTCCGTTGTCGGCTGAAAGGTCAATTACCGGAGTCATGAGCACTGAGCTTGTTCCGTCGGCCATGAAACAGCATCCTCCGGCCTGGAATACTTTGATACCGCCCCAACCGTAGGTGTTGATGTAGTCGTGCATGATGATTCCTTCGCTTGTGAGGATGTTTGTCATGTCAGGTTCTTCCTCAGAACCTGCAGTGAACTTGCTGAAGTCTTCGCCCAGTACGAGTTTTTCTTCAGATGCAGCTACAACGGGTGCCTGCATGCGGGTTACTGTTTTCAGTGCAACGTCGTTGGCTTTTACGCGGTTCTTGCTTATCTTGTTGTGGCTTACGGCATGAGTTTTGGCCGGACGGAGTGCCTGCCATACGCGTTCGCCGTCGTTGGCTGCATGGCTGCACGGGACTGAAACAAACAGTCCAAAAAGCAGTGCGGGTAATGTCTTGATTATATTTTCTGTTTTCATTTCTTTTTGTTTAATTGTTATTTGAGAGTTATTTTTTTAACGAACGATCCGCTTTCGCTGTCGATCTTTACTACATAAAGTCCTTTACCGGGAACAGTCATGGTGACGTTTCCACCGATTGTCTGTCTGTCGGCAACCATTGAGCCGTCGGCAGCATAAATGTATATGTGGGCTTTCACACCTGACTTGACTGTTATGGTCTGGCCGGCTGTCTCGATGGAAATGCCGTTGCTCACGGTGTTGTCGATGCCAGTGGCAAGAACATATATTGTGCGTTCTACCGGTGCAGATTCGTTGTTGCCTTCGTAAAGACATACCACGCCGTATTTGTTTACGCCTTTCTGTGCGGTGGCGTCGATGAATGTACGTGTGGATGTGAATCCGATAAGCTCATTGTTGCGATATACATTGAAGCCGATAGGATATTCGGCGTCGGTGAGCGGATTGTAGTCTTCGTCGAATTCAGGCTGTTCGCCCGGAGTGAATGTGTCTTTTGCGGATGACGGTTCGAGGACAGCCTTCATCAGCGGATTGAACTGTATGAGGTCGCTGCGCCATTCACCTTCGGAAAGTACAAGGTTGCCGAGGCCCGGAGTGTAGGTGACGCCGTCGCAGATGAGACGGAATCCGCCGTCGGAAGTCTTGCCGTAGACACCTATCATGTAGTCGTAGCCGGGTTCGATGACGGTTGGTGTGTCAAAGTTCTTGACGCACCATGTACCTGAACCGTATTCGGTGATGTCGCGTTCGTTGACAACTTCCATATCGTCGGTTCCGGCTGCGGCACGCCATACTCTTATCTTGTAGCTTGTGGTGCGCTGTGCCGAGAACGGGAAGAAGCCGATGCCTTTGATGGTGTAGCCGTTGTAGGCACGGAGATCTTTCTCGTTGAAACGCTGTGCGAAATCGGTTTCGTTGGAATAGATGTACTGATATATCACATCTTTATAGTTCAGGTCTGAACGTGAAAGTTCGGTGTTCATCTTCCATGTCACCTCTACTCCGTTGCTGTTCTCTACAGTTGAGAGTGAGTTGATGCGGTTTTCAGGAAGTCTTACAGTGGCTTTTACGAACGGTGATACCAGTCCGTTGTTGTAAACCACATCGACTTTGTATTCAACGATGATACTTCCGGGGTTGTTGTCAACATAAGTGAGCTCTTGGGTTGAGTTGATAAGAATATCGTCTCTGAATATGCGGTATTCCTTGATACCCTCTGTTGCGGGAGCTTCCCACTCGAGTGTCACAACGCCACGCTTGGCACTGGCTTTGAAGTTCTTCACTGTTTCGGGAGCTTCTTCGGACACGAAATCGAATGAAATCTTGCCGTCAGTCTCGCTTATGTTGCTTAAAGAGAAGTATGAGTATTTGCCGTCATTGGAATGTGTTGACGGAAGAGTGATGTCTGACCATGATGTCTTGCCGGTTGAACCGGGGAAAGGTGCTTCGTCGGAATTGATGTTTCCGTAGGATGCCGGGCTTTCGTACGGATCGCTGGTGGCAGATGCACACACGGTGTAGAGTCCTTGCAGGTAGTTGCAGTTCACGGTGTTCATGTCTGCTGTGGCGCTTATTCTGTTCTCATCTACATGATATACGATGAGTCCGTGGCCGGGAAGTTTCTTGTCGAACTTCTGTATCTGTCGGTTCTCAAGCACGAAGTAGTCGCCTTCGCGTTGTGTCTTCACAACATATCCTACGGGTTCGTCGGTTGCGGCAGGCATGTCTGTTATGGTTGTCGAAGCGTCGAGATATTTTGGTGTGGCCCATCCGAACTGCATCTTCTGCCACATGTTGAGGCTTGAAGGACTGTCGCCGGGCAGTTTGTACTCATTCCATATACCGTCGGCCATGAGGTCCCATACGCCTGTTCCGTCGAAGTAGCCGCTGGTTTCGTAGTCGGTGTCGTAGTAGTCGGGGGCACCGAGATTGTGTCCGAACTCATGGCACAGAACTCCGACTGTTGTCATCTGGGTGCCGTAGTCAGGACTGCTTATCAGAATTTCGGGTTGTATGGTGTATTTCTTAACGCGTACATCACCATACATCTGATCGAGAAGCTCACCGCTGTGTGACCAAATGTCAGAAGTGCTTCCGCTTACTTCCTGTCCCATACCCTGGTGGATGATGGACAGTCCGTCGAGTTCGCCGTCGCCGTCGTTGTCAAACTGATGGATGTCGATGCTCGGATCAACGAGTGCGAGAGCATCGCGTATGAGATCAGTCATATCCTCGGTGTTGTAAAGCGACTTCTGTCTCGGCAGTTGCAGCCATCCTACAACGGTTGTTTCGATGTCGAGTTGTCCGTAGGATGTCTCAAGATAATAATCGCGGAAGCTGCCTGTTCCGTTGTAGTTCTCGGCGTTCATGAGATCGCGGAACTTGTCGGCGTCAAACAGAGGTTTGGTGTCGGCAAAGTTGACGAGCAGCATCAGCAGCTTGCGCTTGCCGGTAAGAGGGAATGTACCGTTGATCTGCAGTGCCTTCTTTGGTCCTGTAGTATTCAGCGCCACGTCGTTTGCCTTTATCATATCGCTGCGTTTCAGCAGACGTGCCTTTGCCGGAGCCTGCTTGTCGTCGCCTGTATATGTAGTTCCTGCTACGATTGTTCCTTTGTCATTCTTTGTTGCGTAGCAAAGATAGCCCTTATCCGATTTCTTCAATACATATCCGCCTGTCGACTCAAGCCAATGGTTGTATTCATCACCCATTATGCGATAAACGACAGTTGTGCCGTCAGGCTGTGTGTATTTAACAGGTTTCGGATATGCCGGCACACTGTAGGCCGGCATATCCGAAATAGAGATAAGGCATAATGAAATTAAAAGAATTCTAAGAAATTTCATGCCTTTTTATTATTTAAATATTTTGATGCTGTTTTTACCTGCGTTGATAACGTATACTCCGTTGCTCCATCCGCTTGCAGGGATAACGACCTCGCCACCGTTGGCTTTGCCGCTGAATACCTGTACGCCGGATACGCTGTAAACCTTGACATTCTCGCCGTCAGCCAGTCCGCTTACGCGATAGTTCTCGCCGTCGGCTGATATTTCGATTTCAACATTGTTGTCTGTTACACTTCCGATGGCGTTTGTCTCCATCTTGTTGAACTTAACCCACGGCATTACGCAGAAGCTGTAGCCTTCCAGACTCGGGCAGAACTCATCGGCCTTGCACCATGCACCGTCAACTGTATAATCGCTTCCAGGAAGTGCTTTCTCCGGTTTTACATAGAGTGTTGTCTGTTTGTTGGCATGCTTTCTTGTCTCAAAGCCGATCCATGAACGGTATCCTCTTCCTTCTGCAGTCTCATCTACAAGATCGAGTTCTTCACATTCAAATGCAACATAGAATGTACCTGTTACCTTAGCGCTTTCGTCGAACTTGATTGACTGTCTTACTGGCTGGTAATAACCTTCTTCGCCGAATGTCTTGGCAAGCTTCTCTGTCTTAGATGCAATCGGATGTTCTGTGTCAATCTTTCCGTCCTTCTCCGGATAAATAACAACTGTGTATGTCTTATCCTTGTCGTTTACGCTTCCTTCACCAGTATCATTAATGAAGAGCTGGTACATTGGTGTCAGAATAGAGAGTGACGAAATATCAAGAGTTACGTCTGAAGGAAGTTCGAAACGTTCTGCTATCGAACGGTAGTACGGGTTGACACCTACAACATAATCGTAGTATATCTCGTATGTATCAATTTCTTTCACCTCACCGTTTTCGTCGAATGCCGGTGTATCACCCTGCTGATAGAGTTTGTCTGTTGTCTCAGATGTTGTTGTCAAAGCATCGTCAACGTCATTTTCAAGGCTGAGAACTTCTGTATAGAATGTCTTTTCTGCCTCAGTTGTTCCGCCTTCGTTTGTTGCCTGAAGGGTTATTGTGTATGAACCGGATGCCGGGAATGTTATTTCAGGCTCGGCAGCTTCTTCGTCAGAGATTGTGGCTCCGTTGTTTACAGACCATTTGTATGAATCTGCGTCAGAGCTCATATTAACCATCTTAACCTTCTGTCCTTCGAATACTACAGAAGAACCGTTGAATATAGAGTTGAGTGTGTTGCCTACATGGAATACTGCTGTCGGCGGGAGAACCATGTCTTTCTCTGTTACAGAGAAGTTGTCGATGGCAAAGCGTCCGTCATTGGCTGATGTAGAGCATGCATATATTGCGAAGCAGTATTTGCCGTCTTCTGTAGGTGTGAAGTCTTTCTCAATCTTTGTCCAGTCACCAACAGCTGTCTCTGTTATTTCTTCGAGTACAGTTGTCTGTGCTGTTGTTTCCTGTGCATTTCCTGCTGTGAGTTTGAATGAAGGTTTCACGCTTCCTGTTCCCGGCATGTAAAGATACATAGACACTGTGTATGTCTGTCCGCCCTTCATGTCGAGCATCGGAGAGTATGCTATATCCTGTCTGTTCGGAAGAATTGAAGATTCTGCAACCATATAGTATTCTCCAGATACAGCCTGTTTGCCAGGAATGTTTGCTGTAACCCAAGGATTTTCACCTGAAACCGTCCATCCGATAGGCAGATAGTCTTTTCCTGAATAGTGAGAACCGTCATCGTATGTTTCGATATAAGGAATCTCTGCTTTCCATGTAGGCTCTTCGCCGCCTCCGCTTTCAGCTACACTGAATGTGTCGAAGAACACGTCGCCTGCTGATGAGAGCACCGATGTGCACCAGAGTCCGAAGCAATACTGTCCGTCTGTTTCCGGAGTGAACTTAACAGAAATTTCTTTCCAGTCACATTCGCCTTCTTCCTTTGCGAGCTCATATATCTGAGCATCGGCCACCTGTGCAAGTCCTGCTGTGATCTTCATGCTCGGTGTGCGGCCAACCTGTCCTGCAGTTGTCATCTTCACCCATACGGTCATGGTGTATTCCACACCACCTTTCATCTCAAACATCGGCGAGAAAGCCACGTCCTTACGGTTTCCAAGCTGTGGATATCCTGAAGTAAGAGAGTTCAGACCAGACTGTGCCTGGAATCCGTACCATTCAAATGTCGGATATACTGAGAACATAGCCTCGCCTGCAACTTCCCATCCGGCCGGAATATATTCTTCTTCCGTAGTGTCGAAATTCTCAGAATAAGGCAGAGTGAAATTTCCACCCGGCTCTTCAGGGCTTTCAGCTGCGCTTACAGAGAATGAGTCATAGAACACATCACCTGCAGTAGAGAGCACTGAGTTGCACCAGAGTCCGAAGCTATACTGTCCGTCAGCCTTAGGAGTGAATGTTACGGTGATTTCCTTCCAGTCGCAATCACCTGTTTCGGATGCAAGCTCAACAGTCTGTGCTTCTACTGTCTGTGCATTTCCGACAGTTACTTTCATACCCGGATCACGTCCGTTCTGTGCACCGTTTCTCATCATCACCCATACAGTCATGGTGTACTCCACGCCGGCTTTCATTTCGAACATCGGCGAGAAGGCCACGTCGGTGCGGTTTCCAAGCTGTGGATATCCTGAGACAATAACATTCGCCCCAGACTTAGCCTGTATGGCGTAGTCCATTGCTGAAGATATGGAGAAGGTGGAGCTTCCTGCTGTTGCCCAACCTTCCGGCATCTGTCCAGCTTCTGTCTCGTCAAAGTTTTCCGTATACGGAAACTCTGTCACGCTTTCAGCAGCGTTAGCGTAATTGCTAAAGAACACGCTGAATAATAGAAGTAAAGTAATTAATTTTTTCATAAAAATTGGTTAAGAATATAGTTTGAAAAATATAAACACAATGAAATATTATTTTGTCTTACAACTTACAAAAATATCATAAAAATGTGGTTTTCACAAATTATTTGCCGATAAATCATATGAAATGTAGGATATATGTAAAAAATATACGTTTTTTTAATTTGTTGATACTGTCCTGAAAACATTATTTAGTAAAACTTATGGTTGTTTTACCATTACTCTCTGACTATCAGCTTGATATGATGTTAAGACTCTATTGTGCTCCGCATGCGGTCTTCCGGCAGTTACCGAAGGCGTCAGGCCGATAGTGTTTTTCTTTCGCATCAGGCAGGATTGTTGTATCTTTGTCTTTTGTTTGAGTTGTATGACATATATTATGATGTATGGGAAACGGACGTATAGAACGTGAGAAGAGGGTGGTGCGTATGATGATAGAACTGTACTGCCGTCATAAACTGCATCTGAAGGAGATGCCCGAAGAGTATGTCAGACTGTGCGATTATGCCTCGTTGAGGCTGTCGCGGTGTCGTTATGGTGAGAAGAAAAGGGCGTGCCGGCGATGCACTACTCACTGTTATGCACCGGCACAGCGCGAGATGATACGCCGTGTGATGCGCTGGGCCGGACCCCGCATGATGCTGTATGCTCCGCTGGCTGCACTGCGCCACTGGCTCGGACGGTGATGTCCGTGCGGTGTGCATGCAACATCATGGCATGATGCTCTCCGGATGCGCGTCACAAAGAATAGAAAAGACAGCAGGACGGCTGATCATTGTCAGCCGTCCTGCTTTATGTATAGGCGATGCACTGTCTTTAGCTGCCGCCCGTCTGCTTTAACGGACAACTGGAAATTCGCTTATGCGCAGCGTGGTGCATCCGTAGGGTATGAGCGTTATCTCCTCCACCGGAGCGTCGGTGGGGATTCCGTAGAACGGCATGGGGCCGGCCATCTCGTTGTATAGCTGCCATGACGGTATCTCCTTGGCTTTCAGCTTTATCTGTACGGGCGCATTCTCCGGATTCCACGGATAGTTGCCTTTCAGTTTCTCCTCGTCTATGATTACCTTGGCGGCATCTTCACCATTGTTTAAATTTACGCTCAGTATGCCGTAGTTCCACTTCGATGGCGACGTCACCTCATAATAGTATTGGCCGAACTGCGCCCTCTCGTTCTCCGGGAATTCGCACTTCTTCCACACTTCCTCCATCTTCAGACCATAGACCAGCGGTCCGCGCTCTATGGATAGGGCACCCTCATACCATGAGTTTGTGGTTATATGCATGGGGAACGATATTGTAACGACATCGTTGTCGTGCCATACACGGTCTATTTTCATTGTTTCTCTGTCGATTTTCTGCGGCACCTTGTTCACTTTTACCACAGGTTCTGAACACCATCTCGGTATGCGCAGATGAAGCGGGAACCTTACGCCCTTCTTCCGGTCGGCCTTCGAGTTGAGCTGCACTGTCATCTTTATCTCGCCGTCCATGGGGTAGAATGTTTCCTCGCTGATGGTCACGGAGCTGCCTCCGCCCACCCGGGCCGTCACTTCCGACGGCGAATACACCAGTGCGGCCAGTCCGTTGTCGGGTGTGGCGTACCACAGACTCTGAGTGAACTTGGGCCATCCCTGGTGCATGTTGGAGTAGCAGCACGGATATCCGGAGAGTGTGCCGAACACCAGGTCGGTGTGTCCGTGCGACTGTTCCTCGTAGAAGTTGCGCATGTGGCGTGTTATTTTCACCTGGTTTGCCTGCTGGAAATACTGCTTATACATGAAGTCGTCGGTTATCTGAGTTGGCAGAGCGTTGAACGCCACACGCTCCAGATGGGCAGCAAGTTCCATATCGCCCGTTATCTCCATCATCTTCTCCAGCGAGAACATCATCTCCACTGCCGAGCACAGTTCCGAACCCTGTGTGGGCACATTGCCGTGCAGAAGCTCGTCGCCGCCGAACATACCCTGCGCCTGTCCGTTGAAGCGGCGCAGATCTCTCATTCCCTTCAGTGTGGCCTGCAGATGTTTCGTGTTCTTTGCCTGCTGGTAGTATATCACGGGTTCTTTCAGTCCCTGCGCCAGATTCACACAGTGTATTCCTCTCATGCTCGACAGTACGTTGCCATTGATGAACATGTCTGTGAAGTCCACGGCCTGCTCATGTATCAGCTCTCCCAGTCTGAGCAGTGTTTCGTCACCCGTTATGTTGTATAGCCAATACACGGCCTGCAGGTTGTCGCACGCCCTGTACTCAGCCCAGAACGTCCAGTTGCCCAACGGTTTTGTGGGCAGGGTGGCGAACTGATAGTAGAAATATTTTGTCATGAAGTCTATGACGCGTTTGTCCTGCGTGGCCGAATAGTACTGTTGCATCACCTTCAGCACCACCATGCGCGGCCACCAGTCGGCAGAGTTGTCGCGTTGTAGTCCGAACTCATATCCGTAGTCCTTGGCCGGTCCGAAGTATCCGTCCTCGCGCTGACTCTGCAACGTCCATTCTATCCACGGTTGCACCTTCTTCTTCAGCTCGTCGTCGTCCAGAATGTATGCCAGCGGCAGCAGTCCGTCTATCCAGTAAGGGCCGCGCTCCCACTGGTCGCCGTCGCCTCCGAGCCATCCGTTGCGCTTTCCCATCACTTCGGGATAGAGCGTGTCCATGTGTCCCGTCGCGCCATTCTTCTGTCGTTGCAGCATCTCGAGCAGCCACCCTTTTGCCTTTATGCTGCCCAGCGGCAGCTCGATGTAAGGCTTCTGCAGCAGAGGTTCGCGGTTGTTGGCATAACAAGTGGTCTGTGTCTCGGCAGCTGTCGCGCCTGTTGACGCTATCAGGGCAAGTGCCGCCGTTGCAATGAGCGTTCTTATCATAGTCCGATTGTTTTGTTGTTTGGTTTAGTAATGTGATTCTGACGAATTATTATAGCTCGCGATATTCTGGTGGTTGGCGGAATGTAGTGCAGTATCTTGATTTTGGTTGTAAACAATAATTGCTATAGCCACCGAGAACAAAGTTAAGGAAATATTCTGTATTAAAAGGTGTTCCAGTGGAGTTTTTGATATTGGGGTGAGAAATATTTGCTGAAATCTTTGTAGATTTACATCTATTTATAAATGGATAGATTGTAGAAATACAAAGATTAAGTACATAGATGATAAACATTCATATTGCAAGAAAGTTCCTTATGTGGATCAGTTACTGTTAATAGACTACTGCAGAAACACCTTGAAATTTTCTGAAAGGGTAATTCAAGAATTGTGCAAGTTGAATATGGTATGATTGAAAGGTGATTTCTCAACTAAAAGTTCCATGATGAGCAATATTTACATTTAAGGAAGACAAGAACAGAAAATGACATTACCATATATACGTGAACGACATTCTGCTTATGCAATGGTTCGGATAAAAGGCGAATGAATGGAGAAATTGGTTGGGAATTCCATCTGCAAAGTAAGATGAGAGAATAGGATGTACTCTTATTCCTCTTCTGAAGCAAATAAAAACATTGTAGGACAGAATATTATCGTAAAAATCCTCTATCTTTGTATTTTGATGGAATAAGATATTGTTAATATAGAACATTATGTTATGTCTTCATGTTGCGTTAGGCAAACCTTAATATAGTATAATTTAGAGATAAAGATTATTATGTTTTGTAAATATTGCGGTTCATTAATTGATAAAGATTCTTCTTTCTGTAGCCATTGCGGAAAACGTCAAAATGAAAATGCCACGAAATCCTCAAAGACTTCTGACACAAAACCTTCATTACATAAGTACAAATCGAAAAATAAAGTATTATTTTTTGTTTTGGGAGGCTTATTGTTATTATTGGTTATATGGATAATCGTATCTCTGTTTAATAGGAAACAAATAGCGGATATTACTATTGATAAAGTTTCACGAGAGTTAGCAGAAGCTACAAAGAATTACGATGAGCTATATAATTTTCATGAAGGTCTTGCAAAAGTATGTAAGAATAATAAATATGGTTTTATAGATAAGTTGGGGCATGAAGTTATTCCTTGTATATACGATGAAGCTAAAGACTTTTATCTTGGAGTTTCTATTGTGGAAAAAGGTGAAAAAACAGGAGCTATTAATCAATATGGGGATATAGTTATTCCATGCAAATATGATAACATAAGTTCATTTGGAAAAGATAGTTTGGCTGTTGCTTTTTTGAACGAGAAGTCTGGATTCATTGATTTAAAAGGGAATATTGTAATTCCTTTTAATTATGAGTATTGCGAGTCTTTTAGTGATGGTCTTGCTGCAGTTCGGCAAAACGGATTATATGGATTTATAAATAAAAAAGGAGAACTTGTCATTCCATGTAAATATACAAATCTTTATAATGGATGTGGGTTTTGTGAAGGACTTGTAGGAGTAAGCATTGATGGTGGAAGTGTGGGGACTATTGATGACAAATGGGGATACATTGATAATACGGGTAAGATTGCAATACCTTTTCAAAATGGGCTAACAGGAGCTCCATTCTCATCAGGGTTATCTGTGAAATATAGAGGTGGTATGACAATGTCGTTTGACAAGGGATTCCCTTTAATGCGTGAAACGCCACTTGAGGGGGCTTTTATAAACAAAAATGGAGAATTGGCTTCTGAGTATTTCGAAATACAAAACATAGGAGAATTTCGAAACGGATATAGCGTTATTAAGGATAAAACAGGTTTGGAAGGTTTGATTAATACGAGAGGAGAATTTGTTATTCCATGTAAATATTCATTTATAGCAAATGGATTTGATGATAAATATGTAGTAGTTATGGTTAATGGTAAATATGGAATGGCACGCAAAGAAACAGGGGAAGTAGTAATACCTATTATTTACGAAATGGAGGCTATAGATAGTTGGACATTTAAAGAAGGAGTAATTCCTGTAAGAAAAGATGGGAAAATTGGCTATATTAACGAATACAATCAAACTGTCATCCCATTTATTTATGATGAAGCTTCTGATTTTTCAGAAGGATTTGCAGTAGTTAAGCGATATGGAAAATATGGATATGTAGATAGATACGGGCATGATACTTTCAGTCTTTAATAGATACAAATATGGAGCAACATTATTATAAATTTAGGAGTTTACAGAATCTGAAAAGATTTATTGATATAATCCTGAATGAAAGATTATATGCATCAAGATATGATGAACTTAATGACCCTATGGAGGGGGTATATTTAACAAATCCTTCAAATGGGTACATTATTCAACTTTTAAGAGCAAAAAAATACAAAACAAAGATTTGTTCATTGTCAGAAGATTATAGACATACTCTACTTTGGTCGCATTATGCTGATGGTCACACAGGTTGCTGTATAGAAGTAAGTGCTGTAAACGAACGTGAGCAGCCAACAACCGTTAGATATATAGAAAATATACCTGTTGTAAATGATATGAAAGAAGGCAAAGAATTATTATCTCATAAATCCATAGTATGGGAATATGAAAAAGAAGTTCGATACTTCCGGAAAACTTCATATTTACATATTAGGATTCATAAAATAATATTTGGCTTGAAAGTATCTGAAGATGATTATAGATTTTATGAAAAGCTAATCCATGCTATTAATCCTACGATAGAGATACGCAGAATTAACAAGGAAGAAATTGAATATGGATACATTTAGTCTTCTTTGATATTATATTCCCATAATTGTAGTTCAAGCTATTTACATGCTGCAAAACAGCCCGTTCCGACTTGCGATACAGCCTTAATCATGGCGTGATATAGGCAATATTAGGGCATGATATGGCCCATATCAGGGGTTAATACAGGCTGTCTCATAACGCGATATGGACTTATCTGTAACGCTCGGGGATTTATGTTATAAGAGGATATGTTTTCAGCTTCTTTCAGATACGGAGAAAACAGATGGGGTAGGTGTATGAAAAGAATGTGGCGTGTCGGGGATAGGCGCGGTGGAACAGGTGCGGGGTGTATTGCCGGTCGGGCGGATGTATAATGCCGGTGACGGTGAGTATGTATAAAAAATGATTTGGAGAAAGGCGCAACCTGATGTGTTTCTGGGTATAACGGTTGCGTAGAGATTAGGACATAAAAAACACCTGCGGGGCATAGGAGCCTCGCAGGTGTTTTGAGTATGGGCTGTTCAATAGAGCACTATCGAGCAGCTGATTGCAGCTATGATTGTTATCAGGAGTGCTATGACGCGGAGAATGAACAGTATGTGTTCCCGGTTGTCATTTGTCATTGCCCGCCTCCTGTACGCCGAGTGCACCGAGAATAGTGGTGGCGATGGCTATCAGCACTTTCATTATCACTTTCCATCCGTTTGTGTTCAGTTTGCTCATGATGTTATGTCTGTTTTTTCAATGGTTATAAATGGATTGTCTGTTTATACGCCTTCTTCTGTTCCGTCCTCCTTGTCGATGTCGTAAGGAGTGGCTTCCTGCACTTTTGCGCCGGAGATGAAGGTCTGCATGCGGTTGCCCTTGGCGTCGATCTTGACCTCAGGCAGGAAGAGCACGTGGATGTTCTTTATGTTGCTGCCTGCGGAGAAGTCCTTGGCTGTGTCGGCCGGCGATGTGGATATGCCCAGCTTGAATGTTCCGAAGCGGTCTATCTTCACCTTCATTGAGTTCTGGAGCTGTGTGGTCATCGCGTCGACCAGCTCGCTTATCACCGCCAGGATGTCCGAGCGCTTCACGGTACAGTTGTCCTGCATGATGTCGGCGAGGTCGTCGGTGGTCACTGTTCCTTCGTGTACGGCGCGTGCATACCATTTGCCGTTGAATGCGTCCTTACGGTTGCTCTGATAGATTTTGTACTTAACTGCCATGATGTGTTTTCCTTTCTTTGTGTTTTAATGGTTTTGATTATAAGGAGAGACTTCAGCCTGTCGGGACAGACGGCCCGCCCTTGTTCCGTCCGGACGGTGTGCGTGGGAGCCTTGCCGGCCCTGGCTCCGTGTGCGCCTCATATTATATAAGGTGCGGGCTCTGCCTCCGTGTGGCTGTTCTTTGCATGAAAGAGTGTCCTCCGCATGGGATTTTCCCTGAATGCGATGCAAAGGTATGCAATAGCGATTGGGCGGTCAATAGTGGCAGGGAGTTCATATAAGGGTATGCCGTATGGCGTTGTCGGATGTGGTATGTTTTATTATTGAAATGTGTATCGGAAAATATTTAACCATTTAATATCATATTTTTACCAGTTGGACAATATTCTCCGATGTCTGATACCAATCTGCAAATTTGCCATTTGTGGCTGTGTTTACATTTATTTATTTTTGCTGCCGAAACAGTTAATAAATTTTACTTATGACAGTCATGACTTCTGCTGTCGGATTCAAGAAATAATTGAAAATATCAGAAGTATTCTATTGCATATTAATCTCAATAATTTGTCGATATATTTAACGAAAAAACAGATTAGAAATGAACAAAAAATTTATCTTTTCAATTGTGCCAGGCATAGCATTGGCACTGTGTTCGGTGGCATTTTCCTCATGTGGTGATGATGACGAAGAAAACAGCGGTGGCTCTAATCCCGGCGGACCTTCTGTGACCTTCTCTGGCAAGTTGCTTACTCAGGCAGGTCAGTACATTTTCCATTATGATGAAAAGAAACGTTGCAACGTTGTTGAAACATACGATTATTATGACGGACCGTTCAAGGAAGTGGAAATAGATTATAGTGATAATTCCGTTTACTTTGATTCTGAAGGCATGGGAATGAAGGTTGCTTTCAATCAAAAAGGATACATTACAAAATTGTCCGGTTCGTGGAACGAGAATGAAGAAGGAGAAGTATCAAGCGGCAGTTTGAGCATATCGTTCACTTATGACAAAAGCAACCATATTACATCTACGACTCTTACTTCTGACGAGAAAGAAATATATGAAGGAATTGAATTTAAATATTCAGGCACCGGAAAATCGACTTATACCTGGAGTAATGATAATCTCGTGAACATAACAACCAAATATGTAGATTATGAAAATGGAGAAAAGTCTGAAACCATAGATAAATATGACATAACATATAATGAAGGTATGGAAAACAAAACAAGACAGATTCCTGTTGTCTTGAGTTATTACCTGATAGATTACGATATTTCTTCTGTAGCAATTGTCGGTTTGTTCGGTGTCGGTCCTAAGAACTTGCCGGAAATAATAATTAACGAATATACAGAAGACGGTGAAAGCTATGAACCGTATGAAACTAACGTAAGCTATGAACTGAACAGCGACGGCACAATAAAGAGTGAAAATATAGACGGGGAGATACAAGATTATGCCTATACTGCGATCAATGATGTGAGAAGTAAGATGGCTTCATCTTTTGCAAAGCATTATGCAGGTCCCAAAGCAAGGAAAGCAGGAACAAAACTGTTTAGAATGCTCAAACATCTGCAGAAACGCAATAACGTTGTGTTGCAAAAATAATGATAGGTTGAGATTTTAGAAATGTATTCTTTATATGTTGGTGAAATTGGATTTATGCAGATTTAATTTCACCAACGTATAACAAATTAATTATCGTATGAAAAAGTTATTGAAATTAAGAGGAGCGTTATATGTAATGCTTAGTGTAATTTTTATTGCAGGTTGTTTGGCTGCATGTGGAAGTGATGATGAAGATGAAGGTACAACTATAGGAGAAGATTTTTACGGAACCTATTGTTATACTTATGATAATATTTATTTGTATTATACATTTGACAGAGATAAAACGGGGCGATATGAATTAGTAAACAAGAAGGGTATTACTTCTTCTTATGCAGAGTATACTTATTCGTTCAAAGGCAATACAATAAAGCTGAAAGGAGTGAAGATGAATACAGATGGTGTTGTTGATCCGAATTGGACAACAACTCTTGAATATCGTGGCGGTTATATTTTCTGGGGAGAACAACAATACCAAAAGATATATTGATTCCTTGGTAAAAATAAATACGCTGATGCGTATTATATAATAAAGGTTATAAAAGAGGATGTGTCAATAAGCATATCCTCTTTTTTATATTTGTTTTTGGTGTGGCAGAGCTGTATCTCTGCTGCTTCCTAAATGATTCTGTCCGGCTGTGTCAGGATGTTTTCGTGTCGGCGTAGGCGAGTGCTTCGGCCCGTGCTATGATGTCCTCGCGTCCGAGGCGTTTCATGCTTATGTTGCTCAGGTCGAATTCGTTGTCGTCGACAGCGGTGTCTGTGGTGTTTGTGCTCACCGGTCTGTCTTCTACGGGCTGTGGAGTGCTGTTGTCGCCTGTGTCGGGCAGTGCCGCGGTGGGCTCTTCCTCCATCTTTGTGCGGTTGGTTTTGGCCGCGAATATCTCGTCGATGAACTGCGGTTCCTTGCGCAGTCTTGCCAGTGTGAGCTTCGATGCCATCTGCTGGCTTTCCTTCTTGCTGTATCCGGTGCCCTCACATCCGGCAATGCCTTCTATCTCAACGGCATATCTGAACATCGGGCTTCCCTGCTCGTCTTTCTTCTGTTCGATGATCTTGAACTCGAGCATCACGCGGTTTTTCTGACTCCACTCTATGAGTTTGCTTTTGAAGTTCACCTCGCGATAGGCCACCTTGTCGATGTTCACCATCTCGCTGAGTATGCGTTTTTTCATGAAGCGCATACATGCGTCGTAGCCCCGGTCGAGATATATTGCTCCAACGAGAGCCTCGAAAGCGTTGCCGCCCATGTAGCTGTTGTGCGAAGAACCGTGGCTGCTGTAGCATATCAGCTGGTTTATCCCCATTTCCTGTGCCAGCTTGTTGAGCATTTCGCGCTGCACGAGTTTGCTTCTTGTGTTTGTGAGGAAGCCTTCGCGTTTGCCCGGGAAATGGCGATAGACTATGTCGCCGACGGTCGCATCGAGTATGGCATCGCCGAGAAATTCGAGCCTTTCGTTGTTCACGGGCTTGCCTTTCTCATTGCGTTTGAACATGCTTTTGTGCATGAGCGCGAGCTTGTAGAGCGAGATGTCGTGCGGATAGAATCCGATGATCCGGTATAAAGACAAATAAAGCTCCTTTTCCTTTCGGAAGGGGAGCTTTATCCGGTCTATAATATTATTCAGCATATTTCTTGAATACTACACATGCATTGTGACCGCCGAAACCGAATGTGTTGCTCAGTGCGGCCCTTACTTCTCTTTTCTGTGCCTTGTTGAAAGTGAAGTTGAGGTTGTAGTCCACGTTTTCGTCCTTGTCGTCCTCGTCGTGGTTGATTGTAGGAGGAATGATGTCGTTCTTTACAGAAAGAACAGAAACCATTGCTTCTACTGCACCGGCAGCACCAAGCAGGTGGCCAGTCATTGACTTTGTAGAGCTGATGTTCAGCTTGTATGCAGCCTCGCCGAACACTTCCTTGATGGCTTTTGCCTCAGAAACGTCGCCTACAGGTGTTGATGTTCCGTGCACGTTGATGTAGTCGATGTCCTCCGGTTTGAGTCCGGCGTCGGCCAGAGCGGCTTCCATCACGAGCTTTGCACCAAGTCCTTCCGGATGAGATGCTGTGATGTGGTGAGCGTCGGCGCTCATGCCTTCGCCTACCATTTCGGCGTAGATCTTAGCACCGCGTGCCTTAGCATGCTCCAGTTCCTCGAGGATGAGACATCCTGCGCCCTCACCCATTACGAATCCGTCGCGGCTTGCGCTGAACGGACGTGATGCGTGTTCAGGATCGTCGTTGCGTGTGGAGAGTGCGTGCATGGCGTTGAAACCGCCTACACCGCATGCGCAGATAGCTGCTTCGGCACCACCGCTGACAATCATGTCGGCCTTGCCCAGGCGTATGAGGTTGAATGCGTCGGCCAGTGCGTTTGTAGAAGAAGCACATGCCGATGTTGTTGTATAGTTCGGACCATGGAAACCATACATGATTGATATGTGTCCAGACGCGATGTCTGCAATCATTTTCGGAATAAAGAAAGGATTGAATTTAGGTCCGTTCTCTTTGTTCTGTGCGTAGTAAGACACTTCGTCCTCGAATGTCTTGATACCACCGATGCCTACACCGAATACCACGCCGACACGGTTCTTGTCGATTGTCTCCAGATCCATGCCGCTGTCTTTCACTGCCTGCATAGCCGAGATGATGGCAAACTGTGTGTAACGGTCCATCTTGCGCGCTTCCTTGCGGTCGATGTAGTCGTTGATGTTGAGGTTCTTCACCTCGCATGCAAACTGGGATTTGAACTTAGAGCAATCAAACTGTGTAATAGGAGCGGCACCGCTTTTACCGGCAATGAGGTTGTTCCATGTCTCTTCGACGCTGTTTCCCACCGGTGTTACAGCACCAAGGCCTGTTACTACTACTCTTTTTAATTCCATTATATTGATTTTGATTATGTTAGAATAAAAAATTTATGGTTTATGGTGAATGAGTTCCGATAATTTCATTCTTCAGGGCATTTGTCTTGAATATTTGTCATAAAAAACGACAAACACCGGCATATGTCAAAAACGAAACGAAATTACAGCTCATTAACCATAAGCCATAAAGAATAAACTTCAGGAAAGTTTATTTTGTATTTTCCTCGATATAGCTGATTGCGTCGCCAACAGTTGCTATCTTTTCAGCCTTATCGTCTGGAATAGAGATACCGAATTCCTTTTCGAATTCCATGATGAGCTCAACGGTGTCCAGAGAGTCTGCACCAAGGTCGTTTGTGAAACTTGCTTCAGGCTTTACGTCTGCTTCATCAACACCGAGTTTGTCAACGATAATGGCTTTTACTTTAGATTCGATTTCTGACATAATTTTAAATTTTAAAGTGTTTGTAAATAATATCCTATTTTTGTAAATCGTTGCAAAGGAACAACTTTTTATTTACATGGACAAATATTTTTTTGAAAAATCGACGCATCTTTGCACAAATACATAACAATTGTGCAAAAAAAGACCACCTTTTCCTTCTTTCAGTCTGATTATCATAACACTACGGGCGCATATCGGCACGCACAACGCTGTGTGACAGCGTTTTCAGCGGTGCCAAGGTGCGAAAAATCGTTCTATTTATTTGCATGTTTGCCCCTTTTAAGCTATATTTGCATGTACATGAGCCGGTGTCGCGGACAGAAAAGTCATGTGCGTGACGCTGTGGCCGTGTATCAAAACTGATTACATTTAAATCTAAACAGAATGTCATTTACACAACTTTGCAGCCGCGTGTTCTGTCAGGCGATAAACGACTATCACGTGAAAGACAACGTTGATACGGCAATCAGCAATCCTTACGACAGAGATGAGATTGAGAACAGACTCTATCTCAAATGCTGGATTGACACCGTGCGGTGGCATTTCGAGGACATCATACGCGATCCGCACATAAATCCTGTGGAGGCACTGTCGCTCACAAGGCGCATCGACCGTTCCAGTCAGGACCGCACGGACATTGTGGAGCAGATAGATTCGTACTTCATGCACAAGTACAGCAACGTGAAAGCGCTGCCCGATGCCGCCGTAAACACAGAGAGTCCGGCGTGGGCAATAGACCGTCTGTCCATCCTTGAACTCAAGATATACCACATGCATGAGCAGACCATGCGCACCGACGTATCGGCCGAACATATCGAGAAATGCAAGGCAAGGCTCGCCGTGCTGCTTGAACAGAAGCGTGACCTGTCCTCGGCTATAGACACTCTGCTCGATGACATTGCTGCAGGACGCAAGCATATGAAGGTGTACAGACAGATGAAAATGTACAATGATCCTTCTACAAATCCTGTGTTCTACAAGAAATAAACACGTTCTCACCCAATAAAAATTCATCATCCAAGACGTCATGAAAACTGACCACCTGCTGATAATGAGATTCTCGGGCCTCGGAGACGTGGCCATGACAGTACCCGTGGTATGGTCGCTGGCGCGCCGCTATCCGCATCTGCGCATCACGGTGCTCAGCAGTCCATTCGCAAGAGTGTTCTTCGATAGAATCGCGCCGAACGTAGGCTTCATGGAGGCCGACCTGAAAAACGAATACCGCGGAGTGAAAGGTCTCAACGCGCTTTACAGGCGCCTCACCGCAAAGCAGTTCACTGCAATAGCCGATCTGCACAATGTGCTGCGCTCCGGATATCTGCGCATGCGTTTCAACATCGACCGCTACCGCGTGGAACACATCGACAAGCACCGCCGCGAACGCCGACAGCTTGTGGCCACCACAGGCAAACAGATGGTGCAGCTGCCGCTGGTGTTCGAGCTGTATGCCGATGTTCTGGCACGCCTCGGCTATCCTATAGATCTGGATTTCACCTCAATGTTTCCGCCCGCAGGCGGTAACATACGCCTCATATCCGCTCTTGTGGGCGAGAAAAAGCCTTTCCAGCAATGGATAGGTGTGGCGCCGTTCGCAGCATATCAGGGCAAGGCCTATCCGTTGGAGCTCATGGAAAGAGTGATAGACGAACTGTCCCGACGCCATCCCTCGTGCCGTATATTCTTCTTCGGCAACAACAGCGACAAGGAACGCCGTGCGCTCGATGCGCTTGCCGAGGGCCGAAAGAACTGCATCAACGCTTCGGCCGCGCTCGGATCAATATACAACGAACTCATACTCATGAGTCATCTCGACGTGATGCTCAGTATGGACAGTGCCAACATGCACCTCGCCTCGATTGCCGGAACGCCGGTTGTGAGCATCTGGGGAGCCACTCATCCGCTTGCAGGATACATGGGATGGCATCAGCGTCCCGACGATGTTGTGCAGACCGACATGCCATGCCGCCCTTGCAGCATATCGGGCAACCGTCCGTGTCTGCGTGGCGACTACGCCTGCCTTACGTCCATACAGCCCGTCAGCGTTGCCGACAGAGTGGACCGCGTGCTCGTTCGATAAGGCGATGCATGTCTGACAAGACATTGATCATACATATATATAATAAGGAGATGCCTGATCCGGCATCTCCTTATTGTTTTTATCCGCTGCCTTCAGTTTCGTACGGTTATATAATAATAGCTCGGCAGCAATCCGTCGGGCATTGTTACGATAAAAGAAACTGCGGTTCCTATCCCGAATAATCGTTGTTTTCTTCTGTCGGAATGAAAACAATATGGGGCACTTACAGTTTTTCAGCATCCTGTGTTTTTTCCGTCTGAGTTTTCAGTTCTACCCCAAAAAATCAGCGAGTATTTGCGCGCTGACTCTCCGTCGGACGCAAATTCGCAAATTATGAGAGGTTGATATAAAATATTGAATATCAGAGACTTGTATTTGAAGGATATTCTATCGCCCTGCGATAAGCACCGTTTCAGCATGCGATTAAGTCCGTTTCATGGGCTGAAATGCACCAAACCGCACCGTGATATAGGCTGAACCAGACCATAAAACGGGCATTATCGGAAAGCAGGACTGACTGTTATGAACTGTGGTATAGGGTATGCCATAAGGCGATACTGAGCGAAACAGCCTTTATAATCCTTGATTTAACATTTCTTTACATCTCTTTCCCGATTTTATTTTGTCAAAAAAAAGTCAAGAAAATCTGTAAGTACGTCGTGCGGGTTTTCTTTAAAAAGCCCTTCATGAGGTGTGAGAAAAGCCACGGGAAGAATGTGTCTTTCGTGAGATGAAGATTTTCTGTTTGTGGCAATGTTATTTTATTACTACATGAGGAAAAGTCTATCACTGTTTGTGCCATACTGTGTTGTCTGGATGTTCCTCGTCCTTCCATGGTGATTTATGAATAAGAAACCGTCCTTACGGAATTTCTACCGGACATATTATAATATGTATGGGGCCATGCACACAACAATAAGTGCATGGCCCCGTGTCTTTATTCTTCGGAAGCGATGCTGCCGTGGCAGCACGCTGTTCCGTCTGTCCTATCTGAAAAGCGACAGCGCGATGCCACGTTCCAGTCCGCGCAGCTCGGCCAGTCCGCGCAAGCGGCCTATGCACGAATAGCCGGGGTTGGTGTGTTTGCGCAGGTCGTCTATCATCTGATGGCCGTGGTCGGGGCGCACCGGTATTGACACCTTGCGCCGCTGTTCCACCTCGAGCAGTGCCTTCATCATGCCATACATGTCCACATCGCCCTCAAGATGGTTGGCCTCGTGGAAATTTCCTTCTTCGTCGCGGCGTGTGCTGCGCAGATGAACGAAGTTTATGCGGTCGCCAAACTCATACATCATCGCTACCAGATCGTTGTCGGCGCGCACTCCGAACGAGCCCGTGCACAGACAAAGTCCGTTCGACGGGTTGGGCACACGCTCCGTAAGCTGTCTGAAGTCGTCGGCTGTCGAGAGTATGCGCGGCAGTCCGAAGAGCGGGAACGGCGGGTCGTCGGGATGTATCACGAGGCTTGTGCCTGTCTCGTCTGCCACGGGCGCTATCTCCGAAAGGAAGTAAACCAGATTGTCGCGCAGCCGTGTGGCGTCTATGTCGCGGTAACGGTCGAGCGCCTCTCTGAACTGGTCGAGCGTGAAACTCTCCTCCGCTCCCGGCAGACCTGCTATGATGTTGCGCGTGAGCTGCTGTTTCTCGTCGTCCGACATCTGCTCGTAGCGCAGGCGTGCCGTGTGTTTCTCCGCGTCGGTATATTCGTTTTCGGCTGCCGGTCTTTTCAGAATGTACAGGTCGAAAGCCATCAGCGCCGCCTTCTCAAAGCGCAGAGCCCTCGAGCCGTCGGGCATTCTGAAGGCCAGGTCGGTGCGGGTCCAGTCGAGCACGGGCATGAAGTTGTATGTCACGCACCGTATGCCGCACTCCGCCAGGTTGCGCAGTGTCGTCTTGTAGTTGTCTATATAGCGGCGGTAGTTGCCCGTCTGTGTCTTGATGTCCTCGTGCACAGGCACGCTTTCCACAACGCTCCACACGAGTCCTGTCTCGGCTATGAGCGTCTTTCTACGCATTATCTCGTCTATGGTCCACACCTCTCCGTTGGGTATGTGGTGCAGAGCGTGCACCACGTCGGTAGCTCCTGCCTGGCGTATGTCCCACAGGCTCACAGGGTCGTCCGGCCCGTACCATCGCCATGACTGCTTGCATAAATACATATATCGTTCTGTTTTGTTGTTTCATTAAAACGATATTCCTCCGCCGCATTGTTCCTCGCAGGGAACAGTGTCTTGTATATCGTTTATGCGGCAGGAAGAATATCGCGTACGGTTTTTGTGTGTTTATATTGAGAAAGCGTCGAAACCGCCGTCCACCACAGTCACTGTGCCTGATACAAACCGTGATGCATCGCTGGCCAGCCACTGCAGTGTGCCCAGCAGTTCTTCCGGTTCGCCGAACCGTCTGAACGGAGTGTGGGCTATTATAGTTTCGGCGCGCTTCGTAAGGTTACCGTCTTTGTCTGTGAGCAGTGTGCGGTTCTGTTCTGTCAGGAAGAATCCCGGAGCCACCGCGTTCACGCGCAGTCCCGGTCCGAACTTCGATGCGAGTTCGCCGCACATGTATTTTGTGAAGTTTATCACTGCCGCCTTTGCCACGCCATATCCTGCCACACGTGTCAGCGGACGCAGGCCGGCTTCAGACGCAATGTTTATTATCGAACCGGACTGCTGCTTCACCATGGCCTCTGCAAAGACCATTGTGGGCAGCACTGTGCCGAAGAGGTTGAGGTCAACCACCTGTCGCACGGCTTCGGTGTCGAGGTCGAAGAAAGTCTTGTTGGGCGCTATCGTCGCTCCCGGCATGTTGCCTCCGGCAGCGTTTATCAGCACGTCTATGCGTCCGTATGTGTCCATTATAGTGGCGTAGTTGTCTTCCAGCTTTGCCCTGTCGAGCACGTCGGTGGCGAGAAACATTGCCTCTCCGCCTTTGGTGCGTGCCTCTTCCGCCAGCCGGTTGCCAACATCGGTGTTGCGGCCGAGTATCACTACCTTCGCACCTTCCCCGGCAAAATGGCTCACCATGGCGCGTCCCAGCACGCCGGTGGCTCCGGTTATGACGATCACTCTGTCTTTTACGCTAAACAAATTCATATCATGTCATTTATTGTTCACTCTTCTTTTATTCCTTTTATCTATGTCCTGCCGTCGCCGCAATGCCTGCGTCGGTGCATGGCGCGGTGTCGGCTGCTGTGTGCGTCAGTCGGTTATGAGCTTGTATTTCGGCACAAGCGTCTTCATGATGGTCCATCCCACGAGATAAGCCACCGAGCAGATGCAGAATATTATGAAGTATCCTGCCGGCTTGCCTGTGAATCCCATGAACTCGAGCTGCACGTTGTCGGCATATACAAACAGGTTGCCCGCACATGTCTGCATGAGCATCGAGCTCACGCCTCCCGCCATTCCGCCGATGCCTGTGACGGTGGCGATGGCCTTCTTGGGGAACATGTCGCTCACGGTAGTGTATATATTGGCCGACCACGACTGGTGTGCGGCGCAGCCAAGACCTATGAGCACCACCGGGAACCACGGCGAGAGCGTGCCCAACGGTTGCGCGAAGAGCACCACCAGCGGCACAAACGCGAAGATGAGCATGGCTCTCATGCGTGCCGCATAAGGATTGGATCCGGTGCGGTTGATGAATATAGTGGGGAGCTTTCCGCCCCATAATGAAAGCATGGTGATGGCATATAGCGTGAAGATGAGCGCCATGCCAAGACCTTCGGAAGTCTTTATGCCGAACTGGGTGTTGAGATATGACGGTGTCCAGAAGAGGAAAAACCACCACACACCGTCCGTACAGAACTTGCCGAGTACGAACGCCCACGTCTGTCTGTACTTGAAACACTGCAACAGCGGCATCTTCTTCTCTTCGCTGCCAGCCTTCTGTTCGGCCATCATTTCGGCCTCCAGCTTCTTGTCCTGTTCGATGTATTCGAGCTCGGCATCGTTTACGAACCTGCTCTCACGCGGCGGTTTGTACATGAATACCCAGAAACCCATCCACACAAAACCCATCACACCGATGATGACAAACGCCATCTCCCAGCCCCAGTGCTTTGCCAGCAGCGGTATGGTGAGCGGTGCCACGAGTGCGCCGATGGATGCTCCGGCGTTGAATATGGATGTGGCGAAGGCGCGGTCGCGCTTCGGAAAATATTCGGCCGTCACCTTCACGGCAGCCGGAAAATAGCCCGCCTCGCCTATGGCAAGCACGCAGCGCGCCGCCAGAAAGAAGTACATGCTAGCCGTGGCTATCATCACCGCCATGTCGCCCGTTGCTGCTATGAGTTGTGTCTTGTCCTCCAGACCGGTGCAGAACTCCGTGGCAATGCCGCACAATGCGTGCAGACACGCTCCGGCCGACCATATGCCGATGGACCAGAGGAAGCCCGCCTTCGTGCCGAGCCAGTCAACCGCGCGGCCGGCAAACAGCATGCCGATGGCATATACTATGGAGAATGTTGCCGTGACATATCCGTAATGAATCTCGTTCCAGTGGAACTCAGGTTTTATGAATTCGTCCCATGTGAGCGATAGCACCTGTCGGTCGAGGTAGTTTATGGTAAGAGCCAGGAACATCATTATGCAGATGGTCCATCTGTAGTTGGTCATTTTCTGTGTGAGTGGATTGCTGGTCTTGTTCATATTTCAGGTTTTCGGTTTGTTGTTTCAGGTCATTGTCTTGCCCGGCTTATGATGTCGAGCGCATAACGGCATTTCTCCGTTATGTAGTTCCAGTCGCCGGCGGCTATGCGGTCCTTCGGAAACAGTTTCGAACCCATGCCCACACATGTCGTGCCGGCCTTCATCCATGCCGTGAGGTTCTCCTCTGTCGGCTCCACGGCTCCCGTCGCCATTATCATCGACCAGGGCAGCGGAGCCATGACGTTCTTCACGAACGACGGACCGCCCACGCTTCCTGCCGGGAATATCTTTACAAGGTCGCAGCCCAGTTCGTGCGCCTCGCCTATCTCGGTTGCCGATCCGCAGCCGGGAGTGTAGGGCACAAGCCGGCGGTTACACAGCCGCGCCACCTCGGCGTTGAGGTAAGGTCCGACGACGAAGTTGGCGCCGTTCTGCAGATAGAGTGCTGCTGTGGGGGCGTCAATCACCGATCCCACGCCCAGAATCATCTCCGGACACTCCTTGCGGCAGAACTTCATCAGGGCGGTGAACACCTCAAGCGCGAAGTCGCCGCGGTTGGTAAACTCGAACACGCGTACGCCTCCTTCGTAGCATGCTTTCAGTACGCGGCACGCCACTTCCGTGTCGCTGTTATAGAATACAGGCACCATGCCTGTGCGGCAGATGGTGTCCAGCACCTGCAGTTTGCTGAATGTTGCCATATATAATAATGTTTTTTATTTTCTTATCTTGAAACTCTTCCTGAGCCGTCACCCTTCATCAGGTTCTCCACTTCGCTGACACTCACTTCGTTGTAGTCGCCGTATATGGTATGCTTGAGGCACGATGCCGCTGCTGCGAAGTCGAGTGCGTACTGGTCGTCGCCCGGATGTGTCATCAGACCGTATATCAGTCCGCCCATGAACGAGTCGCCTCCGCCCACACGGTCGACGATGTGTGTTATGTCGTAGCGCGGCGACTGATAGAGCGTCTTGCCGTCGTAGAGCACTCCGCCCCACGTGTTGTGGTTGGCGTTCACCGATCCGCGCAGCGTGATTACCACTTTCCTGGCCTTTCCGAAGCGGCGCATGAGCTGCACGCATACGCTCTCAAACTCGGCTGCACGCACGTCGCCGGCCGTTGCCGTGGCGTCGAATCCTTCGGGTTTTATGCCGAACACCTTCTCTGCGTCCTCCTCGTTGCCGAGTATGACGTCGCATCCCTCCACCAGCGCAGGCATAACCTCTGCCGCCGTACGGCCGTATTTCCAGAGGTTTTTCCTGTAGTTGAGGTCGCACGACACGGTGAGTCCCCGTCTGTTGGCGGCCTTTATGGCCTCCAGACACACATCTGCCGCACCCTGGCTGATTGCCGGTGTGATGCCCGTCCAGTGGAACCACTCGGCACCTTCGAACACCTTGTCCCAGTCTATCATGCCCGGCTCTACCTCAGACACGGCAGAATGAGCCCTGTCGTAGATCACTTTGCTGGCTCTTGCCACTGCGCCCGTCTCAAGAAAATATATTCCCAGACGCGTGCCACCATATATTATATTGTCTGTCTTCACTCCGTGCTTGCGCAGATCCTTAACGCATGCCTGTGCTATGTCGTTCTCGGGCAGACGTGTGACGAACTCAACGTCCATGCCGTAGTTTGCAAGCGACACCGCCACGTTGGCCTCGCCACCGCCGAAAGTGGCGCTCAACTCACCGGCCTGACTGAAGCGCAGGTAGCCCGGAGTGGCGAGACGAAGCATTATCTCGCCGAAAGTCACGATCTTTGCCATATATGTTTGTGTTTATATTTTCTGTTCAGAAGTTGAAATATCGTTTCGCATTGTTGTACGAGATGTCGGCCACCATCTGACGGATGAAGTCCATCTCGCTGTCTGGCAGCTTGCCTTCTTCAATGTCTTTGCCTATCATGTCGCAGAGTATGCGGCGGAAATACTCGTGGCGTGGATATGAAAGGAAGCTCCTCGAGTCTGTCAGCATGCCCACAAAGCGGCTCAGCAGTCCCATGGCCGACAGTGTGTTCATCTGCTTGCGCATGCCGGCCTCCTGATCGAGGAACCACCATCCCGAACCCAGCTGCATCTTTCCTGCCACCGTCGAGTCGTTGTATGTGTAGGCGAGTGTGGCAAGTACCTCGTTGTCTTTCGGATTAAGACTGTAGAGAATGGTCTTTGTGAGCTTTCCTTCGCGGTCGAGCCGGTCGAAGAAACGGTGTCCGGTGATGGAGCAGTTCACCTCCATTATTGCGTCGAATCCTGTGTCCGGTCCGAGCATACGGTACATACGTGTCGAGCTGTTGCGCACCACGCTGATGTGATATTGCTGTGCCCAGCCCTTTTCCCAGTCCATTATGGCGAGCTCGTAGAGCAATGCGCTTCTGAATAAAGATACCTCCGCGGCATCCGGAGTCTGGCCTTCCATAACCTTGTTGAACACGCGGTTCACCTCGGTCTCGGTGAAATCGTCGGCGTAGAAGTTGTCCATGCCGTGGTCGGACAGCCGGCATCCCAGCGACGCGAAGAAGTCGTGACGCCGGCGCAGAGCCGTCAGCAGGTCTGTGTATGAGTGTATTTCCATGCCGGCAGCCTCGCCCAGTTTCTCCATGTAAGCCCTGTACGTTGCGGGATTGTCAATGCCCAGCGCCTTGTCGGGCCGCCATGTGGGATATACTCGTGTGCTTATGGGGTGGTTTTTCAGATAGACGTGATGCTCCAGACTGTCCGCCGGATCGTCCGTAGTGCACACCACCTCGACGTTGAAACGCTTCATTATGTTCTGCGCACGGAATTCCTCGGTATGCAGCATGGCCGTGCAGGCGTCGTAAATCTCGCGCGCCGTCTCCGGTTTCAGTATTGTGTCGATGCCGAACACACGGCTCAGCTCCATGTGAGTCCAGTGATACAGCGGATTGCGCATGGTGTAGGGCACTGTCGCTGCCCACTTCTCGAATTTCTCGTAGTCGCTCCTGCCGCCTGTGATGTATTCCTCGTCGATGCCGTTGCCACGCATGGCCCTCCATTTGTAGTGGTCGCCTCCGAGCCATATCTCGGCCAGATTGTCAAACTGATGGTTCTCGGCTATCATCTTAGGATCGAGATGACAGTGATAGTCTATGATGGGCTGATGTTCCGCCGCGGTGTGGTAGAGTTCCTTGGCGGCGTCGTTCGTCAGCATGAAGTCTTTGTTTATAAACATTACGGATGGTTGTGAGGTAAATTAACTAAAGCTCCGGCAAATATAAATATATTTCTCCGTGTTCGTGCACGTTTATCCGATTTTAAAGAACTTTAATATTTGCCATCGTCCGTATGTCACTGTTCTGTGGTGCTGATGACGGAATATGGATGTACTGATATAAACGGCTGATAATGTGATATATACGGGCTGATGCAAGCCTCTCGGTCTTATTCCATGACATATATGGCGGCTTTCGTTTGGTGTGTTTCGTGCCCGTGCACGGAAAATGCACACTCCTTACACTCTATGACATATGATTGGTGTGCCGTTGTGGTCTTATTGAAAATGAACTGAAACTACTTGCGGCTTTTGATACGGTTTATGATAATTATGTATTATATTTGCAGAACCTGATAACACATACAACAAAACCGTTCTGACATGAATGAGGAGAAACGCATAACAGTAAAAGACATAGCGACGCTGGCCGGAGTGTCGAAGGGCACGGTGGACCGTGTGCTCCACAATCGGGGCGAAGTGTCGGAGGCAAGCCGCGAGAAGGTGATGAAGATTGCGCGGCAGATAGGCTACAAACCCAACGTGCACGCATCGCTGCTTGCCTCGCAGAAGAAATATCTCATGGCGTGCATGATTCCCGAATATGCTCCGGGCGAATACTGGGATCTTGTGGCCAAAGGCATCACGGCGGCGCAGAAGAAGGCCGAACCGTTTCATATAAGTATACAGATGTTCAAGTACGACCTGTTCTCCGAACGCTCTATGGACGAGTGTTTCACACGTGTGATGGAGCATAGGCCCGATGCAGTGGTCATGGCTCCTACCTTCCAGACGCGTGCTCGTGCCATTATGGAAACGCTACACAGCAAGGATATACCCTGCCTTCTGATAGACTCGTGTCTGCCGGACTGCAATTATCTGGCCTACTTCGGCCTGCACATGTTCCGCAGCGGATATCTGGCGGCCCATCTGCTCACCGACAGATGCAGCGCCGAAAAGATAGCGGTGTTCCACATACACAAGGATCTGGAGAGTGCAAACAACTCTGCCGAGAGCCGCTACGCTGGCTTCAGACAGTATCTTGATGAGCATGCGCCGCAAACGGAACTTATTCATCAGCACATACATCCTTACGACAAGGAGTACAACCGCACCGTGCTGCGCCGCTTCTTTATGGAGCATCCCGACGTGAACCATATAATAACATTCACCTCGCGTGTGCATCTCGTGGCCGAATATCTGAAGTCGGAGGGACGCAGCGGACAGACAGTGCTCATTGGTTTCGACCATCTGCCGAGAAATGTCGAAGGACTGAAGGACGGCACCGTGCAGTTTCTCATCACCCAGCACACGGAGAACGTACTGTCGCTGTGTGCCCAGACCGTGATAGACCACCTCATATATCATGTCCGTCCGGCCCAGCGCGACACGTTCGTGCCTATGGACATACTCACAAAATACAACGTCGACTTCTACCGTACGGTTCTCGTCTGACGCTAATCATTCATAAACCTTAAACCATTTCTTATGACACACGCCCGCGTACTTTCGTTTCTCATGGTCTGCCTCATGCTCATGGCAGGCCGTTGTCCGGCACAGACCAGCACTATGAAGAGCATACAGGAGTTCGGAGTGCTGCCCGGCAATACGCCCGAGGCTAACCGTCAGAACCTTCAGAAAGCCATCGACTGGGCCTCACGCTCGGGACAGGCGCTGTGGGTTGAGCCTGTGGAGGATGGCTATGCCGTGGACGGAGGCATAGTGTTGAGGCGCAACGTGTCGCTCATAGGAAGTCATGCGCCCGTGGGACGAGGCACACGCCATCCCGATAAACCGCAGCCCGTTGGCTCGCTCTTCAGGATAACCGACACCGAAAGGCCGTTCATCACCGTTGAGTCAGCCACGCAGATACGCGGCATACAGTTCTGGTATCCCGAGCAGACATACAACGATTCGTCGCGCATCATTGCCTATCCGCCCACAATACAGGTGAGTCATACGCAGAGTGTGAACGCCGTGAACATGACCGACCTCACGTTCTACGGTGAGTATGTGGCTATGGACTTCAATGCCGTGCCGTCCCATCCCTGCGAACAGATGATATTCCAGCACTGCTACGGCTACCCGCTCAGCGGCGAATTCATAAGGATAGACTATTGTTACGACATTCCGCGCATACTCAACTGCCATGTCAATCCGTCCAACATGCGCGAGTTCGGCCGCAGTTTCAGCCGCGACGTCATCGACGCCGTGATGCGACGGGGCTCGTTCTGCTACGCCATAAACCATACGGACAACGCACAGCTCATCGACGTTTTCACCTTCGGCACCTACGGCGGGGTGTTTCTCGGTCCTGAATCGTACGGGCAACTCACCAACTTCAACCTCGACTGTGTGACCGTTGGCATACACAAGACCGGCGCAAACACCAAGAACCGTAACTGGCAGATAGCCCAAGGGTCGGTGATAGCCAACGCAGGAGCTGACATAAAAGACGTTCATCCGCTGATAGTTGAGGGCGAGGGTCACACGTCGTTTGTCAATGTTGAGGCTTTCTCGGGCGGCAACGGTGCACTGACCACCATCGGTTCGTCATACGATTTCATGCTCGTGCGCGGCGACCGCAGGCTGACAGTGACGCTCTTCGGCTGCCGTATGAGAAACTACACGGCCGATGCGCCTTTCACCATACAGAATCCTAAAGCCGTCATACAGGCTGTGGCGTGTGTTGACAAGAACGAGGAACTGTATAATGTGACGGTGAATCCCTGAGCGCCGACCGCTATTTGAAGAAGATATTTTTGAGTATTCCGTCAAGCCACGGCTCCTTCATCTTTTCGCGGAAGAAGTCGTAGTTCTTGAATTCCATGGCTTTTTTGTTCATTTGCAGACGCTTTGTCGTGTCACGTCCTGCCATATCCTTATCCGTAAATATGCGCCGGCATGCCGCTATCCTTGCATTCTCGTCAGCCGTTTTTGTTTTGAGAATGTCTCCGGCAATACATTTTCCGGCAGTGTTTCCGGTCTGCGCCATACCTTGGGTTCCGCAAACGGTTGCCATGAGAATGTGAATTCGTTGAACTCATGTTAATTATAAATATTTATGAAGTATATTTTTTATGTACTTCCAACAAGTAAGAACGTGCATTTAATGCAAATTTGTTAGATGGTTCTACGCTAAGCCAAAAATTAATTTTCCCTATTAGAGTTTCCAAATAATTAACTTTTCTTATTTTCTTTTTCTTGATATGAGATTCATATCCATATTTAATTATAAAATGTAATTCTTGTCTCAAACTACGTCTATAATTTTTAGGTAGTTTCAATTCTTTACCAATAACAGAAATACCTGTAACAATTCTTTTACCCCCATTTTTATAAAGTCTTGTTTTTTCTGTATTGATTACAAACCCTTCACTTGTGACAATTTCATTTATATATTCTAATAACTTTGCTGGAATGAAATCTCCAGAAAATGTTAAATCATCAGCATACCTAGTATAACGTAAATCATATCTTTTAGATAATCCAATAAGCCTCTTATCTAATTTCTTTGCTATAATATTACTTAAATAAGGACTTGTAGGAGCTCCTTGAGGTAAAGTTCCTTCATAACTACACAAAGATGCTAAATAAAATGCCACTTTATTTGTATATCCTAATGATTTAAAAACATATATAATACGATTAATAGTTATAGAAGGGAAAAAATCTTTCAGATCTAATTTTAGAAGCTCTTTTTGATTTAAATGAATTTTAGCATTTGTTATAATAGATTTTTTACATACAAATCCATGAGAATACGAACTTACAGGTATTTTTTTTAGAATATTATTGTATATCCAATATTGCATTTCTAACAATGCTGGGTATGGAGCAAAAATTTCTCTAAAACCGCCATTCCTCTTTCTCAATTTAAATGAACGGTAATGATTTTCAGGAGAATTTATCACAGATGTAAAATACAAGCTACTTCTCCCCATTAATAATCTTAAATGATTAAAATCAAAGATTATTGGGACATTATTTTGTTCCAAGACCTTGATGTATTCAATGTATTTATTCTGTAAAGTTTTGTCAATACCTTTACGTGAAAAAAAATCATTCCATTTCTCTATACTCATATCAAAGTCATCTTATAAAAAGAAAAGGTGGAGAAAACTACTTTCTATTCGTAAGCTCGCTCAATAAATATAATTTTATTGGAGCACGCTCCAATAAAATTATATTTATTGAGAGCGAATCTTGGCTTTGCCAAGTGAGCCGTAGATAGTTCGAAGAACTATCTACTGAGGCTAAAGAAGACCTTAGCCTTCGGAAGCGACACCACTTCCTTAATGCTAGTTTCTATTTCCACCTTTTCATATTTAAAATTAAAAATCTTCAATTTCAGGCAAATATAGTGAATTAATTTTCAATTTAATGTCTATAAATTCAGAAGGTATATTACTATACTTCCCATTTAACACTCTTTTGTGCCTTTTTATAAACTTAAACGCCATATCTCGCCCTTTATTTGTTAATGATATTTTCCCATCTTCGAATATTATGAAATCTTGCTTCTTGTATTTCTCAATGAACTCAAATACTAAACTAGGAGACATTTTATACCGAGAATAAAATGTAAATGCATATAATCCATCAACACTTTCATACAAGTCCCTAAATATTTTTTTGTAGCAATTATTCAAATCCGGTTTCATATCTAGTAAGTATTGTTTCTCTTTCATTACCATTTTTATCCTTTAACCACCAAAAAATTGGGAATACAGAATTTGGTGTATTACCATTCTCCAAAGAATACAATGCCTCTGCTTTTCCATATCCAAAGGAATAATCTTCTAGTTTTTTTTCTTTAATTATTTTAGCTAGTTTAGATTCTAGAACATTCATATCATTTATTGCGAAATTCAATTTATCTCCTTCAAAATATTCAGAAATTCCTTTTTCCAATTGTAAAGGACAAAATATATCAATAGAATCTGCTTTTAATTTCTCCACAGCATTTTTCATACCAGCCAAAAAACAACATTTTATTTCTACAGGTTTCCTAACATTTTTTTTCAACCATTCTATTCTCGTTCGTAAAGTACGTCCAGTTCCTAGAAATTCATCTACAATTATAATTTGGTTTTTCCCTTTTGATGACGCTTTAACTGCTTTTCCAATAACATTTACAGTTTTAATTTTTTTCCATCCTTTCTGATATAACGGAACTTTGATCATATCCAAAATTCTCTGCCCACTATCAGCTTCATCATTATAAGTACAAGCAACTAATTGAACACGCTCCATTTCAAATTCACAATTCACTATATAATCAGCCATTTGCTCAAGAAAAAAATTAGTTGTCTTTCCATTCAAATAGTGAAATCTATCAAGCAATGAAAAAACCAAATTTTTTTGTCCCTTTGTATCACATGTTGAAATCAATGCTTCAAGACTTGATTCTTTTTTACTTAACCAACTTTGATGTGAATATAATTGCATAAATTTAATATAATCTTCTTTTTTATAGTCCATTGGTTTAATTAAGATGATTAATCAAAAATAGTCGTTGTGAAGTTACTAAATATTTCTAATAAACAACTATTCAAATTTAATTTTATAGTTATTTCTTATATAAAAAAGTGAATTGATGTATTATATGCATATTCCGTTAGATAAAATAACATGAATTCGTCGAACTCACGTTAAATAAAATAAGTTTGTTACCGGATATTGCATATTTATACACTTTTCGAAGTAAAAAATTTTGACAATAAAAATTTTCAAAATAGAAAATCGCAGTGGGGTATACTCTGTCCGGAAATTTGCCGAAAAGCCTTTTTCGTAACAGCCGTCAAAATGTTGCACACCGGTCATAAGTGTGCAGCGTTGCGGAAGAGCCTGTTTCATGTTGCGATAAAGCCTATGTCAGGTGGTGATTCGGACCGTATTGGGTGGTGATATGGGCTTTATCGCAGCATGAAACTGGCTTTATTGCAGTGCATTACAAGGACGATTGAAACGCCGTAAGGCGCAAACGGTTGAATGTCAATGTGATACGTAACCCTCTTAAAACTTGCGAATTTGCGACCGAAAAGTTTGTTGCTCGGAAAAACGGACTTAATTTTGAGTTATGCCTGAATATTTATGCATCAGCCGTTCGTGTTTTTGCATAAATATACATTTCCTGTATGGAGCTCAGTTGCGTGGTTATGTAAATAGTGTTTCCTATTGTTTCTTTTCGTCAGAGACTGTTTATCTCAATATCCGAACGACTCTTCCAGAATTTTTTCAGCGAATCCATAGCCAGTATACTGCTTTTTCTGTATATTATTTTACCTTCGGTATCTATCAGTACAGTAGTCGGGTAAGCTGTTATTTTGTACTTTTCGCTTATCTGCTCCGGGCCTTCTGTCAGTTTGTCTTGAATGTTATGCCAGTCCATTTGCAATTCTTTTATTGCTTTTTTCAGCGGTGCGGGTGTGAAACCGTAATCAATGTTGGGGCTCTGTTCAACCGCTACGCTGATTATTTCGAGCTGCGGGTATTTTTTATGTATGTCGCGTAGTTCTGGTATTACGGATATGCACGGCTTGCACCATGTGCCCCAGAAATCGATAAGGACATAGTGTCCGCGCATCTTGTTTAATGATATTGTCTGTCCTTCAACGCTCTTTTTCTTGAATAGTGGAGCATAGAAACCGGTGAGTGGTATGGAATCGCAGTCCTCGCCTGGTATGTCGGATATGGTTATTCCGCATGTCATGTTTGATAAATCTGTGTTGCCCACATGAAGGACTTTATTTCCATGAATGGCGGTTGGCATGTCGGTTGACAGTGATTCCATTGTAGGAGGAAATTCCGGTATGCCGGTTTCTGACAGCTTTATATCTTTGCTGTCAATAACTTTATATGACATTATACTTTTGGAATTATTGAAATAATCTTCGTATATCAGTATGCTATACGTGTTTTCTTCATATTCAAAATTGCTGTAATATATGCGGTTGAATGATGGTATTACATTGATAGACTCTAAGAGATTGGCAGAATCTTCCTTAATGTAGATGCTGGGTGAGAACCAACGGAAAATCTTATTACCGTGATCGGTTGTGAACTTCAGAGGCTGGGGCTCGAGATTAAACAATTTCTGAGAAGGAGGAAGCTGTTTGTATAAGACGAAATATTTGTAGTCGTCTGAAAAATCGTTGTTGAAGTTCATGTCGGCCACAAGCGAGAAACGGCCGTCACCTTCGTCGGAAAGCAGTAATGTCAGAGGTTCGTCTTTGTCAGAATAGTCATATCTGAGAAGCCTTGAGTTTCCTGACATTGACGTGCTGTAAGCGCCGGCCGCTTCTTTTGCTACGTCTTTAAAACGACCATACAGATTCAAAGTCGGTTTTGTGTCGCATGGTTGCAGATATACTGTTAAGCTGTCGTTCGTGGTGTTTCCGGCGAATGTGCACACTGATGTGGTTAAGATTAATAATAATGATGTGATTGTTTTTCTCATTGTAGGACAGTTTTGTAGTTATTATGTCGTATAAACGAGTTTTTATTTTTTATTATCATTGTCAAATATGTTTTCTAATATGCTTTCCGCATTTTTCAGTCCTGTGTCACCTGTATCAACAGAAACTATTATCCCGTCAGGATCTATAAGTACTGATGTTGGATATGAGGTTATCATGTATTTCTTGATAATAGTGCCGTTGATAAAGTCGCCACCGTTTATATTGGTCCATTCCATCTTATGTTTCTTGATCACAGATTCAAGTGTCGGCAACTCGTGGTTTACATGGTGTCTGTCGTCCAGATCTGTAGATATGCTGACAAGCTGCACGTGCTTGCCGTATTTCTCATAAATGGCTCTCATCGTAGGCAATGCAGCTATGCATGGCCCGCACCATGTTCCCCAGAAATCGATAAGGACATATTTGCCTTTCTGTTTTTCAAGAGAGAAAGCCTTTCCTTTGATGTCCTTGCATTCGAACGACGGAGCCTTGAAACCGTTGTTCGGTGCAACCGGTATGTTGATGCCGTCTGTCTGTATTACCCTTATCTTGCATGTCTGTCGCACCTCGTCTATATCGCCTATGTAGAAAAACACATCTCCGATACGCAGCGGAATATTTGTGGATAATGAACTCTGTGATGTGTTATTTATGTTATATTCATAAAAGTTCTCCCCGATCGGATATATATTGATGTGAAAATCTTTTCCGTCTATGTTGATGTCAGATTCAAACTGATGACCGTATTCTATGTAACAATGCAGGTCATTGATGTCACGTCCGTCTGTTTCCTCATTCCACGCCAGGTATGGTGCAACCCACAATCCGCCTTTCTGTCCGTCGGGAGTATCGTACATAAGAGGCTGGCGTGTGAATGTTTCGCTTTCATTTATTCGCTCCGGTCTGAAGTAATAACAATAGTCGTCAGAAAAATCGCGGTTGCCGTTCATGTCCATTATACAGAAACAGCGCCCGTTGTCCTGTCTGCCTGTTACAACGGTCAGGCCTTTTCCTATCTTTTTAAAGTTGCATGTGGTTATTTTCCGGTAGTTGTTGTCCGGTATCCCGGAGAATTCTGAATATTTTGTTTCCTCAATCTCAATAGTGGATTTTATAATGGTCATTGGAGATTTCCCGTCTATAACATGTCTCATTTCTGCCACAATAGTGCTATCGGAAGGATTTGCGGCGTGTGAGATTGATGAAATGAGTGTAAGAATGATTATAAGATTTCTCATAGTTATATTTGTTCTATTTGTTGAAATATTGGTAATCGATAGTAAAAGTCTTCTATTGTTATGATCTGCCACGTCAATATTGTTATTTCCGTAGTACTGTTTACTTTCTTGTATTGCCCGTTCATTCTTTGTAAATGCCGAGAGTTCTATATACGTTAGCGTTGCCGGATACTATCCTGTTCCCGTTTTCATCATATATGAATAGTGTAGGATAGCCCTCGATGTCCCATATTCCCTTGAGGTTTTTGCCGTTGATGAAATAATGCTCACCACTGATATGCTTTATCATTTCTTCCCATTGGGCTCTGTTGCTGCTGTCAACTATATAAACGAAGTCGTAACCTTGTTTCTCCAAACGTTTCTTATGCTTTTTTATTATCTTGTGTGAGTTTAAGCAAGGACCGCACCATGTGTTCCAGAAATCCACCACCACCTTGCGTCCTTTGTGTCGGCTCATGACAAATTTTTCCAGATCTTCCGGCCGCACAGAGTCCACGTCCACTATTTCATATTTCTGAATGGCATTATCGCTTTTTGCCCATTCAGACAGTTTATTGTCGTATTCCATTATCATTTCAGCAATGTCTGGATTCCTTTTTGCATAGAAACGTTTTACAGCCTCCGTCTGTTCGTCGGTCAGTGCCTGTGTGCTGTCGTTTATTTGTCTGACATATGCTGTTGCGAGAAGCAGGTCGAGAAAGGTGTTGTCTTTGAATCTGATTACACGTCCGAGACTTTTCTGCGCATGCTCCATCCATTCCTCCGGAGTCGTGCTGTCAATGGGCTTCAGTCCGAATTCCTTTATGTCGAGCAGCGATTTCATGAATGTGTGTATCGGAGAATAATCCTCAGAGAAAGCTATTGACGCATAAAGAAAGTCTGAACTTCCGAATCCGAGGCTGTCAAGAAACGAATAATATTCTATTCCCGGCTCTTCCGGAACGATAGGTTTAGGGAGAAACGCGTGATACGGATTGTCCGGAGAACAGAAAACTTTCTGTTGTCCTGTTATCTGTTTATTATAATCGAGGAAAAATCTCGGAATACAATATACGTTGATATAATACTTTATGATTTTCTCAATGCCCGGTGACAGATTTCTGTCCATTGAGAATCTGTCATACAACGTTGCCGTATAAGCCATGCGCTCGTCTATAAAATCCTTTGGAGAGAGGAAATACACAGCTCTGTAGTCATCGGGTTTGGATGCCATTTTTTCAATCAGGTCTGATTCATAGTCGTTTAATCCGAAACCGCCGCCGTTTGCTGTGAACCGTCCGCTTGCACCGTCGAATTCCACGTACGACGTCTTTTCCTGTGATAATGGGACAATCTGTAATCCGAGAAATTTATCTCCGTCCATTATTGTAAGTCCTACCGGTTGGTATTTCATTTTCATAGGCACACTGATATCGAATGTTTTTTGCGTGGCATCTATCTCAAAAGTGTCAATACGGTTTCTTGACGACAGAATGTCTGCCTGCCATGTTCTTAATGTCAGCTTGCCCGTTGTGGCAATATTTTTAAGCGTTCCGTGTATGTGTGCGGTACCTTTCTTTATGGCGTTGTGCGGTATGTCGTATGTCGGTCTTATCACTTTATTACCTTCATACACGCACGTGTCGGCTTTTTCAAAGTCATAATGCATGGCATTACATAGTCTGCTGAGCTTAAGATTTTCAATGTCTATATTTGTCCCTGAAGGAACATATATCAGCAGACGCTGGAGAACTTTGGGATGAAACATCTCGTTGGATAGTACATTAATGTCTTTGAACGGTATGGTTAGTTCCATTATGTCCGGGCTGTTCTTGAATGCGTCGGGCTCTATTCCCGTGACTTTCCACTCTGTGTTGTTGTATAACACGTGTGACGGAATTGTCACAATCCTGCCGTAAGGTTTGTCTCCGGCAGCGAATCTTACAGTCGCGTCCTTTTTGGACACGATGTTGAAGTACATACCTTTCACTTTGAAGTCGTAGGCTTTGCCGCTTATTGTAGCCATTATTGTTAAAAACAGAATGACAAATCTTGTTTTCATCTCTCTTTCGTTTAGGTTTATGATGTATGGTCTATTTTTGTTTTGTTGTTTCCCTGTGGTATGACTATATGCTGTCAGTCAGGTTGTCGTACGGTCAAATACGTGTTTTTTGTCGCGGTTATCAAGTTTAGAGTAATGCAAATATATTTTTTTTGCGAGTTGTTTCCAAACCAATATTATGTAAAGTTGTGTGAATATGTAAGTTTTTTTGTTTTCTTAAAATAGACGAATGTATGATTATACAAAATTAACTGACAACGATACACTTTGTTGTGCAGTCTCTTTAAGGCTGTACAAAATAGATATAGAAGTCTTTGTTTGGTTAAAATATACAAAAAACAAGACGGTATAGATTGTGATGAGCGATAAATAACTATCTTTGTGAATGCGGGCGACGCCAACGGTTGGCGGTCGTTGTCGCGATAACAAATTAACAGAAAAGAGAATTATGAAGAAGTATGTATGTGATACATGTGGATATGTATATGACCCAGAGGTGGGAGATCCAGAGAACGGCATAGCTCCCGGAACAGCATTTGAGGATCTGCCCGAAGATTGGGTATGCCCGCTTTGTGGAGTAGGAACAGACGATTTCTCTCCGGCAGAGGATTAATACTATCCATATAAACGAGGAAAAAGATTTTTAGTTCAGTATAACACGCGTGGCTCTCCGCAAGGAGACGGCATCGCGTGTTTTTTATTTCGGTCCGTGCTCCCCAGGGCGGGCATCGGACGGCGGCCGGCCTTCGGGGCGGTCGTGATGATGTGCCTCATGGCGTTTTATGCGCCCTGCTACGTGAAACTGACGGATTCAGCCGTCGCGATGACGACCTGAAAACCTGGCGGAACGGAGCACCGCGCGGACGGCGGAGGCCATGGCCCTGACATAAGAATGAGGCGTGCATTCATGAACAACACGCCAGGACGAAACCCAAAACCAAATAACCATTAACCAGTCTGATTATGAATGACCTTTTATCGATTGTCTCACATTTCCTTACCAAGGGCACACCCGTGAGTGTGGAGCCGCTCGGGGCGGGACTGATAAACGACACCTACAGGGTGAAGACCGCCGAGGAGGATGCGCCCGACTATGTTCTGCAGCGCATCAATACGGCCATATTCACCGATGTTGACATGTTGCAGCGCAACATCGTGGCCGTGACCGACCATATACGCCGCAAACTGCGCGAGGCGGGCGAGGGCGACATCGGCCGCAAGACGCTCACCGTGGTGGCTGCGGACGGCGGAAAGACCTACCGCCGCGAGGGCGACAACTACTGGCGTATGACGGAGTTCATACCGCGCGCCAAGACGTTCGACATCGTGAACGCCGACTACTCGCAGCGTGCCGGTCTGGCTTTCGGACGCTTCGAAGCCATGCTTGCCGACATACCGGAGATGCCGGGCGAGATTATTCCCGACTTCCACAACATGGAGTTCCGCCTGCGTCAGCTGAGCGATGCCGTCGAGGCCGATGCCGCAGGACGCGTGAAGGGTGTGCGCGACATACTCGGCGAGGTGGAGCGAAGAGCCAAAGACATGTGCGTGGCCGAACGTCTTCACCGCGAAGGCGTGCTGCCCAAGCGTGTGTGCCACTGCGACACGAAGGTGAACAACATCATGTTCGACGAGGACGGCAGCGTGCTCTGCGTGATAGACCTCGACACAGTGATGCCCAACTACATCTTCTCCGACTACGGCGACTTCCTCCGTTCGGCTGCTAACACTGGCCTTGAGGACGATCCCAACCTTGAGAACGTCAGCTTCAACATGGACATATTCCGTGCATTCACGCGCGGATACATCGAGTCGGCGTGCAGTTTCCTGCTGCCTGTCGAGACCGACCATCTGCCATACGCCGCCGCGCTGTTCCCCTATATGCAGTGCGTGAGGTTCCTGACCGACTACATCAACGGCGACACTTACTACAAAACACAGTACGAACTGCACAACCTTGTGCGCACACGGGCCCAGCTGAGGCTGTTGCAGAGCGCAGAGGAGCACGCCGGAGAGATGCGTGCCTTCGTGGAGTCGTGCCTGTGACGTATGATGATATGACGGCGGCATAAGGCCGCGCAGCCGTTGTATAAAAATACATAAATCGCTGTCGGAGAAGTTAAATTTTCGTCGTCGTAAACGCCCGAAAACCGCTCTGAAATCCACGGAGAACAATTCTGTGCGGAAAATCGCGATTTTTCGCGGTTCGGGTAATACGTTGATAAACAGCCATTTGTGGAATAATTCATTCCAATGTCTTCTCCTCCGTCGTGCGAAACGGGCTGTTTCGCACTCTGATTAAGTCCATATCGGGTGCTGATATAGTGCATATCAGCCCCTGATATTGTCTGTTTCAGGGTGCGAAAAAGGCATTCTTGCAAATCGTCCGCCGGTTGCCGGCCCGGCAGTTTGTACAGAACGGGCTGTTTGAGAGGCGGAAGAGGCAGTAGATTTTTACAGAATGAGAAAAATGGAATGTTAAATCCGATGCGCGAAATGTAAACGGATGTTAACAGAAATTTGCAGAAACGTGCGCGCCACGGGTGGTCCTTTCTGCCGGTGGCTGACAGGCGTCGCAGGGCTGTAGCGGCGTTTGTCGCGGATGAAAAAGGAATACACATCAAACGGTTTTAAATGAACAAAGATATGAAAGAATTGTCTGTGACACGGCTCGACGCCGCAGTTGTGGCGGCTGCCGACATTCCCGCGCTGATGGATGAGGCCGGAGTGGAGTTTCAGAAGATTGATTCGCTCAACTGGCCCGACTGGCCCTACCGCCCTGAGGCGGCGTTCCGCATAGCCCATACGGGCGACGCCATACTGCTGCATTACGTGGTCAGCGAGGAGGCTGTGCGCGCTGTGGCGCCTGAAGACAACGGCCGCGTGTGGGAAGACTCTTGCGTGGAGTTTTTTGTGTCGCCCGCTGACGACGGCATTTATTACAATGTGGAGTGCAACTGTGCCGGACAACTGCTCATAGGAGGTGGCGAGGGACGGAACGGACGAAGCCATGCGCCGCAGCATACGCTCGACGGTGTGGACCGCTGGGCGTCGCTCGGACGCGCTCCTTTCGACACCCGCGCCGGACAACAGACGTGGCAGGTGGCGCTGAGAGTGCCCGTGTCGGCGTTCTTCATGCACGCCGCCGCACCGCTCGACGGTCGCACCATGCGTGCCAACTTCTACAAGTGCGGCGACCTTCTGCCCCGTCCTCACTTCCTGTCGTGGAATGCCATCAGTCTGCCGCGCCCCGATTTCCACTGTCCCGCGTTCTTCGGTACGCTGCGTTTTCTGTAATGTTGGGGAGCATGCCGAAGCCATACGGCAGAGTACATTGTATATTCATCTTCGTCGGTTCATCGGGCGTCTGGGACGTTTCTTCTTTGTTTGTCCGGTAGCTGTTGGTACATCCTTGTCGTAAACCCTCTTCCAGCAGGTTGATATGCTATGGTCTTTCACATCCACCAGCAGATACCCAGTCTCTGTTCTTATCTCGACAGACTCTACGTCGTAGCCGTCTGCCTGTCTTATTCCACCTTTTGCAGGCTGAAGCTTTCCTCCGCCTCCTCCGCAGATTATCTGGTTTATGGTGTGCCCGTTGTGGTTTATTCTGCATAGATTGTATTGATGAGTATGTCCGCAGAAATAGGAGCCTACGCCATATTTCTCAAGAATATCCCAGAATCTGTTTCTTGCCGCCGGGTTGGCGTCAAGACACTGCGGGTGGAAACTGTTGCAGCTGAATGCCGGTTCGTGTCCAAACGGCACAATGATGTTGTCCTTGTCAATCTTGCCGAGTTCTTTTTCAAGCCAGTCGGTATCTACAGTCCTTTCGCCGTTTATATAATTGTCAATGCCTATAAAAGTGATGTTCTTGTGCTGTAAGACAATGTTCATTGTGGGCGATATCAGCTCTTTCCAAGGTTTCTGGTTGTCGCCTTTGACGTCGGCCTCATGGTTTCCCCGCACGGCAAGAATGGTTATGCCGGCTTCAGTCAGTGGTTGTGTCAGTTTTTTCCATTCGGTCAGTTCTTCGTACATGCCGGCGGCATCCTGACCTTTGCCTCCCTGTATAAGGTCACCGGCAAACACCACCACCTCCACCTTGTCATGGATGAGTTCGGGTATTATCTTCTTTATTGTGCTTGCTGCCGGCACGTGTGTGTCTCCAATGACGGCAAATCTCCACGTACTGCTTTTTCCGTATGCCATGACTGCTGCAAAGCAGCAGACAATGGCTGTGAGTTTGAGTCTGTTCATGTATTGTATGTTTATTTTGTGTTGATTTTTCTTACGCATCTTACGGCGTTGTAAACGCACTGCATGTCCTGTTGCGGACCAAAAAAACGCGGGTATGAGGATTGTGGACCCGACTTTGGATCGCTTCGTTGGGAGCCGGCTCCGTGCACATCGCAGATGTCGCCCGTGCGCGGATTGCGTCCCCATGCATGTCCGAAACATACATAGACTGCGCGTTCGTAGGGGTTAGGACCGTCAAGATGGGTTGTCGATGTCCAGTAATATGCACAATCGGTTATGCCTTCATAAAGCAGGTGTTGTGTACATTCGAACAACGGAGATATGGCGGGAGAGCCATCGTAAGACGGAGAGTGACTGTAGTCTACAATCGACTGCAGCTGTTTGGCATCGGGCAGACGCCAGTCTGAATAGCCGGCAAGTGTAAGGGTGTCTGCATAAGTCAGGGCGTCATGCCAGTCGTAAAGTTTACCGTTGTCGGCCTTTTGCCACATCAGTCCTGATGCAAGGTCGCTCACTGTTCCGTCGCCATTGTCCACCAGGCGGTTTTTACCGTATCCGCTATTTCCTCTTACCATCCTGAAATACATTCTGTTTTCCTTCCCTCTTTTCATCAGTGGATAACCTTTTATTCTTCCGTCTATGAAATTCACACCGAAGAGAGTGGCCAGTCCGTCCATTGTTCCGCCCTTGCACACGGTGCATGTCCATGTCTGTGCGTCTATCTCGCGTTCTCCTTTGCTGCGGTCGCCGGTAGGTTGGTTGAAGTATTCTGTGTCGATGTATGGTGTGACAGAGTGTTCTCCCATCGACTGTCCGGTGAATTCCATCAGTGAGTAAAGTTCTTTCACGGTAGGTATGCGCCAGTCGTCGTATCCTCCGGTTCTCAGTTCGGCGGCTTTTTTCTTTGCTTGCTCGAATGTGATTTTCTCGCCCATGTCTTTTTCCCACATCAGTCCGGTGACAAGATCGGACACCGTTCCGTCGCCATTGTCCTTGTAGTGTGGACTATGTTCCTGGAAACATGCGTCCTGTCCGTAGAAGTCCTGCCCTTGTTGCGGCATGTCTATGGCGATGTTGTTGCTGTAGCATTGGGTCTGTCCGGTGTCTGTTATTGTATATGATGACTGTGCCATGCCTGTCTGTATGAGCATGAGCACCTGCGAAATAAGAAATATTCTTTTCATGTATGTAACTGTTATTTATTGATGAAACCCTGCACCTCATATCCTGTACCGTCGGGTGTAGCCACCTTTTTGTAAAGTACGTTGTCGTATGAATAGAGTGTCTCGCCCCTCACTGTTATTATTGTCACACTGTGTGACGGCAGTTTAGGTACAATCATTCCCGTTTCCGGTCTTATTATCTCATACAGGTTTCCGTATGGTTTATAGTACACTCCGTCCGAATAAAGATAGGATGCATTCCTGTAATATATGGTCACACTTCCTGCCGGACGTTTCTTAACTCTGCTTCCGATGATGACTACCGTTTTGCCTGGCCGTCTGTGCCAGTGTCTGTGATGCTCTGTTTTCACGACATACCTGCTTCGTGCAGGAACAGCCTTTACCGATGTGCCGCATCCTGTTGTGACGAATGCTGCACATAATAATAGTGCTAAAATCTTCATATATTTGAATTTTGGTTTATAAAATACGCAATAAGTGAGGCCTGGAAGCGAGAGCATGCGTGCACTCAGATGAAATTTCTCTTCACGTATTCTTGAAATCTGGCGCTGTAGCTGTCGCCTATCGGGATGTAAGTGTCGTTTCCGAAGATGATGCGGTTGCGTTCCACTACAGTTATCTTTTCAAGATTGACAATAAATGAACGGTGCACCCGCATGAACATGGAAGCCGGCAGGCTTTCCTCGAGTTTTGTTATGCTCATTAGCGAGCTTATCGGTTCCTGTCCGTCAAGCACGATTCTGACATATTCCCGTTTGCTTTCTATATATCTGATGTCGCTGAAACAGATGCGTATGATGCGGTATTCGGACTTTATGAAGAGGTGGTTCTTGTCTTGTTTTATTTCTGGCAGAGTATCGTTTCGCTTGAAGTAACGCTCGTTTACCTTGCTTACCGACTGTAGGAAATCGGCGAGACTTATAGGTTTCAGCAGGTAGTCGGCAGCATCTATGCGGAATCCATCGTATGCATATTCGCTGTGGGCTGTTATGAAAATTATCTTCGTGCCTGCCGGCAGTGAGTTTGCCAACTCTATGCCATTGATGTCCGGCATGCTTATATCGGCGAATACAAGATCTATTGCATGCTCCTGCATAAAAGCGCAAGCCTCTAATGCACTTTCAAATGAGCTTTCAAGAGAAAGGTATGGCACTGTTTTTATGTATTCAGACAGTTGGCGTAGAGCCAACGGTTCGTCGTCTATGGCTATACATTTTATCATAATGGTATGTTTAGTGTAACGGTGAAGTCCTTTTCCGTGTCGTTTATTTCCAGCTCATATTGTTCCGGAAACTCCAGCTCAAGGCGTCTGATGGTGTTTTCCAGTCCTATGCCTTTGTGTCCATCATTACTGTTTGAGGAATGGTTGCTGTTTGAGATGCTGCATCTGATGTGCCGGTTGTCAGGGAAAGAAATGACAATGTGTATGTAGCTTTTGTTCATTAGTGACACTCCGTGTTTGAATGCGTTCTCTATAAGCGAGGTGAATATGAGTGGCGGCATTGTCTTGTCCGGGATGTCGTCGGGTACGGAATATGAGATGGATACCTTCTCCGATGTTTTCAGTCGCATCAGTTCCACATAGCTTTTGATGAAATCAAGTTCCTTCTTCACAGGTACTCTTTTCGATTGAGAGTCGTAAAGAACGTGTCTCATCAGTCGTGACAGGGATATTATGGTTCTCTTTGCCACTTCAGGAGAGTAGTCTATAAGTGCATGTATGTTGTTCAGTGTATTCATAAAAAAGTGCGGACTTATCTGGTTTTTCAGAAAGTTGAGTTCTGTTTGCAGCATCTCCCGGTTTCTTTTTTCCTCTAGTCTGAGTCTGTTCTGTTGTATGAAGAAGCGTTTCAGCAATATGTTGAACGAGATTATCAGCATGAAAAAGATTATCTTGTCCGACAGATTTCTGACACCGAACAGCCATTGTGACCTGCGTGGCACCATGCGCCGTGGCATGAATGGAGGCTCTTCGGGAAGTATAGCGAATTGTAGCTCGCGGCATAAAGGAAACAGCATTATTGTCAGAACGAGGCATACTGTCAGTGTGCATGCATAAAGTACAAATCGCTTCTTCATGAGAAAGACAGGCAGCAGGATGTTGTTGTGCACCGTGAATGCCAGCATGAACGGTATAAGTCTGATCCATTCAAGTATTATCCGTTCCCATCTGAAGTTTTCGCTTCCACCCAATATCAATACCGGAAACAGCATAAGGGCTGCCCATAGAAGTATGTAAATAGCGTTCTCGTTGATATTTCCTTTTGCAATATTCAAGTTTCTGTTCATCCTTTGATATGTTTTCAGTGTGTGATATGTAGGCGGGATGTTGTCTTTTCCTGCAATATTATGCATGCATGTTCTGCATTGTGTGTTGTTGACTTATTTATATTTTACCGCAGTATGTCGTCGACCTGCCGTATGACATCCCTGTTCTACAGTCTGCAAAATTATTGATTTGGCAGATGAAATCAAAGAACAATCTACATAACGTGGTGGAATGATGACAGAAAACGCATTATGCTCAATGAACGACGTTTCTTAAATATGTTGTTGCATGGCATGTGAGTGATGTTCATAATCATGACAATATGGTATATGTAAACAAAAAACAAGCAGGCATACCTGCGGTTTGATTATGGCCGCGGTGTTTGCCTGCTTTGTTATGATGTTGAGATTGCGTACCGACGTATTATTTTTAAGGTGTAGCCGGCATGTTTTTTCTTTTATCTTGACGTATTTTCCTGCCGCTTTTTCCGGCGCGACATCCATATGGTGAACAGCACTCCTGAGAGCACGAAGGCCGTGGCAGCTATGGCGTATCCGCCCGTCGGGCTCATGCCAAGTGCGTTCTTGGACACCGCAGGGAACGCCGTGCACACGGCAGTCATGAACATTGCCGGAATGAGCGTCACGATGTAAGGCTTCGATTTTATGGCGAGATATACGGTGATGGTCCATAGCGTGAACACGGCGAGCGTCTGGTTGGCCCATCCGAACCATCCCCACACCACGTTGAAACCGTCGGCGTCGGCTATGTTGAACCACAGCAGACCGAGCGTGGCGGCAAAGAGCGGGATGCAGATGTATATGCGCCGGCGCACACTGTGCTGCTCAATGCCCAGCGCCTCGGCTATGATGAGGCGCGCGCTGCGCAGTGCCGTGTCGCCGCTTGTTATCGGGGCAGCCACCACACCGAGTATTGCCAGTGCGCCGCCGAACAGTCCGAGCCAGCCCGACGATACCGAAGTGACCACCTCGGGAGCCTGGAGCGTGAGCGCCTTGCCCAGTTCCTGTGCCGCGCCGCCGTAGAAGAAATACATCGAGACCGTTGCCCATATCAGCGCTACGATGCCTTCGGTTATCATGGCTCCGTAGAACAGCGGGCGTCCCTGCTTCTCGCTGCCGGCACAACGCGCCATGAGCGGGCTCTGCGTGGCGTGGAATCCGCTCACCGCTCCGCACGCAATGGTTATGAACAGGCACGGGAATATTGGGCCGGATGCCGGACTCATGTTCGAGAGACCGTCGGTAAGCTCGGGCAGCGACGGCCATTTAATTATCAGTACCACCATGAGTGCCACAGCCATGAAGAGCATGGCGACGGCGAAGAGGGGATATATCTTGCCGATGATCTTGTCGATAGGCAGCAGCGTTGCGAGGAAATAGTAGGCGAAGATGATGATGCACCAGGCGTAAACCCACGTGAGCGAGTCGCCACAGATGTCGCCGAGGATGAGCGCCGGACTGTAAACGAACACCGTGCCAACCATCATCAGCATGAACACCGAGAACACAAGCATCACCTTCTTGGTGTTTTTGCCGAGATAGACACCCACAAGCTCGGGCAGGCCGGCACCGCCGTGACGCATGGATAGCATGCCGCTGAAATAGTCGTGTACGGCTCCGGCGAAGATGCAACCGAAGACAATCCACAGATAGGCAGACGGTCCGAACTTCGCGCCCATGATGGCTCCGAATATCGGACCGGTGCCCGCGATGTTGAGAAATTGTATCATAAATGTTTTCCATCCCGGCAGAACGATGTAGTCAACACCGTCGGCCTTGCTCACGGCAGGCGTAGGACGATTGTCGGGACCGAACACGCGCTCTACCACGCGTCCGTAAATCATATAGCCCACAATCAGGGCTATAACACTGATAAGAAAAGTTATCATAGGTCAGTTTGTTTTTAGTTAAGTGTGCGGAGCACTCCGCGGCAGATTTGAACATCTGTCATACAAAAGTATATATTTAATTTTTAAATGTAGAATATTTGCGCGTTTTTCTTTTGTTTTGTCAGTTCCGGAGGCGGGAACGTGGCGTGTCAGATGGTGGAATGGAGCGTAAGGGCGGCGTGTGAGGCATCAATTTTCCGGCGGCTGACGCATAATCCGGTGTCTCTATGTTCGTTCCGGGTTGTTGATGAATATGTTTTGTCGCCGTGATTTTATGCTTTTCATGCCGTTGTCTTGCGTGAAATCATTTATGGCAGATATGAAAACTCCTCATAAGGACATTGCTTATGAGGAGCTGTATGGTGTTGTCTGTTTTAGTGCGGAGCATCATTCGTCGCGCGCTATCGACGTTGACATGAGTCTTTTGGCAAATTCCCACACTATGATTCCGCCCGCCACGCTCACATTGAGCGAGTGTTTCGTGCCGAACTGCGGTATCTCTATACACATGTCGGAGAGGTCCACGACTTCCTGGTTTACGCCTTTCACTTCGTTGCCCAGCACCACTGCGTAGCGGCGCGACGTGTCGAGAGTAAGCCGGTCGAGCATTGTCGAGCCCTCGGCTTGTTCCACCGACGCGATGACATAGCCCTCGTCGTGTAGGCGTTTCACGGCTTCCACGGCTGTGGAATAGTAGGTCCAGTCCACAGAGTCCTCGCCTCCGAGCGCCGTTTTGTGTATCTCCGCGTTGGGTGGTGTGGCCGTTATGCCGCACAGACATACGCGTTCCACACGGAAGGCGTCGCACGTACGGAACACGGCTCCCACGTTGTGGAGCGAGCGCACGTCGTCGAGCACCACCGTGAGCGGCAGTTTCTCCGAATGTTTGAACTCATCTATCGTGAGCCGTTGCATCTCTATTGTTCTGAGTTTTCTCATTTTCCGTTGTTGTTTTCAGGCAGCGAAGCCGGCGCGTAGGGTGCCGGCTTCGTAGCGTTATGTATGTTTATTATGGTTTTGTATTTTGCTTTACACTGTCAGATGTGTCACCATGTGATGTCCACCTTCACGCCGTCGGGGTTGTTCTCAAACTTCAGCAGCAGTGTGTTCAGGTCATTGGAGTTCCAATCCCATGTGCAATCTTTTGTGCCTTCCACTTTCACACTCTTCGCCTTCTTGGGCAGGAGTATGCGCATTACGTTGGATGTCTGTGCCGGACTCTTTGCCACGAACGAGTAGCTGTTGGCTGTACGCTGCTCGTCATACTGGCGCGACGCTGCGGCAAGCACCTGTGGCTGTTTCTTGTCTTTCACTCTTGAGATGTCGAAGAGGAACGCCTGCTCGCCCGGTTTTACGGTCTTCTCACGCAGCACGGGCAGTTCAGGGTCGAACAGATCGATGAATTTGCCTTTGAGAGTAAGCGGAGAGTCGCCCGCCTCGCTCTCGTCAACGACTGCCGCAAGAGTGTAGCATCCGCGTTCGAGATAGAACGAATTCTTTATGTCGAGCTTGCCGTAGGCCTGGCGCACGGTCTCCATGAGCTTGGTGTCGCCGCCTTTCTCGAGTACATACTCCTTCGGGTCGTGGCGCAAGACATACACTTTGCCCTTGCCATATTCGTAAGTTCCCTCGGCAGCATTGCGCGGCATGCCCATCAACTCGAACAGATGTTCGGACGGAGCCTTGTATTCGTTGCCGTTCTGGTTCCACCATTCCAGCACGCTCTGGTACGGATCGTCGTCGCGTCCGCTGTATATGAGCTGTCCGCCGTCAGCCACCCACTGTGCGATGTGCTTATGATATTCGGCGTCGAGCGGCTTCATGTTCGAGTAAGACATGAGCAGCACCTTGGTGTTCTTCCACGTATCGGCATATCCAGTGTTCTCTATGTGAACCACAGAAACCGGTATTCCGCGCTTGAGAAGCGGCAGAGCCTCGCCGTAGAAGTTGCTCAGCTGCGGGTCGTCATAACCCTCCACGGGTTGCGGAGAGCGCTGGAACATGAGCGAATTGGCCATGAGCACGCTCACACCCTGCGATCCGCTCACGCGGTTGTCTGACAACGGCATGTTGTTCAGCGTGTTTATCATCACCTGCATCTGCGTTGAGTAGAAGCGCGGGATGCGTGCCTTCTCCTTGCTGTTGGCGCTTACGCGGTAGAGTCCTTCGTATATGCGGTCGGGCCAGGGCATCACTTCGTAGTCGGCAATCTGCGGATAGAGCAGCTGCGCGGTGAATGTTGCCTGATAGTTGCGCTTATAGTCCTGCCAGTCCTTGGCGCGGTCCTCTATCGGATCGGTGAGGAAGAACATCTTGCGGCCCGTGGGTCGTGTCATCGACTCCATGCATCCGTACTCCAGGAAAGCCGTCTCGAAAACACGTTCGCGTGCCTTACCGTTGAAATAGTTGGGCTCGCGCGACGTGCCGGTCCACACCTGTGCGATGTAGCCGTCGCAACTTTCCATCGAGGCGAGCGACGCTTCCGGCGATACTATCTGCCACTGCGAGTAGTTGAGCAGCGAGTGTGTGGGCACATAGCAGCGCACGTCCATGCCCTTCTCGCGGCCGTACTGCTTGGCGTAGGTGAACGCCTCGTCGAGCGCACGGTAGTAGAGATGATATTTAAGTTTGTTCGACAGATATGTGTTCTCGGCCGACTCGTGCTGAGGACGCCAGTCGAATCCGTAGTAGTCCTTCCATTCGCGCTTGAACGACTCGCTGTATCCGCTGCGCGCCCAGAACTCCGGTTCCTCGAGGAATATGGCGTCTATGCCCGCATCTATAACGGGTTTTATCTGCCGTTCCTTGAAATACTTCAGATAGTTCTTTGTCGGTACGATGTAGGGAATGAGATGTCCGTGCCATATTGTGTCGCCACGCATGGTCTTCTGTCCCTCGTCCAGATGCCATTTGCCGTCCCATTTGCCGGTGAAGTAGTCCTGATAGCCGCCCCAGGCAATGCCTGTCATGAAATGCGTGGTGTAGCCTCTGTCGCGCCACGACTGCACTCTCTGCCTGAAGGTCATGCCCGGCCGGTCGTCTGTTCCGTAAACCATAACCACGTCGGCTCTGATGTCCGTCACGGGTTTCCATTGTCCTGACGTCTGGAACGTCGTTTTCTCTCGCTTCTGTTGTGCCGGTGCGGCAACTGCTATTGCTGCAAGAGCCAGCGGTATGAGAAGTCTTTTCATCGTTGTTTTTTTATTTAGGTAGTTTTTTATGAATAACAGTTCGTAGGTTTCTTCAGGCAGTCAGGTGGTCATTGCGCGCCGCCGTTCTTCTCGCTGAACGCCAGTGCGTACATGCGTATCTGCTTCACCATGGCCAGCAGACCGTTGGAGCGTGTGGGCGACAGATGGTCTTTCAGTCCGATGCGCTCTATGAAATACAGGTCGGTGTCGAGTATCTCCTTCGGCGTGTGTCCGCTGAGCACCTGTATGAGCAGTGCTATGATGCCCTTCACGATGAGCGCGTCGCTCTCCGCAGTGAAGTTTATCACGCTGCCGTCGTAGTCGGCCTGTAGCCACACACGGCTCTGGCAGCCGTCTATGAGGTTCTGTTCTGTCTTGTAGCGCTCGTCTAGCGGCTCAAGGTCGCCGCCCAGGTCGATGAGCATCTGATACTTGTCCATCCAGTCGGTGAATCCGGAGAATTCCTCTATCACCTCGTCTTGTGCTTCATTTATTGTCATTGTCTTGTGTACGTTTATGTTTGTTGGATATATAATGCAAACTTAGTGATTTTTTTCCAATATCCGGCCTGTTGTCCCGAATAATTGTCCAGCCGCGGCGCATGGCTGCGGTTGTGGTGGCGTGGCGGGCGGTTATGAGGTGATGTTACGGGAGTCTGCCCGGATGAAGTGATGTCGCCGGACTGCATATTTATACATTCCCGAAGTAAAAAATTTTGACAAAAATTTTTTTCAAAATAGAAAAACGGAGCGGGGCGATACGGGCTTTATCAGCCGGATGTCTCTTTCACGGGCATCAGTATTTTCCGTCACGAACGGCATGAAAAATCAGACGGCTTCGCGAAACAGGCTTTATCATGGTCTGATATTGGCTTAGTCAGAGCGTGATATTAAGCTTATCAGGGGATGATATGGGCAATATCAGAGGCTGAAACAGGCTGTTTCGTGGCACGATAATGAGACAGTCGGACTGCAATAAAACGCAAGTGGCTGACTGTCAGAGCCGTACGCAACCCTCTCAAAACTCGAGAATTTACGACCGAAGACGCGGTTGCTCGAAAAAACGCGCGTATTTTCGAGTTACGGGTGAATATTTATTCATTTCCGTGTCCGTATTTTTGTATATTTATTCATTTCTGCAACGGAGAAGCATAAACTGCGAGGCGCAGTGTCCTGCGCCGTTTCTTATGATATGACGGGCGCAGCGGTGCGTAACAGAAAAAGCCATGCCGCCGGTTTTTTATTTCCTTCCGGCGGCATGGCTCTGCGGTTTATGTCTGCGCTGACGGCGGCGCTTATTTCTTCTTTATGCGCAGTATGGTCAGCGAGTTAGGCTTGAAGTCGTAGCTGAACGAGCGTGCGAATCCGCTGAACGTGCTTTCCACGGGCGATATTCTGAACGGCTGCTCAAACGAGTTTTCGTCGCGTTTGCTCTCCGCGCTGAGGGTTATGACGCGTCCTTCAGGCTCCACGTCGCCGTTGAGCAGATTTATACGGGTGGTGCACCGGCGGTCGGAGGCATTCACCACCTTTACTATTATCTCGTTGCTGTTGCTGTCGTATCCGGCTATACAGAACTTGCGCTTCAGCGGTTCGTTCTTGTGCGAGAGCGTCAGCCGGCCGTCCATGTAGTAGTCGGCGCCGTGGTCGGTTATCACTATGCGCACCTTGTGCCACTGTCCGCTGTCGAGCGAATCCTTTATCCTGGCCGATGCCACCGTAGAGTTGTTGTCGAAGAGGTTTTCGATGGCAGTCTCCACGTTGCCCCATCCGCCCACGTTGAGCATCCATCCTTTCTTCAGGCTCGGGTCGGTGAGGCCGAAATAGAAGAGGAATCCTTCTGCGCCGGACGTCTTGTTCACCTCAAACTCTATGACGCTTCCCTTGCCCGCCTTGCCGTTTTTCCATATCAGCGACGTGCGGTTTTCGGTTCCTGTCTGTGCGTACTCGCCGTCCTTCTGCTGCCAGCTGCCCAGTCCGGTTGCCCATTGCGACGGGTCGGTCATGTCGGCCTTCACTGTGTTGCCCTGCGGATCGGTTATGGTGAGGTTGCGGAAGCGCGTCTGCGTGCTCCATGTACCGAATCCCACGTATCCCTCCTGTTCGATAAACGGCTCCACTTCCTCGGCCGTTGCCGTGAAGTCGGTGTTGAGATTGTACGACGGACGGTTCTCCGCAAACATCTTCTGCACGTAGTATGACGAGCGTCCCACCACGGCGTCGTTCGACATCCATATCAGGTTGGTGGGCCATGCGCGGTCGTTCCTGTTTTCGAACAGCGGTGCGTACGACGCCATTGTCACGAGGTCGGAGTTGCGTTCCATGCCTGTGATGAACGCCGCCTCGCTCAGTGCAGCCAGCATATTGCCGCCGCCCACGCCCTGGTTGCAGGCATACTCGCCCACGTAAACCTTGTACTTGCCACGCTCGTGATTATCGAATATGCCGGCGTTCTTGAAGAAGAATTCAGGCGCTACATACCAGTGAGGGTCCACCATGTCGGTCTTGCGTGCTCCGCCTATGCCTCCCAGTCCGTGGTTGGAGATGAGCGTGAGCTGCGGATAGCGCGCCTTGATGGCGTCGTAGAACATGTTGAAGCGGCGGTCGTAGAGCGGACCGGAGTTCTCGTTGCCTATCTCGACGTAGGCGAGCGGGTAAGGTTTCGGATGACCGTCGGCTGCCCGGCGTGCTCCCCATTGGCTGTCGGTAGGGCCGATGGCATACTCTATGGCGTCGAGTGCGTCCTGAAGATATTCTTCAGCTTCCTTGTCTGAGCACGCCTCACCGGTACGTGCCTGGCATCCTATGCCCACATTGCACACGTACATGCCCTTGGCGCCGGTGTCTTCGCAGAAGTCGAGGAACTCCTTATAGCCGAAACCGTAAGTATTGTGATATCCCCACGTGTCATATTGTCCCTGTCGCGACGCCGGGTCGCCCAGTGTTTTCTTCCACTCCACGCGGTTGTTGAGCGTTATGCCTTCCACGATGCATCCGCCCGGCCATCTGATAAATGCCGGCTGAAGACCCTCTATCATGGCCGCCACATCCTTGCGCATGCCGTTTGGACGACCCTTGTAGGTGTCTTTTGGGAAGAGCGACACGTAGTCGAAGAAGTAAGTTCCTTCGGCGGGCAGGCTGATGGCGAGCTGCGCTGTGGAGATGGTGGTCGTGGCTTTCAGCGTGGCCTTGTATTCGTGCCACTTGCCGTCGGCCTTCAGTTTAAACGACTTGCCGCCCAGTGTGCGGCTTCCGCCGTCGGTAAGATTCACTTTCATGTTTCCTCCTCCGGCCGTGCAGCGCACGAACATACGCAACTTATAGCTCTCGCCCTGCTTCAAGGCGATGCCCCAGTAGCCTTTGTTTATCAGTGATACGCCGTTGCCCATGCGGCTGATGTCTATCTTCATCGATGTGGGTGCGGTGGCGAAGTTGGGCTGTTCGGTCACGAGTGTCGCCTCGGCTTCGGCTTCGCCAATCTTTCTCAGTTCCCATCCGGGATAAGGATCGGTGCCCCATCTGTATCGGCCCAGTGTGGATTTGCCCGTCAGGTGGTTCTTCACGTCGGGCGGCACCAGCTCGCCGTTCACCACCTTGTAGCCTTCCGGCATCACCCTTTCCTCAAAACTGCGGTTCATGAGCATCTCGGCGTACAGTCCGCCGTCGCCTGCATGGTTTATTTCCTCGAAGAATATGCCGTACATCGACGCCGGTACCTCCGCACCACGTGACGCCATGTCCACGTTGAGTGTCATGTCGGCGTTCTGCGCCCGGCTGTGTCCTGTCATGAGCAAAGCCGACAGGCAGAGCGTAAAAATTCGTTTCATATAGTATTACGGTTTTAGTTATCTGTTGATATAAACGCACTGCGTCCAGCACGTATTGTATGCAAAAGTATCTAAAAGAATCGAACTATGAGGAATGTTTTGCGCAATTAAGCTTATTTAATTGTCCTCTGTGCCTTGGCTAAGGCCTGTCGGTCATGCGGCATACCGTGCGTTTTGCAGTCTCTCCGGCACCGCTGGCAATTAAAAAAAGTGGGTAGGGGCAAATCCGCGGGGCAAAATTGCGTGTCGTATAAAATAAATGTTTAACTTTGCTTCTGGTGTTCACTGCGGTGGTTGGCCGCAGTCTGATACAATGAAGACACACTGATTTATTACCGGTAAACAATCTTTCAGACGCCGTGAAAGGCGCTGATGTATTAGAAAACAGTTATTTCTTATGTATAAAAGCAATTATGACAAGTCGCCGGCAACGAAGCTCGACGGTGAGTTGTGGAAAGGATGGGACAACATTTGCCGCGAATTGAGGGACTGTATGCCCGCCGGACGGTGCACGATGGTGATTGAATGTTATCAGGGAGTATATCATGACGAGCTGCGCAAAGGCTTCGAAGCGCTCCATGCCGACTGCTGGATTGACACGGCAGATCTGTTCAAACCGGTGGCCGAAATAGAGCGTATGACATATCCGTATGTCACGGACGACCGACTGTTCGGCTATCGTTCCAACTTCTCGTATGCCGATTTTCTCGACCCTGAAAAGACCGAAGATGCGCGCCGCAAGGTGAAGGCTGCCGATGGATTCACGGTGGTTTATGGTCACGGAGCGGCTCTGGTGGCACCCGATGCTGACCGCACGGTGTATGTGGATATGGCACGATGGGAGATACAGCTGCGCTCGCGCCGCCATGAGATAAACGGCCTGGGCGTAGAGAACAAGGCCGAAGGCGCGTCGTATCAGTACAAACGCGGATATTTCGTGGATTGGATAGTATGCGACAGACTGAAAAAACAGTTACTCGGTAAGGCCGACTACTGGATGGATACGCACACGGCGGGCGAGCCGAAGATGATAAGAGGCAGTCTGCTGCGCGATGGACTGGACAAGACTGCGCACCGTCCGTTCCGCGTGGTACCGTTCTTCGACCCTGCGCCATGGGGCGGACAGTGGATGAAGCGTGTGTGCGGGCTCGACCCGGAACGCCAGAACTACGGCTGGTGCTTCGACTGCGTGCCTGAGGAAAACAGCCTCTACTTCGACGTGAACGGCGTACTTTTCGAGATGCCTGCCAACAATCTGGTGTTCCACAACACCCGCGACCTGTTGGGCGGACCCGTGGAGTCGCGCTTCGGTCAGGACTTCCCGATACGCTTCGACTTCCTCGACACCATGGGCGGAGGCAACCTCAGCCTTCAGGTTCATCCCACAACGCAATACATACGCGACACGTTCGGCATATACTACACGCAGGACGAGAGCTACTATCTGCTCGATGCGAAGGAAGGAGCGACGGTGTTCCTTGGTCTGAAGACGGGAGTCGATCCCGACGAGATGATAGCAGCGCTCAACGAATCGCAGGAGACGGGCCGGCCGTTCGACGCCGAGAAGTATGTCAACCGCTGGCCGGCGAAGAAGCACGACCACTTCCTCATACCCAACGGAACCATCCATTGCTCGGGCGCTGAGGCCATGGTGCTGGAGATAAGTGCCACGCCAAGCATCTTCACATTCAAACTGTGGGACTGGGGACGCCTCGGTCTTGACGGACTGCCACGGCCCATCAACATCGGCCACGGGGCGCACGTGATACAGTGGGAGAGGCAGACCGACTTCGTGCGCCGCAATCTTGTAAACCACATAGAGCCGTTAGGGCAGGGCGACGGATGGCGCGAGGAGCGCACCGGACTGCATGAGAACGAGTTCATAGAGACCCGCCGCCACTGGTTCACGGGCCCTGTCACCCACAATACCGACGGAGGCGTGCAGGTGCTCAACCTCGTTGAGGGCAGAGAGGCAGTGGTGGAGAGTCCGTCGGATGCGTTCGAACCGTTCGTGGTACACTACGCCGAGACGTTCATCATACCCGCGTCGGTGGGCGAATATGTCATCCGTCCTTACGGCGAGGCCGAGGGAACGGAGTGCGGAACTATAAAAGCCTACGTGCGCTTCAGACAATAGACTTAAACCATAAACCGATAACAGAAACCGTAACATTATGAAAACACAATATCCTATAGTCATGACGCTGGACGCGGGAGGCACCAATCTGGTGTTCTCCGCCAGCCGGGGACCGGAGGAAATAGTCGCTCCCGTGACGCTGCCTTCGGTCACCGACAATCTGGACAAGTGTCTGGAAGTCATCAGAAAGGGCTTTGAGACGGTGCGGGCACTGCTGCCCGAACCACCCAAAGCCATAAGTTTCGCCTTTCCCGGACCGGCCGATTACGAGGCAGGCATCATTGGCGACCTGCCCAATTTCCCCGCTTTCCGCGGTGGTGTGGCGCTCGGTCCGTTTCTTGAGGGTTATTTCGGCATTCCCGTATTCATCAACAACGACGGCTGTCTCTTCGCCTACGGTGAGGCGTTGGCAGGCATGCTGCCCGAGGTGAACGCCCGTCTGCAGGCCGCCGGCAACTCGCGCCGCTACAGGAATCTTGTCGGTGTGACGCTGGGCACAGGCTTCGGAGGCGGCGTAGTGATAGACGGCGAGCTGCTGCGTGGCGACAATCAGGTGGGCGGCAATCTGTGGTGCATGCCCAACAACAGGCATGAGGGCATGATAGCTGAGGAAAGTGTGAGCATACGCGCCATACAACGGATATACGCTTCGCTCACCGGTGACCGCTCAACGCTCACTCCCAAGGACATATTCGACATAGCCGAAGGCACCCGCGAGGGCAACGCTGAGGCAGCGAAAGCCGCTTTTGCCGAGTTGGGCGAAGTGGCGGGATACACCATCGCGGCGGCAGTGACGCTGATAGACGGCCTTGTCGTCATAGGCGGAGGACTGGCGGGAGCATCCAAGTACATACTTCCCGCGCTGATGAAGGAGCTCCGCGCTGAGACGGGAACGTTCGCCGGAGCGCGCTTCAACCGCCTCATTGCGAAGCCGTATAATCTGGAAGACCCTGCCGAGTCGGCCGCTTTTCTTGGGAACAGCAGCAAGATGGTGACAGTGCCGGGCACCGGACGCACCGTGGAATACCACACCGACAGCCGCATAGGCGTCGCCATCTCGCGTCTGGGAGCAAGCCGTGCCATAGCGCTCGGCGCATATTGGTTTGCCGTAAGTGAATTGAATAAGAAAGGATTATTATAAAAACGAAGTATAAGACTATGAAAAAGATAATATCGGGACTGTTGTTCCTTGGCGCCGTATTCATGAATTGCTCCACCGCCGGCGCACGTTCTCACGAGGACTGGACCAGATATGTGGAGCCGAGAATAGGAACGGCGCACTGCCGTTGGTTTCATTTCGCACCCGGTGCAATGCCTTTCGGACTGGCCAAGCCGGGCCCTTCCACCAACGGAAGTCTCGGCAACCCGTCGGGATGGGAGGCCACAGGATATGACTATCGTGAGAATACGATAGAGGGATTTCCGTGTCTTCACGAGTTCCAGGTGGGCGGAATTGTGCTCATGCCTACCAAAGGCAGGCTCGTCACTGTGCCCGGTCTGCCAACCGACAAGGAGAAGAAGGGCTACCGCTCGCGCTTCGACCGCAAGAACGAAGTGGCCACGGCGGGCTACTACTCGGTGCTGCTCGACGACTATGATATAAAGGCTGAGGTTACGGCTACGCCTCGTGTGGCGTTTCAGCGGTTCACTTTCCCGGCAGGAAAGGACAACCACATACTGTTCAACATCGGAAACCGGCAGGGCGAAAGCGGCGCGGTGAAGGATGCGTATGTGCGCTACACTGCCGACGGACGTGTGGAAGGATGGGTCATAACAGAGCCTGAGTATGTGAAGAAATATCAGCCCGGAGCCACCGTCCCGCTCTATTTCTCGGCCGTTATGGACAGGAAACCGGCCGCATACGGCAGCTACAACGGTGAGAACCAACAGCAGGGAGCAGGCGAAAGCAAGGGTGTAGGCGCAGGAATGTATTTCACCTTCGCCATGGACAAGACCGAAACGGTGACGGTGAAGATAGGTCTTTCTTACACATCTGTAGAGAACGCCCGCGCCAATCTTACGGCAGAGGCGGAGAAAATGACGTTCGACAAGGTGCGCGAACAGTCGCACAAGGCATGGAACGACTATCTGGGACGCATCGAGGTGGAGACTCAGAAGAAGGAAGACAAAGTGAAATTCTACACCGGACTGTATCATGCGCTGCTCGGCCGTGGACTGGCGAGCGACGCCAACGGTGCCTATCCGCGCAACGACGGTACCGTCGGGCAGCTCCCTATGAAGGACGGCAAGCCGCTGTACAACGTGTATAACACCGACGCGGCGTGGGGAGCACAGTGGAATCTGTCGCAGTTGTGGATCCTGGCTTATCCGGAATACATGACGCAATATGTCAGCACGCATCTCCAGGCCTATAAGGATGCGGGCTGGCTGGCCGATGGTCTGGCAAACAACCGCTACGTTTCGGGCGTTGGCACAAACCTTCTGAGCACCATAATAGCCGCAGCCTATCAGTGCGGCATACGCGACTTCGACACGAAACTGGCATACGAGGCGTGTCTGAAAAACGAACTTGATGGCGAGAACCGACCGTTGGGAGCAGGCAAGGCCACCACGGCCGACTTCCTGAAATACGGATATGTGCCCCACCGCGACCGCGGAGAGGAGAACGCCGACACTTATTCGTTCTCGGCATCGCACACACTGGAGGCCTCTTACAGCGCATGGGTGATGGCACAGTGGGCCAATAGCATAGGCGACAAAAAGAATTATGACCGGCTGATGTATCTCTCCAAAGGATGGGAAAGACTGTACGACACGTCGTGCGACTTCATCCGTCCGAAGAAGGCCGACGGCAAATTCATCGACAACTTCAACCCGATGGAGGTGTGGCGCGGTTTCCAGGAGGGCAACGCATGGCAATACACGTTCTATGTTCCCCACGATGTGAAGGGGCTGGTGGCAAAGGTCGGCGCGGACGTATTCAACGCACGGCTTGACAGTATCTTCACTCTCTCGCAGAAAAAGATATTTAGCGGCGGAACTGAAGTGGGCGCGTTTGCCGGTCTTCAGACCTTGTACAATCAGGGCAACCAGCCGTGTCTGCACATATCGTGGCTGTTCAACGAGGCCGGCCGCCCCGAACTCACACAGAAATGGGTGCGCGCCATACTCAACGAATTCTACGGAACAGACGGCATACACGGCTACGGCTACGGTCAGGACGAAGACCAGGGCCAGCTCGGAGCGTGGTATGTCATTTCGTCAATGGGTCTGTTCGACGTGAAGGGACTCACCGACACCAATCCGTCGTTCAGCCTTGGAGCACCTCTTTTTGACAAGATAACCATACATCTAAACAGAAAATATTATCCCGGCCGCACATTCACGATAACCACCGAGGGCAACACGGGTAGCGATGCCTACGTGAACAGCTATGTGCTCAACGGCAAACGTATGGACGGAGTGCACCTGCCGTTCAGCGATGTGGTGAAGGGTGGCAAGCTGGAAGTGATAATGGACAAGACAGTTAAAAACTAAGACGCTATGGGAAAGAACAGTGAATATTCATGGCTGAGGCTTCTCCCGATTCTTTTCGGGTTCTTTGTCATGGGCTTTGTCGATGTGGTAGGCATAGCCACAAACTATGTGAAGAAGGACTTCATGTTGTCCGACACGCTCGCAAATCTCATCCCTATGATGGTGTTCCTGTGGTTTGCGGTGTGCTCCATTCCCACCGGCATCATGATGAGCCGCATAGGCCGCCGCAACACGGTGCTGCTGTCGATGGCCATGACGGCCGTGGCTATGATAATGCCGCTGCTGTCCTACAGCTTCACCTGTGCGCTCATGGCCTTCGCTTTGCTGGGAATAGGCAACACGATACTGCAAGTGTCGCTCAATCCTATGGTGGCTCAGGTGGTCGCAGGCGACAGGGTGGCAAGCGTACTGACGCTCGGTCAGTTCGTGAAAGCCATCTCTTCGTTCCTCGGTCCGGTGATAGCCGGTGTGGCGGCATCGTTCTTCGGCAACTGGAAACTCATCTTCGCGGCCTATGCCGTCGTCACGGTGCTGGCCGGTCTGTGGCTTCTGTTGTCCATCGAACGCGACACTCCGGAGAAGGAACAGACCGCAAGTTTCCGCTCAGCAGTGTCGTTGTTCACCGACAAAATCATACTTCTGCTTTTCATCGGCATCCTCGCTATCGTGGGCATCGACGTGGGTTTGAACACGAGCATCCCCAAACTGCTCATGGAGAAAGCCGGTCTGCCGCTGAGTGAGGCAGGACTGGGCACGAGCCTTTACTTCGTAGCGAAGACCGTCGGCACCTTCGTCGGCACGTTCATCCTTGCCAGGATTGCCGGCAAACGCTTCATGCGCGTCAGCATGGTGGTGGCCATTGTGGCGTTCGTGGCAATGCTTTTCGTGCACGAGTTGTGGCTGTTGTCGGTGCTCATCGTCGTTATTAGCTTCGCGTGTGCAAACGTATTCTCCATCATCTTCTCTTATGCGCTCCAGCACAGGCCCGCCAAGGCCAACGAGATATCGGCGCTTATGATAATGGGAGTGTCGGGTGGAGCGGTCGTCATGCCTTTCATGGGTGTGCTGTCCGACTCGTTCGGGCAGGTGGCAGGCCTCATTCCGCTGCTCGTCTGCATGGTCTATCTGTTGTGGACCACGGGAAAACTTGGTAAGTGACGGTCTTTTGCGGAGCACGCTGCGTGTATGTTTACAGCATCGACTCACTGACATGCAGACGTCAAGTGCTGAAATATAAAAAAACGAAAAACGGAGCCGGAGATGTTAAATAATCGCGGCGGAAACCGCGGAAAAATCGCTCCGTAGCGTACCGGGAGACGTTTGGCGCGAAAAAACGCGGATTTTCTGATTCTGCGTAATGCTCTGACATTCAGTCGCTTATATCATAATGCTTTTTGGCAGATATTTTTCTATATTGCAAGATGGCCTGTTTCAGCTTATGAAACGGGCCATTTTGTGTGCTGATAAAGTCCATATCACACCCTGAAACAGTCCATATCATGCCCTGAAACAGTCTTTATCGCACCCTGAAACAGTCTATTTCGCAAAGCCGTCTGCCCGCAACCGCTTCGCCATTCGGTCCGGACGGGCTGTTAGAGGCTTGTTTGCCGGTCCGCGATTTTCTGTAAGGAGAAAAAGGAAACGTTAAATGAAGTTCGCTGAATGTAAACAGATGTTAAAATAAATTTGCAAAAATCTGCGCAGCGCGGGTGGTGTTGGGAATGGCGCGAAAGGCTGTTTCCGGCTTCCGGTATATTCATGATGAATAGCCGTATGTGTTATCTTTCATGGCAGAATGGTATCGGGCGAAATGTGCGCGGGGATTTATGTATTAATGAACATCAAAGTAATAGATAGCGGTTTCCGTTTGTGGGGTATTAAAAAGATACGTTCACGCGATGTGAAAACCGGAAACGAAAAATGCATGCGCCGCTGCTTGTGATAGCATAACGGCGCATGCATTCTTATGTTATGGTGTGCGGACTGTTCCGCTCAGTTTTTGTTTTCCACCTTCACCAGCTTGAACAGCTTGTCGCTCGGACGCACCTTGTCCGGAACACGGAACGACACGCGTGTGCCTTTCTGCGCTGTCTGCACGGCGTGAGTGTCGTCGTGAATCTCCTCAACGGTGACATACATCACTCCTGTCGTAGGACCTGTGATGAGCATCTGGTCGCCTATGGAGAACTCGCAGGCCTCGCATGAGAACTCAGCCACACCGAGCTTGGAGAAGTATTTCACACCGCGTCCCACGTAAACCTTGCGTTCGGTGGCGTTTGAGCCGTAGTTCTTGTTCCATTCGCCCAGGCGCTGGCCCTGATAGTAGCCGTCCCAGAATCCGCGGTTGAACACGGTGGCGAGCCGTTCGTCCCATGCGTCCTTTTTCTCTTCGGTGAACGTGCCTTCGAGAACGGCCGCGATGGCTTCCTTGTAGCACTTCACCACGTTATATACATACTCCGGTCCGCGTGCGCGTCCCTCAATCTTGAACACCCTCACGCCCGACTTCATCATGCGGTCGATGAAACGTATGGTCTTCAGGTCCTTCGGACTCATGATATACTTGTTGTCTATCTCGAGCTGGCAACCCGTCTCGTTGTCGGTCACGGTGTATGAGCGGCGGCATATCTGCATACATTCGCCGCGGTTGGCGGAGCGTCCTGTGTTGTCGAGACTCATGTAGCACTTGCCGCTAACGGCCATGCACAGCGCGCCGTGGCAGAACATCTCTATGCGCACCTGCTCGCCTTTCGGTCCACGGATGTCCTGTTCCTCTATCTGACGGTATATTTCCGCCACCTGGTCCATGTTGAGTTCGCGCGCCAGAACAACCACGTCGGCAAACTGGGCGTAGAACTTCAGTGCCTCTACATTGCTTATGTTGAGCTGTGTGGAGAGGTGCACCTCCACGCCTTTCTTGTTGCAGTAGGTCATCACGGCTACGTCGCTGGCTATTACTGCGGTGATGTTCGCCTCGTGTGCGGCGTCGATTATCCGGTGCATGGTGTCGATGTCCTCGCCGTAGATTATAGTGTTCACAGTGAGATAACTCTTTATGCCGTGCTCGGTGCAGGTGGCAGCTATCTCGTGCAGGTCGTCGATGGTGAAGTGGTTTGCCGAGTGCGATCTCATGTTGAGCTGTTCCACGCCGAAATAAACCGAGTCGGCTCCGGCCTGTATGGCAGCCGCCAGACTTTCGCGTGAGCCCACGGGAGCCATTATTTCAAAGTCGTTGATTGTATGTTCCATAGCGTTTATGGGAAGAATGAATTGTTATTGCCTGATTTATAAAGACATACCGGCGCCGCAGCCGGCATTTCATGAAAAGTGCCCACCGTTAAGGTCGATGGGCATACCTGATGTTTTCACAACGGAATAATCCTTATTGTGATTTGCTTAAAATTCTTGGTGCAAATATACGAAAAAAACAAATACCGTATGCTTTTTCGCTTATTTTATTGTCGCCGCAGTGCGCAGTTGTGGCGTTTTGTGCATTTTGGTGCGGTGTGCGGCGGCTTCCGTGGCAGTGACGGGGTACGTGTACTGCTGATGCGGAGGCGATTCAGGGTGTCGGAACAACCGGGCGTATGGTGCCGTCGGCGTTGAATTCCAGACGGTCGATGCACACCTCGCGGTGCGTTCCCGGCGAGTCGTTCAGATAGTTGCGGTTGATGCGGTGATAGACGATGAGCCATTCGTCGCTTTCCGGCAGGCATATCACCGAGTTGTGTGCCGTTCCGTATATGCCCTGCTCAGGCTTCTGGCTGAGCACCACCGGCTGTGCGGCCACCTCTATCGGGCCGAGCGGCGAGCGCGATGTGCCGTAAGCCACATGATAGTTGGGCGAGCCGGTGTCATCGACCGACCACATGAAGTAATATATTCCGTTGCGGTAGAACACATACGGCGCCTCGCGGTAGGCGTAATCCTGAAGCGTTCCGCCCTGCGGAGTTATCACTGTGAGAGTCTTTTTCTTTATCGACATCATGTCCTTGTTGAGCTCCGCGCCGGCCATATAGCCGTTGCCCCAGTAAAGATACGATTTGCCAGACACCGGATCGGTAAAAACATCGACGTCTATCTGCTGTCCGTGGCCCACCGGCGAATCGGTTATCATCGGCTTGCCCGAGTCCTTGAACGGTCCTGTGGGTGTGTCGCCGGTTGCCACGCCTATCTGTTTGCCCTTGCCGTCCTTGGAGTTTCCGCTGTAGTAGAAGAAATATTTGTACCGGCCTTTTATCTTTTTCTCGATGATGCACGGTGCCCATGCGTTGCCGTCGGCCCATACGGCGTCGCCCGCCTTCAGGTCGAGTACGGTGCCAGCTTCGGTCCAGTTTCGGGTGTCGGACGACTCGAACACAGTGAAATGAGCGCCGCCCCAGCCCGGCACGCCGTCGGTAGTGGAGTAGATGTAGTAGCGGCCGGTCTGTTCGGAATAGAGAATCTCAGGGTCGGCATGAAATCCGGTGAGCATCGGGTTGCGCGGAATTGTTACACCTTCGGGCAGTCCCCACTTGTCGGTGAGGCGCTTCATCTCGTCGCGTGTGACGGCCATCACCGTGCCGTGGCGCGGATGGAAGTCCATCGTTACGTCGCTGTCTATCACGCGGAAGTGCTCCAGGTCGGTGGTTTCGGTGAACTGGTAGCGGCCGTTCATGTACATGTCGTACATCAGTATGTACTTGTCGGTGCCCGACAGCTTGAATGTTCCCGCGCCCTCCACGGCCTGATCGGTCTGCTGTTTGTAGTCGGGGCTTTCGGTCCAGCGGCCGGATGTCAGTTCATCGGTGACGGCAACCTTTATTCCGTTGCCGTGTCCTTCGGTCTTGTAGAACAGATGATATTTTCCGTCCTTATACACAATGTCGCCGTCGATGCACGACTTGCGGTCGGCGGGGATGAACAACGGACGCGGCTCGCCCGTAAGTCCGGTGAACGAGTCGTTGGCGTAGGCGTAATAGATGATGTCCGGTCCGTCGCCGTGCTTCATCGACCAGTATATCATGTATTTGTTCGCCTTGTGATCATAGATGGTCTGCGGTGCCCACACACGCTTTAGATCGTCCTGTCCTTCGTAGGTCTGCTGTATGTTGATAATGGAGTGCGACCAGTTGATGAGGTCCTCCGACTTGAGCAGAACCATGGCGCGGTTGGAGTCCCATCCGTTGGCCGACACCATGTCGGTGGCCACCATGTAGAACGTATGGCCGTCTTCGCCGCGCAGGATGTGCGGGTCGCGCACTCCGCCTGTGGAGCTGATGACCTTCGAGTCGATCACCGGGCGGCCGCCATTGAGCTTGTGCCACGACAGTCCGTCGTTGCTAAGGGCGAAGCAGATGGCCTCCTGGCTTATGTCGTTGCCTGTGAAATAAACAAAAAGATAGCCGGCCATGTCCTTCTCCTCAACGGCTGCCGCGCGTGCGGTAGTCGTTGTCAGAGAGATGATGACCGCAATTATTACAAATAGTCTTTTCCTCATTATATGCTGTTTTTGATAGTTTCGTTTTGTGGTATGGCTGCATGTGTACGGCCATATTCCGTTGTCAATATACGAATATGCGGTAGTCCTTGGTCAGTCCGGCGGCGTCCTGTCCTGTGGCGGGCAGATACTCCAGCGCGCCGATGGTCTGTTCGGCACCCATGTCGATGACGAGCAGATGTGGCATGGATGCGCCGTAGGTGGTGCTCCACCATGTAGATTCCTGAAGGTCGAACGCCTTGTCGCCCGTGTGGTTGCCGTTGTCGGCGTCCTCGCTGTCGGCATATTTCGTGCTCCATGAGCTGCGGTCGATGCGTCGTCCGTCGGTATCCTGCACGTAGATTTCGGCTATTGCCGCTATCTCGCTGCCGTCGTGGGTTGACGAACACTCAATGGCCAGATAGCGTCCGCGTGCCGGTGCATTGAACTTCACGGTCTGCCATGCGCGTCCCTGTGCGAACTGGCCTGCCGCTGCGGGCGTTGCCGAGTTGAGGTCGGGGCGGTCGCCCGGATTGTTGTGGCGGTTGCTCTTCTCCGTCTGCAGCTTGTCGAGCTCGGGACGGTCCTGTCCCCATGTCTCAGCCATGACTGGTCCTGCCACGTCGAGCACCACAATCTCGTTGCGTCCTTTCTTCAGCCAGCATCCCGGCACGTAGAGAGTCTGCTGCGGACCGATGCTCCAGAAGCGGCCGATGGCGTGTCCGTTCACATAGACGAGGCCCTTGCCCCACGTCTCCATGTTGATGAACGTGTCGCCGGTCTTCTTCAGATTGAAAAAGCCGCGGTAGTATCCGGCTCGCGAATCGAGCTTCAGTCCCATCGACTCACCGTCATTGAAGCGCTTGAAGGCGCGCAGGGCGTGGTCGTAGGAGTCGGGCAGTGTGCGCATGGTCCAGTCGTTCAACTTCCATGTCACGTCGTCTCCATCGACGTTGGCCATTATGGTGACTTCGCCGGTGAGTCCCTTGAAGTCTTTTATGGCGCGGCCGAAGTTGATGCGTCCCATGCCTTCGACAACGATGTCGAGCCTACTGCCACGGCTCACTGGCGGCAGACTGACTGTCGTCTCGTTGCGCACGCGGTCGGTGCGGCCTATGTAGCGGCCGTCCACATAAACCATGGCGTAGTCGTGAGCGTCTTTCATGGCGAGTGTGGACGGTGTATTTATCTCGGGCAGAGAGGTGGAGTAGATTACCGTTCCCCATCCCATGTCAAGCTCTTCGAAGGTCAGCGGACTGCGTGCTACGCACATACTGTCGGTGCCGAACACCAGGGGTGCGTATTCGTTGAGGCTGAAGCGCGGAATGCTTATCAGCTCAGTGGCCGGTTTGGGTACGGAGGGCAGACGCTTGTCGGAGTATTTCTCCATTGTGCGGCGCAACTCGTAGTATTTTGGTGTGGCCTGTCCGTATTCGTTGATGGGTGCGTCGTAGTCGTAGGATGTCACGTCAGGAGCGAATCCCGGTGAGTTGGCGCCGGCCCAGTGGCCGAACGATGTGCCGCCGTGGGTCATGTAGAGCGAGAACGAAATGCCTTTGGACAGCATCTCGTCTATGCCTGCCACCATTGCCGATGCGGGGCGTGTCTCATGACGGGCGCCCCACTTGTCGAACCATCCGCTCCAGAACTCCGAGCACATCAGCGGCGACTCGGGCCGCAGTTCGCGCAGACGGCTGAACTGACTGTCGATGTCGGAGCCCGTGCCGAAGTTCATTGTCCACACCAGATCGTCCAGTCCGTTGCGTGTGAAGTTGCTCGCCCAGTCGCACTGGAAGAGCGTGACCTTGTCGAATCCCGACTGGCGCACGATATCACGTATGGCACTCACGTAAGCCTTATCCTCGCCGTAGGAGCCGTATTCGTTCTCCACCTGCACCATGATTATCGGTCCTCCGTTCTGAATGGTGAGCGGAGCGAGCTGTTCGCCCACCTTCGCCATGAACTTGGATACGCGGTCCATGAAGTAAGGATCCTGCTCGCGCAGGTGTATATCCTTCTTTTTGAGCAGCCACCAGGGTAGTCCGCCCATCTCCCACTCGGCGCACACGTAAGGTCCGGGGCGCACTATGACGTACATGCCATTCTTCTGTGCCAGGCGGCAGAAGGCGGCGATGTCGTTCTGTCCGGTGAAGTTGAATTCGCCTTCACGCTGTTCGTGTATGTTCCAGAACACGTAGAGGCAGATGGTGTTCATGCCGAGTGCGCGGCACATCTTGATGCGGTGCTCCCAGTAAGGGCGCGGAATGCGCGGATAGTGCAGTTCGGCAGCCTTCACCACGAAGGGTTTGCCGTTGAGCAGAAACGTCTTTTTACCGGCGGTGAACGTACCGCCACCGTTGTCGGCGGCACATGTAGTGCGGCCCGCGAATGCCATTATGGCCACGAGCAGCAGGGTGCGTAGAAAGGATGATTTCATCATTTTTGTTTTTAGGTTTTTGTTTCTTCAGCCACGGTGTTGTAGGGTCGTGACTGCCGGAGGTGTCCCGGTGTCAGTAGAGAAGGGCTTTGACGCAAATCGTGGAAATACATACCGTTATGGACGCTTGCGGCAATGCCCTCATGCAAAATTAATATTTTATTTGCAAATATCAAAAATTACATACACATATACAAGTGTGTGTGAAGGCATTGTGTGGTTTCCCGATGTGTAATAATGTCTTTTTTATGGTGCAGAACAGGCTTTATGATCATGCGATATGTGCTATATCATGCCATGCCATGATATGTACTTTTTCACACTGCGGAACGGCCCATTCCGTAGTGCGTGACATGTCATACGGATGATGTGAATGGTTTAAACCGATAATTGCCGGTAGTTTGCGTGATGTGTCTGAGAGTCGGGTATTTGCGCCCGAAAGTTCATCCGTACGTAAAAACGGCGGTATAGGAGAGTTGCGATAAAGACTTCTGCATATTTATACACAGCGTGAAGGGCAGTGTGCATAAATATGCAGAAGATTTTGGTGTCGGTATGTGTTAATCGGGGATGTCACCTGTCATGTACGAGACATGGCCGTACGGTTATGCCGCTGTCAGTCGGATTCTTCGCCTGTCGATATGGTAACAGGGCCGAGAAGTCCCGAGGGTTCTAACGGAATGTCCTTGAGAGGAGCGCCTCTGAAGTCGTGACCCAGCACAATGTTGGTCTTTGTGTATTTCTGAGGAGTGGCCGACATCTCGTCGCCGGCAACGCGGTTATACCATGAATTGACAACCTCCACTTCCAGTATGTTGTCGCCGTCGGTCAGATCATCGGTCACCTCGACGCGGAAAGGTTTGGTCCAGACTATGCCTTTGTCCTTGCCGTTGAGTCGTATGGAGGCGATACCCACATCCTTTACGTCGCCGAGTTGCAGGAAGTAGCGCTTGTCCGTTTTCTTGTCGAAGGTTGTCTTGAAGCTCTTTTTGTAGACAGCGGTGCCTGAATAATACTTTATACCCTTGTCCGGATGTGAGGTCCAGTCGGTGAGTTCGCTGAATGTCACCTCTCCAGGACCGCCCCATTCTGTATCAAAACCGACCGTCCATGCACCTTCCAGTGTCTGAATGGTGTTATATTCCAGGCTGTTATGCTGTCTGTCTCCCTGTCTTTTCTTGCTTATCTTCTTGTGGAATACGATTATGACAGAGCCGTAAGGGGCAAGCGTCAGTGGTATGGTTGTGATGCCGTCTGCCTGGCGGAAAGCCCTGGCCTCGCTTATGCTGCCGTCCAGAGCGTTCCATATCTCGGGCTGCATGCCGCATACACGGAAGTCGGCCATTACGTTACGGCTGAGTTCTGTCTGGTTACTTACAAAATAGATGTGAGTGTCTCCGATTGTGTAATGTATGTAATCATAATCGTCTTTGCTGCTGTTTCCCTGGATAGAAAAGTCTCTCCGGACATTCTGCGACAGCAGATATTCCTTGGCGGTCATGCCCCATACTACTTTTCCTTTGCCATATACGTGTTGTCCGACGGAGTCTTCGGCCGTTCCCCATATCTGTTCGGAAAGTCTGGCAAATTCTTTTGCTCCGTCTTCTCTTCCAACCAGCGACACAGCCTTCTCCGGTTTGTAGCCAAGAACTGTCGCACCTTTACTTATCAGATTCTCCAGTTTTTGCAGTACGGCCAACGACAAGACCTTGTGGTCGGGCAGCACAAGTATTTTGTATTTTCTTTTGTTTGGTGTGACTATCTCGCCGTTTCTGACGTCCAGTCTCAGCAAAATAGTCTCGTCCGTAACGTCATAGTCGAAGCCGAACATAGCACCTGCCGGATCAGAATGCTTGTAAGGAAACACGTTAGGAACATGGTCTCCATAATAATACAGTACGTCTGCCACGAAGTCGCCTTCCTGTACAAGCGATTGAACGCGGCTTATGTAGTTGAAGAAAGGAGAAGACTTGCTCCACCATGTTACTTGAGGATTGATGTGTGTCCCGGCAAAATATTCCTGTCCGGGCAGGCCCTGTTCTTTTGGAGAGCAGGTGAATGTGTGGAGATAGACCCTGTTGAGGCCTGCGCATATTTCGTGATCGAACGATGGCTTCTGGTCATGCCACAGTTCGTCATTCCAGTGCGGGCCGATTGTTGTGAAGGATTCGGCACCCACAATCCTTTTTCCATAGATGTGTGCGGCAGACGAAGCCTGCTTTATGAAGAAACGGTTTTCAGGTTTGGGACGATGTGGAGACGGTGCCCAGAACTCACTCATCATGATGTCACTGAAGCCGTAGTTCTTTATACCGTCCAACGGTCCTGCATGCGGTCCTGCCGATTCGGGCTGTATGCCCATGTTGTATTTGTGGGCATACTCGGCAAAACGTGCATAATGGTTTATGGCAACCAGATGGCCCATGGTCTTTCTGAAATCTGCAAGGAATGCATTTGACACATCCATGTTTTCGATGATGTGTCCAGCGAATATGGGTAGAAATGCTGTCAGATCATATCCGCAGTAATCACGGAATTCATCTGCGAAGGAGTCGGTCCAGTTCATTCCTCCACATTCCCAGCTGTCTGTTTCCATGAACTTGAGTGTTGTTCCCAGATGTTCTTCACCTATTGCGCTGAAGATGGGTTCTACGACGGTGTTCCAGTAAAAGTCGAAAGCGTCCTTGCTCATGTAATCCAGTACGCTGCCCTGCCATTTGCCGCTGGATGTCGAAACAACCGAGCGCGTACAGGTGTAGCCGATGCGCAGTATGTTCCACTTTCCTTTGGGAGCATCCCATCGCAGAACACCTTTATCGTCCATTCTATTGCTTATGTTCAGAACATTCTTCGGATTAACCGTGAAGATATCCTTGTCGTTTCCGGCACGTTTGTCTTGAGGTTCGTCTTCGAGCAGGAAACGGCAATCGGGAGCCGAGCCGCCCAATTCATGATATCCCATCTTCAAATCCAGCTTGGATATGCGCTTCAGCGTTTTGTTCTCTTCTTCTGCGGGAAAGGCAAGAACGGCAATGTCCTTATAGAAATTATTATGCTTTCGCGGGTTGTCCAGTTGTATGCTGATTGTCTTTCCGCCAGTAACCAGCCGTTCGGTGTATGTCAGTTGTTTTGCGGAATATTGTGGAGTGACGCATGGTCCTCCCAGGTTCCATCCGCTCTGAATGTTAAATCCCATAACCAGTCCAAGCCGTTTCGCTTCGTCCAAGGCATAAGAGAAAAGTTCTATCCATTCCTTTGAAGCGAAGGTCGGTCCTGATGGTATGTCTTTGTTTCCGCGCTGGTTATGACCGCCTGCATCGAATATCATGGCGCCTTGGAAGTTTTTAAGCTTCATGGCTTCCAGATCCTTTCTGATGGCTTCTTTGGTGACGTTTCCGTTCAGCCACCACCACCAGCAGTTCACTCCATATTTCTGAGCAGGCTGCTGGAAGTTTGCCTTGAGGTCATCGTAGGTATCATGAGAATTTATATTGTGCGACATGCCGCTTAGGTTATGACACACACACAGCAGCACAGACAATAATATTCTAAAACAGTTTCTTTTGTAATTCATATGTTAATAGTAAGTAAGAAGATATAGGCGGTTAACCGCAGTTATTGAGATTATAATCTGTATAAGCAGTGCATCACTCATTCATGTATGCGCTGTAACGACCAACCTGTGGCCGTGGAAGGCGCAGCCTGGCGGTATGCACCGGGAAAGAGTAGGCAGTAGCCGGCTGTGCTTGTATGTTATTGCAATATTAACCAATTTTTTTGTTAATATGGTTTTTGAAATGAAAAAGTTGACTTTACAGTTTATGCCAGACATGAATATTATATTGCAGAACTCTTGTTTGGCGATATCATTATTGGTTATGTCGCCGTCTATGTGCGGCAGTCAGGCATACTGCAGTATGGATGGCATGAAATGGTGATTCTTTCGGTGCCATTGTATGAGTTGTTTGGTTATAAGGTTGTGATGGATGAATACAAAACAAAAGCAGGAGGAAAGACAGACTGCTTTCCTCCTGCAATGATGTTGTATGATCTCACATCATGCCGGATACAGTCATTTCTTTATTATCTTTGATGTCTTCTGACTGTTCTGTGTATTCACTGTGAGCAGATACATGCCCGTATTCACAGAAGATAGGTCGAGGGTTTCGCATTTGCCTTCGGCTTTGCTGACGAGATGACCGGCCATGTCGTTGAGTGTGAGACTGGTCACAGGCTCGTCGCTCTCTATGTGGAGCACTCCGTCGGTGGGGTTCGGATATACTCTTATGCCGTTTTCGGTCTCTACTGCGCTGATGTCGGTGGAGATGTTGGTGGTGAAGGAGTAGCTGCCCGAACCGAGGGTGAATACAGCACGGTCGTCGGTAGTGCCTTCATACTTCACACCTTCAGACTCTTCTGCCGGTCTGCTGCCTTCATACACCTTGCTGCCTTCTGCCACAGGCATGAGCAGACGGGCGGTGGTGTTGGCCGGAACAGTGACTTTGTAGCTGAGGCTACCGTCTGCTCCGAGCTGCCATGCGCTCTTTATGCTGCCGTAGTTGGAGGCTACTGTGGCATCGACGCTGGTGATGCGTTCCTGTCCCTGTGGCAGTGTGGTGCGTGTGTCGGGGTAGGGCTGGAGTATGATGTTCTTGAATCCGGCGTTCTGTTCGTCGGCCTCGATGCCTGCCATGTATCTGTACATCCACTCGGCCACGGCTCCGTAGGAGTAGTGGTTGAAGGAGTTCATGGATATGTCTTTATGGAATCCGGTCTCCTTGGTGTAGGAGTTCCAGCGCTCCCATATTGTTGTAGCACCCTGATCCACGCTGTAGAGCCATGACGGACAGTTGCGCTGGAGCAACAGGTTGTAGGCTTTGTCGATGAGTCCCACCTGCGAGAGGGTGGTGTTGATGATGCCTGTGCCTACGAATCCGGTGTTGAGTGTCTCGTTGTTGGAGCTTATGGCACGTGCGAGCGCCTTTATTGTGGCCTGTTCGGATGCCTCGTCGGGCAGCAGACCGAAGCGCAGCGCGAGCAGATAGCCCGTCTGTGTGTGCTGCTTGGGCAGTCGGTTGCTGATGTAGCGTGTGGCGAACTCGGCCTTTATGTTGTTGTAGAGCTGCTCATACTCGGCTGCCTTTATGGCGTACTCGTCGCCGGGTGCCTTGCTGAGAACCTGCGACATCTTGCTCATGAGCAGTGCGTCGTAAGCATAGTAGCACACACTGACGTAGCGCGAATCGGTCGGTACGAACGACACCCAGTCGCCGTAGTTGGTGCCGGCTCCCTGATATTTGTAGCCGTCGCCGGCCTGGGCTGCCATCCAGTCCATGTATTTCTCCATCGATTCGTAGTTCTCCTCGATGATACTCTTGTCGCCGTGCATGAGATAAGTGGTCCAGGGTACGATGATACCTGCGTCGCCCCATGCGCCGTTTCCGTAGCCAACCCATGCTATCGGTGCCACATCCGGATAGGCACCGTCGGGACGCTGGCTGTCGCGCATGTCACCCATGAATTTGTGATAGAAGGCTGCGGTGTTGGCGTTGTATGCAGCCGTGCGGCAGAATATCTGTGTGTCGCCGGTCCATCCGAGGCGTTCGTCGCGCTGCGGGCAGTCGGTCGGCACGCTCATGAAGTTGCCGCGCTGGCCCCAGATGACGTTGCTGTATAGCTGGTTTACGGCGTCGTGGCTTGTAGTGAGCGACGAGCCTTCCTCGTTGTCGGCACCTACAACAAGTCCTTCGATGCCGTTTATCTCGATGTCGTCGCCGGCAGTTATCTCACAGTAGCGGAATCCGTAGTAGGTATTTGTAGGACTGTAGGTCTCGCCTTCCTCATCGCCGCGAAGTGTGTAGTACATGGAAGCCTTGGCAGTACGCAGGTTGATGAGATACAGACTGCCGCCGGGGCCGTCGTCGCCACGGTTGGTGTCGCCCTTGTCGTTGAGCATTTCGCTGAAGCGCGCACGGAGAGTGCAGCCGGCCTTACCCTTGACGTTCACTCTCACCCAGCCCACCATGTTCTGGCCGAAGTCGTAGATTACGGTCTGGCCTTTCTTCAGTTTCACGGGTGAGTTGCCGCTTGTCTCGGACACAATGTTCACCATGCCATAGGCGGTGCCTGTCTGCTTGATGCCTTCGTAGATGGTGATGTGCTCCGGCAGACGTGTCAGTGAGGTGCGTATGCGTGCCGCCGGACCTTCGAAGGCGCATATCTCGCCGGTGAAGTCGCGGCTCGACACGATGGCGTGCCATGCAGACTGGTCGTAGCCGGCCTTTGTCCAGCTGTCCTCGAGAGTTGCGTTGTAGGTCTCGCCGTTGTATATGTCGCCCTTGCGCAGTGCACCGTTGTCGTATGTTGCCCATGAGGCATCGGTCACAACAGTCTCCTTCGAGCCGTCGGTGTACTCGATGACGAGCTTGGCCATGAATGCCACGGTTTTGTCGCCATACTGTCCGTGGCATATGCCGCCGGCCCAGTAGCCCGATGTGACGGTAGCTCCGATGGCGTTGCCGCCTTCCTTAACGAGTGTCGTCACGTCGTGTGTGTTGTAGAATACCTTCTTTGCATAGTCGGTCCATCCCGGTTTCAGTTCGTCGTAGATGGTTGTTCCGTCGTCCTGAACGTGGCCTACGCGGGTGCCATTGATGAATACGTCGTATATGCCGAGGGCAGAACTGTAGAGCTTGGCCGACTTGACGGGTGCCTTGGCCGTGAACTCTTTTCTGAACATAGAGGCTGCACCCATGGAGCTTTCCATGAATCTCTGCTCGCCGTTGGCGGTGTATACATAAAGCTGGTTTGAACCGTCGTGTTCAGTTATTGTGCCGTCGAACATAGGAGCATTGCCCTCAAAGTCCTCTGACAGACGCACGGTCTCATTGTCGTCAGCGCTGATGGTAGTCACCTTTACGTTGTCGGCATAGGCCGGACCCTCGTCGTCGGCATGTGTGCGGAAGCCAGTGTAGCCGTCGACAATCTTTCCGGAAGCGGTGTATGTGTCGACGAGCTGGCCGTCGATGTAAGTCTTCACGGTGTTGTCTATGACTTCTATACGCATACGGTGAGGTTTTCCAAGTATCTCATCCTTTGTGAACGCGTCGATGCGCGTGTCGCTGTAGGATGGCGTTGTGCTGTTGCTGTAGACATGGCGTCGTATGGCCGGATAGTCGTAGTCCTTGCAATTGAGCGCCCACATATAATAATTGTTCGATGCGGTATAGGCGAACACTACGCCCACATTGCCTTTCATCAGAGTGATGTCCGACTCGATGGCATATCCTTTGGCACTGTCGGCTGCTCTGGTGAGGCGTGCGCGGGCCGAACCTTTGGCGCCTTCCTTCTGCCAGCAGTATTGTGCCGACTCCGTGCCTTCAAAGTAGAGGCGTCCGCCTTTCACGCTTCCTGCCGTGAAGGTGGAGTTGCCTTCAGAGAAGTCTTCGGTGAATACGGACACACCGTCCACGCTTATGTCGAAGTCGTCGTAGTAGGCGGCCTCATACAGGTTTTCGGTGTATTCGGAGCGTGCTGCACGGAATCCGATACGTCCGAAGGGGAAGTCGCCGCGGCGCTCGTCTATCAGAATGTCGTTGATATATGTCTTTGCGAGCATGCCGTTGTCGGTTATGTCGATGCGCAGGGTGTATTCCTCATTGTTCTTCAGGTCGATGATTCCGGTGAGGTCTACGTCCTCGAGGCATGACGGACTGTTGTTCAGCCAGCGGTGAGGACGGAAGCGCGGATAGTCACCCTCGGTGTTGAACTGCCACATGTAGTAGTTGTTCTCGTCGGTCATACCGAAGCACAGGCCGGCTGCCACCTTCGCGATCTCGAATTTGCAGCTTATTGAGTAGTCGGATATTTCGTTCTCGTCGATATATCCTAGCGGATTCTTGGAATATCTTATCCATTTGGCTCCGTCCCATCCTGTGCCCATGAGTCCGGTTTCGAAGTAAGCCTTCTCTGTCGAAGTGGCCTCGTTGCCCTTGTTATCGGTCACTGTGACCTTCCAGTAGTAGCGTGTCGAAGGAGCGAAGGTGTGGTTCGGACTTACCATCACCGACTGGTCGGACTCCACAACGCCAGAGTCCCACACGATGTTGGAGCAGTCGCTGTCTGAACACACTATGATGCGGTAGCTCTTCTGCATCACTCCGCGTTCGTCCGACTGCAATATCCAGCTGAACGTCGGCGCCTTGTCTATGCCCACGGGATTGGTGAGCGACAGGGTGCGCAGCTTTTCTACAGTCAGAGCATGAGCTACTCCTGCAAACAATACGCCTAACATCAGCAACCATAATCGTGGATTGCGTGTAAGAATGTAGTTTTGTTTCATGATTAATAGTTATTATATTGATATTAATGATAAATATTCTCTGTGTCATCGTCCGCCACTTTACGCATACAGGCTGCCATGTTTATTTTGTCGCCTGTGGTATGGGAGGATTCATGACCTGACCAAAGTCATAACAAACAAATAGATACTATCGGTTGGTGTGGTTAGTGTCAGTTTTATAATAATGTATTTATGCAAATTTAAGAATTAATGATAACCCGTTCAAACTAAACACTGCTATTTTGATATTACATTGTTTGTTTCTCTCAAAAAGCATATTAATAGTATCATTCTGTATAGTACGGCATTGTGGTGTATATTGTAATACGCAGCACTGTTGTGCAATGTCATGGAATGATGAAGATATACTTTTGGGACAAATGGTTCGGCCTTCATATAAAACATTCGGAATCTATAGAAAAACAGATATAAAAAGCAACTTATTAGTTTGCCATTGTATCCATCTTTCACTATATTTGTAACATGTATTGAATCTATTATTTGATAAGAAGAATCATAAACTATGAAAAAGATATTAGGACTGGATCTTGGTACCAACAGCATAGGCTGGGCTTTGGTAAAGGAAAGAGAAAACGAAAATGAACAATTTTCGATAATTAGACTTGGGGTAAGAGAAATTTATCTTACTACGGACGAGCAGAGTAATTTTGAGAAAGGTAAATCTATTACAACAAATGCTGATCGTACTCAGAAACGTAGTATGCGTCGGAACTTGCAACGGTATAAGATTCGTCGTGATAGTCTCATAAATGTGCTGAAAGACCATGGCTTTATAGCGGCGGATACCTTACTGAATGAAAACGGTAACAGGACAACCTTTGAAACTTATCGTCTTCGAGCTAGAGCTGTTACAGAAGAAATTTCACTGGAAGAGTTTGCACGTGTATTGCTTATGATAAACAAGAAACGTGGCTATAAGAGTAGTCGTAAGGTAAAATCTAATGATGAAAGTGGACAACTGATAGACGGAATGGAGGTTGCGAAGAAACTTTATGATGATAATCTTACTCCAGGACAATATGTTGCATTACTTTTACATAATGGAAAGAATAGTATACCAGACTTTTATCGTTCTGACCTAGTTGATGAGTTTAACAAGATATGGAACTTTCAACGACTTTTTTATCCTAATGTGCTTACCGATAGCCTTAAAGAAGAACTGAAAGGTAAAGGTGATAAGGAAACATGGGCCATATGTTCAAAACCCTTTGATATTGTAGGTCTGAAGCGCAAGACGAAAGGATGGGAACAGAAAAAAGAAGATTACGTATGGCGCGCTGAGAGCCTGCATCATAAAATAGATCTTGAGAGGCTTGCAATAGTCTTGCAGAAAGTCAACGGACAGATAAAGAATTCGAGTGGATACCTCGGAGCTATAAGTGACCGCAGTAAGGAACTGTTTTTTAATAAGCTTACTGTAGGGCAATATCAGATGTCAGAGCTTGACAAGAATCCAAATTTCAGCCTTAAAAATCAGGTGTTTTACCGTCAGGATTATCTTGATGAGTTTGAGTGTATTTGGGAGACTCAGGCTAAGTTTCATAAAGAACTTACGCCAGAACTTAAACATATCATACGTGATATTGTGATTTTTTATCAACGTCCGCTGAAATCCCAAAAAGGACTTATCAGTCTGTGTGAACTTGAAAGTCGTGAGATTGAAATAGAAAAGAATGGTAAGAAAGTCAAAAAGACAATAGGTCCGCGAGTGTGTCCAAAATCTTCACCGATGTATCAGGAGTTCAGAATATGGCAGACTATAAACAATCTTCAGGTATCAGGTATGATTGTTGCAGATAACCGGTTTGATTTGTTTGGTGAAACTGTAGGTATGAAGTTTGGCAAACGCTTTCTTGAACAGGAAGAAAAAGAGATTCTCTTCAAGGAACTCAACTTCAAAAGCAAGTTGGCGAAGAAAGAAATTCTTAGATTGCTCTTCAAAAACTACAAGGAACTTGACCTTAACTATAATGAAGTGAAGGGCAATACTACTATGGCTGCATTATTAGAGGCATGCAGTAAGATTATTGAAATGAGCGGGCATGGTGAGTATGATTTTTCTAAGATGACGGCAGATGAAATAAAGGATATTGTGTTTCCAATATTCAATGGACTTGGTTTCAATACAGACATATTATCTTTTGATTCGTCTGTTGAAGGCAAGGCTCTTGAGAAACAGCCGTCTTACATGTTTTGGCATTTGCTCTATTCTTATGAAGGCGACAAATCAAAGACCGGTAATGAAAGTCTCATAAATAAAATATCCGAATGTTATGGATTTGATAAAGAGTATGCCGCTGTTATTGCCGGCATAAGACTCGAGCCTGATTATGGTAATATTAGTGTAAAGGCAATGCGCAAGATACTGCCTTACATGAAAGACGGCCTTGGATATAGTGACGCTTGCCAATACGCTGGTTACCGGCATTCAAAAAGGTCGTTGACAAAAGAGGAAATCGATTCCAGACCATTGAAAAATAAGATGGACCTGTTGCCACGTAACAGTCTGCGTAATCCTATAGTTGAGAAAATTCTCAATCAGATGATTAATGTAGTGAATGCTGTTGTTGATGTTTATGGAAGACCTGACGAGATTCGTGTTGAAATGGCACGTGAGCTGAAGAAAACCAAGGCTCAGCGTGAGGAGACTGTAAAAACAATAAGAAAGATTACTACTGAAAATGAAAAATACAAGAAAGAACTTGAAGAAGAGTTCGGACTGAAAAACGTGAGCCGCAACGATATTATAAGATACAGACTTTATTTAGAATTGAAGGACAACGGATTTAAGACTCTTTATTCAAATACCTATATACCACGTGAGAAATTATTCAGTAAGGAATTTGACATTGAGCATATTATACCACAAGCAAAACTGTTTGATGATTCTTTATCAAATAAGACACTTGAAGCTCGAAACGTAAATATTGAGAAAGCCGATTCTACTGCTTATGATTATGTAAAAGCTAAGTATGGAGATGAAGGACTTAAAAAATATAATGAGAAGGTCAAACAGTTGTATGAGAAAAAGATTATAGGTAAGACAAAATTTAAACGGCTTCTTACCACGGAAAAAGATATTCCTGATGGATTTATTAATCGCGATTTGAGCAACACTCAATACATTGCCCGTAAGGCATGTGAGATTCTTGAAGAAGTGGCTAGAAGAGTAGTGTCGACAACTGGTTCGGTTACGTCCAGATTGCGTGAAGACTGGCAGCTCGTTGACATTATGAAGGAACTTAATTGGGATAAATACGACAGGCTTGGATTAACAGAGATTGTAGAAGATAGAGACGGAAGACGTATCAAGCATATTAAAGACTGGACAAAGCGTAATGACCAGCGCCACCATGCAATGGATGCACTGACCATTGCATTTACAAAACCTGCATTCATACAATATCTTAACAACTTAAATGCTCGAAGCGATAAAGGTGGCAGCATATACACAATAGAACGCAAAGAACTTTATCGTGACAATAAGGGCAAACTTAGGTTTTATCCACCTATGCCGCTTGACGAATTCCGTGCTGAAGCGAAATGCCATCTTGAAAATATTCTCGTGTCTATAAAAGCAAAAAACAAGGTGGTTACGCGTAATGTTAACATCACGAGGACGGAAAAAGCAGAGAAAGGAAAACATGAGAGAATACAACTAACACCACGTGGGAAACTTCATAACGAAACCATCTACGGCAGTATAAAGCGCTATGATGGAAATAAGGAAAAAGTGAACGCTTCGTTTGACGTGTCAAAGATTATGACTGTTGCAGACAAACGTTACCGTGAAGCATTGCTCAAAAGATTGGAACAGTTTGATGGCGATGCCGAGAAAGCGTTTACTGGGAAAAACAGTCTTGAGCAAAATCCGTTATACGTAGATGAACTTCATACAAAGAAAGTGCCTGATATGGTGAAAACCGTAAAGTTTAAAACCATTTATACACAACGTAAGGGAATATCTGATGAATTGAAAATAGACAAAGTTCTTGATAAGAGAATAAGAACGATTCTTGAAGAAAGGCTTGCTGAATTTAATGGTGATGCGAAAAAAGCATTCTCAAATCTTGACGAGAATCCTATATGGCTTAATAAAGAAAAAGGTATAAGCATTAAGCGTGTCACAATAAACAGTGGTCTGAAAGACCCTATAGCTTTGCATGACAAACATGACAACAATGACCGGCTTATACTCGACAAAGATGGAAGGAAACAGCCGTCTGACTTTATAAAAACGGACGGTAATCATCATGTAGCCATTTTCTGCGACAGTGAAGGAAATATACAGGAACATCTTGTTTCTTTCTATGAGGCTGTGGCACGTGCTGTGCAACATCTTCCGGTAATAGACAAAAATTATAACAAAGATAAAGGCTGGCAATTCATGTTCACTATGAAACAGAACGAATATTTTGTATTCCCGAATAAAGAAACCGGATTCGATCCTAAAGAGATTGATTTGTTTAATCCGGATAATTATGAAGTCATAAGCCGTAACCTGTATAGAGTACAGAAATTATCTTCAAAATATTATGTTTTCAGGCATCATCTGGAAACAACTGTTAACTATAAGAAAGAACTGCAGGGAATTACATGGAAACGTATAACATCTTTGAGGAATATCAGGAATATTGTTAAGGTCCGTATAAACCATCTTGGACAGATTGTCGATGTTGGAGAATATTGAATTTTATATGAATAAATGAAAGTATTATGATAAAACGCACACTGTGTTTCACAACCCCGGCTTACCTGTCGCTGAAGGATGGTCAGATGGTGGTTAGGCTGCCGGAAATTGAGAAGAGCGATATGCCCGAGAGTCTGAAACGTGACAGCATAAGAACCATACCGGTGGAAGACATCGGTGTGGTTGTGCTCGACAACAGACAGATAACCATTACGCATGGTCTGCTCGAGGCGTTGCTCGAGAACAACTGTGCCGTGGTGACGTGCGACGCACGCGGCATGCCTGTCGGACTGATGCTGCCGCTGTGTGGCAATACGGTGCAGAGCGAGCGTTTCCGCCTTCAGACCGATGCCACGCTTCCGTTGAAAAAACAGTTGTGGCAACAGACAGTGCGGGCAAAGATAGCTAACCAGGCGGCTGTGCTGCGCTTGCTCACCAATGCTGATACGGGGTGTATGGCGCGTTGGATAGACGACGTGCGCAGCGGCGACGCCGACAATCTGGAGGGCCGTGCCGCCGCTTATTACTGGAAGATGTTGTTTGCCGCTATCCCCGGACTCGAATCCTTCACCCGTGGCCGCGATGGCATGCCGCCCAACAATCTGCTCAATTACGGGTATGCGATACTTCGTGCCGTGGTTGCGCGGGCGTTGGTGTCGAGCGGTATGCTGCCCACTTTCGGCATACACCATCACAACCGCTACAATGCCTATTGTCTGGCCGACGACATAATGGAGCCTTACCGGCCGTATGTAGATCGTCTTGTGTATGATATTGTTAGAGAAGACGGCATCGACGGACTTGAACTCACCAGGCAACACAAGGCCCGGCTTCTCGCCATTCCTACGCTCGACGTCTGTATATCAGGCAAGCGCAGTCCGCTCATGGTGGGTGTCACTCAGACCACGGCGTCGCTCTACCGTTGCTTCAGCGGCGAGTCGAGGCGCATAGCCTATCCGGAAATAGATTGAATGTTTCGGGCGCTGTACCGCTCTGCCATTTATATGAATTATTATTTATCATGGACCGCTTTAGTGAATATCGCGTTATGTGGGTGCTTGTTTTCTTTGATTTGCCAACCGAGACAAAAAAAGACAAGAAGGCTTACGCTCTTTTTCGTAAGAATCTGCAGCGTGACGGTTTCACCATGTTCCAGTTCTCCATCTACGTCCGACATTGTGCGAGTATGGAGAACGCGCAGGTGCACATTAAGCGTGTCAAATCGTTCTTACCCGAATATGGCAATGTGGGAGTGATGTGCATCACAGACAAACAGTTCGGAGCGATAGAGTTGTTTTATGGAAAAAAGCCAAAGGCTCCGAATGCTCCCGGCCAGCAGCTCGAGTTGTTTTAATATGCAGATTTATTGTTTTTTAACCTTTTTGAAACGTCTGAGGTCCATGACGTAACATAATATTACTTCATCTGAAGTCATTAAACAGAAATAAGGAAATATCGATATCATAGCGATATTTCCTTATTCCGTTATCAGTTTTCCATTTTCTGATACTTGATCTAATCCTTTGTCGTTCAGCTTATTGCACATATTGTGCTGTTGCTTATATCGCAAAGGTAAGAATTTTAAAGCAAATCACAACGGCGATATATGGCTAAATTTTGCGCGCCATGCTGTTGCTTATATCGCAAAGGTAAGAATTTTAAAGCAAATCACAACTTTCCTCAATCAGTCTCGCCTTGAGGATTAGCTGTTGCTTATATCGCAAAGGTAAGAATTTTAAAGCAAATCACAACTAAGTTTGCTCGTTATGTGTGTGAGCGTTAGCTGTTGCTTATATCGCAAAGGTAAGAATTTTAAAGCAAATCACAACTTTTCTTAATCAGTCTCGTCTTGAGGATTAGCTGTTGCTTATATCGCAAAGGTAAGAATTTTAAAGCAAATCACAACGTCTTTTCGAATCACTTGGCTATGGTTCTTGCTGTTGCTTATATCGCAAAGGTAAGAATTTTAAAGCAAATCACAACCTACGGATGCACCACGCTGCGCATAAGCGAAGCTGTTGCTTATATCGCAAAGGTAAGAATTTTAAAGCAAATCACAACGCATGTCTGATTTATCAAATTCATAATTGCGCTGTTGCTTATATCGCAAAGGTAAGAATTTTAAAGCAAATCACAACATTATCTCATAAAAGCATTGCGGAACATAAGCTGTTGCTTATATCGCAAAGGTAAGAATTTTAAAGCAAATCACAACAATCTATCAACATCACCACGCAACATAGTGCTGTTGCTTATATCGCAAAGGTAAGAATTTTAAAGCAAATCACAACAGATAGCGTTCCTTATACTACAAATGAGACGCTGTTGCTTATATCGCAAAGGTAAGAATTTTAAAGCAAATCACAACTGCTAGAGGCTGAGCTAGAGGCTGAGCCAGGCTGTTGCTTATATCGCAAAGGTAAGAATTTTAAAGCAAATCACAACTGGCGTTGTTTTGTTTTTGTTTCTTGTTGTGCTGTTGCTTATATCGCAAAGGTAAGAATTTTAAAGCAAATCACAACGTGATAGACTTCGTAAATTGGCTAATAGTGGCTGTTGCTTATATCGCAAAGGTAAGAATTTTAAAGCAAATCACAACTCTTGCCTTGGTGTTAGCTCTCTGGCTTCTTGCTGTTGCTTATATCGCAAAGGTAAGAATTTTAAAGCAAATCACAACACTTTTCCGGATGCACCGTAAAGAATCCAGGCTGTTGCTTATATCGCAAAGGTAAGAATTTTAAAGCAAATCACAACCTCTTGACCGTATAATTGCTCCTAAGGATAGCTGTTGCTTATATCGCAAAGGTAAGAATTTTAAAGCAAATCACAACGTACTTCGTAAACTTAATATCTCATTTGATGCTGTTGCTTATATCGCAAAGGTAAGAATTTTAAAGCAAATCACAACACTCACTATAAAGAACAATTCCTGTTACAAGCTGTTGCTTATATCGCAAAGGTAAGAATTTTAAAGCAAATCACAACAAGCATTGGCAGAGTAACTTTCTTGGCTATGCTGTTGCTTATATCGCAAAGGTAAGAATTTTAAAGCAAATCACAACCGCTCTCGTTCGGAACAATGGAAACAACCGGCTGTTGCTTATATCGCAAAGGTAAGAATTTTAAAGCAAATCACAACTTAACGCCACGAACGTGTATAATGTAATCGCTGTTGCTTATATCGCAAAGGTAAGAATTTTAAAGCAAATCACAACTAACAAATGGCGGTTTTCAATGGTTCCCGTGCTGTTGCTTATATCGCAAAGGTAAGAATTTTAAAGCAAATCACAACCACCTCACTTAAATTCATTTCGGATTATGGCTGTTGCTTATATCGCAAAGGTAAGAATTTTAAAGCAAATCACAACTGCTGTTTCTATCGTTCCGCAAAGTTTTCAGCTGTTGCTTATATCGCAAAGGTAAGAATTTTAAAGCAAATCACAACACAGCCTCATGTTGATTGGCGAGAGTTCAGCTGTTGCTTATATCGCAAAGGTAAGAATTTTAAAGCAAATCACAACTTACTTGCATTTTATAAGGCATATTTTGAGCTGTTGCTTATATCGCAAAGGTAAGAATTTTAAAGCAAATCACAACTATTGAAGGTCTCTCAGCTGATGAGTTAAGCTGTTGCTTATATCGCAAAGGTAAGAATTTTAAAGCAAATCACAACTGATTATTCCTTCACTTCTACAAAAATAACGCTGTTGCTTATATCGCAAAGGTAAGAATTTTAAAGCAAATCACAACCTATACCAACAAATATCGTTGGTTAGGTAGCTGTTGCTTATATCGCAAAGGTAAGAATTTTAAAGCAAATCACAACGAGCGAAGTTTGCAGGGTCCCAAACTTCAGGCTGTTGCTTATATCGCAAAGGTAAGAATTTTAAAGCAAATCACAACGCATGAACTTCGTTTTGTTCCTATGGCTGAGCTGTTGCTTATATCGCAAAGGTAAGAATTTTAAAGCAAATCACAACAATTCTGATAATTGGTACGATAGTCTTTCTGCTGTTGCTTATATCGCAAAGGTAAGAATTTTAAAGCAAATCACAACGTTCTTCGTAAACTTAATATCTCATTTGATGCTGTTGCTTATATCGCAAAGGTAAGAATTTTAAAGCAAATCACAACTCTCCAGGTCGTCTTGCTGACTTAAATAAAGCTGTTGCTTATATCGCAAAGGTAAGAATTTTAAAGCAAATCACAACAGGTAATGATTCCTTACTTTACATGCTTGAGCTGTTGCTTATATCGCAAAGGTAAGAATTTTAAAGCAAATCACAACAGATAACAGTCGGAGACAAAGGTTGTGTGGCTGTTGCTTATATCGCAAAGGTAAGAATTTTAAAGCAAATCACAACATAAGACAGTGCCTTTACCTCAGTATGCCAGCTGTTGCTTATATCGCAAAGGTAAGAATTTTAAAGCAAATCACAACTTATTGCACTTAAAGTAATTATTTACGCCGCTGTTGCTTATATCGCAAAGGTAAGAATTTTAAAGCAAATCACAACGGATTTATATTTATAAAGGTTTATTCTTTGCTGTTGCTTATATCGCAAAGGTAAGAATTTTAAAGCAAATCACAACTGTCTTGAAGAAAGTTTCTGATAGTGGTTGCTGTTGCTTATATCGCAAAGGTAAGAATTTTAAAGCAAATCACAACCAGACTGACGAAGAGATTTATCCCAATCGAGCTGTTGCTTATATCGCAAAGGTAAGAATTTTAAAGCAAATCACAACAACAGCAAGCTCTTAATATTGCTTCTCAAAGCTGTTGCTTATATCGCAAAGGTAAGAATTTTAAAGCAAATCACAACATAGCAATATCCTATACATTAAAATCTAACGCTGTTGCTTATATCGCAAAGGTAAGAATTTTAAAGCAAATCACAACCCTTGATATACGCTTCATTTATTGTCTTATGCTGTTGCTTATATCGCAAAGGTAAGAATTTTAAAGCAAATCACAACCTCGTTCTTCTCTTTTTGTAAATAATTTCGGCTGTTGCTTATATCGCAAAGGTAAGAATTTTAAAGCAAATCACAACCCCAGTCTATTGTGATGATGAAGCTGATTTGCTGTTGCTTATATCGCAAAGGTAAGAATTTTAAAGCAAATCACAACGTTATGTTCTTAGGTAAAGAAAAGAAGTGCGCTGTTGCTTATATCGCAAAGGTAAGAATTTTAAAGCAAATCACAACGTAAGGTTGTTTTACCTTGCTGTTTCTATCGCTGTTGCTTATATCGCAAAGGTAAGAATTTTAAAGCAAATCACAACCGGTTATAACGGAAAGAAGTACACACATAAGCTGTTGCTTATATCGCAAAGGTAAGAATTTTAAAGCAAATCACAACAGTCGATAAACAGATGTCACTTATTGATGGCTGTTGCTTATATCGCAAAGGTAAGAATTTTAAAGCAAATCACAACTTTTGAAAGTTATTGTCTATGCTGCAGGTCGCTGTTGCTTATATCGCAAAGGTAAGAATTTTAAAGCAAATCACAACTATCAGACTGCTGGTGCTAATCTTAATAAGCTGTTGCTTATATCGCAAAGGTAAGAATTTTAAAGCAAATCACAACACCTATATATTCTGATGACGAAGCTGATATGCTGTTGCTTATATCGCAAAGGTAAGAATTTTAAAGCAAATCACAACTCGACTGCTCACGATAAACAGACCATTCAGGCTGTTGCTTATATCGCAAAGGTAAGAATTTTAAAGCAAATCACAACTCCAACAGTAAATATTTGAAGGTCTCCCCAGCTGTTGCTTATATCGCAAAGGTAAGAATTTTAAAGCAAATCACAACTCAAAAAGAATTGCATAGATTTTGCGCCAGCTGTTGCTTATATCGCAAAGGTAAGAATTTTAAAGCAAATCACAACTAAAAGTGGTTGGGAAACTGGATATCTTAGCTGTTGCTTATATCGCAAAGGTAAGAATTTTAAAGCAAATCACAACTGCAGACACCTGATATGTCATTGTATGCAGGCTGTTGCTTATATCGCAAAGGTAAGAATTTTAAAGCAAATCACAACCGGCGTTCTCGGCGTTAGTTCTTTGGCTTCGCTGTTGCTTATATCGCAAAGGTAAGAATTTTAAAGCAAATCACAACCCAATTTGCACGGCGGAGCTTGAAAATACGCTGTTGCTTATATCGCAAAGGTAAGAATTTTAAAGCAAATCACAACTGATATGCATGATACTGTTTTTATGCGTGAGCTGTTGCTTATATCGCAAAGGTAAGAATTTTAAAGCAAATCACAACTGTTTGATGTCATTCTCCAGTGGCTCCAAGCTGTTGCTTATATCGCAAAGGTAAGAATTTTAAAGCAAATCACAACGTCTTGGTGTTTCTTCTCTGGCTTCTTGTAGCTGTTGCTTATATCGCAAAGGTAAGAATTTTAAAGCAAATCACAACACATGGCTAAAAGAAAGATTGTATATATCAGCTGTTGCTTATATCGCAAAGGTAAGAATTTTAGAGCAAATCACAACTAGAGCGTGTCCTTCACACAGGAATAGAGTGCTGCTGTTTATATCGCAAAAATAAGAATTTTTTAATCAAATCCTATTATCAATCCTTATTATTTTATTATGAAAAAACAGCAGACAAAATTTTCCGATCAATCCTTTCTTACCGCCTCCCGTCTCTGTATATTTATGCAAAAATCAGATCTCGTAATTGCATAAATATTCATCGATAACTCGAAAATACGGCGATATTTTCGAGCAGCAGTCTCCTCGGTCGCAAATTCTCGAGTTTTGAGAGGGTTGCGTATTGTATTGACAGCCAGTCACTTGCGATTTTTGACAATCCGATAGCTTCTGTATGGCGCTGCGAAACAGTCTGTTTCAGCCTCTGATATTGCCCATATCAGGGCCTGATATGCTCAATATCACACCATAACCAAGCCCATATCGCATGGTGATAAAGGCTGTTTCGCAGAGCCGTCTGATTTTTTATGTCATTCGTGAAGAAAAATACGACGGGTCGCGAAAGAAAAATCCGTCTGATAAAGCCTGTTCCGTCGCGCTCCGTTTTCTATTTCGCGAATTTTTTTTGTCAAGATTTTTTACTTTTGATATTGCATAAATATACAGTCTTGAAGGCGAAAAGCACCATTCCGTATTATTCTTGCTTTACACGCCTATGCCTGTTTCTTTTGGGCAGTTCCGGCTCCGTGTGCCGATGCTTTTAAGACCCTTAGACAATCCTTCGCAGTCTTATTATATGAGCTTCGTCACCTTATCATATATAGTGTGTTGCTTTCTCTGGTGCCGCGCCCGCCGCCTGTATGCCGTTCGCTGTCATTGTCGCTCCGCCATGGGGCTTATTCCGCATCCGGCCGTTATTATCTCCGCCGTCCGCACACTTCTTGCTTCATGCCGTTGCGTCGCCGTATATTTTTCTCCGGAGAACTTTTCCGCGGTTGCAGATTTTATTTCATATCACGATGGATAATGTATTATTATGCCATTCTTATGTGTGATCTGACGCTGACGATATGCGGTTTATGTCACTTTTTATATATCCGACAGCCGTGTTCCACCATGCGCCGCTACTCTGCCAAGACGGCTTTCTGCGAGCGTATCGTGCTTGTTTTATGCGTATTGTGACATTTTTATGAGCAGTTCATACCTTTAATATATGGCTTTCTGTATGCTCTTTTATGTGTTGTGTCAAAAAGTGAATGTTTTAAGTCAAAAAACATACGCGCCGTAATGGTTGTTATTGCTAAATTTGCTCAGCCAATTTAGAAGTCTAAGCTATATAACCAAATGAACAACAAAAGAAAATGTTTCTTTGCAGTTGACCTCGGAGCAACGAGCGGACGTACGATAGTCGGCAGTTTTCTCCCGTCCGGTCTGGAGCTGGAGGAGATAAACCGCTTCCCCAATCATCTCATAGAGAACGGCGGACGGTTCTACTGGGACATCTACGAACTGTTCCGCAATGTTGTGGAAGGGTTGAGGCTGGTTGCCGGTCGTGACGACTGTGAGATATGCTCCATAGGCGTTGACACATGGGGTGTGGACTTCGTGTGTGTCGGCGAGGACGGTGCTTTCTTGCGTCTTCCGCGTGCCTACCGCGATCCGTTCACCTCGGGAGCTGCAGAACGTTTCTTTTCGGAAGTGCCGCGCGAGACGGTCTACAGTCAGACCGGCATACAGGTGATGGACTTCAACACTCTGTTCCAGCTCGATGCCATGCGCCGTTCGTCAGACAGTGCGCTGGCCGCCGCACACAAACTGTTGTTCATGCCGGATGCCATAACATACATGCTAACGGGCGAAATGGTGACCGAATACACCATAGCCTCCACCTCCCAGTTGCTCAATGCGGCCACACGCCGTTTCGAGCCGTCGCTTCTTGCAGCCACGGGACTGACGGAGGAGAGTTTCGGACGTTTCGTCTTTCCGGGCAACCAGGTGGGTGTGCTCACGCCCGAGGTGCAGCGCCAGACAGGGCTCGGCCCCGTGCCGGTGATAGCAGTGGCCGGCCACGACACCGCTTCTGCCGTTGCCGCCGTTCCGGCATCCGACCGCGATTTTGCTTATCTCAGCAGTGGCACATGGTCGCTGATGGGTATCGAGACTGATGCACCCGTCATCAGCGCCGTCACTCAGAAGTTGAACTTTACCAATGAGGGCGGCGTCAACGGTACCATCCGCCTGCTGAAGAATATATGCGGCCTGTGGATACTTGAGCGCTGCCGTGCCCAATGGGGTGCGGTGCCCTACGACGTGCTGATAGACGAGGCACGTGCCGCAGAGCCGTTCCGTAGTTTGATCAATCCCGACGAAGCTTCTTTTTCTAATCCGTCCGACATGGTTGAGGCCATACGGACATTCTGCCGCAGTCACAGCCAGCCTGTGCCCGATACGCGCGGACGTCTGGTGCGTTGCATCTTCGAGAGTCTTGCCTTGCGCTACCGTCATGTCTTCGACAGTCTGCGCGAGCTGTCCGAGCGACCACTCAGCGTTCTGCACGTTATCGGCGGTGGCAGTTGCAATGAGCTGTTGAACCAGTGGACGGCCGATGCCATCGGTGTGCCTGTCGTAGCAGGCCCGTCCGAGGCAACAGCCATAGGCAACATCATGATGCAGGCAGTAGCTGCCGGACATTCGTCCGACGTAGCCGGCATGCGCCGTATGGTGCGCGGGTCGGTAAGTCTGAAGACATACATGCCGGCCGACACCGCCGCATGGGAAGAAGCATACCGCAGGGCGCCGTTCACCGCCTGAGCGTTTTCATACCGGCCTATGCCGGCTTTGGGCGGGCGTGACGGGCCGCCGTTGCGTCTTGACCGATAATTTACATACAACCATTTTAAACAAAAAACCTGATTATGAAAGAACAACTCATCAACAAAGCCTACGAGATAGCCAAGGAACGCTATGCCGTTCTGGGCATCGATACAGACAAGGCGATGGACGCCTTGCAGAATATTTCCCTCTCAATGCATTGCTGGCAGGCCGACGACGTCACAGGATTCGAGTCGGGCGGTGCGCTTACGGGCGGCATACAGGCCACGGGCAATTATCCCGGCAAGGCGCGCAACATGGAGGAAGTGCGCATGGACATACTGAAAGCCATGTCGTTCATCCCCGGCCGTCACCGTCTGAGCCTGCACGAGATATACGGTGACTTCGGCGGACAGTTTGTCGACCGCGATCAGGTTGAGCCGTCACACTTCGAGAGCTGGATGCAGTGGGCTGCCGAGAACGGCATAAAGCTCGACTTCAACTCCACATCGTTCTCTCATCCCAAGAGCGGAAACCTCTCGCTGGCCAATCCCGACAAGGCTATACGCGACTTCTGGGTGGAGCACACAGTGCGCTGCCGTGCTATTGCCGAAGAGATGGGACGCCGCCAGAATGACCCCTGCATAATGAACCTATGGATACACGACGGCAGCAAGGACATAACGGTCAACCGTATGATGTATCGCGAACTGCTCAAGGATTCGCTCGACCGCATATTCGCAACAGAGTATAAGAACATGAAGGACAGCATCGAGTCCAAGGTGTTCGGCATAGGTCTTGAGAGCTACACCGTGGGTTCAAACGATTTCTATATAGGTTATGGCGTGCAGCATCAGAAGCTCGTCACGCTCGACACAGGCCACTTCCATCCGACGGAGAGTGTGGCCGACAAACTCTCTTCGCTCCTGCTGTTCGTGCCGGAGGTGCTGCTCCATGTGAGCCGTCCTGTGCGTTGGGACAGCGATCACGTAACGATAATGAACGACGATACGCTCGACCTCTGCAAGGAGATTGTGCGTTGCGGAGCCCTCGGCCGCGTGCACATAGGTCTCGACTACTTCGACGCGTCCATCAACCGCATTGGAGCATATGTCATCGGAAGCCGTGCCACACAGAAATGTCTGCTCCAGGCGCTGCTCGAACCGCTCCATACATTGCGCAGCTACGAGGCCGAGGACAAGGGCTTCGAGCGTCTGGCGTTGCTCGAGGAGTGCAAGTCGTTGCCATGGAATGCCGTATGGGACATGTTCTGTCTGCGCAACGGTGTGCCTGTGGGCGAGGAGTTCATAGCTGAGGTTGATAAATATGAGGCCGACGTGACCTCAAAGCGTAAATAAATAAAAGGTTGTTTTGTCATGGACGTTTTGTTAGGGTTATTGATAATAGCGGTCGGCAGTTTCGGTCAGAGCAGTTCTTATGTGCCCATTAACAAGGTTAAGGAATGGTCGTGGGAGAGTTTCTGGTTGGTTCAGGGCATCTTCGCATGGCTCGTGTTTCCTTTGCTCGGCGCACTGCTCGCCGTTCCTGCGGGCGGCAGTCTGTGGCAGTTGTGGAGTTCGGGCGGAGCGCTTCAGGCCGTCATTTATGGTGTTCTCTGGGGTGTTGGCGGTCTGACGTTCGGCCTCTCCATGCGCTATCTCGGTGTCGCCTTGGGACAGAGCATAGCTCTCGGTACGTGTGCTGCGTTCGGAACTCTCTTTCCGGCGCTCTTTGCCGGCACCGACCTGCTCCGTGGCGACGGCCTCATGCTGCTCTGCGGCGTGTGCATCACCATTGCAGGTATTGCCGTGATAGGCTACGCCGGCAGTCTGCGCTCGGCCAATATGAGTGAGGAGGAGAAGAAGGCGGCCGTAAAGGATTTCGCCCTTACCAAGGGTCTGCTCGTGGCGTTGCTTGCCGGAGTGATGAGCGCATGCTTCGCTTTGGGTCTCGATGCCGGCGGTCATATTAAGGAGGCTGCCCTCAACGGCGGCGTGGCTCCGCTCTATGCCGGTCTGCCCGTCATATTCCTTGTGACGCTTGGCGGTTTCTGCACCAACGCTGTATATTGCATCCGGCAGAACATAAAGAACCATACCGGCCGCGAATATTTCGCATGCAACGGCCGTGTGCTGGCCAACAACGTGCTTTTCTGCGCCCTTGCCGGCGTGCTGTGGTACTCGCAGTTCTTCGGTCTTGAGACGGGCAAGAGCTTCCTCACCGACAGTCCGGTGCTGCTGGCATTCTCGTGGAGCATCCTCATGTCGCTCAATGTGATATTCAGCAACGTCTGGGGCATTATCCTGAAAGAGTGGCGCGGATGCGGACGCAAGGCTGCCGGAGTGCTTGTTGCCGGCCTGCTCATACTCATAGCCTCCATCATTGTGGTGGCCATGGCACAGCAGTGACATGTTTTCTGGCCGGATGTGTGCCGGCCATGCTACGATATTGTTATTTCTGTTTGATTAATTTCGACTTATAGATGTGCTCACGGGTGACGTTGTCTCCCGTGAGCATAACATAAGTGAAAGACCGGGTCGTACGACGGTTGTCTGCCGCGGACGCCGTCGCAGCGTCTGGTGTGGCCATGTACAGATGGATGTGGAAACACTGGGCACGCTGTCCGGCAACATCATAGGATCTTTATCTGACAGGTGTGACGCAATGCGCTGACTGTCATGACGTTACTTCTATTATGCATAGAACTTTAAGACATTAACAAAATACCGCTTATCCTGCGTACTTTAAACTTCAGAATGATGAAACCATACGAATCTGTGATAGTGAGAAAGACATTGATTCTCCTCCTTGTAATGTGTCTGACCGGCGCAAGCAAGCTCATGGCCGTGGACAATCTGCGTTGTGAAATGGTGACCGATCCTATGGGAATAGACATCACTACGCCACGACTGAGCTGGGAACTGAACGATAAGGGACGCAACGTGATGCAGACTGCTTACCGCATACTCGTGGCTTCTACGATGGATAAGCTGAAGCCCGGTAAGGCAGATTTGTGGGATTCGGGAGAAGTGAGCTCGGACAATTCGGCGTACATACCGTATGGCGGAGTGGCTCTGAAGAGCCGTATGACGTGCTACTGGAAGGTGTGCGTCACCACGAATAAGGGCAAGTCGGAATGGAGCAAGCCTGCCCGCTGGACAATGGGACTGCTCGACGGCGGCGAATGGAAGGCGCAGTGGATAGGGCTAGACAAGGCTTTCGAGTGGGACAATCCAACTGCCGACTGCACAAGACTGTCGGCCAGATATTTCAGAAAGGATTTCCGCACGACGCGTCGTCCGGCGAAAGCCACATTGTATATCTGCGGACTTGGTGTTTACAAGCTGCATATCAACGGCAAGACCATTGGTCGTCAGGAGCTGGCACCCACTCCTACTGATTACAGAAAGGAAGTGAAATACAACACGTTCGACTTGACCGGCGAGATAGGCAAGGGCGACAATGCCATCGGAGTGATTGTGGGCAACGGCCGTTTCTTCCATATGCGCCGCACCGACAGGGCCGAATTTCCAAAGCTCATCGCCCAGCTGGAACTTGAGTATGGCGACGGCAGCCGCGAATATGTGGTGAGTGACGCGTCGTGGAAGGTCACATCGCACGGAGCGATAGGCGCTAACAATGAGTATGACGGCGAGGAGTATGACGCACGCCGTGAGATGCCGGGATGGGACAAAGCCGGATTCGACGATTCCGCGTGGCTGCCTGTGGATATGACCGCCGCACCGGAAGGAAAGCTCGGCGCGCAGATAAACAATAATATACAGGTGATGGACGTTATCAGACCGACAGGTGTCACCCGACTTAACGACACTACCTATATTCTGGATATGGGACAGAACTTCTCAGGACGCCTCAAGATGAAAGTCAAGGGTGAGCGTGGCAGGGAAGTGAAGCTGCGCTTCGCGGAGTTCCTTAACGATGACGGAAGCGTCAATCTGGACAATCTGCGCGGCGGACTCGCCACCGACAAATACACACTGAAGGGCGAGGGAACGGAGACGTGGGTGCCATGCTTCGCCATTCATGGCTTCAGATATGTGGAGATAACCAATTATCCCGGTACGCCCTCTATTGATGATTTCGAGGGACAGGTGCTCTACGACGACATGCGGCAGACCGGATATTTCGCGACATCGGACTCGATGATAAATCAGATTTACCACAACGCCTACTGGAGTGTGCGCAGCAACTACCGCGGCATGCCCACCGACTGCCCGCAACGTACGGAGAGAATGGGATGGACAGGCGACAGAGCCATCGGATCGTACGGCGAGAGCTTCCTCTTCGACAACAATAATCTGTACGCGAAATGGGTGCACGACATACGCATAACCCAGCGCGAGGACGGCAGCGTGTCCGACATCGCTCCGAGCTACTGGAGCTCTTACACTGACAACATGACGTGGCCAGGCACTTATCTCACGGTGTCGAAGATGCTTTACACGCAGTTCGGCAACATACAACCGATAACCGAGCATTATGCTTCGATGAAGAAGTGGCTATACTATATGCGCGACAAGTATCTGACTCCGGACCATATCATGCCGCGTGATGTTTATGGTGACTGGTGCACGCCGCCCGAATTGTTCACCGCCAACGATCCGCAGATACCGTCGCTGATTACCGACAAGGCAGTGATAGGTACGGCTTACTATTATTATATGCTCAAGACCATGTCCTGGTTTGCCTCCCTTCTGGGCAAGGATGGCGACCGTAACGAGTTCGACGAACAGGCGGCTGTGGTAAAGGAAGCCTACAACAATAAGTTCCTGGATAAGGAGAAGCGCTCATACAGCAACAACACCGTGACGTCGAACCTGCTGGCGCTAAGCTTCGGACTCGTGCCCGACGACTATCGTAACGACATAGCCGACAACATGGTAAGGCTCATAGAGAACGACTTTAAGGGGCATATAAGCACCGGAGTGATAGGATGTCAGTGGCTGATGCGCGGGCTTACGGAGATAGGACGCCTTGATCTTGCTTACGGAATGTTGCAGAAGACCGACTATCCGAGCTTCGGATACATGATAAAGAAAGGTGCTACCACCATATGGGAACACTGGAACGGCGACGGCATGGAGCGTTGGATAGACTCGCAGAATCATGTCATGCTGTTGGGTGATCTGCTCATCTGGTTCTATGAGAATATGGCAGGCATAAAGAGTGATGATGCTCATCCCGGATTCAAGAAACTGATTATGAAGCCTCTGCTCATCGACAGACTGAGTCATGTGGACTGTTCCTACCACTCTGTTCACGGACAGATAACCAGTTCGTGGAAGAAAGACGGGGCGTCGTTCCAATGGAACATCACGATACCGGCCAACTCCTCGGCTACCGTATGCATCCCGGCCACGGCATTGGACAATGTGACCGAAAGCGGAAAAAGTCTTTCAGAAGCCGGCATCAGCACGTCTAAGGTTGAGGGAGGATATGTTGTCTGCGAAATAGGATCAGGCACTTACCGTTTCAAGGCAGTGCGTTAGGTTGTCAGACGGAGTGCACCGAAGTGAGGAATATATCATGTATGGCGGAAACGTCAGATGAAAAAAGAAATGATAAACCTGCTCTGATATCAGGCAGACGATATGATCTGTCTGGGTCGGGCAATAAAAAATATATATGGAATCTATATTGAACAATCGTCCGGCACTTGCTGCCGAAGTGGAGAAAGTTGCCGAAACAGCCGGCTATCTGTGGCAGAAAGGCTGGGCCGAGCGTAATGGTGGCAACATAACCATAAACATCACCGAATATGTAGATGACGCCATCAGACAGATGCCGGCTATCAGCGACGTGATGCCCATCGGGGTAATGCTGCCCCATCTGCGCGGCTGCTATTTCTATTGCAAAGGTACCAACCGCCGTATGCGCGACCTTGCGCGCCGTCCTATGGACAATGGCTCGGTGATACGAATACTTGACGACTGCGCCAGCTATGTCATCATAGCCGACAATCCGGTGCGTCCTACGTCAGAGCTGCCATCGCATCTCAGCGTGCACAATTATCTTTTGTCTATCGGTTCGCCTTACCGTGCATCGCTCCACACCCATCCAATAGAGCTCGTTGCCATGAGTCACTGCCGCCGTTTCCTTGAGAAGGATGTGGCTACAAACCTGCTGTGGAGCATGATTCCCGAAACCAAGGCGTTCTGTCCGCGCGGTCTGGCCATCGTGCCATACAAGTTGCCGGGATCTGTTGAGCTGGCCGAAGCCACCATCAGTGAGCTTTCCGACTACGATGTGGTGATGTGGGAGAAGCACGGAGTGTTCGCTGTGGATACCGACATCATGGCTGCCTTCGACCAGGTGGACGTGCTCAACAAGTCGGCCCTCATCTACATAGCCGCCAAAAACATGGGATTCGAACCCGACGGCATGACTCAGGAGCAGATGCGTGAGATGTCCGAGGCGTTCGGTCTGCCCAAATAATGCCGGCCGGTGTCATGCGGGTAATGTTTATTATTGGAATTTTCATGTACTGATTGTATGCGGAATGTCCGTCAGGGATGTTCTGTATGCAGTCAGTATTCCATATTTTAAAATATTTGATAAAAGTAAATCAGAATATACTGTTTTTGATTTTAAAATCACTATATTTGCCATCAACCTGATAATAAATTCCTGATTATGCCCAACGATTTAAACAACGACGGTGTTGAGTTCAAGTATCTCATTGTCAATGATACGGACAGGAAGTTCGGACTGTGGATCAACACGGTTGGCTTTCAGTCTATTGCACCCGATTCTCCTTATCCTTTAAAGGAACATCCTTCAGGTTATTTCTTCAATGCGGAGAAAGGCCGGGTTCTGCAGGAATACCAACTCATATATATAACCAAGGGCTGCGGACAGTTCTCTTCGGAGAGTGTCGGCAACAAGCATGTGTGTAGTGGCAGACTCATGCTTGTATTTCCGGGTCGGTGGCACACCTATCGCCCTTACCGTAATGTGGGCTGGAATGAGTATTATATAGGTTTTGAAGGTCCTGTTGTCGACAGACTTGTGAGTGAAGGTTTTTTCAGTGAGGACCAGCCCGTCATCGATATAGGGTTGAGCGAGGAGTTTGTTTCGCTTTATACGCGTGCTCTTAATATAGCCGAGGCCGACGCTGTGTCGTCCCAGCAGTATCTTGCTGGCATTGTGATGCACATGCTTGGCATGGTCATATCACTTTCACGCAACAGACAGTTTGAGATGAGCGCCATACGGCAGAAAATAGAAAAGGCACGTATATACATGAAAGAGCATGTCGGCGAGAACGTCAGTGCCGAGCAGCTTGCCGAACATCTCAACATCAGCTACTCATGGTTCAGAAAGGCTTTCAGGGAATACACAGGATACGCACCGGCAAAATATTTTCAGGAACTGAGGATACAGCGTGCCAAACAGATGCTTGTGGGCACATCGTCATCGGCCAAGGAGATAGCTGCTGCGTTGGGTTACGGCTCCGCTGAGCACTTTTACAGTATGTTCAAGAAAGCCACCGGACTCACGCCTCACGAATACCGGTCGTGTGGCCGCGATTCCGGCACGTCGGACGAATGAGTCGTGCGTACGGCGGTCATGACCGTACGCTTCTGTTTTCATTTCCCTTTTACTATGATGATTGTCTCCAGATCGTCAGGCACGAATATGTTTCCCGCGAATGCTGTTGCGGCTTCCTGCGTGTAGGTCTGCCCTCGTGTAGTCATGCTTCTGTCCTCGGTGTGGAACAGCAACAGGTTGGATGCATTCAGCTCAGAGGCTGTCCGTGCCGCATCGAGTACGGTACTGTGGTGTTTGGAATAGGGTTTCATCTCCTCGCGGTCGGCATACAGGCAGAATGCCTCGCACATCAGCCAGTCGGCATTGGCCGCCATGCTTCGGTTAGTCTCATTGAACGGTTCATCACCCAGGCACACCAGACTTATTCCTCCCGGCAGTTCTGCACGATAGCCGAATTGTTTTTCTTTTGTGGAATGAATGTCGAAACATGTGAAGCTCATGTCTCCTACGTTGAATGTATCGCCGTCGGACAGAATGACGAAGTGCACCGCGCTGTCGAGTAACGGTATGTATTTACCCGGAAGGGTCATTTCGCAGATGCTTCGCAGCACTCGGATGACGCGGTCGTGACCATAAACGCAGAGCACGTTTGTGCGTAGTCCGTTCAGTGTGTGTTGTATGGCGGTCCTCACTATCCATACCGCTCCGAGTATATGGTCGGTGTGTGCGTGTGTGATAAACATGTGGTCGAGCCGCGCCGGGTCCTCCCCGGCTTTTTTCATCTGTGTCAGTATTTCGTTGCCTCCGCCCGCATCGGTGAGCAGCATGCCCTCGGCAGTCTTCAGCAGAAAGCATGTGTTGTAGCATTCTGTTGCTGTGGCATATCCCGTACCGAGCATCGTTATCGTGGCACAGGCGTTATTCTCTGTTGTGTTCATCCCTGTTATGTTTTTTCCATACAAAGATAGTGAAAGGTGAGAGCAACGACAAAAATGGAAAGACTTTGTTTTTCTTTTTGTCATTGCCGAACCGCCTCCTGTCTTATGCAAAGATAATGCAAGGCTTGCTTGACGGTATATGGATAGCACTATGTTTTATATAATATGTCAATATTGGCCGGAATGCAATATTATATATACACTCTATGCCTGCAGAAATGGCCACTACACTAGGTGTTATTCGCGATGTGTTGTCGTGATATGCGCCATATCATGACGGTGTGTGGCTGCGATGCCATCATACTTATCGGCTTTTCATGTGTCACAGACTCCATATCTTTGTCTCTGCTGAAAGCTGTTTGCAAATAAATACTTACCTTTGCGGCTGGTTATTTCTTCCCGCAAAGTGCCCGATGTTCGTATGACAGTGGAGCGTCTGAGAAGGAGTAACAGTATAGAAGAATACGTATAAAAGAATAATAAGATATGTTGCATTTCGACAGTGATTATATGGAAGGTGCGCATCCGGAGCTGATGCGCCGCCTGGCAGAGACAAATCTTGAGCAGACGCCGGGCTACGGGCTCGACGAATATTGCCGTCGTGCCGAACGGCTCATTCTTGATGCCTGCTCGCTGGAGCGTGGAAAGGTGAACTTCCTCGTGGGCGGCACACAGACCAACGCCACGGTGATAGACGCTCTTCTGGCACGTCACGAGGGTGTGTTGGCTGCTGAGACAGCTCACATCAATGTGCATGAGGCAGGAGCCATAGAGGCTTCGGGTCATAAGGTGCTCACCCTGCCACAGCACGACGGCAAGATAAGTGCGGCAGATGTGCGCAGATATATTGACGATTATTATGCCGACGAAACCTACGAACATGTGGTGGCGCCGGGAATGGTTTACATATCTCATCCTACCGAACTTGGAACACTCTACACGCTCGATGAACTCACTGCCCTGAGCGACGTGTGTCACGAGGCCGGCATCCCGCTCTACATGGACGGTGCACGCCTTGGCTATGCGTTGGCTTCGGGCGCTTCAGATGTGAGTCTGGCCGACGTGGCACGTCTGTGCGATGTATTTTATATAGGTGGAACAAAGGTCGGAGCACTCTTTGGCGAGGCCGTTGTGACATCACGTCCCGAACTTCTGCCTCATTTCTTCTCCATAGTGAAACAGCACGGAGCGCTTCTTGCCAAGGGCCGACTGCTCGGTGTGCAGTTTGAGACACTCTTCACAGACAATCTTTATGTTCGTCTGGCACGTCACGCATGTCTCATGGCCGACAAGCTTCGCCGCGCCTTTGTGAGTCGTGGCTACCGTCTGTTCATCGACTCACCCACCAACCAGCAGTTTTTTGTGCTGCCCAACAGTGTCATCGACGCCCTGTCTGATGTGGCCACCTTCGAACTTTGGGGACCACGCCGTACCGAGGAGACTCCTGTACGGTTTGTCACTTCATGGGCTACACGCGAGAGCGACGTTGACAAACTTATAGACGCGTTGCCGCAATGTCCTGCCGTAGAATGACAGATATCAGTATAATAATATATAACGAAAACAACCGTGCCACACAGCAGTGTCGTTTCTGACACCCGTGTGGCACGGTTGGTGTTTTTTCTATGCTTGTGTCCGTCTGTGGCCTATGCGTGTATGGCTGTGGACTGAACCGTTGGTTTACAGATATTCGGCAAAGTCGGTGAGTCTCATGTCGCCTTTGCGCGTCAGCGTGTCGTGGAAGGCAAAGGCCGCGCGCAGCGAACCCGGACAGTGTCCCTTAGTGGCTATGCGCTGATATTCGCGCAGTAGTGGACGGTAGTCAGGGTGGGCACAGTTGTTTATTATCTCCTCAGCGCGGCGTGCCGGACCTTTTCCTCTCAGGTCGGCTATGCCCTGTTCGGTTATTATCACGTCCACGTCGTGTTCTGTAGAGTCGATATGACTGCACATGGGAACTATGGCACTTATCTTTCCTCCCTTTGCTGTCGAAGGCGTGTAGAATATACTTATCGAGCCGTTGCGTTCGTAGTCGCACGAGCCACCGATGCCGTTCATCAGTCGTGAACCGCACACGTGGCTTGAGTTCTCGTTGCCGTAGATGTCACACTCGAGCGCCGTGTTCATGGCAATAACACCGAAACGGTGGATGAGCTCTGCCGAGTTGGACAGTTCGCTCGGGCGCAGTGTGAGGCGGCTGCGGAAGAAGTCCATGTTGTCATACACTTTTTTCAGACATTCGTTAGACACGGTCATGGCTGCAACCGATGCCTGCGATATGCGTCCCTGTAGCATCAGGTCGACTATTGCGTCCTGCACTACTTCGCTGAACACCTCTACCACGGGCATGTCGTCGCACCGTCCGATGGCCTCCATTACGGCGTTGCCCGTCACGCCCACACCGCTTTGTATGGGGAACATGCACTTAGGAATGCGTCCGGCGCGCATGTCGCTCAGGAAAAAGTCCACCACGTGGCGGCCTATCATGTCGGTCTCGGGAGTGGAGGGCTTGAATGTGCGCGCTTCCTCAGGTATGCAGCATTCCACCACACCTGCTATTTTCTTCGGGTCTATCTCCAGATACTGTGTACCGATGCGCTGTCCCACGCGTGTCAGCGGTATCGGTTGGCGGTATGGATACTCCAGACATTCGTATTCGTCGTGCAGATAGCGTGCGTCGGCGTTGTGGAATGTGTTGAGCTCCAGAATCACACGCTTGGCTATGCGGGCAATGGTCGGCACGATGCCGTCGGCCGACGTGAGATACACGCGGCACTTGTCGCCGTCGTCCTCTATGGCTGACACCTCTATGATGGCCCAGTCAATCTCACCGTAAAAGCCACGGCGCAGACGCTCGGCCATGTGGCCCAGGTGCATGTCCTCATAGTCTATCTCGCCCAGGTTTGTATGGTTGCGGAAGTCGGCGTTGGTAGAGAACGGTGCGCGGAACTTTATGGCGTGTGCCGCTGCGAGGTCACCCTCGAGGCTCTGGCACGACGATGCGCCCGTGATCACTCCCACGGCGAATGGACGTCCGGCCTCATGCTCGCTCAGCGCACGTTTAGACAGTTCGCGTGTCACGGCCTTTGGTACGCCGCTGGGGGTGAATCCGCTGAATCCGATATTGTCGCCGTCCTTTATCATCGCTGCGCCTTCGGCAGCCGTTATGCGTGTGTATGCCATTTCCTTATGTATGTGTGATTTGTTCGGGTGGCAAAGTTAGTCATTTTAATGCAGAAAACATATTCCGTCATATGATTTTCTGCATAAATTTGCAAAAATTCATTCAAAAAGGCACTAAAACCGTATAAATATACAGAAATAACGGTTAAATATGCAAAAATGTGCATATTCACATTCCGCTGGAAACGGAGTGGGATATACGAAATATGGTGATGACGTATCAATAAATGTCGGTTCATCCGGTCATTTCCCGACCGACAATCATGCTGCGGCGTAAATATTCGCTTATTTCATCGATTTTGTGTAAGTTTGCAGGCGAAACGCGAATAAGATGAAAAAGAAACAGATACTGCTTATAAACGACATGGCCGGATATGGCAAGGTGGCTACGGCCGCCATGCTGCCCATATTGTCGTACATGGGGCATCCCACATACAATCTGCCGACGGCGCTTGTTTCGAATACGCTCGACTACGGCAAGTTCAATATTCTTGAGACAACGGACTATATAAAAGGTGTTTTCCCCGTGTGGCGTGAGCTTGGCTTCACGTTCGACGCCATAGCCACTGGATTCATGGCTTCGGAGAGTCAGGCCCGGATGATATCGGCCTACTGCCGCGAACAGGCGGAAGCCGGCACGGTGATATTCGTCGATCCTATAATGGGAGACGAGGGAAAGCTCTATAACGGTGTGACCGATGAGGCCATAAAAAGTATGCGCGAGATGGTGAGCGTGGCCCATCTGGTATTTCCCAACCATACGGAGGCATGCTATCTGACTGGTATGGAGTACGACGCACGCGGCGTTGACAGCGACGGAGCACGCCGGCTGATAGACGGACTGCGGGCTCTTGGCACAAAGTCGGTCCTCATCACGAGTATCCCTGTAGACGGCCAGCCGTCGGTGGTGGGCTACAACCACATGGACGGCGAATATTTCTCGCTGCCTTATACAGAGATTCCGGTGCATTTCCCGGGTACGGGCGACATATTCTCGGCGGTGCTCATAGGCCATCTGCTCGACGGAGAGATGCTGAAGCCGAGCACGCGCAAAGCCATGGATGCCGTTTATACGCTCATCGACCTGAACAAGGACAATGAGGACAAGAATCGCGGCATTCCGCTCGAAAAGTTTCTTGATGTGCTCTGATGGCGCGCTCCTGCATGCCGGGAGCTTTGTAGGGAGAGTGTTTTTTCAGAGTTTCAGTACGGTCGTATTATGATGTCTCAGGTTTCGACATTCCTGTCGAACTCTGAGGCATTGATGTATCCGCGCGCTATCGCCTTCACTATGAGGTCGGCAATGTTGCGCGCATTCAGTTTCATGAACAGTTTCTTGCGGTGTGTCTCCACCGTGTTTTCCGAGATGAACAGCTGTGCCGCTATCTCCTTCGATGTCAGTCCGCGCGCCATTGCCCTGAGCACCTCTATCTCGCGTTCGGACGGATGCTCGAGCAGCTGGCGGTGACGGTTCAGTTTTTTTCTTACTTCCGGGCAGAAGTATTGTTTTCCGCTTATCACGGTTTCTATCGCTTCGGTTATTTTGGAGAAGTCAGTCGACTTGCTCAGTATGGCGTTCACGTTCTTGTCGAGCATGCGCCTTATTATCCACACCTCCTGATGTATGGTGTTGACAATTATCTTTGCGTCGGGTTTATGTTCTCTCACGACGTCGATGAGTGTGAATCCGTCGATGTCGGGCATGCCGATGTCGATGATGTATATGTCGAAGTCGCGTGCCGGCAGTGTGTTTATGAGCTGCTGTGCCGTGGTGAATGTCTCGACATGTCTGATGTTCTTCTTCTCGAGAAAACTCTTGAATCCTTCGAGTACAAGATCGTGATCGTCGGTGATTGCTATCTTCAGATCCTCTAACAGATATTTGTAAATGTCGTTCATGCATGCAAAATTAAGAGGTGCATGAATAATATCACTCACGGAAAACCGTAATTTTTCACGCTTGTTTTTTCAAAGGAATGGTCAGTGTGACGCGTGTTCCCTGCTCGCCGGCGTCCATGCTGACGCTTCCTCCCACGGCCTCGGCGCGCTGGTTCATGGTGCGCAGACCTATGCCCTGTGGCTTGTGGGTGGTGTGGCGGCCGTTGTCGGTCACGGTTATGACGGCCCGGTCGTCCTCCATACGCATGCTTACGCTCACTGTTGTGGCTCCCGAGTGGCGCACGGCGTTGCCCACAGCCTCCTGTGCTATGCGGTATATCTCGAGCGCCGTGGAGTCGTCTATGATGCTCCAGTCGGCATACTCCGGTGTGGATGAGCACTCCGTGGCGCAGCTTTCTGTGGCGCACTGCTCCACGTAGTCGGCTATCACCTCGTCGATGGTGGCATAGCAGAACTCCGGCGGCATCAGTTCGTGGGATATGCGGCGAGCCTTCTCGCGGCACTCGGTGAGCATGCTGACGGCCGGCTGTGCGTTATCGGTTAGCGCGAGCTTCATCTCCACGCCGTAGAGATCGTTGCACAGACCGTCGTGCAGTTCGCGTGCCAGACGGGTGCGCTCGCTTTCCAGACCGTTGATGTAGCGTTCGGTCAGGCGGCGTGCGGTGTCGGCTCTGAGCCGTGCGAAGTCAAGCTCGAGCTCACGACGGCGTCGGCGCTGCCGCTGTATGTATATTATTATCGCCGCTGCGGCCACAATCACGAGTATGGCGGCAAGCATGGCGTAGGTGTACATGTGTGCCAGGCGTGTCTCGCTCTGTGCCAGTGCGAGCTCCTTCTCCTTGGTCTCATACTTCACGTTGAGCTCGCGCAGGTTGTCGGCACTCTGTTTGTCGGCTATGCTGTCGTGCAGTGCTGTGGCCTTCTGCAGCGAGGTGTATGCCTTGTTGTAGCTGCCCAGGGCGGCGTAGGCCATGTGCATGTTGTTGTAGCAGTCGTATTGCACGAACGGCATACCTTCCACACACTTCATCGAAAGTATCTTGTCGAACACCGGCAGCGCGGCCTTGTATTCCTTGTTGTTCATGAGCAGTGCGCACTTCACTTGGTAATAAACCAGCCGCGACGTCTCCGCCGTAGTCACAGGCAGTAGTCGTTCGCCCACGGTGTCCCACTTATTGGCAGCTGCCGCGTCGCCTACCTTGTGTGCGGCTCCCATGATGTAGGCCACGGCAGTGAGGGCGGCGTCGTGCTGTCCGGTCTGTTCCGACAGTGTGTAGCTACGTTCGAGATGCTTCATGGCCGAGCGTGCGTCGCCCGCCATCAGATATATTGAGCCGATGTTCGAGTAGAGCTGTGCCTGTAGGGCCTTGTCCTTGCTCTTCGCTGCCCATCCGGCTGAAGTGGCGGCACACGACAGCGCCTGCTTCGTGTTCTTCATGTCTATGTGCAGTGTGGCGATGTTCAGATAGAGTATGGCGGCCTCCTGCACGGCTTCCTCGCCTCCGCGGGCCACCACTCCCGGTGTGGAGCACAGGCGCATTGCCTCGTTGTAGTGTTCGAGTGCCTCGTCTGTCTTGCCCGATGTGCGCAGATATACGCCCATGGACGAGTGCATGCCCATCATCAGCACGGTGTCCTTGCGCTGCACGGCCGTGTCGAGCACTTTTCCGGCCACAATCATTGCCGAGTCGTTCTTGCCCTGCGCGTGCAGCATGTCGGCCTTGGAGCGCAGTTCTTCGGTCTGTTTGTCGGCCAAAGCCTGTGCGGTGGCAAAGCATAGAGAAATAAGCAGTATGATGGCTTTCCTGCTGAGATTGAGGTGTCGGGATAATGTTTTCATAGGTCTGCGGTTTTTGGTTATGATGAGTGTATTGATATATCAAAGGGCTGGCACCGATGGAATGTCCTGACGGGACGATGCGGTATGATGGCATCATATATTCTACAAATATAAAGATAATATTTGATAATGAGGCTGATACATGCAAAAAAGAAATAAAATCGGGCCCGATATCAGAGCGGAATGATTTTTTATATGTACTTTTGCGTTCAGTATATGAGCAGGTTTATCATAGTTCTGACACTTTGTCTGATGTGGATGGCGCAGTGCGCGGCACAGGACGATGGAGGCACGGCCGCCAAGGAAGGTGCGCTCGAGCCCATGGTGAAGGTGGGCAAGGTGCTCGACGACAACGGCGACAGCATACAGTATGTGGAGATGAACAGTGTGTATGTCTATCCGCAGCCGGTGTTCAAGAATGCCAAACAGCGTGCGGCCTACAACCGTCTTGTGGCCAACGTGAAGAAGGTGCTGCCCATAGCCAAGGAGGTGAACCGGATTATCATAGAGACATACGAGTATCTGCAGACACTGCCCGACAAGCGTGCGCGCGACGAACACATGAAACTGGTGGAGAAGAGCATACGCAAGGAGTACACGCCGCGCATGAAGAAACTGTCCTACCAACAGGGCAAACTGCTCATAAAGCTTGTCTATCGCGAGTGCAACTCGTCGTCGTATCAGCTCATACAAGCCTTTCTCGGACCGATACGCGCCGGATTCTATCAGGCATTCGCGGCTCTGTTCGGCGCGAGTCTTACCAAGAAGTATGAGCCGGAAGGCATCGACCGTCTGACGGAGCGCGTGGTGCTGATGGTGGAGTCGGGACAGATTTAGTTACAGGAAGCAGTGCCTGCTTCAGTTTCACAATGTTTTTATATATATGATAGACCGTTATGTCAGTAGCGGTATTGATTTGTGCGAAAAATAGAACAGTGCGTGTAGTGCTGCTCTATGTGATGAATGTTGTATTCAGATAGTCTTTTTATCATTACGTAATGGTAGCATTGTAACCCCGTGACTGGTTCCTTGCTGTGTTCCATATTGCCAATAATCAGGTCAAGACCACTTAGCCCGGTGGTATGACGGTTTTATCGCTCGCATGGTGTTATATGTATGAGATAGCAGGACTTTTCGTTTATAAAAGTCATTAATATGTCATTTTGTATCGGTTTTTGTTAAAAAAGTGACGAAAAATATTTTTTTAAATAAAATTTATGTACTTTTGCCGCCGTAAAACACGGCAGTATCTTTTTGTGGCTGTAATATTCTGTAAATTAAATGCCATGAAGCCATCGCAGAATAAAAGATAAACGCCAGTTTTACTTTCATTTGGATTTATTACCTAATGTAGATATAGAAACTTAATGAAGCTTGAAATTGTGTTTAATTTAATGAAAAATTATGGTTAGATTTACTAAAAAAACGGTGGGCTGTATAGCCATGCTGCTCTTGGGCAACGGTGTGCTTTCGGCACAGTCTTTTATTCAAAAACAGAGGTCTGAATCTCTTACGCAAAAAGAAATCAAGGCTTTCTCTGATCCGGAAATAAGGACCATTCCTGTAGAGGGACGTTCCATATATAAGGATACGAGAGAAGGCAAGAAACAGAAAACGGATAACTTTGCCAAGGTTTATCCCATGTCGAGCAATCCTAAACTCGCAGCCGCTATCAAAAAACAGAACGGTGGCGCGAAAGCGGAAGGCGATGGAGGTCCTGCTTCGGTGAAGGAACTGAATTTAGGATGGGGACTTGTAAGTACGATTGAGGACGGAAAGCAATACATCTTCACTCAGGAGATGGAGAAGTCTGTACCAAGTGGAGTGTACGGAACATATTACAGGTCAGCTACATATAAGATATATAATGATGATTTTGAGGAAATAAAGTCGTTCAAGATCTCGTCATCGGATACGACAATGTATTTCAATCTGGCGCAGACTATTTCCTCAAAGGTGTTCAACAGCGACAACAAATGGGAGTTTCTGATTCAGATTCACGGTTTCGCCGGACAGGCTTCCGGTCCTGAATCGTGTCGTGACACCATTGTGATTATTGACGAAAACAGCCAGATACTTAACCGTTTCGCGTGGTCTTCGGGTGTTGTCCTGGATAAAAAGACAGACGAATACGGTTTCAGCTCCTATAATTTAGGAATCTACGAGGCCGAACATGCCGACGCAAATGATGAGCAGGTGGTGAGATATTACTCGCCGAGATCCATCGGCACTGAGCTGGACGTACTGCCCGAACCGGTGTTTGAGAAAAGAATACCTCAGAATCTGTTGTCCTATACGCACGGACTCTTTTTCAATCAGATAGATATCGAGGGCGAGAAATTCTACGTGTCATCCTTCTATGAGAAACCTTTCATAGCCAATGACGACATATACGACCCTGAGGTTGAGAAAAACAACAAGTTCATAATACAGCTTTACGACATGTCGTTCAATCTTGTGAAGGAGATGAAACTGCCTCTGATAGGTCTGGACCAGCATGAGATAAGCATGAGCTCGATAGGAACATTCGGTGAGTATATGATTACGAAGCATGTCTTCAACAGCGATGACAAGTACGAGATTGTATACGGAATGAGCAGATATTACTCTGAGACCGACAGCGAAATGATGGACTATTATCTTGTGAACGAGGACGGAGAGATACTCAAGGAAATGTTCACAAATACGGCTGACATCATGAATCTGCAGAAGATTCCGGGACAGAGCGACGAATATGCAGTGCTTCTTAGCGGCAACGGAGGCGTTTCTGGCATCATGATGTACAAGATGCCGGAGATGAAGGAAGTGTTCACCTTCCCCGCAACACACAACGGCGACTACCTTTCACTCAACTTCGGAAGAGTGCCGGTGGGCGATTCTTATGAGTACGTGTTCGGTCTCGGACGCGGCGAAAATGCCGATAACACAGTATATGGCGGCATTGTTCATTATGACGTAAACGGCAAGAGAACGAAAAAAGTAAGAATAGATCTCGGTCCGACAGCGGCTCTGTTTACTCCTCTTCTGGACGCGGGCACAATGAATCCTTATACGTTTGTGCCTGACGACAAGTCGGAATATGTGTTCTTTGCCAAGAAATACACTGACGATTATGAGAGCATTTACAGTGTGTTCGGTATCGCTAACGACGAGAAAACGATATACAGCTGGGCCGATAATGACGATTACAGTCTCTCTGGCGGCGGCATTCTGGCCAACTCAGAACAGACATATCAGAAGAATATGTATCTGACATACGTGTCTAAGAGCGACATGTCGGAGAGCAAGACGGTGTTCTTCGATCTTCCGCTGCAGGCTGTTGCACTGGAAGGCGACGGTACGGAGGCAAGTCCTTATCTCATTTCCAATCCTTCGGAACTGGACATGATGAGAAACCATCAGGACGCATACTTCGAGCTGACATGTGACATCGACATGGCTGCCTACACAGGAGTGAACAACAACGGCTTTGTTCCGATACCTTCGTTCACTGGTAATTTCAACGGAAATAACCACGTGATAAAGAATCTTGCGGTGAATTCCAACGGCATGTATGCCGGTCTCTTTGCCGAAGTTATGGATGGCGGAGAGGTGAAGAACCTGAGACTGGAGAATGTGAAATGGTCTAATCTGGCTTCATCTTCATGGGGAACCGTCACAGGAAATCTCAGTGGAGCTACTATAGAAAACTGTCATGTGACAAATAATGTATATGAGGCAGGTGCCACGATGCCGTCAAACATGGACTTCGGAGGCATTGCCGGACAGATATCCTTCAACGCCGTAATAGCAAACTCATCTTTCGAAGGAGAGGTGGTATTGCCCGGTGCAGGTATTGTAGGAGGAATCGTGGGCAGACAGACCGGTTCTAAGATATCAAACTGCTACGTAAAGGGAAAGCTCGCAGGCAACGACTGTGTGGGCGGTATATCAGGATATTCGGCTAACGGTGCGGTGATATCAAACAATTACAGCAGTGCCGACATAAGCGGTGTGACACAGATCGGCGGTATTGCCGGTGCGGCACACGGATGCGTCATCGAGAAGAACTATGCTTCGGGAAGTGTTTGCGGTGACATGCGCGAAGGCGAACAGTATGTCATGGACGCCGGTGGCGTGGTAGGTATACTCGGTCTTAACATGATGAGCGAGAACTCTGTGGCACACAACGTGGCTCTGAACGAAAAGGTGGTGATGCCGTTAAATCTTGCCAGAGTGGCATATACAGAGACCGAAGGCTCGCTGTCAGACAACTACGCTCTTGCTTCTATGCTTATAGGTCCTGATTCTGATAATCTGGCGACAGTCAATGAATCGGATGCAACCACAGTGGGTGCTGACAAGGTGCACGGCAAGTCTGTAGCCAAAGAGGAGCTCGACCAGAAGTTCTATGAGACAATGGGATGGAGCTTCGGTAAGGACAGCGAGAGCCCATGGGTGATGACCGACGGTTATCCGCGCTTCTGGTATGAGTTCATAGTAAGAGGAGTGAAACTCGACGTCGACAAACTCACTATGGACAAAGGTGCCAAGTACACACTGAAGCCGGAGATTGTGCCGGCCGATGCCACAAACCAGAACGTGCGTTATGCTTCTTCCGACCTGAAGGTTGCGAGCGTTTCGGCCACCGGTGAGATTACTGCTCGCGGTGTAGGTTCTGCCGACATCACCGTGACAACGGAAGAAGGACTTTACAAGGCCGTATGTCATGTGACAGTGGTGATACCTGTAGAGAAGGTCGTTATATCCAAGGAGAATGTGAGAATAGGTGTTGGCGAGCGTGCGCAACTGTCTGCAACGGTATTGCCTGAGGATGCTACAAACAAGAATATAGTATGGAAGTCGGAGAACAACGACGTGGCTTATATGCTGGAAAACAATGTCGTGGGTGTGGCTCCGGGCACTACCAGTGTCATCGCGATGACTGAAGACGGCAAGGTTTCCGACACATGCGTTGTGACGGTTACGGCTCCGGTGGAGGACCTCTATCTTGAAGAGACGATGATAACTCTCGACAGCAAGACTCCGAGCCATCAGCTCGTGGCACATCTCGTGCCCGAAACAGCAGGCGCGGTGCTGATATGGGAGACCGAGGATGCAAGCATAGCCGATGTTGACAAGAACGGTCTTGTGACAGGCCATAAGAAAGGCGAGGTTATCGTGACCGTTTCAACCGAGGACCGCAAGTTCAGTGCTGATTGTCTTGTTGAGGTGGCCGAGGACATCGACCCAAGTCTGGGCATAGACGAAATAGAGGGCACACGCGTGTTTGTAAACGGTGATGCCATCGTCGTAGTGAGCGAAGGCGCTGTCTCAAAGGTCGGTGTGTTCGACGCTACAGGCCAGCAGAGATATGCCGGTTCGGCTGCCAACAACTCAAGAATGGAGATTTCTGTGGCAGGATGGACTTCCGGTGTATATGTTGTGAAGGTGACATTCGTCAACGGCGAGTCACGAATCTATAAGGTGATGCTGTAAGAATATACGTGTGCCGCGCTGTGACAGCACGGTTGCGGCACGCGTCAGATATCTTCGCTGAATGTGAATCGGACGACGACACATTCAGCCTCTCTACAAAGCCTCGGCTCTTCGAAGCCGGGGCTTTGCTTTTTTGATATGTATGCCGGCAGTGGTGTTTCACTGTCTCCGGTGCCCAAATTGTGTCACGGGCATACTGTTGTGCCACCGGCTTCAGACAGTATGTTGTCCGTTAAGCCATTCTCACGGCCGCTACGCACTTCTTATATGCAGTCTGCCGCACTATGGCACGCTATGTCGTAACCACTGTTTGCATGGAGCGGACACCACCCGGGCCGCGCTTGTTTTTGCAAATTGTTTTTAACATCCGTTAGCTTTTTCTTCCTCGCATTTAACACATCATTTTTCTCATTCCAGAAAACCGTCGGCCGTTAAAACGCCCTTTATCATCGCGTTCCGGCTTTTAGGCGGAGCCGTCGTGGGCAGACTGCTTTGCGATATTGCCTTTTTCAGGGTGCGGTTAAGTCTTTTTCAGGGCCTGATATGGTCTTTATCAGCACCCGGTAGAGCCCATATCAGGCCCTAAAACGGGCATTATTGCAGGATGGAGAAATATCTGTCGAAAGGAGATATGTTATAAACCGCTGATTGTCAGTCTGTTGTGGAATTTCTGAAAATTCGTGTTTTTTCGCGCGAAACAGCTCCCCGTCCGCTCCGACGCGATTTTTCCGCGATCTACGCAGCGATAATTTAACATCTCCGACTGCGATTTTTGTTTTTTTATATCATCGTTATCGATAAGCAAAAAAATGACGAACAGTCTTTTTCTTTATATGGATGATGGTTGTATGTGCATGAGCCAGTGTTATAAATGTATAAATTTAATCTGCGGGTATTTGTCCGTATTGTAACTTTTTGTAAATTCATGGCATAATATCTTTATCATATTTATACTTTCAAATAAGGGGAAAACACATAAAAAATATGATTATGAACAAGGTAAGACTGATTGCAGTATTTTTGCTGTTTGCCCTTCCATTGTCAGTAATGGCCGGACATGAGATGTGGACAGAGGGTGATGACTGTGCAAAGACCGACACTGTCAGTTCTTCGAAGCCGCCAAAGGTTGTTCAGAAAGATGCCATATATTGTTACAAAGATGTATGGGATAAGAAGAATAAGGAGCCGATAAGATTTTGGGCGGTTGTTTTTCATGATCAGGACAGCGTTGATTTCAAGAACCTCGAAATCATGATTATCACGAAACGTGATTCGGTGTACCAGATGAGAAAGGAAGGACATGCCTTCTATTTCGGCGATGTAAAGGGGCCGGTCTTCAAAAAGAATGTGGAGCTTTATCTGGCAGACTCCCATTTTCCGTTGTGGAATACTGACAAATATCCGGAAGGTGTGATTGTCTGCAAACTGGAGTTGTGCCTTGATGTCAAAGAACGTCTGTGTGTGCCTCTTATCCGCAAGTGCGAGATAACGTACCGTAAGATGGAAGACAAATACAAGAACCGCATTCATGTGAATTGTATTGAGGAACGTTTGATACGCTATGACGGCGATGGAAATGTATTGTGATTCGATTCTGAATGCAATCCTGTGATTAAGTGAAGTTGCCTTGTGACGGGTTTAAATACTTCTATAATAAATTGTAAGAGTAAGATATAAATACTATGAGAACCGACAATTTTATTCGTTTTGCGGCATTGACGGCCATGATGTCGTTGTTTGCCTTTACGGCTGACGCACAGCGCGCGAGCCGTTACCCGGAGATGACCTACTGGGATTTTACTTTCCGCGATGCAGCGGATTCGGTTGACTGTATATACAACTCAGTGAAGGAGCTTTATCTGTCCGGTTTCGACACCGACGGCAAGGGCACGTTCTATTTTGCCGGAGGCGAACCTTTGCGCGTGTCGTGCTTCAAGGGCACGAAGTTTCAGTGGCGGCGCGAGGTTTCCAAAGCCGGCACCACCTGCGCGTTGTTCCGTATGCACGGCGACAGTCTGTATCTTGTGCAGAACGTCACGCACGAACTTATCGCTCTGAGCAAGGACGGCAAGGGTGATGTGCGCCGTGTCAAGCTTCCGGTTGACAGCATAAAGGATGGCGTGCTGCATGATAAATATTTCGTGTTGTGCAGCAACATGGTGGAACATGGTGACTGGGATGACTATTACGAGCTGACTTACTTCAACTACGACGGCTCGCTGATGGTGAGAGACACGGTGAATACGTCTCTGCGTGACAAGTATATGAGACCTGCGCCTGACTTCTACGATCAGCACATCCTTGATGCCTATGGCAACAGATATGCAAATTCTGTGAATCCGTGTCAGGATTATAAGGGCATGTTCCATGGAGTGCCGTTGTATGTTTCCGGCTGTAGATTTACGTTGAATATGGACGGCGCCGACAAAAAGCCGCTGATAAGAAAGATTGATGTAGGAATCAACGCGGAAGAATATTATCAGGTTATACCGCTGGAGGTACTCACCGACATTACTGACTACATGTGTCACACCGGTCTTCCGGAGGCAACCATACTGCGCGGAACGCATGTCTATTATGCCGGTTACTGGCACGACGGACGTTTGATGGTGGCCGATTTCGATGTTGACAAGATATTCCCGACAGTCCGGGATGAAGTCAAGAAATGGTATAATTATATAGGAGACAAGAATAAATAGTCGGCAGTGCACTGTCCGTAAACTTATGGCGGGCGGTCCGCGTGATTGTTTGCGTGCATATTAATTAACAGACAGAGACCTATGAGACGATTCTTCTATTTGCTGGTGTTGCTTTGCGCGGCCCAGACGATGTGCGCACAGCGCACAAACGACCGCTATCCCGCACTGCGTTATTGGGATTTCAGATACAGTGGTTCGGCGGATTCTGTAGATTGTCTTTTCAATGCGAAGAATAAGGAATTGTTCATTTCGGGCTTCGACACCGACGGCAAGGGCACGTTCTATTTTGCCGGAGGCTGTCCGTTGCGCGTGTCGTGCTTCAAGGGAACGGAGCTTCAGTGGCGGCGCGAGGTGTCAGATGCCGCCACCACCCGCGGCCTGTTCCGTCTGCGCGGTGACAGTCTGTATCTGGTGCAGGACGTCAGGCGCGAGCTTATCATCCTGAGTAAGGACGGCAAGGGCGACGTGCGCCATGTGCCGCTGCCCGTTGACAGCGTGAGCAAGGGTTACATGCGACCTGACTGCATAGTCCTGTGGTACAAGGTTCCGGTGGTGATCGACGGTGAGGAACATTACCGCATAAGGCGTGACTACAGCATCTTCAGTTATGAGCCGCGCCTTCTGTGGAAGGAGACTGTGATGGGCGAGATAGACGAGACATACATGCTCCCGATACCGGAGATATACGGCATGGACCGTTACTATGTCTATTATAAAGGCGTTTACGGGAATTATAATGTGTTCCGCATAGATTCCGATGATTTCGCTTTTGCCGATATGTACGGCACTGTAAGGAAGATGTATAAGATGGAAGCTGTGACATTCGATTTTGATGTCTTTCCACTGAACGTCCTTACAGAGAATGTAGACGTGGAGACACACATCAGTTCGGAGGAGATGGGGTTCATACGGGGCAACCATTATTACCAGGTGGGCTATGACTGGAAGAACCGTGAGCGGCTGATAGTTGCGGAACTCGACCTTGACAAGGCCTTTGAGCAGGCGGAAGAAGTGAAGTACTGACAGATGCCGGAGGTCATGGCGCGGCGCGATGTGCCGGATGAGACGGCGGAAGCCCGACGCCCTGACACAATCTGTAGCATAAGAGAGAGTTACGATATCTTATTCAGGACTTTTAAATTTTATCGTATGAGAAAAGCGTTATTGTTCATCGCACTGTGCACTGTGTTTGCATGTTGTGGCAATGTATCGGACGACGACAAGAGCGATGCTTTTATCAGAGATTTTTATGCCGGGTATCTGAAAGCACAGTACATGCGGTTTGAGCCCGGTGTGTCGAAGGATGACGCCAGAAAGGCTTTGGACATTTTCCTCCGGCAGAACCTGACAGACGGTATGAGAGATTATTACGCCCGATACTACGCGGTGGATTCTCTCGGCGAATCGATTTGTTGCGACTGTGACCTGTTTACGCAGGTGCAGGATGACGGAGGCATGGATGTATCGTCGATGCTGATAGAAGAAAAGGAGAAAAACAGGTACTCGATGACCCATGTGTGGCGCGATAACGGGAAGTTCAGAGGCGGCACGTTCGTGTTGCTGAAGCTGGCGGAGGTGAACGGTGAGCTGAAGATAGACTCTGTTGTGCCTTACTGCAACAGTTGTGTCGAGAAGTTGCAGGTGTATGAGCCGGGCAATGGTGTTAAGGCGCCCGAATTCAAGGGCGGCAGGACAGCGTTGGCAGACTATGTGGCAAAGGCCGGCATGCTGCACAAGTGGCGTCTGGCCGAAGGCGGTAAGGGCGACGCTGTGGTCAGGATTACAGTGAACAACCACGGTTGGGTGGAGAGTGCGACCATGTCCGAAGGACTCGCGAAAGACGAGGAGTTCGATGTTGAGCGTCTCATGAAGAACATGCCGAGGTGGACACCGGGCAGCAAGAACGGCGAGGCGGTGTGCGTGAGGCTGACGCTGGCGTTGGACCGTGCCGAATGACGTGCCGTGGCAGTGATGAATAAAACAAGGCGGACAGCTCTGTGCTGCCCGCCTTTTATCGTTCATGCGCTTTCCTGTTGTTGTTTCCGGCGCAATAAGTCCTGTTTCCCATTGATTATTTTCGTCGTCTGGCCTGATGGCGCACGGTGTCCGTGAGCCTTCCGGCAGGCGTTTTTGCTGCGGTCGCGGCGTTATTGTTCGCCGGTCTCGGTGTATATCACCTGAACCATCACCTGTCCCACGGCTTTCAGAGTGTTGATGTCTATGTGTTCCATGTCGTCATACACGGTGTGCCATGTAGGGCCGAAGGTGCTTTGTGCACAGTCCGGATAGTAAGGTATGATGTCGATGGTAGGTATTCCGGCCTTCTCGTTGAGTGGTACGTGGTCGTCGTTCACCATTGTGCCGTCGGTCATAGGGAAATAGTCGGCATAGCCTATGCTGTGGGCAGCTCCCCATACCTTGTTGACCACGTCCTGAGCATAGGTTTTTGATATTCCCTCCTGATAGAATTTGGCGTTCTGTCCGCCTACCATGTCGAGCAGTATGCCGTACGCCGGCTGATAGCCTTCGGGCAGATGTGTTGCCCAATACTGCGCTCCGAGTGCCCAGGAGTCGCTGTCCGATGCTTTGTCGGCCCATTCGGGAGTACCCCAGTCTTCGGCGTCGAAGCATACGAAGTCGATGCCCAGGCTCAGTGTGCTGTCGTTCTGGAGAAGGCGTGCCAGCTCGAGCATCACGCCCACGCCGCTCGCTCCGTCGTTGGCTCCCATGACAGGTTTGTGCCAGTTGTTCTTGTCAAGATCGTTGTCTGCCCATGGGCGCGAGTCCCAGTGAGAGCAGATTACTATGCGTTTTGCGGCGTCGGGGTTGTAGCGCGCTATGATGTTGCACGACTTCAGCGTTGTTCCGTCGTAGCCTTTGAGGTCGGCGCGCTGGCGTTCCACCTTCATGCCGTATTTCTCGAACTGCTTTGCAATCCATTCCTCGCAGCGGTCGTGCGCCTTGCTGTTCATCGTTCGTGGCCCGAACGAGCACTGCATGGCCACAAAGTTGAACGCCGAGTCGGCGTTGAATTCAGGTCCTACGAGAGCGGCCGAGTCCGTCATGGCTTCGTCGGCGGTCTTTTTAGTGCTCTTGCACGAAGCACACGAGGCAGCTGTGATGATGATGGCGGCAGTTATTGCCAGTGTTATGCGAATGTGTTTCATTTTGAAATGTTTGTTATGTGTCGTGATGCGGCCGTAGTGCGGCCGGTCAGTATTCTGTTTATGCGGATGTAGTGGCCATGGCTTTTATCTCGTTCATCACTCTCAGCCAGTTGCCGCCCCAGATACGTGCGATGTCCTGCTGTGAGTAACGGCGGCGCAGCAGCATGCGCGTGAAGTTGATTATCTCGCTGCTGTCGGCCATTCCGCTCACTCCGCCGTCGCCGTCGAAGTCGGTGCCGATGCCCACATGGTCGATGCCCATAATGTTTATGGCATGCTCCAGATGGTCCATGGCGTCGAGTATGGACGCCTCGCCTGTGGTGCGCAGGAAACCGTGGTAGAGCGTGATGTGTGCCACACCGCCCTTTGCAGCGAGCGCACGCAGCTGGTCGTCGGTGAGATTACGCGGCACGTCGCACAGTGCGCGGCAGTTGGAGTGGGAGCATACTATCGGCGCACGGCTTATGGAGAGCGCGTCGTAGAACGATTTTTCGCCGGCGTGGCTCATGTCCACCATTATGCCGAGGTCGTTCATACGCTGTATAACCTCCGCTCCGAAGGCGCTCACTCCGCCGTTTGTGGCCTTGCTGCGGCGTGCGCTGTCGCAGATGGCATTGTCGCCGTTGTGGCACAGGGTCATGTAGACTATGCCGCGGCGGGCGAAATGGTTGATGTTGTCGAGGTTGTCCTCAATGGCCAGACCGTTCTCTATGCCGAGCATTATGGACTTGCGTCCGCTGCGTTTGTTGGCATACAGATCGTCAGGTGTGCGGGCTATGGCTATGTGTGAGGCATTGTGTGCCACGATGTCTTCTATCTTGTCGAAGATGAGATCGGCATAAGCCTTGGGGCTCTCTGTGCCGAACTGTGACACGTCGGCAAAACTCTGGCCGTCGCCTGGCTGCGGAAGATAGGCCACCATTGTCACGGCGTCCTGGCGTCCGTCGTCCATCTTGTGCAGGTCGACGAGTATGCGCGGGTCGCGTTCTTCGAAGTGTATGCCCTGAGAGAAGAACATCGGCGTGTCGCAGTGGGTGTCGAGGGTGAGTGTAGTGGTGTGAGTGTGCTTGGCTTCGCTGAATAGCCGCGCCTCGTCCACAAGCCATCTGAACAGCGGCAGACCGTCTTCGCCCATCCATTCAGGATGCCACTGTACGCCTATAATGGCCTTGTGGCCGATGCTCTCCATGGCTTCGGCCGTGCCGTCGGGTGCTGTTGCCACTATGCGCATGCCTTTGCCGGGCGACGCTACTGCCTGATGATGGAAGGAGTTGACGTATATGGTGTCTGCGCCGAATATCGTGTGCAGACACGAATCCTGCTCGATGTTGACGCTATGGGTGGGTTCCGTGCGGTCGGCATCCTGCGAATGCTTTATGAGCTGTGGTGTGTGCGGAATGTCCTGACACACCTCACCGCCCAGCGCAATGGCTATGGTCTGCATGCCGCGGCATATACCCAGAATGGGAATCTGGCGGTTGTAGGCCAACCGTGTGGCGAGCAGTTCGGGCAGGTCGCGCCTTGCGTTGATGTTGTGCAGGCCCGGTTGCGGCTGCTGTCCGCTCCATAGTGGGTTGTGGTCGGCGCCTCCTGTGAGGAGCAGCGCGTCGATGTTGTCGAGTGTGTTGATGATGACGTCGCTGTCGGCTACGGGTGGAATAATCACCGGCACGCCTCCGGCAGCCACGATCTGTGTGTAGTAACGGTCGCGCAGCGATGCGTCGCCGTCGGTATAATTGGACGTTATTCCTATAAGCGGCTTGCGTGTCGCCTCAGGAAAAACCGAATAAATGTCGTGTGTTATCGCGTTGAGATCAAATGATTTCATTTCTTGCGAAGAGGGTTTTGCATGCAGTTGTAAGGAAGTGGGGTGCGCTGCCTGCGGGCGTAAAAGTGTCGGGCATGCATTGCCGGCATCCTCCCGCAGGCGGCGAAGGTATTATTCGTCGATGTGTACAGGAATTTCTCTCTTGATGCTCTGTTCGAGCGAAATGAGTGTTTCGGTGGAAACCACTCCGGGTATGCCCTGCATCTGGTTGTTGAGCAGGTCCATGAGCTGTTCGTTGTCGCGTGCGTAGAGTTTCACGAGCATGGTGTACGGGCCGGTGGTGAAGTGACATTCCACGATTTCGGGTATGTTGAGCAGACGCTGAACTACGTTCTTATACATGCTTCCGCGCTCGAGGTTGAGGCCGACATAAGTACATGTGGTGTAGCCGATGCTCTTAGGATTGACGTCGAAACCGCTTCCTGTGATCACTCCGTCCTCCACAAGATGCTGCACGCGCTGATGTATGGCGGCTCTTGACACGCCACATTCGGCTGCTACATCCTTGAAAGGTATACGGGCATTTTTTGAAAGTATTCCAAGTATCTTTTTGTCGAGTTTGTCTATCTTTTCCATTATGATATGTTTTTAAATTTACATTTAGATAGCAAATGTAGTTAATTCCGATGATATATACAACAATATTTGTAATAAAAATCTATTATTTTTTTACATTGTGACATCTTGCGGATGGGATGGACCGGGCGGTGTGGGGTAGTGGCGGAGACCGTTCGGCTCACCGCATACGGATTTTCCGTACGGCGGAGACAGGGCATCCGCGATGGTAAAAAATCTTTACACCAGCCTTCCTGTAGCTCCGTTATTTGCCGAAGTGGTGTCTGCCGATGTGAAATATGCGAATCTTATACATGTGCTCTAATAGCTTGACAGTCAGTTTGTTGTATATATGATGACGTGTTATGCCTTTTGTTGACTTGTGGAAGAGGCTTTTCCGTTGTGCAGAATGGTCCATTTCGTCGTGTAATAAAGCCTCTTTTGAGGTGTGATATGGTCTTTATTGCATGATGAAACAGGCTCTTTTGCGTAACATTTCCGATGAGGAACGCTGGCGGAACGGGATTTGGGGCTTTTCTGATGTGGTTTTCTCTGGCCGTAGCAGTGCCAAGACAGCCGTCTTGTAGACGGAAATGCCGTCGCCTCATTCTGGTTTGCCGGTTGGAGGCGAGCTTTTTTCCGGTAAATTATTTTGACTTTGATTCGGTGAAATCGATTGTACGGAGGATGTGTTCCGTAGGTTTTTATAGGCTGATATCGATATTTCCGATAGCCGGTATCGTGTTAAATATTGTGAACATACAGTTTGAGGACAACGCTCCGGGATTTGTGAATTGTTCCTTCTATTAAGGAGACAGTGAGTATCTGTTATATGAATTAAAGGAGAAATGGGCACATTGCTCATGATGAACTGATTGTTCGGATTTAATGCTGACGTAAAGTCCGTCTGCTTTTTTGACATTAAGATGTGTGAGGCTCTGGCGTTAGGGACTGTAATGTTGATACATGTTGTCCTGACAAAATGAGAATACGGGCTGATGTGCGGTGCTATCAGATTGGGCATATATTTTTTCAGTTGCAAGTCTTTTCGTATATTTGATGTAGTCTGAAGGTATTTAATTGACTACAAATAGATTAAAAGAAACTCGCATGAGAATGGGCAACGGATAAGAAATTGGTAAAGTGCTTTGATACACTATATTTCTCATGCTGTCAAACAACTCTTATTTGTTTGCAAATATAATATTATTGCAGGTAATAATCAAAAATAACGAGGTTTATTTTCATTTTTACCTGCTGATATTTGTTCCGGATTATCAGATGCGATATATTTGTAATTAGGATTCGTACCGTGTTCCAAGCGGTTCATAAGTAACGACTTGCGGAGTTTTGGCAACAAGGGGATGCGGCTCCGTTTTATAGAAATGACTTATGCAAACCGACTTATCCATTTACAACAGTCTTCGCCCTTCCTTTATAGAAGGCGTTCACGCCGTGAAGTTCAATGCTTTGTCGGCGGTCATATCGCGTTACCGGGATTATGCCCGCAGTTCCGAACAAATAAAAGCGTACTCGGGAGATTCTCTGCTGATGCGGGACATCGCCTCCTTGCTTGACGAAGCACCCCGTCCCATAACGAGGGAATACCAGGATTTCACCCCGTTCCTGCTTCTTCTGATGCTTTCGGAGGAATTTCATGTCGTCCATTACGTCGAGCGTCTTGTAACGTGGTATTTCGGCTACTGTTGTGTCGATGAACTGCGGACGGTTTGCACCATTCTGTCCGAGTGTTCCTACCCGCATCACGACACGCTGCGGCTGCGGTTCAAGAATTACCTGCGTGAAGCCCGTAAGACATTGGGTATGCCCGTTGAATGTAACGCTGCTGTCATGCTGAAAATGCTCGACGCCTCTTATGAACATCTCACTCCCGCCGATGTCGGGGAGTTCGAGGAGCTGTTGCACCTGGGGGACGATTACGAGTTCATCTCCCGTGTCAAATCGAATTATCTTGCCTCGGATAACGTCACGGAACTCGCCGGGGTTTGCGGGTATTCCAGCACGATTACCTTCCGCCGGCGTTTCCAGCGGGTTTTCGGCTGCTCGGCCTCCTCGTGGTTACGTCAGCGCCGTATCGAACGTATCGGGGAGTTGTTGCGGACGACACACTACACGTTGCAGGAAATAGCCTACATGTGCGGTTTCTCCGCCCAATCCCACTTTACGGACTTTTGCAAGCGGAATATGGGGAGCAATCCCACTTCCATCCGCCAGGAAGGTCGGATCTGACATTAAAATCGGCTCCGTGATAAAAAAACGAAGAGAAAGATAAAAATCGTAATCCGCCGGTTTTTCGATTCGCTAACTTTATACGCGAAAGTAACAAGACGGATTATGATTGCATTTATAGAAAAATTAAACAGCGAAGTCCTGCGGAGTATCGAACGTATCGAATCGCGGGATACCGACGTGTTGAAAAAGTCGCTTGAAGCGTCACGTGTCCTGGGAGAAGCGTTCGACCGTTTGAAACAATATATCATCGGCTACCGTTTTCAAAACGATGACGAGGAAATAAAGTTCTTCAAAGAAATCAAACCTCGTCTTTTTTGCCGTCTGATCTATTACCGCAAGCTCTACAATATCGAGATGAACCGTCCGGTAGGAAGTATCGAGGCACAACGGGAGTACCTGGACGCCCATGTTCGGGCCATCAACGCGTACACGCAGAAACGCCTCGACTTTATCCGCTATTTCCGCAGCGGCGCTACACACCTGGACAGCCTCTATTTCCTGCGCGGGCAGACCGACACGGAGCAATACCTGGAAACCTTCTACTATGAACTCGACCCGCAGTTTTCGACAAACGCGGATTTCAAGGTGGCGAAAATCCTGGCCAACGATATGTTGTCGGTTTATCTTATGGGCGAATTGGAATCACTGGAGAGCACGAACCTCCGGAACATGGTTCTGCCATTGTCTGACGTGCGTCCGACATGGCAGGACTCGAAGACGGATCTGACGGAACTTATTTACCTGCTCGACAGTAAAGGCTGTTTCGGCAATGTGCCACTCACGCAACTTGCCAGCTACATTTCCAACGCTTTCAACGTACACCTCGACATGAACCTTTCGAGGACATTCTGCGATATGAAAATCCGAAACAACCCGACACCGTGGCTTGACAAGGCGAAAGAGGCCCTGCTTAAACGTATGCAGACGTGGAAGCGAAACAAGAAAAACGGCAATTCCGAGTAGAACATGAACCGGTAAAGCACTCTATTCCTTATAGAAACACTGATAATCAGCGTTGTATATAACAAAAGAACCGAGGTCGGTTTTCCCCCGTAACTCTCGAAAGGAACTTTCCCGAACGCCCGTATTTGCACCCGTATAAGGAGCCGATACGGGTGTTCCGTTGTAGCCCCGTCCGGATTAGAACACCGTTAAGCGTTGAATCACAGTATGCTATCGCATTTCTGCCAATAAAAATACCGAGTACGGGCCGCGGATTTCGGTAAAAAACACTGCCTTCTTCACCGCATGAACCATTGAGAATCAGTTCACTGCAAATTATCAAAAAAAAGTCGTACCGACCTCGTTTTAAGCTGTCCATATAAGCCCGACCTTTGTAACAGACTAAAAAACAAAGAAGTATGAAAATCATAGTGATCGGTTCGCGAGCCTATAACGAGCTTGTCGGGCGTATAGAGAAAATAGAGGCTGCAATCGCCTCTCTCCCTGAAAAGGGGCGTGCATGGAATAAGGAGTATATAAACGACGAATGGATGGACGGCGAGCAGGTCTGCCGTTACCTGGGCATCAGCGGGCGTACCCTTCAACGCCTCCGCTCGGATCACGTGATCACCTATTCGGCCATCAACCGGAAGCTGTATTATTCCCTCACGGAAATCCGCCGTGTGCTGAAGGAGCGTTCCGTGCGGCGCAAAAACCGACCAAAGGAGTAGGCCATGTTTCTGGATAAGGAATATTTCGACGGATGGATGCAGCGGCTCTCGGAACGGCTGGAACGTATCGAGAAGCTGTGCGCGGGGGACGTGGAGCAACCGCTTTCCATCCTGCCTGACGGGGAGCGTCTTCTGGACAATTACGACCTGTGCCGTATGCTCAATATCAGCAAGCGCACACTCCAGCGTTACCGCACCTCGGGAGAGCTGCCTTACGAGATGATCTATCACAAGACCTTCTACCGGGAATCGGACGTCCTGCGGTTCATCGAGCGTAACTTCAGTAATTTCCGCAAGCTGAAAAAGGATCGTCCTGCCGGTTCCGGTTAGGCCCTGTCCCGAGAGTCCGGCGTCATGGAAAAACGCGGAGATACATGGAATAAGGCACGACAAGGCGGTACAACCGTTCGATATTTGCCGTAAAATCAGTATGTTTGCACTTGGAAGCCTATATAATAATGAACAATGAAAGAAACAGATAAAATATATCCTGCCGACAAAGGGGAGGAAGAGCTACTGCATAACGTGCGCCATATCTTGCAGGAAGCGCGCGCGAAGGTGATACATCATGTCAATTCGACCCTCGTGAGGGCTTACTGGCAGGTAGGGAAATATATAGTGGAGTACGAGCAGCAGGGAACCGGCCGTGCCGGATATGGCAAGGCTGTCATCAACACCCTTTCCAGGCGGCTCGTGGCGGAGTTCGGAAACGGGTTCACGGCCACCAACCTGCGGTACATGAGGCAGTTTTACCAGTGCTACCCGAAATATCACACGCTGTGTGATAAATTGAGCTGGTCGCATTGCCGCACGCTTCTCAAGGTGTCGGGCGATGCCGCCCGTGATTTTTACCTGCACGAGTGCGTCAAGGAAAACTGGAGTGTCCGGCAGCTCGACCGCCAAATCAACACGCTTTTCTATGACCGCTTGCTGGCCAGCCGAGACAAGAAAGCCGTGAAAGAGGAGATTTCCCGTACCGAACCCGGGCGTGTCGAACCCAAAGAGATCATCCGCGACCCGTATATCCTGGAGTTTCTCGGTATCCCCCAGGGAGAGCATTTTCTGGAAACCGATCTGGAGCAACTGCTCATCAGCCGCTTGCAGCGCTTGATGCTCGAACTCGGGAAAGGCTTCGCCTTCGTCGCGCGACAGAAGCGTATCTCCTTCGACGACAAGCATTTCTACATCGACCTGGTCTTTTACAATTACCTGGCCCGCTGTTTCGTTTTAATAGACCTTAAATCCGGGGAGCTGACCCATCAGGATTTGGGGCAGATGCAGATGTATGTCAATTACTACACCCGTGAGTTGATGAATCCCGGGGATAACCCTCCGGTGGGTATCGTCCTCTGCGCGGAGAAAAACGACGCGGTCGTCCGTTATACGCTGCCCGAAGATGAAAAGCAGGTCTTCGCCGCCCAGTACATGACCTATCTTCCCACGCAGGAGGAGCTGCAAACACTCTTGCAGGAAGTGTGACAACAACGCTCATGGGCATATGAAAAAAGCCGACGGAAATCTGTACTTCCGTCGGCTTTTCGCTTACATCTTAATCCCTTTCTTTGCGGGGCCGTTCTCCGGCGGGCTGCCCACGCCCGCGATCACGATGCGCCCCCCGGAGGCGTCGGCAATCTGCCGCAGCCGGGAAGGAATACGGGCCGCCGTGTTGTCTTCCTTCGGGAGCTCTTCCGCCGTGTCATGCCGTTCCCGGCACACGTCGTTATCCTCCTCCGCCTCCTTTCCCTCGCTCTCTTCTATCGGTTTGAGGCTTTGCTGTATCCTGCGGTCTATTTCCGTCAGGTCAGTTTTCAGGGCCGTCAGTTCGGGCTCCTTGCGCCAGGAACTTTCCACCACTTCCCGCAGGACGGGAATATCTTTCTCCAGTTCCTCGTTCTTTTTCCGGAATTTTTCCAGTGTCGGCTCGATGGTCGCGAGCGCGTGGATGAAGTTCATCGCCGCCAGTCGCGGGTCGGAGGCGATATTCCCGTAGTTATACTGGTATAGATAATCCCCTTCACCCCGGACATAAAAACGGTTCTGCACCAGGTCGAGCCCGTCTTTCCCGGTCGTTTCGCTCTGGACGAGCAGTTCGAACCCGTAGAGGCTCCCGATGGGTTCGAGCCTGTCGAGCGTGCGTGCCGTTTCGGCGATACGGTTGAGCTGTTTCCCGATGAGCTTGGGGTCGGAGGTTTCCAGCCCGTTCAGTTTCACGGGATTGCGGTACGAGCCGTCCTCGTTGAACTCGACGCGGGCCTTGAAGTGTTCCAGATCCTTGCCGATACGCCGTATCAGGTCGTTGTTCTTCTCTATCTTCTCCGTGATCTGCTCCAGCTTGTAGCGGCTCGATGATTTGCCGCGCACGAATGCCTGGCGTTCGCTTTCGAGCGTGGCGATCTTCTTCTCCAGGCGGGCCTTGTCCAGCAGGTCTGTATTTCCCGAGAGGACGGCTACATACTCGGAAAAATTCATGCCGCTTTTCTCGTCGATGGCCCCCTCGTCGATGGTACGGCTTCCCATGTTGTTGGTCTTGAGCTGGCGGATGAACAGTTGCTTGTTGTGCAACAGCCCGAACTTGTAGGCGTCGAGCGACTTCTCGACGGCGTATAATATCACGTCCACCTTGTTGTCGGCATGGAGTTTGGCGATCTCGTTCCCGGTGCGTATTCCCCGCCCGTCGCGCTGCTCCAGGTCGCTGGGACGCCAGGGGCAGTCCAGGTGGTGTATCGCCACGCAGCGTTTCTGCGCGTTCACTCCCGTCCCGAGCATCTCGGTCGATCCGAAGAGTACGCGGATTTTTCCGGCGTTCATACCGGCGATCATCTCCTTGCGCGCTTTTTCCGAGGTCGCCTCCTGGATGAACCGCACCTCGCTTTGGGGTATGCCGTAATCCTCCGCGAGTTTACGCCGTATCTCGGAATAGACGTTCCACCCCGCTCCGGGTTTGTAGGTTCCCAGGTCGGAGAATACGAACTGCGTACCTTTGTACGCCTCGAAACGGCGGTAGTAACCGGCAATCATACGGGCGCAGTGGCTCGCCTTGTTGTCCACGTGGTCGCTGTATAGTTCGGGGTCTATCATACGCATATCGAGCGACATCTTGCGGGCGTAGTCTGTGGCAATGAGCATTTTCGCCTTTTCCTCCCGCTCCGAGAGCGGCAGGCGGCCCAGGAGCGTGGCATCGCCCGATTTGGCGAATTGCACCAGCCGTTCTATGAACTCCGTCTGCTGGGGTGTCGGCGGGATATTGTGCAATATCTCGTTCTTTTGCGGTCGGTCGATCCCTATATCCTCCGCCGAGCGGTAATCTGTAATCTCGGAGTAGAACATGGCCAGTTCGGGAACCTTGATGAAATATCGGAACCGTTCTTTCTGCACGACCTCGTTGGTCACGGAAAACTCGTAGTCGATGGTTTTCTTGGCAAATATGGCCGCCCAGGCATCGAAGGTGCGGATATTCTGACGCTCCAGTTCCTTCGGGCGCAGGTACTTGAAAAGCAGGTACAGTTCCGTGAGCGAGTTGGAGATGGTCGTTCCCGAGAGGAACGTCGCCCCCAGGTCGCGGCCCGTGCGCTGCTGTATGGTACGCAGCGCGAAAAGCATGTTGAGCGCCCGCTGCGACCCCTCGGGATTTCCGAGGCCCGCCACCCGGTCATGCCGGGTCGTGAAAGTCAGGTTCTTGAATTTGTGGCTCTCGTCCACGTAGAGGTGGTCGATACCCATGAGGCGGAAGTCCACGGCGTCGTCCTTGCGTGTTTCCAGCGCGTGCGCCACCTTCTGCAACTTGGCTTCCAGGTTGGCCTTGCGTTTCTGACACCCTTTCATCATGGCGCGGGAAACGTCCCTGCCTTGTGCTTTGAGCACTTCGAGGTTCTCCTCCACACAGTCCAGCTCGGCCTGCAATATCTCCTGCTGTATCTCCGGGGACTGGGGTATCATGCCGAACTGTTCGTGCGAGAGGATCACGGCGTCCCAGTCGTTGTTGCGTATCTCCCGGAAGATGCGCTCACGCTTCCGGGGCGTGAAATCCTCCTTGCCCGGGTAGAGGACTTTGGCCATCGGGTAAGCGGTGCAGAACGTCCGGGCTATTTCATGGATGTTGGCTTTCAGCCCGATAATCATGGGTTTATTGGCCAGCCCGAGGCGTTTCTTCTCGTAGGCCCCGCAGCACATGATAAGGGTCTTTCCGCCGCCCACCTCGTGGTCGATTATCCCGCCGCCGAGCAGTTTGTCCATCCATATCGCGTCCTTCTGGCTGTCATACAGTTTGTCGATTCCCAGCCCCTTGAGGTCGAGGTCGGGGAATTCCTGGTGCGTCCCGTCGTACTTCGGGCGCACGTAACAGTTGAAAGTACGGTTATAGAGGTCTGTCAGGCGGTCTTTGAAGTCGGACGACTGCTCGCGCAGCCATTCGGGGAAAGCACCCCGGATCTCATCTATCTTGCTGTTGGCGAGCTGTATGGCCTCCCCGTCACGCACTTTGACCTCCCGCCGTTCTCCGTCCACCCATTTGAGGACGGTCTTGGTGATGTCGGGCGAAGTGTTTTGCAGGGCGTGTTTCAAAAGGTGCAGGCCGTTGTACTTACGGGTCTGCGCGCTGACGGCATACTGCTCCGTGATCTTCACGTTCGTCGCTTCCGCCTTCACGCCGTACTCGTCCAGGTTGGAGGCGAAGGTGATCTTCACCTCCGTATCGAAGAGCGAGGAGGCGAAACGCTCGTAAACACCTTTTGGAATCCACCGTTCGCCCAGGTTGAAATCCAGGTCGTCGAAAGCGATGGGTTTGGGCGTCGCCTCGCGCAGAGCCTCCAGCGATTCCCGGGCCGGGGCGTGGTCGGGATTCTCCCGCAGGAACGCCTCGATCCGTTCGGCTTTCCCGATGACATTGCCGGCGATGAACTTGTCGGCAACCTCGTAGCCGTCCGTTTCCGGGTTGTAATAGATACGTCCTTTCAGTTCCCCGAGTATTCCCTCCACGGTAGTTCCCGTGAGCGAGGCCATGTAGTGCGGTTCCACCCGGCCGTACTTGTTCAGGCTGGCCACAAGGGCCTCCGAAGCGTCGTCGGCGTGCGTGATCTCATCGGGATTGAAGGCCACGGGACGCTCGAAGATGTCGGCTTTGCGTGCCTTGCCGTCGATGTAACGCTCCAGCGACAGAATCTCCGTCCCCCGCGCGTCCATCTTGATCAGGTCGAGGTTGCGTTTGTCATTGAGCCGTCCGAAGCGTTCGGTGAAATTGTCGTAAAGCCGGTTGAGCATCTCCCGCAGGGCGGGGTTCGCCGTCAGCGTTTCCGCCTCGTTGTTATAAAGGTGGTAATAGGCATCGCGTATCTCGATATACATGGAGGCTTTCGTCCGTTGTGCAGGCGTGAGTTCCAGCGGGTGGAACATGGGTTGCAGGGATTCAGTCTCCCGCAGGTAGCCGACCCGGTTTTGTCCGTCCGTGACGAGTGTTCCCTCGCGGAAATAGGGGGCGACCTCCCCCTCGAACGGTCGGGGTTTCATATCCGCCTCCCGTATCTGCGGCATTTCTTTACCGGGTTCTTCCTCCTCTGGATTGTCCGGCGTGTCGAACAGGCCGCCCGTTCTCGGCGTACCGGCGGCTTGTTTCCGTTTGCCTTTCGGGGCTTCCGTCGGGGGGCGTACCGCCTGCCGTTCCCGCTGTTCCGGGGTTTCCTGCTGCCGGGCGCTTTGTCGGCGCAATTCCGCCCTCCGTTCCGGGGTAAGCGACATCATCATCTCGTAAAAGCCGTTGATCGGCGGGTTGTCCTCCCAGTTCAGGGAGGCATACAAGTCTTCGGGATCACGCTCCGGTGGCGTCGTTTTCGGCATTTCGCTCTTCTGTTCCTCCGGAGAGGAGGCCGGGGCGAATAATGAGGGTTGTCGGGGCGTCTTCCGCTTTGCTCCCCGGCGGCTGTTCCTTTTCTTGGATATACCGAGTTCTGCCTGCCGCCGCTCCTCGGCGCTGAAGCCGAACAGATCGTAGAGCGTCAGCAACGGTTCCTGCTGCACATTTACCGGTTCGGCAGCTTGGGTGGCAGGTACGGGAGCCGCCGTTTCCACCGTGTCGAAAAGCGACCCGGCGAAGCCCTCCCGCGGTTTCGGTTCCGTTATTCCGCCCACGTGCTGCACGGGAGTATCTGCCATGCCGAAATCTTCGGGTTTCGGCGGGTGCTGCTCCCACAAGCGATTCTCCCGCTCTTTCGACCAGGCCCCGAAGTCGGCCAGATCCTCCCCGGTCGGTTCTCCGGCGGGTGTGGCAGCAGAATCCGGTAACACTTGTCCGGGTTTGTTTTCGATTCGGGTAATCTCCCCGGTTTCGGTATCGACATGGTAGCCCTGTGCCGCCATTTCGGCGACGACGCGGCGTTTTTCCTCCTCTTCCCGCTGCTGCTGAAGGTTACGGGCATCGGCGATAATCTCCTTGACGATTTCTCCGGCAAGGCGGGGCTCGTGTCTTTCGGCACGCTGGCGTTCCGCCTGACGGGGACGGGACAATTCCCGCTCCGGTGTACCGGGTGTCTGTTCCGGAGCATGTTCCAGGCAATAACTCTCGTTGAAATGCCGGTTGAAATCCTCCGAGAGCATACGCCGCATCTCCCGGTCGATGCCGTCCACGCCCTCCGCGTGGGTGAACTCCATCGCCGGTTTGCCGTAGGGGTCTTTGCCTACTTTGGCCTCGGTATGGATCACCCTGTCGAACGACTGGAAAAGGTTGTTTATCCGGATGCCGTTCGACAGCTTGCGGGATTCGATGAAATCCCGCTGCCGTTCGGACAGTTCCCCCGTGGCGGCTTTCTTTTGCAGGATAACCAGGTCGCTGCCGACCTCCGTCCCCGCGTGTTCTGTAAAGAGGTTGTTCGGCAGCCGGATGGCCGATACGGGCTCGCAGCGGTTCATCAGCCACTCGCGCACGGGGCGTCCCTGCTCGGCGTTCAATACTCCCTGCGAGGTGATGAATGCCACCAGGCCGCCCTCGCGTACCATATCGACGGACTTCATGAAAAAATAGTTGTGCAGCGCCCGTGTGCCTTGCCGCCGCACGGGGTCGGTATGGGTGGAGAAGAACGGGTCGAAGAGCGCCACGTCCCCGAAAGGGATGTTGCTCACGGCCACGTCGTAGTAACCGGCGTATTTGGGTTCGATGCGCTCGAATCCCTGTACCCGCACCCGTTTTTCGGGGTGCAGGTGCTTCAGGATCAACCCCGTGGCGGGGTCTTTCTCGAAGCAGGTGATCTCCGCATAGGGGGCGTGGAAATCCACGGCACTGACGAAAACCCCCGTTCCCGCACTGGGGTCAAGAATACGTTTGGGGACGATCCGCGTGTCCCATATCGCCTCCACGATGGCGTCTGCCACTTTCGGGGGCGTGTAAAAAGCCGTCAGGACGGAGTTCTTGATCCCGTCCATGTAGCGCTTGTATTCCCGTTCGTCGGGGGTGTTCGCCCTGATGACCTCGTGCAACTCGGCCACGAGCGTTGCCATGCCGTCCTTGTCCGGTTTCCCGGTGGGGTTTTCCAGCACTTCCTTGATGGCGCCGAAGCCGCTGTATGCGCCGAGTGTCCTTTCTTCTTCGGGAGTCGGCGCCCGCCGTTCCCTGTCGAGCGTGAAGGCCGTCTTCAGCGCGTCGATATTCTGGCGGAGGTGGGTTTTCTTATTGAATGCCATCTTCGAGAAGTATTTGGACGGTTCCCGTCAGTTCGGTATAGAACAGTTCGTAGTCGGGCGTGTCGGCGAAGTCGTCCGTGAGGTCGTACTTCTCCAGCACCCCGCGGCAGAGGGGCAGCAGGCGTAGAGCCGCCTGCCGGGCGGTATCCTCGGGAATCTCCGCCTCGAATTCCCTCCAGAGGATGTTTACCAGCGTGTTGTAGGGTGAAAAGTGCAGTCCGCGGCAGAGTTCCTCGCGGGCAATTTCTTCGGCCTCGATGTGGTTGCAGCCCGAACGGATCGCCTCGCTGTACGCTTGGGCGGCGCTGTCGGCCCGCTCGGCGATGAACTCACTTTCGGCGATGAGTTCCGGGTGGCTGTCCTTGAGGTAGGATAGTAACGAAAGTCCGTAATAGGACAATTCCCCCGTGGGGGTATGGTGTTGCTTGTCTGGCATGATAAGAATTTTTAGTGGTCGTTGATAATCGGGGAAGAGAAAGGCGCCCCGGGTTCCCACCCGAAGCGCCGACCACTGAAAAAATCCTTATCAAACAAGCGTATCTCGTTATGACAGGTCTTTTCCAGTGGCAAAGGTAACGATTATTTCCGTTTGTTCCTCTTTCCCTGCCTGGGAGTATCGCGCGGTTCGAAAACGAACGAGGTCTTGAACTGGTCATCGAGCGTGAGGGCCGCGTCGAACGTCCCGCCGCCGTTTTTGACGAATCCCCGGATCGTGCCGGTTTTGCCTTTGGTCAGCAGTTCCGCGAGCTGCTTGTCGGTCAGCTCCTTGCGGGCCACGGTTCTCCATACGGTCAGGCCGCAATCGGGATTCTGGCACTTGGCGAGTTTGGGATAGAACACCACGGGCCTGCCGCAACGCGGGCAGGCTGTGTCACTCTCCGCGCCGTCGATTCTTGCTTCCAGCAGTTCTTTGGCGATTTGCGAGGCGAAGACCTCGATACCGCGATGGAACGTCGGGGCGTCCATCTCCCCGGTGGCGATCTTCGAGAGGGCCAGTTCCCAGCCGCCCGTCATGGCGACATCGGCGATCTTCTTGTCCCTGACCACGGCATACACGGCCAGTCCCTTGTCCGTGGGTACAAGCGACTTTTTCTCTCGCCTGACATACTCGCGGGCAAAGAGCGTTTCGATGATGGCGGCACGGGTGGCGGGCGTGCCGATGCCGGCATCCTTCATCGCCTCGCGTTCGGCCTCGTCGGACAGTTCGCGTCCGGCGGTTTCCATCGCCGCCAGCAGGCTCGATTCCGTGTGAAGGGGGCGCGGCCGGGTCTGTTTCTGTTCCGTGCCGCATCCTTTGACGGGCAGCTCGTCGCCTTGCACGATGTCGGGAAGGAGGGTCATGTCCTCCTCTTTCTCCTCGACAGGTTCATTCAGGACGGCCCGCCAGCCCGTCTCGACCATGATACTGCCGCGGGCCGTGAAATCATGCCCCGCGCTTTGCAGGGTAAGGGAAGTGTTTTCTTTCACGCAGGCCCCGGAAAAGGTTTCGAGCATCCGCCCCGCGACCATCTCATAGACGATGCGGTGGTCGGCATCCAGTTCGGAGGGGAGGTTCTCGGTGGGAAGCAGCGCGTGGTGGTCGGCGATCTTTTCGTTGTCCACGCTTCGGCGGGAGAGAGATGCGGTATCCATCAGGCCCGCGTATTCCGCGAAACGGGGATAGCGTGTCATGTTCCCGATGAGTGCCGGAATCTCCTCGGCCACATCTTCCGATATATAGCGTGAGCCGGTACGGGGATAAGTGATGAACTTCTTCTCGTAAAGCGACTGGGCGATGTCGAGCGTTTTTTCTGCCGAAAAACCATACCGGCTGTTGGCCTCTTTCTGGAGTGTCGTCAGGTCGTACAAGAGAGGCGGCTGTTCCCTGGCCTCCTTGCGCTCCACGTTCACGACGCGTACCGTTCGGGCGCCGATAACCTCGGCGCGGGCTGCTTCCGCCTTCTCCCTGCCGTCGAATTTCTCCGTGGAGAGGACGGTGAACTCCGTGCCCTCCTTTGCCGTGGAGAGCTTCAGCCGGAAATAGGTGGCGGGCTTGAACGCCTTGTTCTCCAGGTAACGGGAGCAGATGATCGCCAGCGTGGGGGTCTGCACCCGTCCGAGCGACCAGACGCCCCGCCCGGCAGCCACGGCAAGCGCTTGCGAGGCGTTGATACCGACGATCCAGTCGGCTTCGCTGCGGGCTTTGGCCGAGAGGTAAAGGTTGTCGTATTCGTTGCCAGGGCGGAGGTGTTGTAACCCCTCGCGGATGGCCCGGTCGGTCAGGCTGCTGATCCATAACCGCACGAAAGGGGTGCGGCATTCCAGGTAAGAGTAGATGTAGCGGAAGATCAGCTCCCCTTCACGCCCCGCGTCGGTCGCGACGATGATGCGCTCGGCCATGCCGAACAATTCCCGGAGAATACCGAGCTGCTTCACGACACCCGGGTCGGCCTTATACTCTTTACCCTCCCGAACCTGCCGGGGCAGGAGGATGAACGATGATGGCAGGATAGGCAGGTTTTCCCGGCGGAAACCCACGATGCCGTACTGTTGGGGCATTGCCAGCCCGACCAGGTGGCCGAAGGCCCAGGTTACGGCGTAGCCGTTTCCCTCGATAAAACCGTCTTTACGGTTCGTGGCTCCCACGATGGCGGCGATCTCACGCGCCACCGAGGGCTTTTCTGCGATAATTACTTGCATGATGATTCGGATTTTTCAGTGGTTGTTTTCTTGTAGTTCTTCTTCTTTCTCTTTTTCCGGACGGGCGATCAGCCGGCGGTCGTAATAGACATGGTTGCCGTTCCCGTCGTAATACTGCCGTCCGTCGTCCGCCTCCTCCGGGGGGCTGCGTTTACCCGGCCGGAGGTACAAGGCGGCCAGCGCCGCGATCAGGAGCGGCATGGCTCCGGCCTGCATGTAGAACCATTTCATACGTTATACCTTGACACCTTTGGAGTTGCTCTTTTTGCTGCTGCGGTAATTTTTCTTCTGCGTCGGGGTGGCTTCCTGCTGTCCCTGCTTGAGCGGCTCTTTCACACCTTTGACCGCTTCGACGGTCTTGCCCTCGGAATTGACGGCGACCTGGGTACGGCTTTCAACGGCGGGTTTGACCTCCGCTCCCTGCCGTTTCGCACGGTCGGGATTCCAGCGGAAGAAGTCCATCTTGTTACGCTCGAAGTTGGGCTTGACCCAGGCGTTGAACGGCTCACCCTGCCCGTCCTTGACCATGCCCTTGATGTAGAAAGCCTTGACATCCGCCCGCTTGGAGGGATCATTCACCGCTTCCGTCCACTGGTCATAAGCCTCTTTGGGCACGGAGGCTTTGAGGATTGTCCGGTGAATCGTGAGCGTGGGCTGTCGTTCGGAGGCCGTAGTTTCCTGCCGTCCGTTTTTCTCGGCGGCCTTCTGGCGGTAAATCTCCTTGTTCTCCTGGGCGTAGCGGTTGCGATCCAAACCGTCGTAGGTAAAGGAATAGTTACGTTCGGCCGCGTCGATTTGGATATAGGCATCCCGCTTATAACCCGCGCGGGTGGTATATCCTTCGAGCAACACCTTGCCGCCGCCGTAGAAATCCATCTGCTTGCCTTCCGAGAGGTCGGCCTCCTTGATGCGGGCACGTTTTTCGAGTAACGAAACGGGCATGGGTTCCAGCGTGTTCGTCCATTTGTCTATCGACACGTAGCAGGGCGTGAGCTTGCCCGGCTCCAGCTCCAGGTCGATCACTTTCCCGGCGTGGCGGGTGTTCATCAGGTTCGTTTTCGCCTCCTCGTCGAGCAGCACCCCGTGGAAGGGGGCGTCGAGGTCGGGCCGTTCCTGCCAGTAATGCGGCACGACGCGCAGCGAGCCGTCCGCCTGCTCTTCGAGCGACACGCGCCCTTTGGTGGAAACACGCATCCCGTTCTCCAGTTCGGGGTTCATCTCCACCAGCCCGTTGGATTTATGTCCGTAAGACATGGCTTTCAGGTGCGGCTCGATGTCCTCCATGCGGATACCTTTCTTCTCCATATCCGCCAGGTCTATCTTCGTGACGTCCAGCGGCTCGAACTGCCGCTGCTCCTGCGTCTGAAGCCGTTCGGAGGGGTCGATACGGTAATTTTCCAGAATCTCCGGGTCGAAGTCGATGCGGATAAGTTTGTTCAGGGCATTCTCCGTCATGACGAAGATACCCGTGTGGACGGGGTTCTGGGCCTGTTCCATGAACTTTTTGAAGAAGGCTTCGAGGGCTGAATCCTGCGTGTTCACGTTCAGCAGGCTCGCCACATTCTGATCCGTGGGGTCGGTGGTCTGGATATTGCCGTCCCGATCCACGCCGGTAACGGCTTGCAGTCGTCCGTCGTCGGCATTCTGAACGAGCATGACTTGTTTAGCGTCGTTCTTTACGTTTTCGTCCATAATTACGAGTGTTTTTAGTTAGCACCAATAGCGATGCGGGAACGAAAGTAAGGGGAACCGGCTGAACGTAAAAGAGTTGGAAAGGCTATGGAAGCATCGGGCACAGAAGTGGCCGCTTGTGGCGCAGGGCAGAGGAAATCGGAGAAACGGAGTGCCGGGAAGGACGGATTTGGCAGAGGGTATTTTCGTGGCTCCTCACCTTATTGTCAGGTAGTCGGGATCTATTGTTAAATGTCAATAAAGCGCATGGATAACCCGTGTTTTTTTATAAATTTGCGAAAACGGGTTTCAATATCCGACAAAACGTGAGGCATGGAAATATATACCCCAAAAACCAAGATCAAACTTTCTCCGGTGATAAGAAACGGGAGAGAATTTGTCGAAGTGACTTTCGGTAATGACAATGACATCCGCTTGTCGCTGTCGAAGGAAGAAAACGTACTGCTTGTCGGCGGCAGGGCTTATCTGCCGGCAGAAGATTTCGTGCTTGCCGAGTTCTTCGACCGCTATGTGAAAATGGCGTTTATAGACTATTCTGCCATCAAGGAAACCGCCCCCCGTAAAGAGGAAGACAAACGGCCGCCACTGCCGGAAGGCTATCTGGAAAAACTTCAGCAAGTGCGTTACAGTGACCATACCGTAAGGGTATATACCTCCTATTTCCGCGATTTCCAACAGCATTTCGAGGGGCGTAAGATTGAAACGGTTACCCCCGGCGAGATAAACGACTACCTGCTGTATCTCATCCACGAGAAAAACATATCCTCCTGCCAGCAAAACCAGCGTATCAACGCCATCAAGTTCTATTACGAGAAAGTTCTCGGTCAGGAACGGCGGTGTTACAAGGTGAACCGTGCCAAACGGGAGAAGACGCTGCCCGACGTGTTGAGCAAGGAGGAAATAAAGAAGATACTCGACGCGACGGTGACAGACCTGCGCTTCTTCTGCATGTTCTCCATACTCTATTCCGCAGGATTGCGCATCAGCGAACTGCTGGAACTGAAACCCGGCGACATCAACGAATCCCGCTCCCTGATACGGGTGCGGCAGGGTAAAGGAAAAAAAGACCGCTACACCCTGCTATCAAAACCGTTGATGAAAAAGCTGACGGAATATAACAGACTATACAAACCGAAAGTGTGGCTTTTTGAACACAGACCGGGCGAACCTTTCACCGAGAGTATCGTGTCGAAACGGCTGAAGGCAGCGGCCCGGGAAGCGGGAATCACGAAACGGATTTATCCGCACCTGCTGCGCCATTCGTTCGCCACCCACTTGCTGGAGCAAGGAACCGACATCAAGATTGTGAAAGAGCTTATGGGACATAACAACATCAAGACAACGGAAAGGTATGTCCACATAGCCGACACTTTCAAAAGCAATATCAAAAGCCCGTTGGACGATCTGTTGATGGAGGAAGACGAGGTCTGATACTTAAAGAAAATAACAGCCAAATCGGCTGATAGTATAACGTTATCGTTCATAAAAAATAAATGGAATGAATAAAATAGAGTCATTTAAATATATTCGCCCAATTTCTCCGAGTACAACATCATGTTACTCTGTTGGAGATATTCTTCCTATTGAGATTTCATGGGAATGTAATGGAAAGGCGTATAATCGGAAACAAGAAAAAGGTGGTTTATGCGCTATCTTTTCAGAACATGATAATGTAGTCGGTGTTGTTGAGAATCCATATACTGGAGAATACAATTCAGCATATGTTTTAAGCGCAACAAATCAAATAATTTGGAATGTGTCTGATTTGTTTATTGCTACTTACGGGAATCTATATTATGGTAGAGCACTACATTTCGTTGATGTGAGAGTTGAAAATGGAATTTTATACTTTTTCATCAATATATCAAATTGCGATTTTCGCTTTTCAATTAATGTAAAAACAGGAGAAATAGGGCAATTAATAGAAACAAGATAACAGAACGATAACAATCGGCTAAACCTCCCTTAATGGTCGGTTAGCCACCGGACATTACCGATAAGAATGAATACGAAAGAACTTATTAGAAAATTGGAGCAAATGACAGAGCTATCGGAAAGTAGGAATGAGTTTTATAAGAAACTAATACATTCCTTCCAGAATGATGCTGATCCACAAATCTATGATAAGATATATTCTAATCTTTGCGGATTATTAGCGCATGGAGATTTGAATAATAAAGAATATGACTTACTGAAAGAAGTTTTATATGAATTAGAAAGGATATAAGAATTAAAAGAATGTATCAGTAACATGCACCTCAATCGCCCATAAAGGTCGATTAGCTGCCAGACATTAACATCCCAATTAAAAGCATGAGAAAATGACTAATTATTTTGATGATAAACAATTATATCCACTATTGTTTCAGAATGACTTTTCAAAGATTCTGTCTTTCCTTGAAAAGTATGGGCTAAATAGCGTGGATAGAAATGGCAGGAGTTTTTTAATGAATTGCATAGCTGAAGGGAAAAATGATTTTGCTTATAAACTTATAGAATTAGGCGCAAATTTAAATCATCAAGATGCGAGTGGGGCATCCCCTTTATTTGCAGCAATTTGGGCATATAATATAGAAATGATAGTTTCTTTACTTGATAATCCAAGCGTTGATAAAAATATAACGGATAATCAAGGAAGAAATGCACTTCGGATAGCATTACAATATCATCCCGAAGATTGTGAATTAATGATAAGATTTATACGTGCTGGTGTAAACCCATTTTCATGCGACAACAATGGCGTATCATTTTATGATCTACTTCAAAAATACGCTTCGGGTAGTATAACTAAAGGAGGACGCAAGTTGAATGTGAAACCAATTATTATTGAAATAGAGAATGGGATGTTAACAAACAGCAAACCGACTGAATAAGCGGAACGCTGCCGGACATTAGTCGCTTGAAAAATAAAAAGAAAAAATATGAGTGCATTTACAGAAATAATGGAATACATTCGGACTTTTGAAAAGTATGGATGTAAAGAATATGAAAACGGGACAAAAGAATACGGTCATGCACCTTTCATTGCTCCTGAAGCATATAATTTTTGCGTCTTTGCTACGCTAAATGAAGATGATATTGTTGAGTTAGAACGAGATTTGAAAAGAGAAATTCCGTCTCAATTTCGCTCGTTTTTAATGACAGATACAAATGGATTACATCTTTTCCACCATTTCAGTTTATATGGAATAAGAAAATCTTACAACCGAGATTTAAATGCAACTCCAGAGCCTTTTGGCTTACTTGAGCCGAACATTTACGAAAAACCTAAAAATGCAAAAGACACTTATTTTTTCATAGGCGGATATAGATATGATGGTTCGAAGCTCTATATAGACTCTGAAGATGGAAAAGTTCATTTCTGTAAACGTAGAGATGCTTCATCTCTTTTAGCTTGGGATTCATTCGAGGATATGCTTTTATCTGAATCCAAAAGAATATTTACTCTTTATGATGATAGAGGTAGAATGCTTGCGCCAAGCGAAAAAACACTACCGATATAGAATGAAGCGACTAACAAACAGCACTACCACTTGAAGCGGAACGCTGTCAAACCATTATAAACTCTGGATATAAGGATGAATGTATGAATAATCAATATGTAGTTTTAATAAGTAGTGAAATCCCCGAACTTGGAGAATTGGACTTACTGCGCTCAATTTACCGAGAGTTGAATGGTTATATGGAAGATTACAATAACCAAATCAACTTAGATGATTTGGAAGATTGGAAACTTCTCATACAGATAAATCTTCGAAATACTAATGGGGGGATTGGGATTTTCAAACGGGCAAAACGTTTCCCATCTAATAAAGAGTTTGAAATATCTATTTCCATACCAGTACCAAATTTGGAGGAAGCACGCTATGGAATATCCGATATGACGGGGATTTATATTCCTTTAAATATTAAAAACTTCTACATTCTTTCTCCATGCTTTAGTAAATATGATAATTTGTATCATTATATTCTTGAGAGTGCAAAACAAGCCATAGATGCAGCTTTTGCTTATGGCTTTACATGTAACGGCAAAAGAATAAAGAAAAAAGAGTTTATAACAAACAGCACTACCGACTGAATAAGGCGGAACGCTGCAAACCATTACAGCTATGGATATAACGAATAGAATTATTGTCGCCTTACTGGAACGAATGAAAAGTAGAAACAAGAACTTTTCATTATCAAGACCTAAGTTTCATCGGTTGTTTCAAATAAATCCCGATGGCTACTTATGGTATGGCGAGAAACTGGAGCGGCATTTACTTAACAAATATGGAGAATCGGCTGATACATTGAAATATCTTGATATATATTATTTCATTTCCAATATTGTGCGGTTGTATTACATGCCTAAAAATTCAAATTCGGAGGAAAACGAGTTTGGAAAGCTATACGCTTATGGCTCCATAATAGGGTTACACCGTTGTCATATTCCAGATAAGCGAATATATCTGAACCGATTGTTAAATACTTTACTGTTCTGTTGTCCGACTTCTGAAGAATATATCCGTAGATTCCGCTGGCAAAAAAACGGTATATATTACAAATCGCAGGATGTGGAAGTTCTTATTGCCGATACATTTACAGAAATACGGGAATCGGACAAACAATCAGAATCCATTGAAATAGTTGAGTCAATAGTCAATGAGACATACCGTTATCTGGTAGGCTCAAATACGGGGCTTCCATTTGTCCGTTCGGAAACTTTATTGCACTACAACCTGAACCCATCTGATTATATGTGGCTATATCAGCACGATAAGGAATTGTTTTATACTTGTCTTGATGCAGCAGCATTACAGTCGGAGATTTTCAGTTACAAGTCATTTGTGTACAATTTCAACCTGTATATTCTAAAAGACGCAAATATATTGGATGAATTGTCCAGATATTCCAAATGTTATGAAGCCGTTTTAGAACTGCTTTTCAAATCCGATTCAATTATGCAGAACTCTGTTATTCGGCAAATCAAATTATGTAGAAATGAAGATACCATTAAACAGAATAACAGATTGGATGCTATTAACAAATGGCTCAACTCCCTAAACAAGATTGGTTAGCCACAGAACATTAAACATTAGAAAATGAGAACACCAGTCATAATCCTGTTATTTGTAATCCTGCTTGCCGTAAGCTGCGGAGAGCCTCCCATGCCGCCGTCGGACGAGGAAATGATACGCCATTTCACCACGCACGAGGTGGCGTTCCGTAAGGTGTACGAAATCATGGCAGAGAGTTCAGAAGGTAGTTTTCACTACCCGCCGCTTTCTCCGGAAGAGGTTATTATACTTGATTCAATGGAGCAAAGCGATACATCCCATGAAACGAATGATGAACAAGACATCCCGGTATATGGACTGTTGAAGCCGGAGCGAATCCTACTCGACTCCCTGTTATCAGAGATTGGATGCGGTTTTATCCTTGTTGATCGCAGGGAATGGGGAACGGCAGATTCGGTATATGTGAGCCTCGTTATGCCGTACTACTCCCACGGCATCGTGGATGCCGGAACGTCCAAGAGTTTCGTTTACGATCCCGGATTGAGAAGCCGTCGGAATATCCGTATCACCGAACATGGCGACCTGAACGAGATCTACCGCAGGACGTACAACGACACCACGCTTTACAAGCCCATCAAGGGAAACTGGTACATCGAGTTAGACCATTCGATATAACGGCCCGGAGTCCGTATCAAAGTATGTATCACTTTTTGTCAAGAAGATACATCATAAAGCAGATAATGGCCATCGCAAGGAAAAATAACAGAACCGCAAGGAGTTCGTTAAACCTGCACTTGGCATAGTGAGACATCACTGCTTTGCCTCGCCATTTGTAAATCCTGCTGACGAGCGACATAACGGCAAATGTGACAATGCTAAAAACGACACATGGCAACAATGCCGACACACCTGGAAAAAGCCGGATAGTAACAGTCATCATAGGGAATATCAAAAGAGCGAAGATATAAATCGAGAGCATCATTTCGCCATCGACCCTGCCTGTTCGTCTTGCCTGCTTCCATTTCTCCCCCATCCACCAGAGGTAGTCCCAGAGATAAAACCGTTGCTTATTCTCCTGCCGTTTCATCATGCCCAATGTATAAATCCGAGGTGGAACATCAGCGCTACATTTGCCACGATCAGGGCGATAGCGATAAGAACTATTTTGGCGAGCTTCCTGCCGGGATGTTTCATCTTCCCGTAATGTTCACGGAGTGCTTCACGCCGTCCGGCTGTATAGCGTAGCTTGCAGAATAAATCGGGAAGAAAGCAGAGAGGAATCACTATGGCCAAACCAATCATCCAGCCGAAAAGGCGCAATATCGGCGGAAACCCAAGCGGTATGAGTAGGACGAAGAGCCAGCACCAAAACAGTAGCATACGTCCGTTGAGATTGGTACGCTCCCTTTCGTGCCATATCTCGGCTACATACCACATATAGTCGATGAAGCAGATCCGGTATTTGCGATTGTCCTTTTCCATACCGTTATCTCCATACAAAGAAACCAACCAATATAAGTATAATCAGAACGCTGACCAACACAATCTGAACCCTGCGGCGTGTTTCAGGCTTGCAATCATCAAATAACCACAGTTTGCTGTTAAACTGCCAATGACACGCCCATTTCCAACGGAACAGCAACCCTGCAAGCCATAGGGCAAGCAACCCGACACCAAACAGCAACCCGTATTTCGGGTGAGCCTGCAACCACTCGAAAAACGCTTCCGCCTTGCTGTTCATTGCTTCGTATATATCGGTAACTGTCATACTTATAATTAAAAGGATTCCGAACACAAAAATAATGTTTTCCGTTCACATAATCACTACTTTATGCTCCAAAACACCGGCTGTACGGTTATAAAACCAGGAAACAGCCCCGGTTAAGGTCACGGAGGTTGTTTGCGGGGGTGTTTGTGTTCATTTAGTTCTGTTCCGGCAGGAGCTTGCAAAGCACCGGGTCGTTCTTGATACGTTCCAGTTCCTCGGCGACGATGCGGCCGGCCTCTGCCTTGATACGTTCGTAGTTTTCCTGCACGACCTGTTTCATGTGATCCGTCCCGTTCTCGTCCGTGAAATCGGTAATTTGTGGTATCTTCTTGTACCGGGCCGTTTCCGCTTTCACTTTTTCGTTGTCCACGACAATCTCGCAGTGGAAAATCTTCTGCTCGATACGTTCGTCGAAATTGTCCGCCACGGCCCCGACGAACATTCCCTGCGTGAGCGTCGAGATCTTCGAGGCCGGGATCAGGCTGTCCAGCTGCGTGGATATGGATGTCGATTTGTCGCTGCGGCTCAACGTCATGCTCTGCCGCTTCTGCAATACCTTACCGAACCGTTCCGAGAGTGTCTTGGCCGTTTCACCTACGACCTGCCCGGAGAAGATGTTGCCCACCGTGTTCATCACGACGGCGGCCTCCTTGTCCCCGTAGTCCCTCTTCAACTGTGAAAAATCCTGGAAGCACAGCAGCACGGCGACCTTGTTGCTTCTGGCCGTGGCGATCAGGTTGTCGAGTCCCTTGAAGTAGATTGTCGGCAACTCGTCGATGATGATGCCCGATTTGAGCTGGCCTTTCTTATTTATGAGCTTGACAATCCGGGAATTATACAATCCCAAAGCCGCTCCGTAAATGTTTTGCCTGTCGGGATTGTTCCCCACGCAGAGTATCTTGGGATCGTCCGGGTTGTTGATGTCGAGCGTGAAATCGTCGCCCGACATGACCCAATATAGCTGGGGCGAAATCATGCGGGAAAGCGGAATTTTGGCCGATGCTATCTGGCCCTGGAGCTGGTCTTGAGCGCCTCCGAGCCAGGCATCCATAAAGGGGCTGAGGTAGTTTTCGAGTTCCGGGTAGGATGTCAGAATCGGGAAAATATCCTCGTACCGCTTGTTCAGGAACTCGATGGCGTGCGGGAAGGTACAATACCGCCCGTTGTCGTAGATGCGCAGGAACCAGATCACGGCCGCAAAAAGGATAATGGGGCTTTCCACAAAAAAATCGCCCTGCTTCTGCACCCAGCTTCGGTTCAGGTTGAGCATGATGGTATAGGCGCTCTCGTAGGCGTCCGAAATATCGGTCATGAAGTCCGGGTGAATGGGGTTACAGCGGTGCGAGCGGCGCGGGTCGTCGAAATTTATGACGTAGAAAGTCGGGATTTTCTTGTAACCTTTCTGGTGATTCAGCAGGTGGTTGTAAGCGATTTCCGAAAGATCGGGAAACTTGTAGTCATAGATGTATTGGGTATAGCCCTTTTCGATTTGCTGTTTAATGAACTGGTTTACAACACAATAACTCTTCCCGCTGCCCGGGCTTCCCATGCAGATGCAAGCCCTTTGCGGGTTTACGACATTGGCGAACCCGTTGTTCCACTGTTTGTTATAGTAAAATTTCGTCGGCAGATTTATGGAGTACTCGTTCTCGATCAGGCGTGTTTCCTGCTGGAATGATTCGTTCTCGTTGTTGAAAGGGTCATCCATGAGATTGTTCTTCAGCAGGCGGGACATCCACACGCCGCCCATCAAGAGGCAGATATACCCGGCCGATAGGGTCAGTATGTAGAAAGCCGCGTTCGCCATCGCCGTCAGCGGCAAGTCCAGCAGCCACCAGTTGAAGAAGAACAGCACGCCTCCCGTGGCCAGCGATGCCGTGATTTTCCGCCAGGTAATTTTCTCCTCTTTTACTCCTTTTGTCCCGAGGCATGAAAGGGCGAGGAACACGACGGCGAAAAGTTTCGTCCATAGTATATTCCGGAACAGCCCCGCGGTGCGGTCGAAGTTCAGCAGAATCCTATCGACCACGCCGATATTGATTCCCCATTCCCGTATCTGCCCGTAACAGAACCAGTAGATGTTGATAACCACGAACAAGATACTCAATGCCCGCATGAAATCCATTGTTTTTGCAAGACCCCGAAGGTCGTCTTCCTGTTGCATAACCGTAAAATTTAATAAATGAATGATAATTGAGATGTTATACTTTCCTCCGTCGTGAGGTATTCCGCTTCCGTTGCCCGTCCCGTCCGGCAGGCGCTTGTTTCGGGGACAAGTCCCTCGTGTTTTCCCCGGGATTCCGTTTCCCGCCGAAGCGCAGCTCGAAGGCGTTGGCCGAGTATGCCTTTCCCAGCCGTGATCCGTTCACGACCGTCCGTGTTTCGTGGTCAATGAACGTCACTCCCACGATGCGGCCGTTTTCGTTGCGTCGTATGTAGAGATCCACCCGGGCTCCCCGCAGGCGTTCGCGCAGTTCTTCCTCCGTGGGTTCTCCCCGAAGCGCTTTATCGACCCGGCCACGGATTTGCCTCCTCGTGTCGTCCTTCCCGAACCGTTCGGCGTTGCGCTCCATGTGCCGTTCCAGCCCGTCATACCCGACCTCTTTACCGAACAGTGAGGATTTGAGCGGCGCGGCCACTGCCTTGTCCCCGTTCTCGTCCAGCAGCGTGTAGAGCAATCCCCGGTAGGGGGTTCCGTTCCGCTCTCCCCGGACTTCCTCTATACCTATATTATATAAGGACAACAATGCCCGGAACTCGCCGAGGGTCTGGAAGCGGTATGTCGCCACGGCCGGTTTTATTACCGCTGCCACCTGGCGTTTCAGGTCGCCCCGCGTGTAATCGGCGGGGACGATCCCTTGCCCTTTCTCCCGCCTTCTCCCTTTGGCGGGATGCAGTCCGTACTCCCGTTCCAGTTCCTCGGTAACGGCCACGCTGCGTTCGTTGCGCCTGCTGTCGTTTATCTTGCGCCCGTCCTGGGCCACCTGCACCGACACGATATGGATATGCTCCCGTCCGATGTCGGTATGCTTGAATACGATATAAGGTTGTCCTCCCCAGCCCATGCGCTCCATGTAGGCCCCGGCTATCTCCGCGAGTTGCCCGTCGTCGAGGCGGTCTTCGGGAGCCGGGTTGAGCGACACGTGCACGACGGGTTTTTCCGTCCGGTAGTGCGAGGGCATCCAGCGCAGGAGGTCTTCTGCCGTCGCGGCCACGTTGAAGCGCCCATCCGCCGGCTCCCTCACGATGTGGGTCAGCAGCACCTTCCCGTCGCCCCGATCGACTTTCTCCTGGTTGTACGCCAGCGCGCCGTACACGTCTTTTCCGGTGGTGATATTGGCTACCATCGCTGTTTGAACTCTTCGGAGAGCGACACGACCTGCTGCCCGACGGCCGCCAGTTCACGTGTCGCTCTCTCCAGTTTATAGAGCAGCGCGAGTGTTTTCTTCTCGGAAAAATGCGCGTGCAGCTCCTTCACCACCTGGTTGTAATTCGTTCCCACGGCACGGAATTGGGCGTGGAAAGCGGTCAGCTTCGCCACGTATTCGAGCGTTCCCCGGTCGGTCTTTACCACCCGGAACGCCTCGTTGAACACTCTCGCTTTGATAAAAGCGGCTTTGGACAATAGCCCGGACTGCTCGTAAAGGTCGAGGAAACGGGCATGTTCCACGGCTGAAAAGTTTACCGAAAAGCGGTAAACGGCCGGGTCGTTTTTCGCGGGTCGTCCCCCTTTGCCCCCTCGGGGCTTTCTGTTCTTTTCCATCGCATCGAAATTTTAAGGAGAGGCCAGGGCCCCACCGGTTCCTGAAAATTCCGATCCCTTCGCGGCTTGCCGCCCTTCTGAAAAGCACCGACTCCGGAGGTGCTTTCTCCCCCTTGCGGGCAAGCTGTTTTCTGCTGCAAAACGAGAATCGTGCAGCAGAAAACACAGCTTGCTATTTGCCCTTTGCAAATACCTTCTGCCCGCTCGCGGACAGAACATTGAAAGAGCCGCCGTAAAACGGGGCAAGGACGGCTTCATTAGCGTCGGGATCGTTCACGAGGCAAAGATACCTACCTATTCAATCGCTTGTACCACAAGCGATTATGCCACTTGCGTCCACTTTGACGCCACACGCGGCCATAGCGGAAAAAGAGCATACAACCCGTGTTTTTAAGGGTTTACTTTGCACGTGAGAACGGATACGGGCAATGACACATCCTCCTGTCCGCACACGTGCGGACGGATGCAGAAAACACCGTGTGCAGAGGAAAAAGCGGGTCTTTGTCCGGATAAGCAAATGCGGTTGCGCATGAGTATAAAATCGGACACGCGCCCATGCACCGGCATACCGGCGTAACAGCCTGCCAGCGCACCAGCATATATGCGTGCCGGCATACCTGCATAAAATCTCATGCCGTCACTTGCCCGGATACGTGAAGAGATGAACGATTACCCGATTGTATAACTAAAAACGCATGGAACAATGAAAGAGAAAACGAAATTCGTGGCCTTCTCCACCCAAAAAGGCGGAGCGGGCAAAACCACCCTCACGGTGCTGGCAGCCTCTTACCTGCACTATGTAAAGGGTTTCAATGTCGCGGTCATCGACTGCGATTATCCCCAACACTCCATCGTGGAGATGCGGGAACGTGACCTGAAGCTTGCCCTCGAAGACGAACATTACAAGAGGTTAGCTTACGAACAATTCACCCGGCTTCAAAAGAAAGCCTATCCTGTCGTGGAAAGCAACACGAAAGAGGCGTTGGCCGATGCCGACTACCTCCTGCCGCAAGGTGATTTCGATTATGTGTTCTTCGACCTTCCCGGTACGATCAATAACGAGGATCTGATTCATTCCCTGGCCGGAATGGATTATCTCGTCGCCCCGATCAGTGCCGACCGGGTTGTCATGGAAAGCACCCTGAATTACGCAGTTGTGGTAAAGGAGCATATAATGGGCCGCGAGAAGTCCCGGATGAAAGGGCTGTATATGCTATGGAACATGGTGGACGGACGTGAAAAGACAGAATTATATCAGGTTTACGAGGCGGTAATGAAAGAGTTGGAGCTTCCTGTTCTGAAGACCTTCCTGCCTGACACCAAGCGTTTTCGTCGTGAGCAGAACGCCAGCCGTCGCTCTGTCTTCCGCTCCACGCTCTTCCCGGCAGACCGTTCTTTGATCCGGGGCAGCAACCTGGATAAACTCGTGGATGAATTGATCGAACTGTTAAAGTAGAATCTTATGAGCGGAAAAGAACATGACGACGGTTTGGACGCTTCCTTCATCATCAGCCAGGCCAAAAGCCGAAACCGGCCACTACATCCTTACACGCCGGAAAAAGAGGAGGAGGCATCGGCTCTATCGGAACCGTCCGGCGAGGCCGCCTCCTCGTCGGCTACGAAAGAGGAGGGACGCCGCCGAAGAGGGAAAGGCCAGGATTACGAGCGTCTTTTTATCCGGAACGCCCCCTCCAATACCCGAAGCGGCAAAACGGTGTATATCCGCAAGGAGTTTCACGAGCGTATAACCCGGATAGTGCAGGTTATCGGTAAGAACGAACTCTCGCTGTATAGCTACCTGGACAATGTGCTGGAGCAGCATTTCGCGACCTATCAGGAGGAAATTTCGGAACTCTACAAGAAACGGAACTCCGATATTTTTTAGTTATGAACCCAATATTTTTACAATCCATTAAAAACAATCCATCATGTCAGACAAAGCAATTATTTTATCTGTTATCCTGGCGGCCGTCCTTTGCGTCGCCGTACCCTTCATCTTCCGCGTGTGCCGCTACCGGCGCAGGATGAAAACCCTTATCGTCCCCGACGGCCCTTCGGGGGAGGTCGCCGTGGGGACTGTCCCCACCCCCGAGGCCGAGTACCTGGCCCGTTACATCTGCCTGCTGCGGCTGCCTTTCGCCGGTAACAAGCACGTGAAGATACGTCCGTCGTACCACGAGCGTATCCGCGAGATCACCCGTGTCATCGGTCGTGGCGACGTGACGATCACGGCCTACGTGGACAAGGTTCTCAAGGCGCACCTGGACGATAACCGGGAAACCATCGAGCGGCTTTTCGAGGAGCGTGAGGCCGTGGCCTCCCTGCAACCCAAAGCGGAGGAGCGATGAACGGGGCGTTGTGGCTGCTGCCCCTCTTTGCCGTGGGGTATGCCTTGTGGGCGTTTTTCCGCCTGCGGCGGATGGAACGTAACGAACCGGCAGACGGGATCGTTGCCGAAGACACGCCCTGCCGGCAGGAGATCATCGGCAGGAGCCGCTTTGTCCTCGACCCGCGCCACTCCCGGCCACAAGCTGCCGTAGAATCTGAAACTGAAAAAGTTACGGAAAAAGCCGATATATTTGTGCCCACGAATGTACCCGAACACCCCCGGCAGATTCCGCCGGAAGACCTGGATGAAGTGTTCGGTGTCGCTCCCGAGGGGGAGCCTAACGAACCTCTGGAAATCGACTTTCCGCTGTACGATGAATCTTTCCCGGATGCGGACGCGGAGGAGCCGGATTATGACGAGGATGAAGACGACACCGAAGAGCTGCCCCTTTTGGGCCGCTCGCTTGCCCAGGGGGTTAGTTTTGAACAGATGGGCGAAGCCTACCGCCACGTGGTACACGATCCACCTTCAACAGACGAGCAAAGGGAGGAAACGGGACGTGTCCTCCTGGGCCTGAAACAGACCGACATGTTCGAGGTCATCGTTTCGGGCCGCCCCGACGGGAACGACAGGGTAAAATCCCTGATCGACACCTACCTCTCGGCCTTTCACCGGCGTATGTCCGAGAGGTCTGCGGAAAGCCCATCTCCGCAGGGTTCGGTTCTCACGGGTTTCGACGTCCGTGAGTTTGTTTAACCCCATAATGACATCACGATGAAAGAAAAAGACTACGGGTAGCGCGTGAGGCTATCCTCGAACCACTGAAAAAATCCGAATCAAGAAGTTTAACCCGGTGCGGGGCCTATCCATCCCCGCGCCACAATTCAAACATTATCGAGTTATGAGAAAGAACAAGATTCTTCTTCCGGCGGCATTTCTCTTTGCCGCCATCTCCTCCGCCTTCGCGCAGGGCAACGGCATCGCCGGCATTACGGAGGCTACCAACATGGTAACCAGCTACTTCGATCCCGGAACGAAGCTCATCTACGCGATTGGGGCTGTGGTCGGCCTTATCGGGGGGATCAAGGTCTATAACAAGTTTTCGAGCGGCGACCCCGACACGTCGAAGACCGCCGCGAGCTGGTTCGGCGCGTGTATTTTCCTGATTGTCGCCGCGACGATCCTACGCTCTTTCTTCTTGTAGTCCAACCTGTCATGCAAATAATTATGGAATATGGAATCAACAAGGGAATCGGCAAGAGCGTGGAGTTCCGGGGCCTGAAGGCGCAGTACCTCTTCATCTTCGCGGGCGGCCTGCTGGCCGTCTTCGTGGTGTTCGTCATCCTCTACATGGCAGGGGTCGATCAGTGGGTATGTATCGCTTTCGGCGTTGCGGCGGCTTCGGTGCTGGTCTGGCTTACCTTCCGCCTGAACGCCCGTTACGGGGAACACGGGCTGATGAAGCTGCTCGCCGCGCGCCGGCATCCCCGCTACCTGCTCAACCGCAAGTCCCTGCGCCGGTTGCTGAAAAGAAAGGGGGGCCGCGTATGAGAAACATCTTGAAAGCTACCACGCTGGAAAGCAAGTTCCCGCTCCTGGCCGTGGAAGGCGGTTGTATCATCAGCAAGGACGCGGACATAACGGTCGTCTATCGGGTCGAACTCCCGGAGCTGTTCACCGTCACGTCCGCCGAGTACGAGGCGATCCACGCCGCCTGGTGCAAGGCCCTGAAGGTCTTGCCCGAATACAGCGTGGTACACAAGCAGGACTGGTTCATCCGCGAGCGTTACCGCCCGGCCACGGGCGAGGGGGACATGAGTTTCCTCTCCCGCAGTTACGAGCGGCATTTCAACGAGCGTCCGTTCCTGACCCACGCCTGCTTCCTCTACCTGACGAAAACGACGAGGGAGCGTATGCACATGCGTTCAGACTTCTCGACCCTCTGCCGGGGCAACATCATTCCCAAAGAGGTAAACCGGGAATCGGCGACAAAATTCCTGGAGGCGGCGGAACAGTTCGAGCGTATTCTGAACGATTCGGGTTTCCTGACCCTTGTCCGCCTCACGGGGGACGAGATCACGGGTACGGCGGATTGTCCGGGCCTGCTGGAACGGTACTTTTCCCTCTCGCTCTCGGAGACGACTTCTCTTCAGGACATCGAGCTGGGGGCCGAGGTTCTGCGCGTGGGTAACAAACGGGTGTGCCTGCACACGCTCTCGGACACGGAAGACCTGCCGGGGCACGTGGGTACGGACACCCGTTACGAGCGTCTTTCCACCGACCGTTCGGACTGCCTGCTCTCGTTCGCGGCCCCCGTGGGGCTTCTGCTTTCCTGCGACCACCTTTACAACCAGTACGTGTTCCTGGAAGACAGCGACGAAAACCTGCGTATGTTCGAGAAACGTGCGCGCAACATGCAGTCCCTTTCCCGCTACTCCCGCGGGAACCAGATAAACAAGGAGTGGGTGCGATACGTCGCTGTGTAAGTAATTGTTAAACTTAGATTTAACCCGTTGTTTCGTCAACGGTAGCCTATGGACAGATGCACCAATAGTAATATACTGTATCAAAGCTGTCCAGACAAGGTAGCCCTTCCGAAAGGAGCAGTCAGAACCGTGAGGGAAAGACAATGGCTGTTAGTATCATACAGTCAGGGAGCTTGGCTTGGGTGGTATGGTTAGCGTAAGCGAACTGTCGTCTAAACGTCGTAAGGTTGAAGAAGCCAAAGATACTGATAGGCTTCAGCCCAAAAGGGAAGCAGTCGGTTATTCCTCTCCATTCTGGGAATACACGAACAGAGTACTGCCGGTGTAATAGACAGAACCTAACCCACTTATAAGTTACTTGCACGGAACGTAGTAAGCCCGTATTTCTCCTGCCAATGACAGGTAAGCAGACCGTAAGGAATGCCGAATGGAGTGCGGGTATAGGATTGCAGAAAAAGCGAATGCCACCCTGTAATGGGGTGAATAGGGATTGAAACATCATCCCGCTGCGAAAGCAGGCTGACTTCTGCGGTAGGTGATTCTTTACAAGAAACTTTTAGAACTTTTAAAAGGAGAAAAGCAAATGAACGAAATTAAAAAATCGTGTGCATCGACTGACCAAACGCAGAGCAAATGGGACAGTATAAATTGGCTCAAATGCGAAGCTGCGGTTCAAAAGCTACAAGCGCGTATTGTAAAGGCTCAAAAAGAGGGTCGCCACAACAAGGTCAAAGCCTTGCAGTGGACACTGACCCACTCGTTTTACGCTAAAGCATTAGCGGTAAGACGTGTAACTTCCAATAATGGGAGTAAAACGGCTGGCGTCGATATGGTAACATGGAAAACGCCAGATGCTAAAGTGTGTGCAATAACCGAACTGAAAAGGAGAGGTTATACACCCCAACCTCTGAGACGAGTACATATCAGAAAGAGTAACGGGAAATTAAGACCATTGGGTATACCAACTATGAAAGACCGGGCTATGCAGGCATTGTATCTGATGGCACTGGCTCCCGTAGCTGAAACAACGGCTGATGCCAATTCTTATGGTTTCAGAAAAGAAAGGAGCACGGCAGATGCCGTTCAACAATGCTTCAATGACCTGGCAAGGACGACATCCCCACAATGGATCTTAGAAGGTGATATCAAAGGTTGTTTCGACCATATCAGTCATGAATGGTTGCTTGACAATATCCCTATGGATAAAGTTTTGCTCCGTAAATGGTTGAAAAGTGGATTTATTTTCAACAAGCAACTTTTTCCGACAGAGGAGGGAACTCCTCAAGGCGGCATCATCTCCCCAACTCTTGCAAATATGACTTTGGACGGACTGGAAAAACTGCTTGCCGATAGCTTTCCGATAAACCGCTCGAAGAAAAATTACTATACTCCTATGATAAATCTTGTTCGCTACGCGGATGATTTTATTATCACAGGAGAGAGTAAGGAGTTGTTGGAGAACCATGTTAAACCATTAGTCATTGAGTTTCTTCAAGCAAGAGGGCTTACCTTATCAGAAGAAAAGACTAAGATAACTCATATAGAAGAAGGGTTTGATTTTCTTGGGTTCAATATCAGAAAATATAAAGGCAAGTTTATCACAAAACCATCCAAGAAGAGTCGAAAGAGATTTTTAGATAAGGTTCGTGAAATAGTGGACAAGAACAAGTCTTCTAAGCAACAATCTTTGATACGATTACTAAACCCAGTCATTAGAGGATGGGCGAACTACTACAAGGGGTGTTCTGCATCGGAAACTTTCCGTAAAACAGATGCACAAATTTTCAACAAACTATGGCGATGGTCTCGCAGAAGACATCCCAAAAAAGGTAAACGATGGATTGCCAACAAGTATTATCACACTGTAAGAGGTAGAAGCTGGACTTTTGCCGTACCGCTTGAAAACAGGAAAGTGGATAAATACCACACTCTTGTGAGATTGTCGGATACGAAAATAAAGCGACATATCAAAATCCGCAGTGAGGCCAACCCATATGATGCCGATTGGAAAGATTTCTTCGATCAATACAAGACCCGAAGAATGCTTGCACACTTAGACGGCAAGCAATATATCTATCGCCTGTGGAATCAGCAAATGCAATGTTGCCCTGTGTGTGGCAAGCACATCACACGGGAAACTCCCTGGAAAATTACTGAAATGACAGGGAGCAGTAGAAAGGCGAAAGTCCTAATACATGATCATTGCAGCCGAATTACTAACAGAAATAAATGGAAGTTACTATGAGCCGGCTTTTAGTTACAAATAAAAGTTTTGAATTGCTTGAGCCGTATGAGGGGAAACTCTCACGTACGGTTCTTAGAGGGGAAAGCTCCCGTAAGGGGGCTGACCTACTCGACATCGACCAGTATCTCAACGAGGCGCACTCGTTCGGTCTTCAATCCGTCCGGGCCCATTTCAACGTGCTGGCCTGGTCGGACGACGTGCAGGAGCTCCGGCATATCCGCAATGATGTGGGCAGCCAGCTCGCTCTGATGGAGTGCCGCCCGCGCCACAACACCGTGGACGCCGCCACGCTCTACTGGGCGGGTATGCCGGGCAACGCGGGGGATTTCCCCGCCGAGGAATCGTTCTACACGTTCATCGAGCCCGCGGTCTGTTTCTTCACGGAGGAAACCAACTATAAATCCTCGTCCAGCCCTTTCGGCATCAAGCTGTGCGACCGCATAAGCGGCAGGCCCCTACACCTGGACATCTCGGACGAACCGATGAAAAAAGGGATCATTACGAATAGGAATAAATTCGTGTTAGGCGGCTCGGGGTCAGGCAAGTCGTTCTTTATGAATCATTTAGTTCGCCAATACTGGGAGCAGGGCACGCATGTCGTGCTGGTGGATACCGGTAACAGCTACCAGGGTCTTTGCGAGCTGATCCGGCGTAAGACCAAAGGTGAGGACGGCGTGTATTTTACCTATACCGAGGAACATCCCATCAGTTTCAACCCGTTCTACACCGACGACTACTATTTCGACGTGGAGAAGAAGGACAGCATCAAGACGCTGCTGCTGACACTCTGGAAAACCGAGGACGACAAGATCACGAAGACCGAGAGCGGCGAGCTGGGCAGTGCCGTGAACGCCTATATCGAGCGTATCCGCGCCGACCGGAATATCGTGCCGTGTTTTGACAGTTTCTACGAGTACCTGCGGGACGACTACCGCCGCGAGCTGGAGGAGCGGGAGATCCGGGTCAGCCGCGAGGATTTCAACATCGACAACATGCTCATCACCCTGCGGCAGTATTATAAGGGCGGACGCTACGACTTCCTTCTGAACTCCCGGGCCAACATCGACCTGCTCTCGAAGCGCTTCGTGGTCTTCGAGGTGGATTCCATCAAGGAAAACAAGGAGCTTTTTCCCGTGGTCACCATTATCATCATGGAGGCTTTCATAAACAAGATGAGACGGCTCAAGGGGGTACGCAAACAGCTCATCGTCGAGGAGGCCTGGAAGGCGCTCTCTACGGCCAATATGGCTGAATATCTGCGTTATATGTATAAAACAGTCCGCAAATACTACGGTGAGGCCATCGTTGTGACGCAGGAGGTCGAGGACATCATTTCCAGCCCGGTGGTCAAGGAGGCGATCATCAACAACTCGGACTGCAAGATCCTGCTCGACCAGCGCAAGTTCATGAACCGTTTCGACGCGATTCAGTCCTTGTTGGGGCTGACCGACAAGGAGAAGGCGCAGATTCTCTCGATCAACCAGTCCAACGACCCTTCCCGTAAATACAAGGAGGTCTGGATCGGTCTGGGCGGCGTTCAGTCGGCGGTCTATGCCACGGAGGTCAGCGTCCCGGAGTACCTGGCCTACACGACCGAGGAAACGGAGAAAGTGGAGGTACAGCGGCTTGCCGGGGAGCTGGGCGGTGATATGGAACTGGCGATCAGGCAGCTCGCCGAGGGCAAACGTTAAAGGGAGGGCAGGCCATGTATCGCAAGTGTATCGGATCAGACCCCACGGCAGCGCGTTTGGACTTCGCGCTGTACGAGGTGGCGGGCGAGTGGGAAAGCCGCTCGGGTTCTCCCCGGGTTCGCATCTACCGCAACCCGGGACGCCGGGGCGGCGGTTTTTACGTGGAGGTGTCCTACAAGGACGGGACACGCTTCTCCCGTCCCGTGAGGAAGTATTGGGGAGGTATCCGTTACTTCGACCTCTACGGGTATGTCGCCCTGGCCTACGATGCGGGGCGCGAGGTGCTCCAGCTCTCCGCCTACGGGGATTATTACCGGGCGTCGGAATGACCGCCCAAGTATTCACGAATTAAATAATGAAAAGGATGAAACGATTGATTTTAACGCTGTTCGTGGGGCTTCTTTGCTTCACGTACCAGGCAAAAGCGCAGTGGACGGTCATCGACCCGTCGAACCTCGTTCAGAACATCAAGAGCGCGGTTCAAAGCTCGACCACGGCGACCAACATGGTCAAGTCGCTGCAAGAGAGTATCAAGATTTATAACCAGAGCAAGGCTTACTACGACGCCCTCAAATCGGTGCATAACATCATCAAGGATGCCCGGAAGGTGAAGCTGACACTCGAAATGGTCAGCGAGATCACGGAAATCTACACCTCGGGATTCAACCGTATGGTTTCAGACCCGAACTTCACGGTGGACGAGCTGGCGGCGATCTCGGCGGGTTACGCCCGGCTGCTGGAGGAGGGCGGCGCGCTGGTGACGGAACTCAAGACGGTCATAACCGGCGGCAACGGCCTCTCGCTCTCGGACAAGGAGCGGATGGACGTGGTGGATCAGGTTTACACGAAGATGCTGGAGTACCGCAACCTCACGCGCTATTACACGCGCAAGACCATCTCCGTGTCCTTCATCCGCAGCCGCGAAAAGGGCGACGCGCACCGGGTGCTGGCACTTTACGGGAACCCGAACGACAGATATTGGTAACCTGAAAACGGAGGCAGTCATGGATTTCGACAATTTACACCAGGTTCTCCGGAACCTGTATCAGGAGATGATGCCGCTATGCGGCGACATGATCGGGGTGGCGAAAGGTATCGCCGGCCTGGGTGCGCTCTTTTACGTGGCTTACCGGGTATGGAAGGCACTGGCCAATGCGGAGCCTATCGACGTGTTCCCGCTCCTGCGGCCTTTCGCCATCGGCTTGTGCGTGATGTTCTTTCCCACCGTGGTTCTGGGGACGATCAACGCCGTGATGTCGCCCGTGGTGCAGGGCACGCACGCCATACTGGAGGGGCAGACATTGGATTTGCAGGCATACCAGCAACAGAAGGACGATTTGGAAGCCGAGGCCCGCAGGCGCGAGGGCAAGGCTTGGTTAGTGGACGACGAGGTGTATGAACAACGGCTTGCGGATATGGGTATCACGGATTTGGGCGAGATTATCAGCATGTGGGCCGAACGCACGTGGTACGACATCAAGGCCGGTTTCCGGCAGCTTGTCCGGGACTTCTTCGAGTTGTTGTTCAACGCCGCGGGGCTTACCATCGACACGCTGCGGACATTCTTTTTAGTCGTGCTGTCGATTCTGGGGCCCTTGTCGTTCGCCCTCTCCATTTACGACGGCTTCCACTCGACGCTCGCGAGCTGGATTTCCCGCTATATCAGCGTGTACCTTTGGCTTCCCATCGCCGACCTGTTCTCCGCGGTGCTGGCCAAGATCCAGACGTTGATGCTCCAGGCGGACGTCCTGGCCCTGCAAGACCCCAACTACATTCCCGACAGCGGCAGCGGTGTCTATATTATCTTTTTGATTATAGGTATCATAGGCTATTTCACGATCCCCACCGTTGCCGAGTGGGTGATCCAGTCGGGCGGAGCCGGCGGGGCTATGGGCGGTATCAACAAGGCCGGGGCATTCGCCACGGGTGTCGCTGGCGGTATCGCCGGCAACATGATCGGCCGCACGTTCGGGCGTCGCGGCGGTGGCGGTTCCTCCTCCGGTAACGGCGGCGTTGGCGGCCCGGCTTCGGGCAGTGCCCCCAACGGGCGCAACCTGGCAACACAAGGTAACAATAATCATTCATAACAATTTGGACAATGGAATTCAAGTCATTAAAAAACATCGAAACAAGTTTCAGGCAGATTCGGCTTTTCGGTATCGTGTTCCTCTGCCTGTGCGCGCTGGTATCCGTGTTCAGCGTGGTCGCGAGCTTCCGTTTCGCCGAAAAGCAGCGCGAGAAGATCTACGTCCTGGACGGGGGCAAGTCGCTGATGCTGGCGCTCTCGCAGGATTTGAGCCAGAACCGCCCCGTGGAGGCGCGCGAACATATCCGGCGTTTTCACGAGTTGTTCTTCACCCTCTCGCCCGACCGTGCGGCCATCGAGAGCAACATCAACCGCGCGCTGTTCCTGGTCGATAAGAGCGCCTTCGCCTATTACCAGGACATGCAGGAGAAAGGTTACTACAACCGTGTGGTGTCGGGGAACATCAGCCAGCGTATCGAGGTGGACTCCGTGGTGTGCGACTTCAACGCCTATCCCTACCGGGCCATGACCTATGCCCGGCAAATGATTGTCCGCGAGAGCAACATCACCGAGCGTTCGCTGGTCACGCGCTGCGAGCTGATCAACTCGGGGCGTTCGGACAATAACCCGCAGGGTTTCATCATGGAGAAATTCGAGATTCTGGAGAACCGCGATTTACGTACATTAAAAAGATAAGGCTATGGCAAAGAAGAGAATAAAGGCTTTCGGGGAGTGGGTCGAAGACCACCTGCGCCGCGCTTGCGGGGCGCTCTCGCCCGATAAGCGGATTATCGTGATCCTCACGCTGCTCTTGTTCTTTTCCGTCTTGTCGCTCTACTTTACCGTGTCTTCCATCTACCGCTTCGGCAAGGGAGCCGGGGAACGGATGCAGATACGGCATATCGAGCGGCTGGAACTGGAATTAAGACAACGGCAGGAGGCCGACAGTGTAAAACATCTAAAAGATTTCAATTATGACGACGAACGAAAAACAGAATAAACAGCCGGAGGCGGGGAAAAAGGAACTCACGCCCCGGCAGATACAGATGCGGAAGAAGATGGTGGTCTTCCCGCTCTTTTTCCTGGCCTTTGCCGGGTGCATGTGGCTGATCTTCTCCCCCGGCGAAAAAGAACGGGAGGAGCCTTCGGCGGGTTTCAACACGGAGCTGCCGACCCCGGAATCGGAGGGTATCCTCTCGGACAAGCGTGATGCCTACGTGCAGGAGGAGATGCGGCGCAGGGAGCGGGAAAAGATGCGCTCCTTGCAGGATTTCGCGTTCGGGATGGAGGACGAGGAGGAAGAGCCCGTCATGCCCGCTGCCGTGCCGGATAAGTCTTCCGGCCCTGCCGGCGGTTCGTCGGGAGCTTTCCGGACTTCCCGTGCCGCCTATGCCGACATCAACCGCCAGTTAGGCAGTTTCTACGAGGACACCGCCGGTGAAACGGGGGAAGAGCGCGAGATGCAGGCCCGCATCGAGGAACTGGAACGCCGCCTGGAAGAACAGCAGGCGCAGAAAACGGCCCAGGAGGAGCAGGTGGCGCTGCTGGAGAAGTCCTACGAGATCGCCGCCCGCTACATGAATGGCGGTCAAGCCCCTGAAGCCCCGCGTCAGAAAGCCTCCGTTTCCGGCAAGGCTTCCGTGCAGCCCGTGCGCCAGGTGCGCCGTAACATCGTGTCGCTGCTCGCCGCCCCGCTGCCCGATTCGGTCTTCGCCCGTGAGTTCGTCAAGCCCCGGAACTGGGGTTTCAACACGGTGGGGAGCGACCTTCGCGAGCCCGAGCGCAACAGTATCCGTGCCGCCGTGCAGCAAACCGTGACGCTCACCGATGGCGGGGAGGTTACTTTCCGGCTGCTGGAACCGATGATGGCGGGAGAGCTGCTCATCCCCTCGGGTACGCCCGTAACGGGGGCGGCGAGGATCAACGGCGAACGGCTGACGGTCAAGGTCAGCGCTGTCCAGCACGGCGGGGCGGTCGTTCCGGTCGATCTGTCGGTCTATGACACGAACGGCAACGAGGGTATTCCCGTGCCGGGGTCGGAAGAACTCAATGCCGTGAAGGAGATCGCCGCCAATATGGGTGCGGGCATGGGCAGCAGTATCACGATCACGGACGATGCCGGTTCGCAACTGCTCTCCGACCTGGGGCGCAGCGCCATCCAGGGCGTGTCGCAATACGTGAGCAAGAAGATGCGCTCGGTCAAGGTCACGCTCAAGGCCGGTTACAGCGTCCTGCTGCTCCCGCCCCTTCAATAAGGGTACAAACGACGTACTTCCGTACACCACTGAAAAAATCCATTTTTATCAACAATCAAAAAATTATCGAGTATGAAAAAGATTCTTCTGGCACTCGCTTTTATCGGGTGCATGTTCGCTGCCCACGCGCAGGAAAAGCCCTCCACGGGCGATTTGTACGACGGTCTTACCCGTCCGCTGACCTTCAACCGGGTTATCCCGCCCTACGCGCTGGAGGTGACGTTCAGCAAGACCGTTCATGTGATTTTCCCCTCGGCCATCCGTTACGTCGATCTGGGGTCTTCGGATCTTCTGGCGGCGAAAGCCGACGGCACGGAAAACGTGCTGCGTGTAAAGGCGGCCCTGCGTGATTTCTCGCGCGAGAGCAACCTTTCGGTCATTACCGAGGACGGGGCCTATTACAGCTTCAATGTCAAGTATGCCGACGAGCCGGTGAAACTGTCGGTCGAGATGGCGGACTTCCTGCATAGCGGGGAGGCGGTAAACCGCCCCAATAATGCGCTGGACATCTATTTGCAGGAGTTGGGATGCGAATCTCCGCTGCTGGTCAAACTGATCATGCAGTCCATTTACAAGAATGACCGCCGCGAGATCAAGCATATCGGTTGCAAGCGTTTCGGGGTACAATACCTCCTCAAAGGTATCTACGTGCATAACGACCTGCTTTATTTCCACCTCCAACTGAAAAACTCCTCCAACGTGCCTTTCAACGTGGACTACCTGACGTTCAAGATTACGGACAAGAAGGTGGCCAAACGCACGGCCATCCAGGAGCAGGTCGTATGGCCCGTGCGTGCGTACAACAACGTGCAGGTCATCGGCGGCAAGCGTACCGAGCGCATGGTCTTCACGCTCCCGAAGTTCACGCTGGCCGACGACAAGCAGCTGGTCGTGGAACTGCACGAGCAGCAGGGCGGGCGACACCAGACTTTCACGGTGGAGAATGCCGACCTGGTGCGCGCACGTGTTATCAACGAGTTAAAGGTAAAGTGATATGAAACGGGCGATATTCATTCTCACGCTGGGGTTATGCCTCCTCCTTTCGGACGGGGCGCACGCCCAGCGTGCCCTGCCCGCCATGCGCGGGCTGGAAATACGGGGAGGCATGGCCGACGGCTTCTATACCCGGGACAGCCGCAGCGAAACGGGCTACTGGTTCGGGCTGGCCATGAGCCGTTACGCGAAGAATGCCGACAAGTGGGTGTTCGGCGCGGAGTTCCTGAACCGTTATTACCCCTACAAGTCGGAACGTATCCCGGTGGCGCAGTTCACGGCCGAGGGAGGTTACTATTACAAGTTCCTCGCTGACCCGTCCAGGACTTTTTTCTTCTACCTCGGCGGCTCGGCGCTGGCCGGTTACGAGAGCGTGAACCGGGGCGAGAGGCGGCTCTATGACGGCTCTACGCTCCGCCACCGCGACCGTTTCCTCTATGGCGGGGCCGTCACGCTGGAGGTCGATGCGTACCTGACCGACAGGATTATCCTCTCGCTGACGGGGCGTGAGCGTATCCTATGGGGCACTACAACGGGACATTTCCACGCGCAGTTCGGCCTGGGCGTGAAATTCATAATCCATTAAACTTGCAAGCGACATGAAAAAGATGAAAAAGATATTGGCCCTGGCGGTCTGGATCGCCGCCCTGGGTCTTTTATGCGCATCCTGCGACAACGGGCTGGATATACAGCAGGCGTACACGTTCTCTCTGGAAACGATGCCCGTTCAGAAGCGAATCTCCGTTGGTGAAACCGCTGAAATCCGCTGCACGCTCGTGCGGGAGGGGAGATATGACGGCGCGCGTTACACGATCCGCTATTTCCAGCCCGACGGGCGCGGTGAGTTGAGGATGGACGACGGTACGGTGTTCCTGCCCAACGACCGCTATCCGCTCGACCGTGAGGTGTTCCGCCTCTATTACACATCGCGCAGCGATGACCAGCAGACCATCGACGTCTATGTCGAGGACAACACGGGTCAGGTCGTGAAGACCTCCTTCACGTTCCAGAGCGAGAACGGGACGGAGGAAACGGAACGATAACGGAATATGTCTAACCAAGAGAAGCGCCCGTCACCCGGGCGCTTTCCATAAATACTGAAAACCATGACAGAGCAAGAGAGAATAGATATAGCCTATCTCGATACGGGGGTGTACGAGAACCCGTGGCGCGAGAACCTTTTCGAGACGCTGCCCGAGGATCGGAAAACGGCGGAAGTCTGCCGTTTCGCCATCAAGAAATCGGCTTTCAACATCGAGTTCGTTCCCGAAGCGATGAAAACGCCGGAACTTTGTCTTGCCGCGGCCGGCCACCGGGGCGAAACACTGAAATTCGTCCCTGACCGTCTGAAGACACCGAAAATGTGCCGTGCCGCCGTCGATAGCAACAGCTACGCGCTGTATTACGTTCCGGAGGGGTTGAAGACCCCCGAACTGTGCATGGCGGCCGTGAAGCGCAACGGTCTGGTGCTGGAGGCCGTCCCCGGGGAATTGAGGACGCCGCAAATATGCCGTGCGGCGTTGAAAGCGGTGGACAGTGCCGATTACAAGATACTCCCTTACATTCCGTATCCCGATATATGCCTGGAAGGGCTGAAAAAATTCGGGATGTCGTTCGTGGACAAGTTCGAGATTTTCGCCTCCATTGCCCCGGAGGTCATGACCGGGGAACTGGCCCTTCACGGCGTGGGGATGGACGCGTCCTGCCTTTCGCTCGTGCCGGTGGAACTGCGCACGGAGGCAGTCTGCCTGCGTGCCGTCAGCGGGGACGGCATCCTGCTCCATGAAGTGCCGGAGGAATTACGCACGGAACGGGTCTGCGAGGCCGCCGTGTCCTCGAACTACCTGGCACTGGAGTACGTTCCGAAACATCTGAAAACCGACCGTCTGTGCGGGATGGCGCTGGAGCGCGATCCCCTGGCCATCCGCTTTTTCAACCCCGAACAGCTCACGCCGGAGGTCTGCAACCGGGCGTTGGCCCGTACCGACGACCTGCGTGTCCTCCGCTATATCCCCTTCGAGGAGATACACCTGAAAGTGTTGGGGTTCTATTGCACGAATTACGATAAGACCTTCGATTTTTTGGAGAACATGAACCCCTGGTTCCTCACGCCGAGGGTGGCCCGGGAAATTTTCGCCCTGGAGCCGGAGCTGTTCTACAACCTTCCCGACCACGCCAAGAACGAGGAGATGTGCCGCCGGGCCGTCGGGCACGACGGGAGCTACCTGCAATATGTCCCCGAGAAGTGGAAAACGCCGGAGTTGTGCATGGAGGCCATACGGCGCAGTCCCTATGCCATCGCCCACCTGCCCGAGAGCATGAAAAGCCCGGATCTATACATGAGCCTGGTGCGGGAGAACCCGCAAAACCTGAAAGGCGTCCCCCGCGAAGCCCGGACGCCGGAGATGAGCCGGGAGGCTTTCGAGCGTACCTACGGGAAGGACAAAACCGATTTCTCGGTTATCAGCGCGTTGAGCGACCCCGCCCTGGTCTTGCAGGTGTTCCGCGAGCAGGACGACCCGCAGCAGATACACCGGTTGATGAGTGTCCTGCACCTGAACCGCCGGCTTGTAACGGAGGAGGTGGCGTTGGAGGCCGTTCGCAAGGATGCGGGGGTGCTGTACGACATTCCCCAGAGGGCCATCACGCCGCTCGTGGCCGATACGGCCGTGCGGGGCGACCCGAGGATGATCCAGTGGGTTCCGAGGGAGCTTCGCACGGCGGATCTGTGCCTCTATGCCGAGGCCGCCCATCCCGAGTTGCGGGTTTACGTTCCCGACGAAATAGCAAAGGGACGTAATATCTACTCGTTCCACCGTCAGGTGGACGCGAAATTGCGGCAGCCGCTCGAATACGAACAATACAAGACCCTCTACTCGGGCGGCGCGGTGCGTGTGAACAACGTGTGGACGTCGGTTGCGGGTGAGATTGACTGCTGCGAGGTGCGTTACGACCGTAAGACGGAGAAACTCAAACTGCGGATCGTCGAACCGCCCAGGGAGAAGAAGGCGCAGCCGAAGGTCGCGCCCCGCAAACCCGCCCGGGGGCCGAAATTGTAGGACGGCGGGTAGTTCTTTGGCAGGAAGGTTGTTAAAAATCGCACGTGTTGTCGCCGATACCCGAATGAAATCGTTATATTTGCAATCGAATCCTCCGGCGGCGTGCCGCCGGGCGATTTACATACGGAAGGAACACATTATGGTGGGGCATTGAAAACAGCCAAATTTTAATCCGCTCGCAAAATAATGGGTAGTTCTCTTCTTCATCGTCGTGTCTATATGCGTCAAGCGTATGCGATAGCGGCGTGGGGAGAAATTATCTATCGAGTGGATGGGTGCTTGGCTGTACCTCAATGCCGGTATTTAACGTATTCTCACGCCTTTTTCGTATGGTATTTGTCTGAACCTAAAGAAAAGCGATATGGAAACGAAATCGACAAATGAGGTAAAGGGTGATTACGACCGGGTATCGGCGAGTGAATGCCTGGGGTCGCTAATCGAGTTGCACGGGATTGTCATGGAAGACGATCTGTTCGTCATTCCCGATGCGGATGGCACGGCAGTATTATACAATGACGGGAAGATACGTTTTGACGAGATCGCCGACATCGAGGTCGGCTCGGTGTTTGTGGGCATCCTGCTCCGCAACGGCTATCTGTTCTACCTTTCCCGTACCGAACCGCTCAAGACGTGCATATACACGCATGGCGGGTGGGGTTCAATCTCTGAAATTTCTCCCCGTGGCATTGCCGGACATATCGGGCGTGAACTGCACGGGAAGCTGGGCGACCATACGGCGGTCGATTGACGGGAAACAAAAAAATCGGACGGTTGTACTGCACCCCAAAAGTTGGACACTTTTGGGGTGTTTTTTATGAAATATAATTATGAGATTCGTTTAAAGGCCGTAAAACTGGTACTCGAAGGCGGACTTTCGGTTAGGGAAGCCGGATGTCACTTGGGCTGTGGCCGCTCGCAAGTTCACTTGTGGGTAACATTATTCGAGCGCCATGGCCTTGCCGGCCTTAAGCTGCGCCACGGTAGCTACAGTGCAGAATTTAAGTTGTCAGTTTTGAAGCATATGCACCAAAATCATCTATCTTTGCTGGAGACAGCAGTGCATTTCGGCATTCCGGGCCCTTTTGTTATTCGTCAATGGGAGCGGCTCTATCAAAACCAAGGTGCTGAAGGCCTGCGGCGTAAACCGCAAAGAAGGAGGCCGGCCATGAGTAAATCGAAGACTAAAAAAGTCAAACTCAAAACGACTCCGCACGAAGAGTTGCTTAAGGAACTGGAGTATCTTCGTGCCGAGAATGCTTACTTAAAAAAATTGCAGGCCTTAGTCGAGGAGCGCATTGTCCGCGAGAGCGGGAAAGAGCCCAAGCCATCGAAGGACTAAGGCCGCAGTGCCGGCTTTCAGTATTGCTCAAAGCCGCAGGGATGGCGCGAAGCACATTTTATTATCACTTCAGAAAATCAAAACAACCCGATAAATATGCTCGCGAAAAAGAGAGTATTATAAGGTTATATCACGAACATAAGGGGCGTTATGGTTATCGGCGCATTACCGTTGAAATGAATAAGATCGGATATGCGATAAATCACAAAACCGTACTTAAGCTGATGAATATTTGCGGGATAAAAAGTCAGGTCAGGCTCCGTAAATACTGTTCATACAAAGGACAGATCGGACGGATAGCGCCCAATCTTCTGCAACGCGACTTTGCAGCCGAAAAACCGAATCAGAAGTGGGTTACTGACCTTACGGAATTTTCGGTTTGCGGCGTAAAGTTATATCTATCGCCGATTATGGACTTATATAACCGGGAGATTATTAGCTATAAAATAGCTGAACGCCCTAACTTTATGCAGATCATGAAGATGCTGGACGATGCGTTTGCCAGAATACCGGATTCTCCGGGTATTGTCTTGCATTCCGACCAGGGCTGGCAGTATCAGATGAAGCAGTATCAGCTCCGTTTAAGACAGAAAGGTATTACACAGAGCATGTCGCGCAAGGGTAACTGTCTGGATAACGCTGCTATGGAAAGTTTCTTTGGATTATTGAAGTCCGAATTATTATATTTGCAAAAATTCTCATCCATAGACCATTTCCGAAAAAAATTGGAAGAATATATCGACTACTACAATAACAAGCGGATAAAGAAATACTTAAACAACATGAGCCCGGTACAATACCGAACTCATGCCATCTAAACAAATACTAATCCGTCCAATATTTGGGGTGCACTTCAGTTATCGTCCGATTTTTTTCGCGTCGTATTTTCACGGCCGTTGCCTGCCGTGTTCCCGTTTCCGCCTTTGCAGGGCGAGCAGTTGCCGCAACATGTAGGCATGGTTTTCCCCCACGGTATGCCCCGAGGGCATCAGGTAGGGACTTGCGAGGCACTCCCGGCATTGGCGTACCGCCTCTTTTAAGTCGGTAACGGTTATTTCCGCTCCCGTGATGTCTTTAATCTTTGTTTCCATTCTTGTCCTGTTTTTTTGGTTCGTACCAACTGTCCCGGTAATTTTCTCCCACGAGCGAGAAAATTCCGCTCATGCCGCTTTCAGCGGCGAAATTTTTGGCTTCCCATATACCGGAAAACTCTCCCAGCAGCCGGTAGCCGATGAATAATTTGTACTTGCGCATGATTTTATCGTTTTTCCAGGTTGATAATCGGTGTGTTCTTTTGCAGCCATTCCTTCACGCTGTCCATGTTGTATTCGGATGTGATAACCGCCGTTCGGTCGTCGATTTCGGTGAAGCGCGTAGTTTCATACCCGTCGATCCACTGCTTCAGCGTGGCAACGCCCCACACCTGCGGGTCGTCGAACATGGTGTTGAGCCGCCCGATACCCTCGCCGAAGGTTACGAGCAGCGTTTCATAGGAGATTTCCTTGTTTACTTCATTCGTTTTCATATTCTCGCTTTTTACGGGCGGCTTTTGCCGCCCCGAAATTTTTTAATCAGACAAGTTCCACTCTAACCCTGCTCATGTTCGCCCAGAACACGCCGTTGCAGTAGTAGGCGTAGCCGTTATGCCAGTTGCTCCTGCGGCGTATCACGTCCTGCTCGGGTGGTCGTATCTCGATACTCGTGGTGTAGATGTTGTGTCCCACGGTAATGACGAGGTTGCACCTTCGCCATATCTCGGAATGGGTTTTGAACCCGTTTTTCCCCTCGACGAGCGCAAGGGCCGTCTTGACTGCTTCCCGAACTTCCCAATCCCACTCCCCGAAGGGTTTGAGCGGGCGTGCCATGTAGCTTTTATAGATGATTTTCATTGTTATATTTTTTTTTGTAGGGCGGCTTTCGCCGCCCCGATTTTATAATTCGACAATCCTTTCCACTCTGCCATACAACATGGAGCGTATGCTCGTCTTGTCCACGCCCTTGTATTCCGTGTAATGCCCGTACTGCTTTACCACGAATGTTTTCAGTACATCGACAAAGTTGAAACGATACCCTAAAAGCGGAATGGAGTCCTTGAAATAGGTGTTATGGTTTACCTCACGGGTAATCCAGTCTTTCTCCTCACGGGTGAGCGTTCCCCCGTCATTGAGCCGTTTGCGTAATATGTACGCTTTTGAGCCTGCAAGGCTTTCGAGTGCGGGAACGTCCCACGACACGAATTTATATGCTATTTGGTTCATTCTATTTTGTTTTTGCGGGCGGCTTTCGCCGCCCCGATTTTTATGCTGTCATTCGTTTCCGTATAAGGGACATGTTCCCCTTCATCAGTTTCAGTATTTGCCCGTGGTATGGGGTATTCTTGTTACACACGCCACGGCTCTGCACGACCTCCATGCGTTTTAGGGACACCTCTATCGTTTCGATACGTTTGCCGTCGATTGTGGCCGAGAGTATGAGCGAGTCGGCTTTCAGATAGTATTCGTTGGTAAACACGCAATGGTGCATGGCCTCGCCCTCCTGCCGTATGGCTTCAACGCTGTCCAATACCTTGATGCAGATTTCCCCGTCGGAAAACTCCACTCCGAAAAACCGCCCTTTGGCTTCGACAAACGAGGCTTCCTGTTCCAACGCCTTGCGCCGTTCCTCCTGCCGCCGTTCCATTTGCATGTGCCGCCGTTTTTTAGCCATGTAGAGGTCATGCGCTGCGGGCAGGTCTGCGGGACACACGAAATGGGCGTTATGCAGGTCTTTCCCGAAAAATCGCAGCAGGTCGATGTAGTCGCACCATTCCGTCGGTTTCCCGATAGCGTACCCGTTACGGATGGCGATACGGATGGCCGGCCAATAGTCTGCGATATTGCGGGAGGAACGGGCGAAAAATCGCACGAGTGCCGTTTGTCCCGCTTTAAGCAGCGTTTCGGCCTTGTTCTCCGAGAGCAGCAGGTGGATAAGGTCGAAAGGGGTTACATCGGGGAGTTGTTTGCCGTAACCGCTTCGGCGCAGTTCGGGGATAAGCCGTTGCCGGGGATAGATGCGTGTGGGCGTGATGTTGTATTTCCCGTCGTTCTCCGCCCGCAGTTCCAATGCGCTCGACCAACTCCACCCGTGAACGAAGAAGCCCATCGGGCGCAGCCGTGCGAAGGTTGCGGAGCGTCCGTCGGGGGCAATCCACCGCTGTACGGCTTCGATATGGGTGTAAACGGGTGTCTGTCCCACTTTTGCCCAACACTCGATATAGACGAAGCGCAGGACTTGAAAACCCTTGCAGCGGGTTACGATACACAAATACTCGTAATCGTTGAACTTGCGGCGCAGGGTGGTTTCCACTTTCAGCGTGGTGTGGCAGTGCGGACACTCGCACCCTAACAGATTGTCCGTGAGTTCTCCGTTTTCGCTCTGCCACGTGTGGCCGCACTCGGTGCAGGTGATAAGTCCTTTCGGCGTGCGGCGTCCGATATGCTCGATGCAGTTCTTGTACCCCCATTCGATTTGTGCGGGGGTAAGCGGCGGCAGGTGTTTGCTTGCCGCCACGACGTTCTGTTGGAATTTTGTTCTCGGTTTCATAACTAAAATAGACTGGGCATTAGTTTGTTATCTTCGATTTTCTTGGGTTTGGACTTGGCTTTCGCCAACTTGGCGTAGGCTTCGCTCTCGGCCTTCCGTATGGCGTTCCGCCGTGCCTCGGCTTTTTCCTCCTCGGTCAGTTCGACGGTGTGATTGACCACTACCTTGCAACTGACGGGTTTGCCGATGTCGATGTCCTCCTCGTCGTAATAGTGGAGTGCCATAGAGTATATTTCCTCGTCGGCAAACCCGTTGCAACCGCTCTGCCGTACTTGGTTGATGATGAAAGTGCAGCAATCGTCAATGTTCTTTTTCGGGTTGGCGTATCGGGGTGCGAAAAGTTCGTCCTCCCGTGCCCGTGCGTCGAGATAGTTCTGTATCGTCAGTTTGAAATAATCTGTTCCTTGTGCCATGATTTTTTGGTATTGTGGGGCGGCGAGCCGCCCCGTGTTCAACATTTATTCGTCCTTTCCGAGAAGCCGTCGCACCTCGTCCTCTTTGGTCTTTTGGAAAATCCATCCCGCTCTCTTCTGCCCGTCATGCGTCAGCCGTGCGTTGAAGCGTCCCCCGAGTGCGTGAAGGGCGTCCTTGACGGGCTTGGTGTCCCCGAATACGGCTATCGCCTTCTCGGAATAGTCCACGATGATAAACCCGCCTTGCACGCTCGTTTCAGTGCGTTCCGCCCGTTTTTCGTCTTTCGGCTCGGGCAGACATATATTCTCCTCGTTTCCTGCGATATATGCCAGCCTGTCAATGTACCCTTCACGGGTGTAGTGGGCCAGTTTGCAGACACTCCACCCGTATTTCGGACTTTTGCCGAGCGTGAAAACGGGATAGCGGTGTTCGTTCTTGGGGTCGTATTCGGAGAGGTGCGCCGTTTGCGGGAAATTGGCCGCCGCCTTTCTCAACTCCCCGAAGCCGTTGCGGGAGGTGGCCGAAAAGCCGAGAATGACGGTACGCACGCTTCGGGTGGTCGAACACTCGTAAGAGGGGTCAGTGTATTCCGTTTCGTTGAGTTCGGCGATGATTACGCCCTGCACCCCTTCGGGCATGATGCGGCGTAACCTCTGCGCCCCTATTTCCGCTATGCGGTCATGCTCGGCTTTCTCTTTGGCGGCGGCGATGGCCTGCGCCGTGGCTTGCTCTTCCGCCTGCCCCACAAGCAAAGCCACCTCGAAAGCGTCCATGAACTCGGGGTTCACGTCGTCGTAGTACCTGCCGATACCGAATGTTTGCGAGAGGGGTCGCAGAATGTCCGTTTGGCTGATTTCCTTTGTTTCGGTATCGACCATGTGGTACACGTAGCCACGGGCGGTGTGTTCCACCTTGTAAACGACGTAACGCTTTCTGCTCGCACCCGCACCGATACCGATGATAACCTGGTTTTCCTTGACTACCTGCACCTGCGTGTCCGTGGTAGTCGCTCCGAATAATGAAATGTACTTTGTCATACCTGTAATAATTTAGAAGATGTGAGTGAATAGGAAATAGAAAAAGCCGATTAGAGCCACGAGAGAAACAAGGCAGGAGAAAATGCCCCGCAGGATGTCATAACAGAACGTGAAGCCCAAAACGACCCAAATAAAGTCGATACCCCACACGTGGAAGCCCAAAGCCACCGCCCCGACCTTTACCGCCAACCCGACCTTTGCCTTTATGCCAAGTGGAAGGTTGGAGGATTTCTGTTTCCATTTATTTTTCTCTTCGTTTCTCATAACCTTTGACTTTTTTTTTATGCCGTAGCGGAGCCGGTATGGATGGAATCTGTTTCGGTAGCATCAAAAGGTGTCGGGGATAGCTGCTGCAAGATTTTGTCGGAAAATACGCTCGCCCGCAGGGAAAGAGGAAGATTTTGCGGCAAACCGCCCCGCGGCCCGATCTTGCAGCAGCGTGAGCCCCGTAACTACCTTTGCTACTGACAACAGATTTCCATACCGCGCTCCGCGGCATGAAAAAAAGAGAGGAAAAGGTTATGGGAGAGAAACGGGGAGAAAACGATATGCCGTGAACGCTCGAGAAAGTCGGTTCACGGCTCACCCTGCATGGAATGATAAATCGCCCGCGAACATTTCCTTTCACGGGCGATTGGCGTATCGGAGCGTGCCGATCCCGTATCGGCGGAGGATCGTTTCCGCCGGACGTGGCGCCACTCGCTGCCACTTTGAAGACGGATACGTCCATATGCCACTGGCTGATAACAAGATACTGTCCATTTGTGTACTTTTGGGCATCCGGGAAACAAAAAATGAAACAGAACATGGAAATAATAAGTATGGACGTGAAGGCTTTCGACGCGCTGGCAGGGCACGTGGAAGCCATTGAAAGAAAAGCCGAGGCGTTATGCCGCAGGCAAGAGGACGTGAGTTTGAAAAAATGGCTGGACAACCAGGATGTCTGTGACGTGCTGGGTATATCGAAACGTACCCTGCAAACCTACCGGGAGAAAGGGTTGCTGCCTTTCAGCCGCATCCGTCACAAAATCTTCTACAAACCGGAAGATGTCGGGAAGCTGCTGCAATCGTCGCACTATCCTAATACCGCCGCGTTATGAGCCATTATTTCATCGACAAGCACGATCCGCGTGTGGCGGATCTCTTCCGGCGTTTGGAAAAGGCCGGCAAGGCACTGGATAAACTGGAATCCTCCGGAGGCCGGACACTCAAGGGAGAGCGGTTCGTCACCGACGAGGAATTGTCCCGGCTGCTGAAAATCAGCAGGCGTACATTGCAGGAATACCGCACGGCGCGAATCATTCCCTATTATTTGATTCAGGGCAAGGTACTATACATGGAATCCGAGATACAGAAACTCCTGGAAGATTCCCGGAAGAAATGTATCGGGGGACAGGAATGGGTATAAAAGAAGAACGGCCAAAACGTTGGCCGTTCTTCTTTTTCAATTCAATATCGTGTTCATGCCGGGGAGCTGCCAGACGACAGCGGTCGTCGTGGCCCTTCGGACAAACCACCGTCGGAAGGCTTCTGCATTCCCGGATTTTAAGCGGAAAGCCAGCGCGGCGATCATTTCGAGCGAATACAGCTCGACAATACCGCCGTCACGGTTGCGCTCCCGGCGGTAAACCCGCTCCTCACGGAGTATGCCGCTTTTGAGTATGGAGCGGATGTTGCTCCCCACGGCAGGAACGAAGACTCCGAACAGGTCGGCAATCTGGTGGCGCGTGAGCCATACACGGTTCTCCGGCGTGTGGATTTCCACCCGCCCGTTTTCAATGCTGATAGGTTCTCTTGTCGTCATAGTCATACAAATTTATCAATTTTTGTTATACTGTTCAACCGTTTACCGTTATAATATCTGCCGTTTCCGGTTCGTCCTCCTCGTAGAGATTTATTTTCCGGCCTTTGGTCTGTTCTTTCAGACGTTTCATGTCCTCGTCCACCTTGCGGTCGGTCACTTTGGCGTAAATCTGCGTGGTGGAAATGCTCTTGTGTCCCATCATGCGGCTGACAGTTTCGATAGGCACACCCAACGAGAGCGTGATATGTGTCCCGAAATTGTGCCTCGCCTTGTGAAAGGTCATGTCGAAGCCGTATGTCCGTCCCAGTTCTCTGGTGAGCTTGATGAGATACCCCCGGCAATAGAGGTTGAAAATCCTGTCGCTTTTACGCTCGTGGCGGTATTTCTCGATGATCTGCAACGGCACGTTCAGCAGGCGGATGGCCGAGGGCGTTTCGGTCTTCTGGCGCCGGATGTGTATCCAGTACGTTCCGTCGTCCGACTGCGTGATGTCTTTTTCGGACAAGCGTTTCAGGTCGGCGTAGGACAACCCCGTGAAGGTAGCGAAGAGAAACCAGTCCCGCACCCGCTGGAGGTTGGGTTTATCGACGGGAGTTTCCATCAGTTTTTTGAGGTCTTCGAGTTTCAAATGGCGGCTCTTGCGCTGGGGCAGTTCCGGGTGCAGCTTCCCGTAAGGGTCGCGCCGGAGTGTACCCTGACTGACAGCCCGCTTGGTCATTTTCTTCAACCGGTAAAGATGCTCGTGTACTGTCTTGGGTTTCATTTCACGATCTGTACGCAGGAATATTTCAAAATCATCGTAGAACTCCCGGTCAAGGCTCCGCAACGCTACATCCTCCTTTTCCTTCCTTTTTTTCACGAAGGAGGCTAAAATATTATAGGAGTTCTCGTAACTTTCATAGGTTTCTTCCTTGCGATCCACGCCGACACGCTTGCGGAACTCCTCGTTATGCTCGCGGAACAAGGCAAGGAGGGTGAACGGTTTCTGCCCGATTCCTTCCACGGCGTTTTTGACCAGCTCGGCCGTCACGAAACCGAGGCTTTTACGAATATGGCGGTAATGTCCGGTGATTTTTTCGGTCAGTTTCTCTATTGCCAGGTTTACCGTTCGGGCGTTCTCGCTTCGTCCGTTCGCCCTTTTGGTTTCCGGATTCCAGAGCGATGGATCGACAAACGCGTTGATATTGATCGGGGCCGACTTGGCATCGATGCTTACCTTGCATAACAATTTACATGTTCCGTCCTTGCGGACTTTCGTGCGGTTGATGTAGAACAGCAGGGAGAACGTGCTGCGACGTTTTATCTCTTTATTATTCGGTTCCATAATCGTTGTGAATTTGATTGTCAATGATAGATTAAATAGCTACGGAGAAGCGACCGGCAATCTTTTCCTCTAAAGACCGGGTATCCATGTCGATCTTGTCATCGGTCACTTTGGCGTAAATCTGCGTCGTGGAAATGCGGCTATGCCCCAGCATTTTACTGACGGTTTCAAGCGGGACACCATGCGAAAGCGTGATCTCGGTGGCGTAGGTATGGCGTGCTGTATGAAAGACGAGCTTCCGTTCAATTCCGCAAATGGCGGCAATACGTTTCAGCGTCCGGTTGAGTTCGTTGTTGCTGTACATCGGCAGCAGTTTTCCTTCCGGGGCCATATCCCGGTACTTGTCGAGGATGAGCAACGGTATGTCGAGCAACGGCACTTCATAGTCGATTTTCGTCTTCTTGCGGGCGGTCTTGATCCATACCTCACCGTCCTCGGCCACTTCCAGATCCTCCGTCGTCAGGCGGCACATGTCCCCGTAAGGGATACCCGTGTAGCAGGAGAAGAGGAACAGGTCGCGGATATGGTAGAGTTTCGGGTCGTGCAGGGGTGTGGTCATCAGCCGTTGTAACTCCACGGCGGTAAGGTATTTCTGTTCCCGCTCGGGATGTTCGGCTTCATAACCCGCGAACGGGTCGGCAGTGATAATCCCTTCCGCGATGGCTTCCCCGACAATCGTGTTCAACCGTGTGACAAGCAACACGATAGTTCCCAGGGCAAAGCGGCGCTCCGTGCGTAGGTAGAGGTCATAGTTGTCGATGAATGAACGGTTCAGGGCCGTGAAAGGAACATCCGACAACTTGTATTTCTCCTGGATGAAAGCGGCCACACAGTTACAAGCATAGCGGTAAGATTGCGCTGTTCCCTTTTCCCGGTTCACGCCGACACGTTTCTCGAAATGTTCGATGAACGTCCGGAAATAACCCAACAGGGTTTCCTGCCCGAAAGCCGTCCCCAACAACAGATTCCTTATTTCTTCAGCCGTTACATTCTCACGGGTGGCTGACAGTTCGTCATAAATGGCAATGGCTGAAGCTCGCAAATCGTCCAGTTGCCGGTTGATTTCCCGCGCGGCGTTACTTTTACCCGTGGCACGTCCGGATGCCCACAGTGCAGCGGGTACGGACATTTTCGCACTAAAAGCTGCTTCTGAAAATTTGCCGACAACAAGTTTCGCCATGACCGGGCAATGTCCCTCGTCATTCATTTCGCTCTTTTTGAGGTAGAACGTAACCGTTACATCCGTCTGTTTCATAACTCTATTTTTTATGTTGCAAAATTACTTGATATAGAGTTATTTACAGTTATGAAAATTATAGCGGAACAAAGAATAAAACCCCGGATGCCGGTAACATAACCTGTATTTCCATGAAAAACGGAAAAAAACGGTTATCTTTACGGGCAAAATATAGGGTTCTTTGCATGGTGAACGGTAAAACCGCAGGTGGTTAAGCGTTATTTTGCCGGATTATCCGGGGCTAAAAAAGGCAACGGATAAGTAGCAAATCTTTCTCTTAACCTTTCATTATCCTGCATTTTAGCGATTTGGAAAGGTATAGAAGAATTTGGCTTAACTCTCCTCAATACCAAACACTTACTTTATTTATCCAAATTTTGCCGTTTTTTTGCGAGTTCTTCGTATATTTGTAGTCTTTTTCGTTTCTTCTTTATAATTACCATTGTTTGCTTCTGTCAAAAGAAAGTGTTCTTTCAAAGAAGAATTTCTGATATGGGTGAAGGTAGAAGGTGTTTATTGGAATCACCGACTGCATGTAGGCAGAGCAGCATTTCGGAAGTACCTTTCTGCAATTCTAAAATAGAGATAATTGAACTATAACTAAAAAAAGAATATTATGAAACTGAAGTGGTTGATTATATTTTTGCTTTTATCGGCAACAACAGTCTTCTCAAAGACAAGAAAGACCGTATTTATAATTATAGATGGTGTGCCGGCAGATATGATTGAACGGCTGAACACTCCGTCTATCGATGCAATAGCTTCTGAAGGAGCTTACTCACGGGCGTATACCGGAGGCGAAATCGGCGGATATTCACAAACACCCACCATTTCAGCTATAGGATATACAAACCTGCTGACGGCCACATGGTTGAATAAACATAATGTGGACGGTAACTCCAATTTAAAGCCGAATTATAATTATTGGACCGTTTTTCGTATTGCCAAGGAACAGAAAACAGATTATAAAACAGCCATATATTCAAGCTGGACAGACAACCGTACGGTGCTGTTGGGAGAAGGAAAGGAAGAAACCGGACACTTGAAGATAGATTATGTGTGTGACGGGTTTGATCTGGACACGGCGCGTTTTCCTCATAAAGAAAAGGAACTGCATATATTCGATATAGATGAGCATGTAAGCAAAGAGGCGGCCCGGGGCATACGTGAGGATGCTCCTGATTTAAGTTGGGTGTATCTGTGGTATACCGATGACGCAGGCCATATAGAGGGAAATGGTGCTTTTTTTGATGAATATACTAAAAAAGCAGACTTGCAGATAGGACGTATCTGGGAAGCCGTTCAATACAGAGAAAAGCATTTTGATGAAGAATGGATGGTGGTGGTCACTACAGATCATGGCAGGGCAGAAAACGGATACGGGCATGGAGGACAGTCTGAAAGAGAAAGAACTACGTGGATTGCCACTAACCGGAAGGTAAACAAGCATTTCAATGAAAACACGCTTTCCATTACTGATATAACACCTTCCATCTGTCGTTTTATGGGATTTGAGGTGTCGCAGGACGTTTTGTGGGAACAGGACGGAATGCCGTTTATTGGTTCTGTTGACATCTCACAAATGAAAACATCACCGTATGACGATGATATTGTTGTGTCTTGGAAATGTCTGAATACAAAGGCACAGGCAAATATTTATGTAGCGACGGACAACCAATACAGGAATGGCAAGAAAGATGAATGGATAAAGATAGCAACTGTTCCGGCCAGACAGGAGCGGTATAGAATAAAAAGCGGGCAGTTGCCTGACTCCAAGTTCTATAAAATAGTGGTACAGACAGAAAATAATCATCTGAATCGCTGGATCAATAAATAATGTCCTTTGACATTCAAGTGTTATGGCATGAGCGCGATACAACACATTTATTGTTGTGTTGTATCGCGTTCAGATAAATATTTTAATTCAATAGAACTCATGTCATTTCATGATGCGGACACTCCGCATGTTTGTTCCGACATGATTGCCGCCCACCGGTTCAGACTGTCGATAGCATATGATACGCGACCTTCCGGATACGGCACGCACAGTATATTTCTTATAAATAAAAAGCCCGGCCACCGCTATTGATTATGACGGGGTGGCTGGGCTATTATTTGTGTGCCGGTTGCATGTAATGCTTACGCCGGATGTGTGTTGTCACTTCTTTCTTGCAGCAGGTTTCTTTGTTGCCGGTTTGGCTGTCTTCGCACTTTCGCTGCCTTCTTTGGTGCTGTCGGCTGCAGGTTCAGTCTTTTCTATTCCCACGAGCTCTACGGTGAAGATAAGTGTAGAGTAAGGCTGTATCTTTCCGGCCTGGCGTGCGCCGTAGCCCAGTTCCTGCGGTATGTAGAGCTCCCATTTGCTGCCAACAGGCATCATTGTGAGCGCTTCGGTCCATCCCTTTATCACCTGATCGGCGCGGAATGTAGTTGTATCGGGGTTGCGCTTGTATGAGCTGTCGAACTCTGTACCGTCGATGAGTTTACCTTCATATTTCACCTTCACTTTGTCGGTGGCCTTCGGAGTCTCGCCTGTACCTGCAGTTATGACTTTATATTGCAGTCCGCTCGCTGTGGTCTTCACGCCTTCCTTGGTGGCGTTGGTGGCAAGCCACTGCTCGTTCTCGCTCTTGTAGGCTTCCTCCTTGCGCTTCATCTCTGTCTCGCTTATCTCTGTAAACTTGACAGCGGCAGACTTCACGTCCATGACTGTTGTGTCGTTTGTCACTCCGGCGATGAATGCGGTGTTGAATATTTCTGGGTTTATTGTGTACTGTGTGCCCTCAAACTGTTTTGTGGCAGAGGGAAGTATGCGCTCTTCCACCATGCGTGCTATCTGCATGCCGGCACTGCGTGCTGCGAACTTCGGGTCCTTGGCAGAGGCCACTGCCTCCTTGTAGCCCTGGACGAAATCCTGGATGTAGGCTGTGTCGACGCCGTATTGCTGCTGTATGTAGCTTACCAGGCCACGTGTGGCAGCCATACCGGCCGCATAGCTGAGAGAGTCGGCCGGTGATACAAGCTTTACCAGTTCGGCCTTCACCTCTGTATTGTCTTTCTTCTTTTTCTTCTTCTTGTCAGGAGTTGCTCCGTAGGCTGCTGTCGCCATCATTATCACGGCGAGCAATAAAATCTTTTTCATTTTCTTCTGAGATGTTTATGTTCTGGTCAGAGGTTGTATGTTGTAAAAGGGCGGACTCTTTTTTGATAAAAAGAAGTGCCGCCCCGTTTTCTTATAGTATTCTCTGACGTTTGTCGTTTTTATTTCTTAGGATCTACTTCGAGAAGCTCGATCTTGAATATCAAAGCAGAGAAAGGCTTGATCTGTCCCTGCTCGCGGTCGCCGTAAGCGAGGTCCTGTGGAATGTAAACTTCCCATACAGAGCCGGCCGGCATGCGTACGAGAGCTTCTGTCCAACCCTTGATCACCTGGTTTGCACGCATTGTTACAGGGTTCTTTCTCTTGTAAGAGCTGTCGAATACAGTACCGTCGATGAGCTTGCCTTCGTAGTTCACCTTAACGAGTGATGTGTCCTTAGGCAGTGCTCCGTTGCCTTCCTTTATCACTTTGTACTGCAGTCCTGACGGCAGAGTCTTCACTCCGGCCTTCTTCTTGTTGGCCTCGAGCCACTTGTCACCGGCTTTCTTGTTGTCGCTATACTGCTCGGCTACTGCCTTTGTTCTGATTTCGATCATCTTGATCTGTGCAACCTGCTGAGCCTGCTCTGCTGTCATGAGACCCTTCTTGCCTGTAGCACCTGTGATGAATCCTGCGAGGAGGTTCTTCATAGAGATGCTCTTTGTAGAGTCATTGCCGAACAGTTCGCGGTTGATACCCTTGACCATTCTGTTTGAAATCTGCTGACCGATGTTTATACCTGCGTAGTATGCAGCTTTCTTCTTGTCGTCGCCGGCGTTGGCACCGTCTTTCAGACCTTTGACGAAAGCGTCCATGTAGGTTGTGTCTATTTCCATCTGTGCGAGATATTCCTTCAGTCCCTGTGACTGGGCGATACCCATCGCATAGCTCATTGTGTCCACATCGCTCTTGAGATTCGGTTTTGATGCGGAGTCACCGCATGATGTCATGAAGCCTGCGGCTGTGATAGCCATTGCGGCTACGATTGTAAGTTTTTTCATTTTCTTGTTTTTCGTTATTTTGTTTTCTTTGTTCTTTTCTTTGTTATCAGATAACCTCGATGAGCTCTACATCGAACACGAGAGCTGCGAACGGAGGAATTGATGCGCCTGCACCGTGCTCGCCGTAACCGAGGTTGTAAGGTATGAAGAATCTGTATTTTGCACCCTCCTGCATGAGCTGCAGTCCTTCGGTCCATCCTGCGATGACACCGTTGAGCGGGAATGTGGCAGGTTCGCCGCGCTGTATGGAGCTGTCGAAGAGTGTTCCGTCGATGAGCATGCCCTCGTAGTGACACTTCACCTTGTCGGTAGCCTTCGGCTTGCGTCCGTTACCTTCTTTTATTATCTGATATTGCAGTCCGCTGGGCAGAGTCACCACGCCTTCTTTCTTGGCGTTCTCAGCCAGATATTTCTCGCCTTTTTCCTTTGTGTCCTTGAACTTTTCGGCTGCTGCTGCGCGCTGTTTTGCTTCCTGTTTCTCGAAGAAATCCTTTACGAGTGTCTGTGCTTCAGCGTCGCCTACTGCCGGTTCGTTGCCGGAGAGGATGTCTTTAATAGCCTTTGCGAAATCGTCTATGTCCAGATTGTCCGCGCCCATCTGTGACAATTGGCGGCCTATGCCGAGGCCCAGGGCGTAACTTACTTTATCCATAAAATATCAGAATGTTGTTGTTATAATATTATTTACCTTTCAAGTGCGCAAAGTTACATATTTTATCTGACAGCCTTGTCATAATTCTGTGAAAAATACTAATTTTGTAGATAATTAGTTGCCGGAGCTTGTCTTTTGATTATCATGCAGTTTGCGGCTGACGCGTATGTCCGGCAGCATGCGTGCGGAGGCTTGGAGACGGCTGCGGCATCTGCGTTTTGTGATAAAATATTACTATTATGAAAAAGGTGGTGTTTCTTACAGGAGCCGGAATGTCTGTGGAAAGTGGATTCAAGACATTCCGTGGCAGCGACGGGCTGTGGGAGAATTATCCCGTTGACCAGGTGGCGTCGCACGAAGGTTGGGAGGCTGATCCGGAGCTAGTCACAAATTTCTACAATATGCTGCGCAGGAAACTTTATACGGCGCAACCTAATGAGGGTCATAAGCTCATCCACGAACTGGAGAAAGATTATGATGTGACTGTCATAACGCAGAATGTGGACAATCTGCACGAGCGTGCAGGATCGTCGAAGGTGATACATCTGCACGGCGAACTCACCAAGGTGTGCTCCAGCCGCAATCCCGACGATCCGCGTTGGCAGGTGGAGCTCGGACCGGACAACTGCGAGGTGAAGCCCGGAACGCTTGCCGGCGACGGCTCATTGCTGCGTCCGTTCATTGTGTTCTTCGGCGAGGCGGTGCCCATGATATCGGTTGCTGCCGAGTGTGCTTCCGAAGCCGATGTATTTGTCATCGTGGGCACGTCGCTCAATGTTTATCCAGCCGCCGGACTGGTGCAGTATGTACGTCCCGGAGTTCCTGTTTATATAATCGACCCCGAACCTGTTATGGCTTCCGGTCGTCGCGCTGTCACCCACATAGCCAAGGGTGCGAGCGAAGGCATGAAGGAACTGTGCGCTCTGCTCGGAACTGAATAACGGAAGAGTGGCTGTCCGTTTTTATTCGAACAGCCACTCGCGCCTATATCCTTTGCCCGGCTTCTCACAGCGGAGATACATGTCGGACATGTTTATCGTAATCTTTCCGAAATGGTTTATTATGTTCAGACCGATGCATCCGTCTTCGGTCTGTCCGTTGCCGCCCACTGTAGAACTGTCGTATGAAAGCTGCTTGCCGGTGTGCAGGTCGATGCCTGTCTGCACGGCTACAGAGTCCATTTCGACTGCCGTGCCGCCCATCTTCAGGCGTATGGACGGCAGGATGTAGCTGTGCTGCATCTCCACTCCGCCCACTCCTGCCATGCGCAGCGAGTCGGCCTTTCCCTTAGCTTTCACTTCATCCTCGTGCGCCATATACCAGCGGCTGTTCATCCACGTGTAGTAATCGCCCGTGTCAAGATGCATGAAAAGCGGTTTTCCCTCTTCGTCTTCTATCCTTACGGTCATGTTGCGTGAGTCCTTCATCATCATGTTCGGACCGTCCGCGGGTTGCGGTGTCGGCTTTTCGGGTACGGTGATGACACGTTTCTCGCAGTCTATCTGCAGTTCCTTCATGGCGTTGAGCATCGGTACACCTATTGTGAGCGGCCATCCACGCTCCAGCACTTTGTCGGCCTCGCTGTTGCCAGTCCTTATATCTACAACCACAAACGGCACATTTGCCCACGCCATGTCGCGTCCAATGCGCAGCGTGTCGGCAATGGCTATGTGCCCTGTCTGCATGCCCATCCCCATCACGCTCATGCCAGCGTCTATGTAGCGCAGTCCCAGCCGCTCCGCTTCTTCGGGCGAAACGACGTTCACTCCCGCTCCGGTGTCTATGGCTACGGCTGTGGGCTGTTCGTTCACGTTGCCGTTCACCGTCAGAAATCCGCCTCTGCGATAGCCGTGCAGTCGCCCGTCTATGTAGAACGAAGTGCTGTATGTGCCCGGCTTGTGCAGTTGCCGGCACAGCGGAGCCTCGGTGGCGTAGGCGCGATACATGTCGGCTTCGGCTGTCAGAGCTTTCAGTGACGAAGTGTCGGCTGCCTGATGCTGCACGGCGATGGTTCTTATCTGCGTCGTCATGTCGTCCATAAATGCTGCTGCGTCGGCGTATCTGCCGGCGTAGGCAAGGTCGCGGCCCATAAGAAAAGCCATGCTCAGCGAACTCTCTGTGCCCAGTTCTGCCTGGTTCTCCTGTAGCAGCGAGTCGATATAGAGGCATGCTTCCGAGGGGCGGTTGAAGTAGTGGGCCGTCAGAGCTGACGCCAGTCGCCGCATGAAAGGCGAGAGCTGCGAGGCATCAGGCGTGCGCATCATCTGTTCAAGCTCGAAATATCTTGAACCGTTTATCAGCTCTCCCGCACGCCGGTCGGCGTCCTGCGCTGCTGCGGCGCAGGACGTACACATTATTATATATAGCAGTATTAATTTTTTTCTCATCCTTTATATCACGTTTTTTCCTGTTGCCACATACAGTATGTGGCTGCGGTTAGGGCGTAAGGCCGTTCATTCCCACACCATGTCGAACTGGTCGCACTCGCCAGTGCGGTGTGCCAGATGTTTGGTTGCCGGCGATATTCCGAACAGCGGCGAGTATGTTCTCACCTTTATTGTCTTTCCGTCGGGCATGAACTCCAGTATGCGTAGCCATCCGTCGCCGCCGTTGCCTTCCCATCCCCCGCCGAGAGCCTGCACGTTGAACATCATCTGATGAACGTGTTTTCCAGCAGAATTCTTGTCCTTGCGGTAGGCCACGTTGTCCTCAAACTCGCCCGGCTTGCCCGTATGTCCGCACATCACCAGTCCGATGTTCTTACACGGGAATACCAGTTTGTCCCATACGTCCTGTCCGTAGTTGCGCGGATTTATCCTGTAGTCTTCGTTCTCGGTGCGCTCGGCAGTGCGTTCCCACAGGAAGGAGTGGAGCAGTAGCATTATCTTATGGTCTTTGTACTTGTTGTCGGCAAGGTCTTTTGCCCATGTCAGCACCTCGTCTCTCGGTGCCCATTCCACTGCTATGACGAGCATCTTGCCCCATGCCTTGTCCTCAAATTCGTATGCCGCGTTCTCGAGCGACACTTTTCCTTCGCGGTTGGGGAAGGCGCTCACCACACATTCCGCCCATTTGCTGTTGCGCTCGAAGGGGAAATACTCCGGAAAATGAGTGAATCCCTCGTCGCCTCTCACGTATCCGTATTCGTGGTTTCCCGTCGAGATGATGTACGGCACTTTGTTGTCCAGACGTTTCATGCAGTGCGATGCCCATTCCCACATCTGCCGGCTGGTCTGGTTGAGCATGGCTCTGTTCCTTACGATGTTCTCGTTCTGCTCTACCATATCGCCCGTGCAGAGCACCGCCTTTATCCTGAGGCTGTCGATGTTGTCGGCACACCATGCCGTGGTGAGTTCGAATATAGGCTGGTTGATGTCGTATTTCACGTAGCCCTGCGGATCGCCGAGCAGAATCATAGAGAACGAATTGGGGTCGGTCAGATGTTGTTGGTCGGCCCTGTCCTGCGCTGTCGCAGTAAGAGAGCACAGCATTGTCGCTGTTGCAATGATTAGGTTTTTCGTATTCATGACATGATGGTTTTATGGTTTGTTCTGAGATGTATGACACAAATATAATAATTATGGAAATAAATGCAAAGTAAAGACGGAGCTAAAACAAGTCGCTTTTTGTGTTTTTAACGCTTGTTTTCTCTATGTATTTTTATGTTGTCAGTGACATGGAGCTCCGTCTTTTTCAATGAATTACATCTTTATTATGCCGCAGTCGTGGCGGTTGCGTCCGTCGCTTCTGTAGCTCACGTGCAGCCAGTATATGCCGCTCTTCGCCTTGTTCTCGAACAGCAGCTGGTCGAAGGGCAGGTTGTCGCGTATGTACTCATACATCTTCATTCCTCCGTCCTTTCCCGACACGTTGATGTCGGCAGCCTCGCCGTGCAGGTGTTGCGAGCTGTCGGCGCCTCCCACTTTTCTGTTCAGTTCCTCGCAGCGGTAGCCGCTGGTTATCCTTATCACTCCGAAGCGTCGCCGCAGAGGCTCGAGCACGTTGGTGCAGAGCTCCCTCAGGCGTTCCACATGTTCCTCTTTCGGAGTGTTGTCGATGTTGTGTCTTACGGCAGTACCCGACCTCACGAACTCCTCGAGCGTGAAGTGCGGACTGAGATTCTGGTTAAGATCGATTGTGTTCATGTTGTTTTTTGTGTGTTTTTTCTGATAAATGATTATTAAGAAGTCTGTGTTTTTCCATGTGTGAGAAAGTTTCTCATTGCGCGTGTCCTATCTCCTCGGCCGTCGGATCGGCCACTCCCGCCACGAAGTGCAGCCAGCAGAAGCGTTCCAGATACGCCAGCTGCTTCACTCCCTTGCGCGCCATTGCCTTTGCCGCCACCTTGTACGGGTTTGCAGGCATTTGCATGCCCAGCTGCGTGCATATCGTTCTTGCAAGTTCGGACATGAGTGCCGGACTTCCGTCGGTGTGTCTCACGACACATCCTCTGTATGCGATGTAAGTCAGTTCCATAAGATCCTTCTGCGTGCCTGTCCAGCGGATGTGTCCCTTTTCGCTTTCGTTCATCAGTCTTACGAATGCGTCTTCCATCATTTTCCGGCCTTCGTCCCGTTGTTCCCGGGTCAGTTCGCCCTGTCCTCCGCTTACGTAGTGGGCGGAAATGTTTGGTTTGTAAGTCTTCATATTCATACCTTATTTAATATATCAGGCAGTCAGTCATTTTTGCTGCCCGTTTTTTCTTATCATCATTTTTACTGCGGCAAAAGTAATATATAGCGTGGAAGTAACTTTTCCAATTCCGTAACTCCGCGTTAATTTAGGCTAAAACGCCTTGGTTCTACCCTGTATTTGTACTGCCAGAGTCGCTTCTGCGCCATGTGGAGAAGGCCGAAAGACGGCTTTATGGAAATCCGGTGGAGACATGTTTCATACACGAAGCATCGCGTAATGAAGAAAAACCTCCGGACAAAGCGGAGCTGTATGAATAGCGGCAGCGCATTTCCCGCATGACGATAAATCCGCGTCGCCACAACCAATAAATCCCGTGTGCAAGAAGGACGCATGTTACCGGTGCATCTTCTCTGCTGTCGTGTCGGCTTTTTCAGGGAAAACTCAGGCGACGTACTTACAGATTTTCTTGACTTTTTTTTGACAAAATAAAATCGCGAAAGAGGTGTATAGAAATGTTAAATGTAGTGTTATAAAGCCCGTTTACATCCGAAGCGTCTTATCGCATACCCTGTTGTGGAGTGCCGGCAACTTCATACTGCACTCCGATAATGCCCATATCAGCCTCCGGTTTTGTCTGTTTCATGGTGTGATATTGCGTGTTTCAGCCCCTGATATGGACCATATCACGTGCCGAAACGGTGCATTTCGTCTGACGAAAAAATCGCTTCTGAATGTAAGTTCTTGATATACAGGGTCTTGAGAATAACTCTTATTTTTCGCGTATTTACGTCCGAAGGAGAGTCAGCGCGCAAATTCTCGCTTATTTTTCGGGGTAGAACAGAAAACTCGGACGAAAAAACCGCACGATGCTGAAAATCTGTAACTGCCCCCGATTGCTTTCCTTTCTGCCTGCAACAACAGCGACGATACACTATTTATGCTACTGTTTTCTTGTTGCAACAAATCCTCGCGGAATTTCCACGTAGCCTGTAATACGTCCTTGCTTCAAAATCACGGAAAGCAGTTATGCGCAGTGTGCGTAAATATGTTTTCTTTGTTCCCGACAAGGTATGCCGGCCGCAATGCTGCATGTCGCAGCTTCCGGCATGTCCTTATCGCATCTGCTGATATTGCATCAACCAACAATACAAAAAACATAAACGCTATGAAAAAGTTCAGATCATTGTTTCCCATGACGGCTGTAGGAGCATTGGCCGTCATGATGTTTGCTTCGTGTGCCGACGACGGCGACGCTGTGCCCGGCCCCGACCCTGTTCCTCCTGTGGAAGATGCGGTGGAACTGGCGGCTGTGGGAGCGCAGCAGACCATCGCCATACCTGTTGACGAGCCGTGGGAAGCCACCTCGTCGGCCGACTGGCTGCAGCTTTCGCAGATGGGCGGCAAGGGAGGCGAGAGCGTGCAGATAGTGGCAGCGCGCAACCTTACGGGTGTGGCCCGCACCGGATACATACGTTTCGGCAGTGCCATGCGCAGCCGTGCCCATGCCCGTGCGGCGGCCGACTCGTCGCAGATAGTGGTTCATCAGCCGGCCGGCGAGGCCGATGAGGCTCCAGGCGTTGTGCTCACGGCGGCGCGCTATGAGAATGGCGGCATATACGTCGACATATACAACGGCCGCGAATCCACCAGCACCATGCAGCAGCTCGCCTCGGAGAGCGCGGCCTTTCCGTTCACCGATCCCAATGCATCGACGCCTTCCAAAGAACCGATTATCTATATAAAGAAAGGTCAGACCTACACAGCCAACCCGTATGTGGTGCTCAATGCCGACGGAGTGGCCGAAGGCAAGTTCTCCATCGCCGGCGAAGCGTCGGTCAACACCCTGCGTGTGAAGCAGAACATAGTGTTCCACGACCTTGACGACCTCGCCAACGAAGGCTCCGCCAACATCCATTTCACCGACGGCAGTACAATATATTACGGTGGCGGAATAATAGAACGTACAACGCTCGGCAACGTGAGCACCACGCCGTGCTACGAGTTCCGTTCGTACAACACGGCCACGGGGGAGGAGAAAACCTACGCCGACATACCCGAAGACGGTGCCGGCGCCATGTGGGACGGCATGCCGCTGATAGTCGGCCCGAGCGGCATCTACTCTCTCTCCGGCGGAAAATGGCATACGGCTGCATTGCGTTCGGCCACGCCTCTCGCCGCTTCTGTCGAGGGCAACAGCCTGTATGTGGTGACGGCAGACAATATAGAGACCTACGCTCTGGCCTACGACGGCAACGGCAACATGACAGCCACGGCCGAAGGCACCACTGTCCACGGACAGTATTTCGCCGAACCTACTGTCACTTCCGACGGCAACGGCACAACATGGCTGCTCGACGACCTTTTCCACCGTGCCCATGCTCTGAGCGGAGGCACGCTCCGCACCACCGACTGCACACCAACCGACTCGCTGAGCAACGAGTTCTCGTTCATCGGTGTTGTGGGAAATCAGATATACGCCATGGACGGCGGCGCCGTGACCCGCTACGCGGCAGGCATTGGTTCGCCCGAACCGCTGCGCATGCTCGGAGCGTTCGAGTGGTATGGCGCGGTGGAGTGTGTTGACGGACGGCTCTACAACTTCGGCGGACTGACACAGTATCGCGGCACCTACACGGCCTCGCAAGCCCTCCGCCGCTTCAGTCCGGCCGACTATGTTCCGGTGTCTGTCGTCATACTCCCCGACTGACGGGACGGTGCTTGGCGCGGTGTTGCAGAATGGTCCGCGCAAGCCTTTCCGCCCGTCTTTACACTATGGAAAAACAAAAGAGCCTTTCCTGTTGTGCAGGAAAGGCTCTCTCATGCTGTGTAACGGCCCGTTTCAGCCTGTGAAACGGACTCTCTCGCATGCTCAGACGGGCTGTCTTGCAGCCTCCGCCTGTCAGCGTATCACGCGGTAATAATCTTCTTTTCTCGGTTTCGGTTCCTTCGGCTCGCCGTCGGCATAACCCAGCGACAGTGCGCCGATGCCCATAAGACCGTCGGGCAGTCCCCATTGCTTCATCAGCTGCCGGCCTTCTTCGGTGGCAAACATCTGGTGTTCGCGGTTTATCCAGCATGAAGCCAGTCCCACGGCGTGTGCGGCGAGCATCATGTTCTCGAGCACGCAGCTTCCGTCCTGAAACGCGTTGGCGTAGTCGGCCGGTGCGAACACCAGCACTATTGTCGGTGCGCCGTAGTACGGGTCGGACGTCACGCCCATCACCTCGGCATTCATTCTTGTGAGCACAGCGCGCTGTTCGGCGTTCTGCACAGCCACGATGAAGGGTGCCTGAGAGCCGTGTCCGGTCGGTGCGTAGGTGCCTGCCTTGAGCACTTCTTCGAGCAGTTGGTCGTCCACCTGTTCGGCTTTGTATCTGCGGCAGCTGCGCCGTGTGCGGATGAGATTGAGAAATTCGTTTTCCATATCGTTTCTTTTTTAGAGTGTTTTGTTGTCGTTGTTTCGGTCGGCGTGCGCTGCCGGTCACCGCTGCGGGCACATCACATCGTGCGGCATCAGTCCGTCGGTGAAGCGGTCTATCGTTCCGTCGGCCATCATCTGTTCCGTCGTGCCCTCCGTGAACGAGTCCTCGTCCATGAGCCACAGCCTGTCTGCCGTGCGCAGTGCCATCTCTATGTCGTGTGTTGAGAGCAGTATGGTCTTGCCTTCCTCGTGTGCCAGCCGGCCGAGCAGTTGCATAAGTCGTGCCTTCGACGGATAGTCCAGAAAGGCGGTGGGCTCGTCGAGCAGCATCAGCGGCGCTTCCTGTGCGAGCGCCTTGGCCACCATCACCTTCTGCCGTTGTCCGTCGCTTAGGGTGCTCACGGTTCTGTGGGCCAGATGCGAGGTGTCTGTCAGACTCAGCGCACGCTGTACGGCGCGCAGGTCGCTGCCTTTGAGCGAGCCCCAGAAACCGGTGTAGGGTGTGCGTCCCAGCGCCACGAGTTGTGCCACGTCCATGTTTATGGCGTCCGGAGCAGCCGTCAGCACTATGCTCACCCGCCGTGCCATGTCCTTCTGCGAGAGTGTTGCGCTGTCGTCGCCGCCTATGAATATCTTTCCTCTGAGCATCGGCTGCAGTGAGGCCACGGTGCGCAGCAAGGTAGATTTTCCCGTTCCGTTGCGCCCGATGAGGCATGTCAGCTGTCCCTCAGGCAGTGTGGCGTCAATTCCTTCTGCCACTATGCGCTGCCCGTGCCTGCCCGTGCGGTAGCCTATGCACAGACTCTCGAGCCTCACGTATGGTTGCTGTTTCATGTCCTCCGGCGGCATCTGGTGAGTTTTATTTTATTTCTATCGACATCGGGTCGTAGGTGTCCTCAGCCGAATTCTTCTTTGAGTTGTGTATGAACTTATAGAACTTTATTCTGTCGCGCACCTCTGTGGGGTGTCCGAGCGAGCGCATGCGCTGCTGGAATATGTAGTCCTTGTGGCGTGCTATGAATGCCTCGCTGTCCTTTTCGGGTATGAGCAGTATGCCGCTCGACGGTTTCTTCACCCGTCCGAGGCTGTCGGGAGCCGGATTTTCGAATGCCTGTATGCGTCCGCCCAGATAGAAGTCGGCTCCGAACATCTGCATGCCCGGTTTTGAGATATACGAGTAGAGTTTCTGTTTCGGGAACACCTTGTTCACCACATCCGTCATCTGGCGCAGCGACACCACGTTGAGCATCGTAGGAAGGCACACTCCGTCGAGAGCGATATATACGGAGAAAATCACGCAGAGCGTTCCGAGGGTGAGCGTGCGGACGTTGTGGCGCAGGCGTCTTATGAACAGCACGGCCACCACAAGTATTCCTATTATGCCCGGAATAACCATCAGTGTCGTCTCAGTTGTGTCGGGTGTGATGTCGTAGAGCGATTTTATCATTGACAGACGCGCGTTGGCCTTGCGCTCGCCGAAGAATATTCCGGAGAACACTCCCGATTGCAACACCTGGAAAGCCACGCTGAACAGTATGCCTGCAAGCGCCGTGAAGGCAGCGAATGCGGCCACCGTGCGACTCTTGTGACGGCGTGAGAGCCATGCTATGTAGAGCGCCGTGAACATCGAAAGGAACACGTGGCAGCACAGAAGGCTTATGTCGTGATGACCCGTGGGCAGCCATGAGAGCACCAGAAGCGTGAGCGTTGCGGTGAAGGTGAATGCTGTAAGCGGCGACGCCGTGCGCATATACTGCATCAGTGCGCGGAATGTCGGTTCTATGCCGGCGCTCCGCCACGGACGTGCGAAGAGTGTGAACACGATGAATATGAGCCAAGGTGCGAAACCGGTGGCTGCGTATGCCAGATTGCCTACAAAGTTATGGTCGAACAGGTTTTGCGTGGTTATGCCTTTGAGCGAACCGTAGTGGTAGGCCATGAACAGTTCGCCGAAACGTCCTCCTGTCTGCATGAATGCTGCGGTGTACCACAGTGCCGGCACAACAAGTGCGATGACAGTGCACAGCACCAGTCTTGCAGTCGTGCCTTTTCCGCTTTCGTCGCGTACAAGAAGATAGACATACATTACAATCGGCGGCAGCAACATCATGAGCGGACCTGTGGTCAGTCCTGTCAGAGCCATGCAGAGCGTGGCTGCAAGGGGCAGACGGCACGCGCCGTTCTCATGCCAGCGGTAGAGCAGCAACAGCGCTCCTGTGGCGAAGGCCGCTCCCATTATGTCGGGATTGCATGCCATTGCCTCGCGGTGCAGTCCGTAGGCGGTGAGCATTACGAACGGAGCGAGCATGGCGCGCAGTGTTGTTGTGCGTTTACGCATGAAGGCAAAGACCACTGCGCACATCACTATGAGCGACAGGGCTGCGGGCAGTCGCGAACTGAATTCGCTCACGTGGCCCCATGGCAGCGACACCAGCGCCACGCACAGATGATAGAGTGGCGGACAAGCCGTCAGGTCGCCACCCGATGTGAAGGGCAGTATGAAGTTTCCGTCTTTCAGTATTGATACGGCCACCATGGCCTCCCGGGGCTCGTCCATGCTGAAAAAGTCGTTTTGCCAGAGAAACGGTAACAGCGTTGCCAAACCTATGACAACGATTGCGATGAGGGGAATGTTTTTCCCAAATGTTTTCATAATATATCTCAGTTTTCCTTTTTTGGTTGTTCGGTACGCTTCGTCCTCAGTGTTCATGAGAACATAAGACGGCATAATGAAATCTTGTTTTCACATTGCCGGGCATTTTTTATGTCATGCAAAGATACTGCAAAAGAAGGAGCGCAGCAAATTTTGAAGTTTCAAAATGCTGCGCTCCCGATTGTATAAAAATTATTACAGACTGAGTTTCAAGCCCGCCGCTACAGTAGCTCGCGGCATTGTGAAACCCTTATTTATCTCGTATTTCTGTGCGAGAAGGTTCTCGCCTCTTACATACAGATTTATAGCCTTGCCCACGCGCAGGCTTGCCGTGAGGTGCCAGAGGGCGGCGTGCGAGGTGTCATTGGTCGATTCGCTGGTGAGCAGACCGGCGAAATACATCAGGCCGGTGTTCAGTGTGAGCCGGTTCAGAGTGTATGTCGCTCCGGCGTACAGCTTGTGTTCGGGTGCGCCGGTGATGTGTGCGCTCGTGTGCAGATAGCTGTAGTTGGCGTTGATGGTAAGGTTTTGCGATGCGCGCAGCGCCATTTCAGCCTCCACACCGCTGTTCTCCGTCTTGCCGGTGTTCACGTTCAGCGGACGTCCGTCGGTGAAGACGGTTGTTATAAGATTGTCGGCCTTGAGGTAGAACACGTTTATGCCGGCCTTCAGTCTGCCGTCCATGAACCGCTGCGACCACGACAGTTCGTAGTTGGTCATGCTTTCCGCTTCCAGGTCGGGATTCTTCGGATTGAACATATACATGTCTTTTATGGTCGGGTTGCGGAATCCGCGGCTCACCATTGCCCTTATCTCGGCGTCCGGTGAGAGCCGGAACGACAGACCGCCCTGCGGTACGAGCTGTGTGCCCGAGCGCGAATGATGGTCCACACGCAGTCCTGCGTCGGCCGTGAGCCACGACGTTATGTCCTGTCTGAAGTCCACGTAGCCGGCGAATTCGTCCTGCGTCTTGTCGGCTATCACCGTCTCGGCGCCTCCCTCAATGGCTCTGTTCCATGCCTTTCCGCCGAAGTGCTGGTAGTCGAACCCCACCGTTGTATGGTTGCCTCCGAAGAGTTCCACACTCTGATAGAGCGACACTCCCGCCATGACGTCGTCGTGCAGATAGAGCGATGTGCGCGGACTCTCGTCGGCTGTGTGGCCGTCGTTTATGTTGTGATGGCCCCAGTTGTAATACACCCGCAGTGCTCCCGATGTGTGGTCGTAGTCGTTCACCAGCGCCAGGGCAGCTGTTCCGCGTGTTATCTTCATGTCGTTGTCTATCAGCGGAGCCGACACCGGTCCGGGGTTCGAGCTTTTGAAGTAAGTCACATTGGCCTCGCCGCTCGCCTTCCAATTGTCGCTGAACGCCCATACGGGCCGGATGAATCCGGCGAACTGCTCAAACTGCGAGTTGGGACGGTGGCCGTTGGTGCGGCTGTAGGACAGTGCGGCGGCGTTGGAGAAACGTCCCGCCTTCACCTCGTTGCCCACTTCGCCGTGCAGCGAACCGTACGATCCGCCCTCGAACGATATGTCTGTCCTCACGCCGTCGGCCTTTGCCTGTCGCGTAACGATGTTCATCACGCCGCCCATGGCGTTCGATCCGTAGAGCAGTGAGGCCGGTCCGCGCAGCACTTCCACGCGTTCCGCCGTCATGGTGAGACACGCGTCGGGTATGGGATGGCCGTAGAGGCCTGCATACTGCGGCTGTCCGTCCACGAGAACAAGCATCGATGCTCCGCTGCCTATGCCGCGCAGCTTTATCGAACCTGCTGCTCCTGTGGACACTCCGTAGCCCATCACTCCGCGACTCGTCACGAACAGTCCCGGCACAAGCTCGTTGACTGTGGGCAATACCGACTCGCGGAAGTCGGCCGTGAGCTGTTTGCGGTTGACGGTTGATATTGTCATGGGCAGATGACGCACGTCCGTGGTGGAGCGTGTTCCCGTCACCACCACCTCGGCTATGTTCTGTCTGACGGAGTCATTGTACTGTGTTGTACCGGCAAGGGCCGCCGCCGATGCCATGAGGGCTGTGCAGATTGCTGTCAGTCTCATAGCTTCTGCTTTAATCTGTCAACAAACTGGTCTATCTCATGCAGTCGTGCCGGAATGTCGATGCGTTGCGGGCAGTGCGGAATACATTGTCCGCAGCCTATGCAGTGGTTGGCCTGACGCTCCTCGTCCACGGCGCGGTTCTGTCCGATGATGAACTCGCGGCGGTAGCGTGCGTAGTTCGGGTCGCGCTTGTCTTCGGGCAGACGCTCCTCGCTCTTCACGAGATTGTAGTGGAGCAGAACGCCCGGAATGTCCACACCGTAGGGACACGGCATGCAGTACTTGCAGTCGTTGCACGGTATGAGCATGAACGTCAGTATCTTCTTGGCCACCTGCTCGAGGAAGTCCTCCTCTTCCTCCTTCAGCGGAACGAGCGGACTGTACGTGAGCAGATTATCCTTCAGATGTTCCATATAGGTCATTCCGCTCAGCACTGTGAGCACGCGCGGCTTGCTGGCAGCATATCTGAACGCCCACGACGCCACCGTCTTCTCCGGCGCACGCTGCTTTATCTCCACGGCAATCGGCTCAGGTACGTTGGACAGACGGCCGCCGAGCAGCGGCTCCATCACCATAACGGGAATCTTGCGCTTGTCGAGTTCGTTGTAGAGATACTCGGCATTGGTGTTGCTGTCGTTGATGTCCTTGGCGTGTTTCCAGTCAAGATAGTTGAGCTCAATCATCACAAAGTCCCACTTATATTTGTCGTGGTTGGCCAGAAGATAGTCATACACGCTTATGTCGCCGTGGTAAGAGAACCCCAGATGGCGTATGCGTCCCTTCTCGCGCTGCTCGAGCAGCCAGTCGAGAATGCCGTTGTAGATGAATCTCTGGCGGAATTCCTCCATGCCGCTGCCGCCGATCATGTGGAGCAGATAATAGTCGATGTAGTCCACCTGCAGCTCCTTGAGCGAGTTTTCGAACATTGCTATCGACTTCTCGCGTGTCTGGTTCTCGGCCGCGAAGTTCGACATCTTTGTTGCCACGAGGTAAGAGCTGCGCGGATGACGGCTCAGGGCGATGCCCGTGGCGCGCTCCGACATGCCCTGACAGTACATGGGCGACGTGTCGAAATAGTTCACACCGTGTTCTATGGCGTAGTCTACGAGGCGGTTCACCTGTTCCTGATCGATGGGCGAATCGGCGTTCTCGCGTGCCGAACCGCGCTCTTCCGACGGCAGACGCATCATGCCGTAGGCCAGTATCGAAACCTTCTGGCCCGTCTTCGGGTCGGTGCGGTAGGTCATCTTTCCCTTCGGCGGCTCCACCTGATTCTTGTAGTCGTCTTCTGTCGAGAGGTCCTTCTCCTTGCATCCCGTCATTGCTGCCGTTGCCGCGGCGGCCGTTCCGCCCATGAGTTTGAGGAAACCTCTTCGTGATATTTTGTCTTTTATGTTTGTCATATATGTTTCTTTATTGTGTGTTGGCAATGCTTTTTATGAATGGTGCGTGGCCGGTCATCTTCTGCGGTGCACCTCGTGGCCTTCCACGTATATGGCCGGGAACGGGCGCGATGGGCAGAGGTTCTCGCACGCTCCGCATCCGATGCACATCTCCTCGTTGACAACGGGAATCATCAGGCGTGCCTTCTTCTCGTCCTTCTCCTCGCCTTCCTGTGCCTCGGGATGGAGAGGCACCATGGTGATGGCGCCCACCGGACAGTGGCGTGCGCAGTTGCCGCATGAGTGTCCTTCGGCTACAGGCACACAGTTCTTTCTTATCCACACTGCGTGACCGAAGTGGATGGCTGTCTTCTCGGCACTTGTGGTGAGCTTGATGGCACCCGTCGGACACACCTCAGAGCAGCGTGTGCACTCCGGACGGCAGTAGCCGCGCTCGTACGACATTTCGGGCTGCATGAAGGTGTCGAGCTTTGTGGATGGGCGCAGCACGTCGTTCGGACACTCGGCCACGCACAGCTGGCACGCAGTACAGTGCTGAGCCATGTGGCGTGCCGACAAAGATCCCGGCGGAGTGATGCGTGTCTGGCGCTCGGGGCTTACCTTTTTCTCTATCTTTGCCAGTCCGCCGTCGAGCTTCACCTTCTCCTCGGCTATGGCGGCCGATGCAGCTGCTGTCACCGCTCCGAAGAGGAAGGCACGCTTCGAGGTGTCAACCTTTGCGCTGCCTTCAGCCTTTGCCGCCTTGGCAACGGCCGGTTTGGGCTTGTGTGCGGTGTAGCTCAGCGCGTCGAACTTGCATTTGCCCACGCAGTCGCCGCACACCACGCAGCGGCTGTAGTCCACCTTGTGATTCTTTATGTCGATGCATGCCGACTTGCAGTTGCGTTCGCAGAGGCGGCAGCTGGTGCATTTGCTCTCGTCGATGCGTATCTTCAGCCACGAGAAACGTGATAAAAAGCCGAGCACCGTGCCCACAGGACAGATGGTGTTGCAGTAGGTACGGCCCCCGCGCCACGCCAGAACGGCAATGACAACGAACGACACCGCAGCCACGGCAAACGTAGCCCACGAGCGCACCCACACGTCGCGCTCATAGAAAGCGTAGCTGTCGAAGTGTTCGGCAGCCATGGCCAGCAGGTTGTTCACACCTATATATACAGGCTGCATGAGGTTGGCGGCCATGCGTCCGTAGCTGCTGTAGGGGGCTATGAGCGCCGCCAGCGGCACCAGTCCTGCCACGAGCGTCACCACCATGAAGGCAAGCATGGCGTAGCGCAGCCACTTCTTCTCAGGCGAATAGCTGTATTTGTTGCGGCGTCCGCGGCGTCCCAGGCGCGCGATGATGTCCTGCATGATGCCCAGAGGGCAGATGACGGAGCAGTAGATGCGTCCGAAGATGAGCGTGAGCACGATGAGTGCCAGCACCACCAGTACGTTTACGGCGAGCAGCGCCGGCAGAAACTGTATCTTGGCCGTCCATCCGAGCCAGAAGCGCAGCGTGCCCGTGAAGTCGAGAAACAGCAGCGTGATGAGCACATAGAACACCGCTGCGAGTATTATTCTTGTCTTTCTCAGCATCTTTCAGTGGTTTTATAGTTTTCTGATGAGATAATATCCTCCGAATGTCTGGAGCAGAAGTCCCGGCACGGCGCGCACCATCGAGGTGAGCACACTGTGGTCGACACTTATCATGGCGCGCTCTATGAGCAGACCGGCAAGCAGACAACCTGTGGCCACACATGCCAGAGCGGCGGGCGTAACCCTGTCGGCCATGCGGCGGGCGAGGGCTGCCGACACTGCGGCGAGCAGCACCGACTGCAACAGCATCGGCGGAAGCATGGCGCCGGCGGGGCGTCCGAAGAGCAGCGAGTTGGCGATGGGTGAGAGCACGGCGGTGGCCAGACCTACGGTGAAACCGTATTTGTAGGCTCCGACGAGCGTGAAGAAGAATATCGGCAGAAACATCTGTCCGCCGTAAGGTGCCAGATGGCACAGCTGCGGCAAGGCTATGTTGCCGAGCACAAAGAGAGCTGTGAGCGCATAGGTGCGCTGTTCTCTCAGCGAGAGTGTGTACAGTTTGGCTTCGTGTTGCATAATGTTATTGTAGTGTTTGTTTTATTTGTCTATGCTTATGAGCTGATATTTGCGGCTGCCGAGTCCTATCTTCTCGGCATGCTCTATGGTGTGTGTGCCGTGGCGCGAGCTGATGCGCTCCTTTAGCGGAGCGTTGTCGTTGCCCTCAGATGCCGTCATGTTGAATATTATGTCCACGCAAGCCTGGTCGAGGGCCACGGGGTCGAGCGATGCCAGGATGCCGTAGTCCTTCAGAGCCGGAGCCTCAGGCTTCGACACGCAGTCGCAGTCCACCGACATGTTGTTCATCACACTGATATACAGTATCTTGTCGCCGAAGTAGTCGGCCACGGCCTGTGCCGCCGCAGCCATCGACTCGAGAAAACCGTCCTGGTTCTTGGTGTGCGCCCACATGCCTTCCACCTTGTCCTGATAGCCGGCCGTATGGATGTAGGCCTTGCCGTTGGCCGATGCCACGCCTATGCTCTGGTTCTTTATCACTCCGCCCAGACCGCCCATGGGGTGCCCCTTGAAGTGGGCGAGGTTTATCATGAAGTCGTAGTCCTTCAGGCCCGTTCCCACAAGGTTGTACTTGATGTTGGTGGTGTCGCGCACCGGTATTCTGAACTCGCCCTTGGCGTCCATTATGTCCACCTTGGCTATCTTGGTGAATCCGTGTTCCTCTGCCACGCGCATGTGTTCCTCTGCCGAGCTGCGCCGTCCGCCGTAGGCTGTGTTACATTCCACGATGGTTCCCTTCACCTTCTTCACCAGCGGACCGATGAGCGAAGGCTGCAGATAGTTGGGATTGCCGGCCTCGCCGGTGCTCACCTTCACCGCCACGCGCCCCTTGGCCTTGCGTCCGAGCGCCTCGTATATCTTTATGAGAGATTCGGGCGAGATGTCGCGCGTCACGTAAACCTTCGACTGCGCCATTGCTGCCGCCGCCAGTATGAAGACAAATGTTGAAAGCAATAGTTTTCTGATCATATCTTGTTATCGTTTTAATGGTTGTGTCCGCTGTGTCGGTTTTTAGAATGTCTGATGTGGCCGGACCGCATCCTGTCTTTTACAAAGATAATGCAAATGAGCGGAAAGAAAGCTTGCTTTCATTTTCCCGAATGCAGGTTATCTTATACAAAGATAGTGAAAGGTGAGCGCAGTGACAAGTTGGGAAAACAAAGTTTTACCATACGTGGCATTGCCGAACCGCATCCTATCTTATACAAAGATACGGAAAAATAGTAAAACTCAATCAATCCGCATCCTAAAAAATGCAGCCCTTGTGTGCTCATTCCCCGTTCTGCTGTGGTGTCGGCGGCTCTGTCTGTATACGTCCTGTGCCGCTCTGTCGTCATGTCGCGCATGTGTCACGTCCCGTCCGGTGGGGTGTCGCCGCATAGCTGAGGCGGAGTTTGGGCGTGGGCATACCCTTCCACGATGGCAAAGTTACGCAAATAAAACGTACGTTGATGCAATAAAATTACAGATAAGACAACCATTTTTACAGAATTGCGCGTCCGCGTGCACCTCCGCCCTGTCTTCAGCGCCTTGTGTAAAAGTTTTCAGCGCGTTTCTTCTCACGCCTCAAGTCTGTGTCTTTAAAGAAAACTCGGGCGACGGACTTACAGATTTTCTTGACTTTTTTTTGACAAAATAAAATCGCGAAAGAGATGTGAAGGAATGTTAAATCCTACCTTACGGAGGCTTGTTCATGCCGGACCGCTTTGCGGTATACCCCGCTGTGGAGTGTCGTATGGTTGGTTCGGCGTTCCGGTTAAGCCCGTTTCAGCCTCTGGTTTCGTCTGTTTCATGGTGTGATACAGTGCATATCGGGCCCTGATATGGGCCATATTGCGTGCTGAAACGGTGCATTTCGTCTGACGAAAAAGTCGCTCCTGAATGTAAATTATTGATATACAAGGTGTTGGGAAAAACTCTTATTTTTCGCGAATTTGCGTCCGAAGGAAAGTCTGCGCGCAAATTCTCATTTATTTTTCGGGGTAGAACGGAAAACTCGGACGGAAAAACCACAGGATGCTGAAAATCTGTAAGTGCCCCATATTGTTTTCACTCCGATAGAAAAAACAATGCCTCTTCAGGACCGTAACCGCAGACTGTTTATTGCGACCGGTAATCACAGAATTTCTGCCGGACCGTTTTTTGTTGCGCAAATGCGTAAACATCCGCTTTTTCCGGCGATTACGCTGGTGTGGAGAAGATATTTGTGTGATGGCGCAGCGTCGGCGGGTGTGTCAGGATTATATTTCGAAGAGGTGTGCAGATATGTACTGCCGATGCATGAAGGTGTGACTGTCTGTAAGCCCTACATGCCGTTCCCGTCTGCCATGTTCATAATATTACATATCGCTTATGCAGCATAGGTGGAAAATGAAGGGCTTTATGGGTAGCGCAGATGAGTGAGAAACCGTTTGTATAAAGGGGTTGAGCGAATTTTGGCAACCCTGTTTTATGTGGATAAAAAGTGGATGGATGGTATATAAAACCTCATTCAGAGAGGTATGCCAAAGTACGTATTGTTATGTTCGATTTCGGTGACAAAGATATGACTTATATGCATTATACCCAAATTATCGGCTTATAAAAATGTAAGTTTTTACAAAATTTAACGGATGAATAATACAAATAATATGACATATATAACAAATGTGATATGCCATAATTTAAAAAAAACGATATTTCGTTGTACCTCTCTGAATGAGGTGTATGTAATATAAACATAAATTAAGCAAAAAACAACCGAAGATAAGATTATTACACTAAAGCAAACCACAATGCCTATTCAGGTATGATTTTTCTTATAGAATGTTAATTTTTCGCACAACACGACCGGGACGCAAACAGCATTTCCGGCCTCTGTGAATGTAGAAGGCAGTTTGAAAATTGAGTTTACGAAATCGAATCAGTATATAACAATTAGAAAATGAGAAAGAAAATGTATGAGAAGCCTTCCATCAAGGTATTGGGTATGGAGGCTGAGCCGGTTATGGCAAGTTATTCATCGTATAATCCCGGCGGCGATCCTGGAGATGGTGGCATTGACATTGAAGAAGGTATGCCCGGTGACGACGGAACGGACTTGGAGGACAAATACGGGAATAAATATGGTGTGAAGTCTCATTCCGTATGGGATTAATGTTTAAAAATAACGGTGTATAATTTTTGAAAGGAAAAAACATGAAGCATTTTACAAAATTGTTTGTCGGGATACTGTTCCTGATATTGGGCGGAACACAGAGCGGCATGGCTCAGACCATTCACGAGAAGCTGCTTGAGAAGGCTGTCAGTCCTGCGGATGTTGCAGGTAAGGATATTTATGTCTTTCTATATAATGTGGATAAACAACAGTTCGTCCACGGCGGAGGAAAATATGGTATGCAAACTGTATTGAGCGATCGAGGCATACGTTTTAAGGTGCTTTCTGCAGGCAATAGCGGATATTATCTTCAGTCTGCTATTTACAACGAAGGGCAGGGAGCATGCATGGCTGTAGATAACGGTGATCCTGAAGAAAGTGATGATGAAAGAAACTATCATGCTTATAAAACATTTCTTGACAGAAAAAATGATCAATATGCTGTGTTAAGATTTGAAAGCGTAAGAGGTACAGATAATCAATATTATTTGGAAACTACGGTTAGTGGATACAAATTATATTATCATTACGCTTCTGAGACAGATGCCGATACCGGCGGTCATGGATATGTTCACGTGGGAGGTGTATTTTGGGGCGATACTCCTGATGAAGATAAGGACAAATGGTGCCTGATTAAGCGTGAGGATTACAATACTATATTGGGGGAAGTTTCGCTGCAGGGACGTTACAACATCACCGGACTTATCGGAAACTCACGCTTCCTCAGAAATGTAAGCGATGCGAATAATCTGTTCTGGTCTGTGACAAATCTGACATCTGAATCTGACTACTGCACAACCATAGATCCTAATCTGGGAGTGGTGGAAGGTACTGGTAATAATTACGCTTTGACTTACGGTGCTTTCGGTTGTTTGGAGATTGGTGCTGTGACAGCAAGCGAAGATAACCCCGTAGAGTTCTATCAGACAATCACGGGTCTGAAACCTGGACTTTATATGGTGGAGGCACAGGCTTTCTTCGACAAGAATGACTATGCAACATATAAGAACGGTGCATACAATACTCCTAATACAACAGGTGCTTCAAATGCATATCTGTTTGCAAACGGAGAAGAAACACTGATACCGATTCTCAATGAGGATGACCAAAAAACTTTTGAAGGATATGTAACAGAGCATGATGGTAAGCTTACCGGAAACTATGGTAAATATTTCCGCCGCAATGTTCCGGCTGCCTATTTCCTTGCAAAAGGAGATCAATACGAACCGGACGAGTCTTTCCATAGAGTAAGAGTATACGTGAATGTTGGAGTTGACGGTACGCTGAAGCTGGGTGTGAATAAGAAAGGTACGAAAGGTCGTGTATATGTAGACAACTTCGGTCTGTATTTCATCGGAAATAACGAAATAGGTCTTGACGCTTACCAGCGTGATGTAAATGAGGTTGATCAGAACACATACTTCCAGCCGTATCCGTTCCACCTCAGCCGCAAGTTCGTGTTGAATGCATGGAATGCCATAACATTGCCTTGTGATGTAACAGGTTCTCAGATAACAGAAACATTCGGTGAAGACGCCAAACTCTGCAAGCTCGAGGGTGTTAACCCACAGAACAAGGATCAGATACTTTTCTCAACTGTTGACCTCTTCGACAATTATGATACACCTGCGATAGTACATGGCGAATGTTATCTTATCTGGGTTACAAAAGGTCCTGTGATTCCGGAAGGTGAGGAATACACATTCCTTGTGAAAAAAGAAAACGACCCGAATCAAACTTCTCAGGATATGACCTTCCCATACGGAAACATCTACACCATTACGGGTGTAAGTTGTCCTGAGGGTATAACCATGGTTACTCCGGAACAGAATTATAAGACAGTCACTACATCAACCGGAACATTGAAGTATACATACTTCTATCATCGTCCTGAATATGCGCCCCAATATTCATACGTTATGTCCGGTGGCAAGATGTATTATTTGACAGAGGGTAACTGGAATGGCCTGCTCGGTACATGCTGGTACATTACAGATATGGGCACGAGCAGCAATTCCAAAGTTCTTGCTATCGATGGTGAAGGCGGAACAACCGACATCAACGGCATCGTGACAGAAGTGCCGGGTGACAAGGCAATGGAAGGTGTTTACAACATCAATGGTCAGAAGGTGGCTGATGGCACATCGCTCGAAGGTCTGCCAAAGGGCATATATATCGTGAACGGTAAGAAACATGTTGTAAAATGACAAATACAAAGAAAGTAAAGTAACAAAGAAATTTCATCATGCGATAATTTTTGGCCGTGAGGTTAGAGTTATGCGGGGTTGTATCTGAATTCAGATACAACCTTTTTGTTTTATGAGGGCATTGACGACGGCACAGCACTGCCGTGTGGCTGCGCGTATAGTGCACGGCCGGCGTTGATGAAGGTAATATTTACCGTAAAAATGGTAAATACAAATATTTCGGGAAGAAGTGATTTTGTAGTATCTTTGCACCAGATTAGCTGCATGGAGCATTCCGCAGAAGTCTTATTCATAACAGCAAATTCACAAATAATTATCTGATATGTTACTGGAAAATATAAAATCTCCGGCCGACATCAAGAGCATGACGGCCGAACAGCTCAGACTGCTTGCCGCAGAAATACGCGGTGGCATACTCAAACGTGACAGTATGATAGGTGGACACGTGGGCCCGAACCTCGGATTTGTTGAGGCGACGATAGCCCTGCACTATGTCTTCAACATGCCGGAAGACAGAATAGTATTCGACGTGTCGCATCTGATTTATCCGCATAAGATGCTGACAGGCCGTGCTTACGGATTCATCGACAGCACACGCATGGCTGAGGTGTCGGGCTACAGCAGTCCGGCGGAGTCGCCCGAATACGACTGCTTCGAGATAGGTCATACATCTACGTCGGTTGCTTTGGCTACAGGTTTGCAGAAGGCACGCGACATTCTCGGAGGCAAGGAGAACGTGGTAGCTGTCATCGGCGACGGTTCGCTGAGCGGAGGCGAGGCTTTCGAAGGCCTTGACATGGCTGCCGAGCTGGGCACCAATATAATAATAGTGGTGAACGACAATGAGATGTCTATAGCCGAGAACCACGGCGGACTCTACCGTAACCTGCAGCTGCTGCGCGAGACAAAGGGCAACGCCGAGCTGAACATATTCAAGGCTATGGGCTTCGACTACAAGTATGTGGAGCAGGGCAACAACATAGAGGCGCTCATCGAGGCGTTCGCATCGGTGAAGGATACGCCGCATCCTACGGTGGTGCACCTGCACACGGAGAAGGGACACGGATGGCAGCCGGCTGTGGACAATAAGGAGAAGTGGCACTGGAACATGCCGTTCGACGTGGAGACGGGCGAACTGAAACCATGTGGCGGCGGAGAGAGTGCGGCACAGATTCTGGGCGGATGGCTCAGAGAGGAGATGAAGCGCGACGAAAAGCTGGTGTGCATAGCTGCGGCTGTGCCGGCATCGATAGGTTTCGGACCGGAAGAACGTCGCGAGGCAGGCGCACAGCATGTGGATGTGGGCATAGCCGAGGAGGAGGCTGTGGCAATGGCTTCGGGTATGGCACGCCGCGGTGCGCACCCGGTGTTCAGCACTTACGCAACATTCCTGCAGCGCACATACGACCAGATAGCGCAGGATCTCTGCGTGAACGGCAATCCGGCCGTGATAAACGTGGTGGGTGCATCTATCTTCGGTATGAATGATTTCACGCATATATGTTTCTTCGACATACCGATGCTCAGCCATATACCTAATCTTGTTTACCTTGCGCCGGCAACGGTGGAGGAGATGATAGCCATGGAGAAGTGGGCCATACAGCAGGACAAGTATTCTGTGGCGCTGCGTGTGCCGGAGGGCGAGGTGCATCACAGCACGGAGCCGTGCGACACCGATTACTCCGAGCTCAACCGCTACAAGGTGGTGCGTCGCGGCAGTGGCGTGGCTCTGATAGGTCTGGGTAACTTCTTTGCCAAGGCAGAACGTGTGGCAGACGCGTTGAAAGAGTGCGGCATCGACGCCACCGTCATCAATCCGCGTTACATCAGCGGCACTGACGAGGAGCTGCTTGAGAGCCTGAAGGCAGACCATCAGCTGGTTGTAACGCTTGAGGACGGCTGTGTGGATGGTGGTTTCGGCGAGCGCATAAGCCGCTTCTATGGTCCGTCGGACATGAAGACAATGAACTTTGGTGTGGAGAAAGCACTTTACGACCGTTATGACGTGCAGCAGCTCATGCGTGACAACAAGCTCACCGACGAGCAGATTGTCGAGGAGATACGCAGCGTGATGAACAAGTAATCTATGTGAAAGGTGGTCTGCCGGTGTGCGGACCGCGCCTTATAAAAGGACAACCCCGGCGCCGTTTCTGGTGGGCGCCGGGGTTGTTGCGTTTTCTATGTCTGTGGTTCAAATGCCGTCGTCAGACGGAGAACATTATTATTATCTGTGCAATGATCACCCTGACAAACATTCCGAGCGGATAAACCGATGTGTAGCTCACGGCGGCGGTGTCGCCTTTGAGTGTGTCGTTGGCGTAGCTTAGCGCCATGGGGTTGGCCATCGAGCCGCAGAGAATGCCGCAGATGGTGCCGAAATCGAACTTGCGAGTGTGCAGTGCAAGCAGACCTACGATGATGAGCGGGAGCACTGTGATTATGAATCCGGTGGCAACCCACATCAGACCTTCGGGGCGCATGATGGTGCTGAAGAAGTCGCTGCCCGCCTCAAGACCGAGACATGCCAGATAGAGTGACAGTCCGAGCTTGCGCAGCATGAGCGATGCTGAACGTGTGGTGTAGCTGATGAAATGGGCACGCGAGCCGAGTGCGCCCACGAGAATTCCCATTATGATGCCGCCGCCGGCAATGCCGAGGTGTACGGGTGCGCTCATTCCGGGCAGATGGATAGGAATCATGCCGAGCGCCAGACCGAGTATCATTCCGAAGAATATCGCTCCGAGGTTTGGCTCGTTGAGCACTTGGACGGCGTTGCCGAGGAACTGTTCGGCGTGACTTATGTCTTCCGGTGCGCCGACAACGGTGAGACGGTCGCCGTATTGCAGGCGCAGATCGTCGCTTGCAAGCAGTTTTATGTCGCCGCGCATTATGCGGCTGACGTTCACTCCGTAGGCTGTGCGCATGTGTAGTGCTCCGAGTGTCTTGCCGTTGAGGCCGGTGCGTGTGAGCAGTATGACGCGACTTTCCACGTTACTGTCTATTGCGTTCCAGTCTATACGGTCCTTGTCGCGGTTCCAGTCCTTCTCCACCTTCTTGCCGAAGAGTATGTTCATGGCGTCAGACTCATCGATGTTTGTCACAACGAGCACGTTGTCGCCCTGCTGCATTCTTGTATCTGCCAGCGGCACTATCACCTTACCGTCGCGCCAAATGCGCGATATGATGAAGTGGCGGTGGGTCATCTGCGATATCTCGTAGATGGTTTTGCCGTCGAGTGCCGGGTTTACCACGATGTACTGCGCAATGTATGTGTTGTCTTCATTGTTCTTGTCGCGTGGTTCGAGGTCGGCCGGTTTGACGAAGAAACGGCGTATGAATATCATGGCAAGTATCACTCCGACAACTCCGAGCGGATAGGTAACGGCGCATCCCAGTGCTGCTCCGCTGCTGGGAAGTCCGGCGCTGGTGAGTGCCTGCTGTGCCGCGGCAAGGGCAGGAGTATTGGTTGTGGCGCCGCAGAGGATGCCGGTCATGTCGGCAACGCTTATGCCTGTCAGCGGACAGAGAAGAAGTGCCAGTGCAGTACCGGTGATAATGACGGCGAGACTCCACATGTTGAGCGACACGCCTTCGTTGCGCATCATGCCCACAAAGCTTGGTCCTACGTGCAGACCGAGGGTGTAGACGAAAAGCAGCAGGCCGAATGTCTCTGCAAATTTGACCATCTGGGCGTCGGCGCTGAAGCCGAGCTGACCAGCGACAATGCCTACGAAGAACACAAAAGCTATTCCGAGCGAAATGCCGCGTATATGGAACTTGCCAAGTGCAAGTCCGGCAGCAGTTATCAGCGAAAGCACAATGGTTGTCTGTGCGGCCGGGTTTATGCTGAAAAGCCCGTTTATCCAATCCATAGTATTATGTTGTTATTTGATATGCAAAGATATTGCAAACGAGTGAAAGGAAAGCTTGCTTTCGATTTCCCGAGTGCAGTTATATCATTATGTAATGATATTGCAAACGGGTGGAAAGAAAGTTTGCTTTCAGTTTTCCGAATGCATCTATATCTTGTGCAAAGATAGTTCAAGTTGCAGATACTGCAAAGAAAAGTCGGCGAATTGTTTGTTTAACCATGTTTTATGCATTTTCACGCGTCGCATACGCGTACATAAATATCACGTACGTGGCGCGTGAAGACACTGATGCAGGTTATTGTGCGCAGTCAATAACTATCCGGCCTTTGTCGGGACAGATGCGCAGTACGTGGCTTTCACCGTCATCGGCTTTTTCGAAACGTCCCTTTGAGCAGCCGACGGAGTAGGCATAGCTACGGAATACGGCTTCGGCCGACTTTTCGTTGATTGTCGTGAAGGGCAGCGGAGCTTCGGGAGCGGCGTGCAGTTGCAGTGCCCAGGTGTCGTCATTGCCGGCGTCGGGTGAGCTAACTTCAATGCAGTCGTCGCGCAGAGTGATACGGTATGTGTGGCCGTACTGGTCGGTGCCGCTCACTTCGAGCACACTCCGGCCGTGTTCTTTCACCGTAGGATTGTCGAGCCTGAGTTCTTCCGCACGACCGTCATTGTCTACTTTTACGAACATCAGGCCTGCGCGGTCGTCGCCCTTGCTCCATATGAATCCGTCGACAAATGGCAGTGTGTAGAACAGAAACTGGTTGCCAGTGCCCGGTTTGTCAAGATATTCCGACTTGAAACGCTCGTCGAAGATGTGGATGTCGCGGAATCTGAAACGACCCTTCTTCCATAGTAGGTTGGCGCGGTAGTTGCGGCTGTTGTACCAAACGGTCTTGTTGCCTTCGCCGCGTACGTCGCTCACCGTTGTGACAGATGTGGCGGGAGTAAGTTTGAAACGCTTTCTGAACCATCGTCCCGACTCACCGAGTGTCTCCACACGCAGACGTCCGGCACGTCGCAATGAGTCGATGAGCGGCATCTGCATCTCGAGTCCCACACGCATGTTGTCCCAAGTGAATGAGTTTTCCTGTCCGGCCTGTGCATATCCGAAGGCAAGACACGGACCTTCGGTGAGCGCGTCGAAGAAGTAGTCCACCCATTTGCGGTTCATTCCGGCGTGCGGATATACCGGTTCGAGCGATATTACGCCCTGCCGTTCGTTGCCCAGTCCGTCGTCATACTGATATATCGGGTCGCTGCCCAACATTCTGAAGATGGGCACAGGTATCTGTCCTTCGGTCGTCTGGGCAGGCATGTATGCGTTGAGATGGCTGGGATAGTAGGCCTGATTCCAGTAGCCGCCCCACAGAGTATAGCCGTCCGTGCCTATCTGGTCCTTGCAGTTGCACGACGCTTCGATACCGTACTTGTCGTACATATATGCCAGTGTGTGGGCGTCGATGAACCATGAGCCGACAGATTTGGGATATGTGCCGAATATCTCCTTGAACTTCTGCATGTAGACATCCACCAGACGTTCGCGCTCTGCCTTGGTGTAGCCGGTGCTGAAAGCTATGTTTGCGTGTGATACCCACGAGTATTCGCCGCGCCACTTTATGCCTGCCGCCTCAATCTGCGGCTGAGTCAGCTCCCACCATGCACCTATCTCCGAACCTTCTTTCAGCTTTGTCTTCAGCAGGTCCTGATACAGCGGATTAATGAGTGCGTCATACTCGAGCAGGAATGTTGCCGGAAGATTGTAGCGGTTGACCAGCTCCACCTGTCGGCACACCGTCTCGTAGAGTTTCCGGTCGGCGTCCTCCACGCGGTAGTCGGTCTGACGTATGAAGTTGATGATGTTTACTATTCTTGGTTGTCCGTCGGCAGATGTCCTGCCTTTGCCGCTTGCACAAGCAGTGCCTGCGACTGCTGTCAGTATCAGTATGAGCAGCAGAGTTCTTGTTTTTGTCATGTCTGAGAAGATTGTTTTAGTTTTTTTATTATACACAGGTTGTGAACTGATAAGCTGTCAGGATGATTTTGTTTATAGATAAGTCATGAGAATGTCCCACACGGCGAATATGTGGCACACGGAACCGAGCAGCACGAAGAAGTGGAACACCGTGTGCATGAACCGCCGTTTGTTCAGACTGTAGAACAGTGCGCCGGTGATGTAGCTCACGCCTTCGGCTATTATCCATGCCAACGAAATGCCGCTCACGCTGTCAACGAGTGGTTTGAACGCCACGAGAACACTCATACCCATTGCCACGAAGCATACTGTCTCCAGATTGCTGTGGTCTTTCAGCCGCAGAAAACTCATTACGGTGCCGGCTATTGCTGCCGTCCAGATGAATGCGAACAGCGCCCAACCCCACGCACCGCACTCACGCAGGGCTATCAGAGTGATTGGCGAGTAGGAGCCGGCTATGTGCCAGTAGATGGCGGCATGGTCCCATCGGCGCAGCCGTTCCTTCCATTTCGACCATGCACTGAGCGAATGATAGACGGTGGAGGCAACATAGGAGCAGAGCATACCGAACAGATAGAGAATGATGCCGGTGGTTGCCCAGATGTTGTCGGTGTGGAGACACCAGGCTATGAACACCGCGCCTGCTGCCACACCTATGACAATTCCTGCCGCGTGCGACCACGAGTTCCACAGTTCTTCCTTATGATTGAAGAATATTTTCATCTGTTGCGGCGGCGGTGTTTTGTGCGTTTGATGTCCTCTCGCGTATGTCCTGCATTTTCCATCTGCGCTTCAGCGAGTAGGTCTTTCCCTCACGTTCGATGATGCTGAACAGTGCGAAAGCCTTTTCCAACAGAAATTCGCGTTCCGGTGACGACACAGTGTCGGCCTCGGCGTAGAACAGTTCGGCGAGCATTTCCATGCGCGGCAGTCGCTGTTCCTCGTCCAGTCCGGCCAGTGCGAGCAGCACCTCCTCGGTCGTTGCGTTGTGATATAGCGCGTAGGGGCCCACATATTGTTCGTAGAGTTGTTTTATTTCCTCGCGCCGGTCGGCCACTTCCTTTTTCTCGAGCATCCGTTCGAGCGCGGCCATGAATTCGCGTATCAGTCGCAGGATATAGTCACGTTGAAGCATGATATTTTGTATGTTTTATGTTATGTCTTGTGTTTGTGTGTCAGTCTTCGGGCTGTCTGTGGTTACGGCATTGTCGTTGCTGTCTACGGGTACTCCGTCGTCTGCCGCCCCGTATGGACGGTTTGCCTTCATGATGTGGTCGTACAGCTTTTTATAGAACGGATGCCGAGTCATGGTTGCAGCGTCACCCAGTATGATGAGTTTCATTCTTGCACGTGTTATTGCCACGTTCATCCGTCGCAGATCGCGCAGGAATCCTATCTGACCCTCGTCGTTGGCACGCACCAGTGAGATTACTATCACGTCGCGTTCCTGCCCCTGGAATCCGTCAACGGTGTTGACTGTGATGAGGTGGCGGTAGGGTTTGAAGAACTCGTCTTTCTTTATCAGCCTTCGCAGATATTGCACTTGTGCGCGGTAGGGCGATATCACGCCCACGTCGATACTTTCGTCGAGCAGCCGTTGTTTGCCTATCTTGTTGAAGTAAGAGGTGAGAGTGGCTACCGTGAGTTCGGCCTCCTGACGGTTGATTCGACCGAAGTTCTCGCCCACAAATTCCTCCTTGCCTTCGAGTGCGGACGTGTCTATCCACGTCATGGGGCAGTCGAGGTCGAGTATTCCGCGGTATTTTATCTGCGGTGCCGAAGTTATACGGCCCTGATAGAACCACTCGTTGGGGAAACGCATTATCTCCTCGTTCATGCGGTATTGCACAGTGAGCAGTGTCACCACCTCGGGTTTGCGCTCCACAATGCGCTCCATGAGCGTTGTGCCCAGGCCGCCTTTCAGTGCCGCGATGCTCTTAACGGTGGGCGGAAGCTGGCAGTGGTCGCCGGCAAGCACCACGCGTGTGGCACGACGGAGGGCAATCCAGCATGCTGCTTCGAGCGCCTGCGCCGCCTCGTCGATGAACAGTGTGCCGAACTTCATGCCTTCAAGCAGACGGTTGGCCGAGCCGGTGAGTGTCGATGCAATGACGCGCGCCTCGCCGAAAAGGTCGTTGTTGATGCGCAGTTCCAGTTCCACGGCGCGGCTGCGTAGCCTTTCCAGCTTCTGGTGCAGGTCGTCGCCGCGCCGGCGTTGCTTGCGTATCTGGCGTATGGCCTTGCGTATGCTCCACAGTTGCGGATAGTCAGGATGGGCCTCGAAGCGCCGTTCGTAGGTGAAGGACAGCATCTTGTCGTTCACACGTGTCGGGTTGCCTATTCGCAGCACGTTCAGTCCGCGGTCGACAAGTTTCTCCGAAATCCAATCTACAGCCATGTTGCTCTGTGCGCATACCAGCACCTGGTTCTCGCGACGCAGCGTCTCGTAGATGCCTTCGACGAGCGTAGTTGTCTTGCCGGTGCCCGGAGGTCCGTGCACCACCATCACGTCCTTAGCCACCATCATCTCGTTGACGGCATGCTCCTGCGACGGGTTCAGCCACGGGAAACGCGTCGGACCGAACGTGAAGCGTCCTGCCTTCATGCCCGAATAGAACAGGTCGCGCAGATAGGCCAGGCGTCCTGAGCGTGCGTTGATTACGCGGTCGAGCGCCTCGAACATGAGCCTGTACGACGTCTCGTCGAACGAAAGCTGTATGCCCACGGGCATTTCGCTGCGCTGCAGTTCGAGTATGCGGCTGCTGTCGGGCATCACCACCACCATGCGGTCGGCCTCGGCGTAGCTTACAGTAGCTGTGAACGGCAGGTAGCGTATGCTTTTCTCGTTGCCTTTGGCGTGCTCGTTTATGGTGAAGAAACACACCGGGCGGCCATATTCGAAATTGTGTTCTATGTCGCTCTCGTCCTGTCTTATTATCTCGAGCACCTCCTGGTTGAGCGAGTTATAGTATGTGCGTCCCGTCTTTATGGGATACCACGCGTCGCCGCGCTTCACCTTCCGCTGTATGCCGAAGGCTTCGGTCTGTCTGCGGAAGTTCTCTTTCTCACAGGCATATTCCACCTGAAGCAGCATGCGCTGCCGTGTCAGTTCCAGTATTGGTGAAGAGTTGTCCATGCTTATTCTTTGTTGCGTTCTTCGGCCTGGCGCTTGGAGAACACGCAGCCGCAATAGTTCTGACGATAGAGCCCGTATTCGCGCGACAGCTCAATGGAGCGCAGATATCCGCCACGCTTCTTGAAGTCGGACGGCAGAAACTTCACTCCGGTCTGCGCGGCTATCTCTTCGCCTATCTCGTTTATCTTGTCCGCACGTTTCAGCGGGCTTATGGTGAGTGTTGTAGTGAAGTAGTCGAGTCCGCGTTCGGCAGCCATCCGCGCCGCTTCCTCCAGGCGCAGCCTGTAGCATACCAGGCATCTGTCGCCGCCCTCCGGCTCGTTCTCCAGTCCGCGCACGGCGTTGTAGAACGTCTGCGGGTCGTACTCGCCCGGCTCGAAGCTCACGGGGTTTACCGTCTTCAGCTCGCTTATGAATCGTCGCTGCTCCTCTATGCGGTGCATGTATTCGGATTTTGGCGATATGTTCGGGTTGTAATAAAGCACCGTGATGCGGAAATACTGCGACAGATATTCTATCGTGTAACTGCTGCACGGGGCGCAACAGCTGTGCAGCAACAGTGTCGGCGTCTCACCGGCCGCCGTGTGGCGTTTTATTATTTCGTCGAGTTTCAGCTGGTAATTTATCTTGTTCATAATATAATATGGTGTTGCAACTGCATTGCAAACTTACGGATTTTATTCTGAAAAAATAATGATATCTTATCACTTCGGTTCACTTTGAAAATCAAATACCTTTATTTAACATTGTTTTACATATATAAGACTCCTCGTTTATAGTTATTAACTAACTTTGCATTTGTATTTTTGTCATGAAAACAGGTATATTTTGGATGAATGATTATTGTTTCATTAAATGTCTTTTATAATAAAAAATTTTTATGAAAAGAATTACTTATTTATTGTTCATGCTTTGTCTTTCGGTATGGTCATTGCATGCCACGGGGCAAACAATTAATGTAGATGAGTTTATCTACAGTGTGAATAAGGATGGTGAGCATACTCTCACGTTGCTCCAAATTCCTAAAAATGCTGAAAATGTGGTTATTCCTGCCAATGTTAATTATGGAGGAGCTGACTACACCGTGACAAGAGTCAGTGGTGAAAGTGTGAGTTATAATTCAAAGCTCAAGACAGTTTCCATTCCTGCTACAGTTATAAAGATATCAGATCAGATGTATGCCTTTGAGGATTGTGACCTTTTGGAGAGTATCACAGTAGACGAAGGCAACGAATCTTACTTCTCACAGGATGGTGCTATTTATGATAAAAATACTCTGGCACTTATCCGTCTGCCTAAATGCGTACGCGGTAAGGTGACACTGGTTGATGGTATGACCGTTGACTATGGCAGCAAATATCTGACTCTTGAAAAAATGCCTAATGTTGAGGAGATTGTATTTGCGGGAGGTCTTGAGAGCATTACCATGAACGGTATGGCGTCTCTCAAATCGGCAACATTCCCTTCTTCTGTGTCATCGCTTGACATAAAAGAATGCCCTGTGCTCGATAAGGTAAGCGTTTATAGCGGTGGGGTATATTCGTCAACGAATAATGTGATTTATAAAAACACAGAGGTATATCATAATGATGGATATGTCAAAGGTCGTGAAATCGTTTTCCTGCCGCAAACCAGAACAGAATATGTCATGCCTTCTGATGTTGTTTCCATTCCGGATCAGTTGTTCGTAACTCGTGATAATCTGGTTTCTCTTTCTGTAGAAGCATCCAACGTGATATTCGAATCTGAAGGAAATGCAATTTATGAAGAAGTACAGGGAATAGAAGGTCGTTTTCTTGTTGATGTGGCAGGCGGTTTAACGGAACTTGTTCTTCCTTCAAACCTTGGAGGAATTAAAGGTACCAATGTGGAGGATGCTGACGACGATTCGTTCGAACCCCGTCAGGGTGTGCCCGTAATGTATGCGATGAAGAAACTTGCGTCTATAAGCATGCCGGTGCCAAATGATAAATATATGACAGCAAACGGTGTGCTGTTGAGAATGCTCACAGATATGGACGTACATGAAGGCGAACTCGGCTGGTGTGTAGACTGTGTGCCTCCTGCTATCGAAGGTAAGGTTGTTCTGCCCGAAGGTGTTGTGGATATCACAGGCTTGGCTTTTTATGGCACAGGAATAACATCTGTTACAATACCGGACGGATGTATGGTTTCTTATGCTGCATTCGCAAACTGCAAGAGTCTTTCTGAGGTTATTTTCACAGGTGATGCTTCAGCCGAGAGCACGGCTTTCTATGGAACTCCGTGGCTTATCAACCATGAGCCTGGCGTACTTTATGCCGGAACAACAGCGATAGGTCTGGCCGGAACACCTAAGGAAATAGTTATCAAGGAAGGTACGAAAACCATTGGTAAGGAAGCATTTACTCCGTTCGGTGGACGTGATATGAGTGTCGGAGGTGCATCACTCGAGAAAGTCACATTGCCTGAAGGACTTGAGAAGATTGAGCGTTTCGCATTCCTTGACTGTGGCAACCTCAAGTCTGTCAATATTCCTTCGACTTTGAAAATTATAGAATACGATGCATTCGAGCACTGTCCTCTTACTGAAATTACATTGGGTGAAGGACTGACATTCATGCCGGACATTTTCAGTGATGCCAACATTAAGAATGTTTATGTTCCTGCATCAGTAGAAAAGTGGGAAGCAACGTCATTCAGCGACGATCTTGAGAGCATTGAGGTGTCTCCGGACAACAAAGTGTTTGCTTCGCAGGGTGGAATACTCTACGACAAGGATAAGACAGCAGTGCTTATGGTTCCGCCTGCTATGGTCAATGCCGAGATACCGGAAGGTTGCGTATCGATAGGTATGGCTCCGGTTGCACTGGCAAAACCGGCTGTAAAGGCATCGGCATACGAGGATATGCCTAATGTCAGATTCGGAGAGAAGCTCGAGACAATCTCACTGCCATCTACTCTGCAGAATATATACGGTTATGACGTATTTACGAATTGTAGTGAATTGAAAGAGTGCCGCGTGTTCAACAGCACTCCGATAGAGATTGGCGAGTACACGTTCCCGTACGATCTGTCCGGTGTCAAACTGTATGTTCCGAAGGGAAGTGAGGATGCTTACAGAAACGCTGCCGAATGGAACCGTTTCGAAATCATCGAAGGCTTCGACACAACAGGCATCGGCGATTCTGCCGTATCCGAAAAACCGTATGAGACATCGCGCTATTCGCTCGACGGTCGCAGACTTCAGACACCTGAGAAAGGCGTCAATATCGTGCGCATGAGCGACGGTTCGGTACACAAGGTAGTTGTGAAATAAGTTTTTTCTCCACTATGTATATAGGGTCGGGACATACGCTTCAGGGCGTGTGTCCCGATTTGTTTTTTTATGATTATGCCATAAGGCCTGTGACGTCGCCGTATTTCCAGACATGAAAACAACGAAGGTGGAATGTTTATTCCCCATATACTGCAACAGGTCGCTGCATGTAAGTGCTGAGGCTCTCCACCCGTGCCGCGCACGTTTTTGCAAGTGCGTGTTAACTTTTGTTTGCATTTCGTGGGGCTATATTTAACATTCTGTTTTTCCTATTCTGTGAAAATGCTGACCTGTATCCGGCTGCCGGAAGGCCTGTTTGTACAAAATGGCGAATCACCCGAGGCGGGTTGACGGTGCGGAACGGCCTTTTTCATGGTGCGATAAATACTGTTTTAAGGCATGATACAGCCCGTTTCATCACCTGATACAGCCCATATCATGGTCTGAAACAGGCATTATTGCAAGGCGGAGAAATATCAGTCTAAGTTCGGTGTGCTATAAACGGCTGATTATCAGTATTTTGTAAGAAGTCCGAAAATTCGCGTTTTTTCGCGCTAAACAGTTCTCAGTCCGCTCGAGAGCGATTTTTCATGGATTCTTACCGCGATTATTTAACATCTCCGGCTCAGTTTTTCGTTTTTTTATATTTTGCACGTCCAACATGCCATCATTATGTCCCGAAGAGCCAAGGTGGTGTCCGTTATCGACAATGTGCAGCGTCCTGCATACGGTGTTCCGCACTTCTCAAGTATCATGCCGTATGCCTATAATATGCTGTATTACAGTGTCATTATGCTGTGTGTTCTTTGTTATTTGCTTTAAATTCAGTAATTTTGCACACATTTTATAAACTCTGCTGAATAATAACAAATCGATAATGAAAGATATTTGCTGCTTAGGCCACATCACAAAAGACAAAATCATCACACCGCGCAAGACCGTTTACATGTCGGGAGGCACGTCGTTCTATTTTTCTTACGCCTTTAACTGTCTTCCGGACAAAGTGTCGTTCCAGCTCGTAACGAAGTTGGGCGAGGAAGATATGCAGGCCGTCAGACTGATGCGCGATGCCGGTATCGATGTGGAAGTGAGGCCGAGCCGCCATACTGTCTATTTCGAGAACAAATACGGAGATAACCAGAACGAGCGCACACAGCGTGTTCTGGAGAAGGCCGACCCGTTCACCATCGACGATGTGAGCGGACTGGACGCCGGAATATACCATTTGGGCTCGCTTCTTGCCGACGATTTCTCACCTGAGGTGGTGAAGTATCTTTCGCAGCGCGGACGCATATCCATCGACGCACAGGGCTATCTGCGTGACGTGCGCGGCCACGATGTGCACGCCGTTGACTGGGAGGGCAAGCTCGAAATACTTGCCATGACCGATATAATAAAGGTGAACGAACACGAGATGCAGGTTATAACAGGTATGACCGACGCCCGCGAGGCTGCTCTGCGCCTTGCCGGATGGGGTGTGAAAGAAGTGGTAGTTACACTTGGAAGCGAAGGTTCGCTGATATATGCCGATGGATGTTTCCACGAGATACCGGCCTATGCTCCGCGTGATATTGTGGATGCCACGGGCTGCGGCGACACTTACTCGGCCGGCTATCTGTACTGCCGTGCGCTCGGTGCCGGCTATGCTGAGGCCGGACGTTTTGCTGCTGCCATGTGCACATTGAAACTTGAGCACAACGGACCGTTCGACCGCACCGCCGAAGAGGCCGAGGCACTCGTCCGCGGAGAGCGTGGGGCGGAGGACTGACGTGCGATAAAATAGGTCGTCATTTTATTTGGTTGTAAGTTTTTTTTAGTATATTTGCATAATATAGGATGCGGCTCGGCAATGTCAAATCCGAAGAAACATGGTTTCTCCTCTTTGCCGTTGCTCTCGCCTTTCGCTATATTTGCATAATATAGGATGCGGCTCGGCAATGTCAAACCCGAAGAAACACGGTTTCTCCTCTTTGCCGTTGCACTCGCCTTTCGCTATATTTGCATTGCCGGTAAGGCAGCCATAAAAAGCCGTTACGGCAGGCATTAAACTTGAATAACTAATAAAAACTTAATCGAAATGGAAAAGACACTTATTCTTCTCAAACCCTGCACCGTGCAGAGAGGTCTCATTGGCGAGGTTATACATCGCTTCGAGAGAAAAGGCCTGCGCATCAAAGGTCTTAAAATGATGCAGCTCGACGAAAACATTCTCAACGAACACTATGCCCATCTGGCCGACCGTCCGTTCTTCCAGTGGGTGAAGGACGCCATGATGGCTACTCCAGTAGTGGCAATGTGCGTGGAAGGTACAGACGCTGTTGAGGTGGTGCGCAACATCACAGGAGCCACAAACGGCCGCAAGGCTGCCCCCGGCACTATCAGAGGCGACTATGCCATGAGCGGACAGGAGAATATCGTACACGCTTCAGACAGTAAGGAGAATGCCGAGATAGAGCTTCGCCGCTTCTTCAAGGAGGAGGAGATATTCGACTATCCTTATCCGCTGCGCGACTTCTTCTACAGTCCTGACGGTATCTGATGGCACAGGAGAGCGGCATACACAGAATCAATTAAATTTATATAATCAAAACATTAAAATCCAATGGATAAATTAGTAATAAGCAGTTATGATGAGTTTGCCGCTTACTTGGGCAAGAACTTGGGTGTCTCCGACTATGTGGAGCTGACACAGGACCGCATCAACATGTTCGCAGACGCAACACTCGACCATCAGTGGATACACGTGGACACAGAGCGTGCGGCACGTGAAAGCCAGTTCGGCACAACAATAGCCCACGGCTATCTCACGCTTTCGATGCTTCCTTATCTGTGGAACCAGATCATCGAGGTGAAGAATCTGAAGATGATGGTGAACTATGGCATGGACAAGATGAAGTTCGGTCAGGCCGTGAAGTCGGGACAGGCCATACGTCTGTCGGCGGATCTTTATGCAATAGAGAATCTGCGCGGCGTGACGAAAGCACAGATAAAGTTTGCCATCGAGATAAAGGACAGCCCGAAAAAGGCGCTCACCGGCATTGCCACATTCCTCTACTATTTTGAGTAATACGGCATAAGGGTGACACACCATACAACAGAAAGCCCGGCCCGCAGCATCATGACACGCTGCAGGCCGGGCCTTCTTTTTATGTCGTCGTGGCGGGTTGTGTCCGCCGCGCGCTTTACAGTTCCATCTTTTCCAGTTTCATTGTGGCAGCCTTCTCTATTGCGCTGACGTGCTCCTTGAAGTGCGGAGCGTTGGAGTGTACTTCGAGCGAAGCCTCGTCTTCCCATGTCTCGCAGAACATGAATACATCCTCGCGTGTGGCGCTTGCAAAGAAGTCGTAAGCCACGCAGCCCTTGTCGTTGGCCAGTGTTGCGGCCACGAGAGCCTTGGCATGTTCCATCACTTCGTCGCGCAGTGCGGCGTCATTCAGTTTCACAAAGCAGTTGAGTCTTATCATAGCTGTTCCTTTCTTGTGTTTTATTTTGTTGTTATGCCGGCCACAGGGGCCGGCGGGGTTGTTGTTACTTGTTGAGTGTCCAGGTAGCACCGTCCTTGGTGTCCTTCACTTCGAATCCGGCAGCGGCCAGTTCGTCGCGTATGCGGTCGCTGGTTGCCCAGTCTTTCGCAGCCTTTGCTTTGGCGCGCAGGTCGAGAACCATGTCAACCACCTTGCCGTAGGCTTCCTCGCGCTCGTCGGATGAGCCGCTGCGGTCGTCGCGCAGTCCGAGGATGTCGAAGGTGAAGAGGTTCATCGTCTCTGTGAGTTCCTTCAGACAGTCGGCACATATTGTGGCCTTGTGGTCCACGAGTTTGTTTATCACACTGCATGCCTCGAACAGATGGCTTATCACCTGCGGTGTGGCCATGTCGTCGTTCATTGCGTCGTAGCACTTCTGACGCAGCGCCTCTACGGTCTTCTTTGTCTGCTCGTCGCACTCGGCAGCCGGTTTTATGCGCTTCAGAGCGGCTATTCCGTTCATCAGTTTCTCCAGACCCTTCTCGCTTGCCTGTAGTGCCTCGTTGGAGAAGTCCACCGTTCCGCGATAGTGTGCGGAGAGTATGAAGAAACGGATGGTCATCGGCGAGTATGCCTTGTCGAGGCTCTGGTGGTTGCCTGTGAAGAATTGTTCGAGCGTGATGAAGTTTCCGAGCGACTTGCCCATCTTCTGTCCGTTGATGGTTATCATGTTGTTGTGCATCCAGTATTTCACCATCTGGTCGCCCTGGCTTGCCACAGCCTGTGCTATCTCGCACTCATGGTGCGGGAATACGAGGTCGAGTCCGCCGCCGTGTATGTCGAAGTGACTGCCCAGATACTTGCGTCCCATGGCGGTGCACTCGCAGTGCCATCCCGGGAAACCCTCGCTCCAGGGGCTCGGCCAACGCATGATGTGCTCGGGCTGTGCCTTCTTCCACAGTGCGAAGTCGGCCTGGTTGCGCTTCTCGCCCACGCCGTCGAGCTGGCGGCTCGCGTTGATTATGTCGTCAAGATTGCGTCCCGAGAGCACGCCGTAATGATATTTCTCGTTGAATTTAGCGATGTCAAAGTATATGCTTCCGTTGCTCTCGTAGGCGAAACCATTGTCCATTATCTGCTTCACCAGCTCTTCCTGCTCGATGATATGGCCCGTTGCGTGCGGTTCGATGCTTGGCGGCAGTACGTTGAGAGCCTCCATTGCCGAGTGATAGCGGTTGGTGTAATACTGCGCAACCTCCATCGGTTCGAGCTGTTCGAGCCGTGCTTTCTTTGCTATCTTGTCGTCGCCGTCGTCAGCATCGTGCTCCAGATGGCCCACGTCGGTGATGTTGCGCACGTAGCGCACCTTATATCCAAGGTGCTTCAGATAGCGGAAGAGAATGTCGAACGTGATTGCCGGACGTGCATGTCCCAGGTGCGGGTCGCCGTAAACGGTAGGTCCGCATACATACATTCCCACGTTTGGCGCATGCAGAGGTTCGAACAACTCCTTTCGTCTTGAAAGCGTATTGTATATGAAAAGTTTCTGTTCCATGATGTTTCTGTTTGTCGTGCCGTCGCAATGAGCGTGCGGTACGGGTTGTAAATATCTGCAAACTTACAGAATTTTTTCCGAATTACGCATCTTTTTCCTGCATTTTCCTCATTTTATGCATGCGTGCGGGGCTGTGTATGCCGTTGTTTGGAAAGCTGTTGTGGCCGTCGCTGCGGGAAAAGGTAAGGGCAGAACACGGTTCACACCGGATTCTGCCCTGCGTCGAAATCTTTTGGATGAATGATTGTATGTGTGTGCTGCCATGTGCGGCAGCGGATGATTGGCTGCTCATACCGGGCTTGACGGTGCCCTGTGGAGGCTTTCCTGTGGCATCCTTGGCGGCTGATAGATTTGCCGGACGGTTTATCTGGTGACCACCTTGCGTACGGTACCGTCGGAGTAGCGCACGATGTTCATGCCGCGTTGCCATGTGTCTGTCTTGCGTCCGTCCATGAGATAGATGACCGTAGGGTGTGGAGTGGCAGCTCCGTTGCCGTATATTGTTCCGATGGATGTCACCACCGGTTCGGATATGAGCATGAGCTGATATTCGTCGTCGGCCTTCTGCAGTATGCCGGTGATGTCGAGTGCTGTGGCGTTTGCGTTCTTTCTGCTCGCCATTGCCGGTTCTGCTGACATTGTTGGAGCATAAACTATCTTTATCGAGACGCCGTCCTTGGTGGCGTAACCGTCGCTTACGGTCACTCCGGTCAGTGTGACGAGCGTGTTCAGGTTGTCGTCGTCGAGTACTTCGTCTATTGTTTCGGCCACGGTGGGTTCGGGTGTTGCCGTGCCGGTGACGAGGTTGTCGAACGAGGTGAACTCACATTTAGTGAAGTTGCCGTCTGCCGATGTGTAGCCGATAATGCTTCCGTTCAGTATGTCGTTGGTCTTAAGTGGCGTGCCGCCCCAACCTACAATGCCCATGGCTCCGCTTTCGTCCTGTATGTAGGTGTGGCCGTAGGTGTCACCTTTTGCGTCGTGTATCTCGGAATACGTCACCAGGGCGTTGTTCAGGATAAGCTTTGTGAATGTGTTTTCAGGCAGTGCGCGGTAGGCCGCTATGTCGTGCGCCGTCACCGGTAAAGAGTATTCGTATTGTTTGGTATACAGATTGCCCGTTGCACTTATGAGCCCTACGCCAAGCGTTGTGGTGCTGTCTATTGTTATAGGACCGGAATATCGGGTGGAGAAGTGCGTGGGTTTGGAACCGTCGGTGGTGTAAACCATTATCAGATGGTCCTCAAGATAGTTGTCGGCGTATTCGTAGTTGCGGTTCGGGGCAAGCATTATTTCGAACGGTTCCGCATATATCCCCGAAGGCGCAGATATCTTGAAATCTTCAGTAATCATTCCTTCCATGCTGCTGCCGTACCATATCATGACATCATCAAGCATCACATTGTTTGTGGCGGTGAGGGTTATGCGTGTCTCCGGCGTGACATTGTATATTATGTTGTGTCCGTCCGTGTCCATCTCCATTTCCACATTGGGAGTGTTCATTCCGCCTTCGCTCAATGACAGCGTGCAGGGTTCGGTCTTCCCATTGCCCCACTGCCGGAGATTGAAATATATGCAAGCGTTGCCATTAAGTCCCGGAACGGCAGGCAGAGTCACGGAGCCGCCTGCCTCAATCAGCGCGCATCCCGGTCCGGAACGCACATCATTGAATGTCCATCCCTCCTTGTTGTCGAGGTCGGCCATGTTAATAGGCGACAATCCTGCCTCCGTTCCGTTCACGCCTTCGAATGTTTCGGTGAATACAATGTTGGTCTGCGCGTTTATGGCAGTGCTCCATGCAGCGAGCAGAATAGTTGTAATGAATATGTAGAGTTTTTCCATATTGTCAGTTGTTGTGTTGTTATATGTTACCGTTCTATGCACTTTCATGCCGGCGCAGACTGTATTCTCCTTATCTGCCAGAGGTCACAGACGGCAGTGTTGCTGCCACCTGTGACTCTGCTGTTACCGATATTGCATAGTTATGAGAGAGATTCGGGACTTATTTCGGTTCGACATCCCACTGTATCGGCACGTTCTTGAACGTCAGCGCGCCGCGGTATTGCGGGTCGATATAGATAGACATCTTTATCATCTGGAACTCCTTCACCGACTTCTTCACGTCCTTGAACTGCTGCTGCGGTGCGTCCACTTTCAGTTTTACGAACACTCCTTCGGTCACGTCGCATCCCATTCCGCCCATGGCTGATGTGCCGTAGGAATTGCCGTCGGCGTCGATGGCCATGGTCTTGTTGCCGTTTTCGTTGCCGCTCAGGATGATACGGTTCTTGTTGAGTTTCATTTTCACTTTCAGAACAAGGTAGGCCGTGCCGAAGTTTTCGGATGTACTCTTGCCGTAGCAGCCCACCAGCTCGATGTCGGCAGCGTCGGAGAAGGGATTGATCATTGTGCCTCCCGACGCTATTGCCACTTCAGCCGCCTGCGTTCCGGCGTCCTTTGCCTCTGCGGTCTTTGCGTCGGTGGTTCCTGTCACGGTCTCCACGGCCTTCTTTGCTTTCTTCAGCAGGTTGCCTATCTGTGCGTCGGCTGTCTGCGGCACTGCAAATATGGCAGCCACGGCAATGATGAATGTACGGATGATGTTTCTTTTCATGTCTGTTCGGTTTTTGGTTTGTGAGGTAATGATTTTAATTCTTTTTTGCAAAGATAGCCCTGTGTTATGTCGTTGCAGCCACGGCAATCCGTGATTTTGATATTGCTTTCGTCGCGGCATAATGTATGTCACGACGTGTTTCCCGGTAAATGTTATTATTGCTTTTCGGGCTCAGCAGAAACTCAACTGTGACCGGTGGCAAAAGAAGCCCGCGGTTTCAAGACCGTATCGGCGTTGTTGCTTTAGGCTGAAAGGAAAGCAATCGGGGCAGTTACAGATTTTCAGTATCATGCGGTTTTTTCGCCAGAGTTTTCTGTTCTACCCCGAAAAATAAATGAGAATTTGCGCGCGGACTTTCCTTCGGACGCAAATACGCGAGAAATAAGAGCCTTGCGCAAGATATTGTATATCAAGGATTTACATTTGAGAGTAATCTTTTCGTTACACGAAATGTACCGTTTCGGCACGTGATATTGCCCGTTTCAGGGGCTGAAACACTCAATATCACACCATGAAACAGACAAAACCAGAGGCTGATATGGGCATTATCGGAGTGCAATATGAATTTACCGGCACTCCACAACAGGGAATACGATAAGGAGCTTCGGACGTAAATGGGCTTTATAACATTGCATTTAACATTTCCTTACATCTCTTTTGCGATTTTATTTTGTCAAAAAAAAGTCAAGAAAATCTGTAAGTACGTCATCCGGGTTTTCTTTAAAAAAGCCATCATGACGTGTGAGAAAAGGCACGGGAGGCATGCTTCTTTCCTGCGTCGATGATTTATTGCTTGTGGAAATTTGAATTTATTATTACCTATGCAGATGCGCTGCCGCTGTTCATACAGCTCCGCTTTGTCCGCAATTTTTTCTTTATTCCGTTGCGGTTTATTATCAGAACCAGTCCCTGTTGAATTTCTACAGAGCCGTTTTCCTGTGATTTTCCGACACATGCATGTCTGCTTCGGCTTACTGTCTGGACGGAAATATAATATGCCGGACGCATTGTGGAGAAACAAAAAACAGGAAAAACACCAGCTGTCCGTTCTTTTATTACGAGCGGCAGGGTGTCCTTCCTGCTTTATATTAAATGTGTTTTGTGTGTGTACTGCTTATTTGTGCTTCAGTGTCATAACGGTTTTGCCGCTGTTGTCCTTGAATTCGAGCACACCTTTTTTCTTCATGCTGAAGGTAGAAACCTTTCCGAGTGCACCGAGAACGGCCTGTTCGGTTTCCATTTTTGCACACATCATCCGTGTGCTTGCCACAGCTCCGAAGTCTATCTTGCCTGTCTCTACGTTGGCGTTGAGCGCACCGGTCATACGGTTACAGCCTGTGCTGCCGTATATGCGGTTCTCGTTTGTGTCGAAACCAATGAACGGAGGGTTCTCGCTATCGCTTGCGCTTATAGCCTTTCCTTCTACTTCAGTGATGTTCCATTCGCCTGCGAGCGCAGATATTGATTTGATTTTGTTGCTTGTAGCGCACGATGCGAGGAGCGCTGTCATGCATACTGCAAAAAATACTTTCTTCATGTCAGTTTGCTTATTAATTTTAATAATAAATGATGTTTATCTGAACAATCTTTCCTCTTAATGCGAGATCAGAGTGTACAAAGTTAGTTTAAACGTATATGAAACAAGAATAAAATATTATACATTAACAACTTTAACGTGTGTTAATGAATTCCCTGTTTGTAATATTTGTCTTTTACAGAGCATTGTTTTGTGCCGTGCTGATGTTGATATTAGTGTCATGCCGTTTTGGCCTCTTTGATGGTGATAACTGTTCGGGAAGTATCTTATTATGGAGATAGAAATCTCTGTTATGTAGATAGCTGTATGATGTGTTAAAACAGAGAGTTGCACATACAACCTACAGTTTTATTTTGTATATTTGCGATGAACGCCGGGCTGTGCGTATATGGCTGCTGTTATCGCCGGATTGGTGGTTTCTGTGGCGGGATACAGTTGTTATACTTTTGTCTTAAAATCGAAAGTGTGGTGCTCGGCAGACATTTGTAGTCTGTCATACTCTTGCGGGCGCAGCGGCGCGTCGTCTGTCTGAAATTATTATTATGATACAATAAAACAATGATATGATATTCATGAAACACATAATTTTATCATTACTTCTTGTGTTGGGCGTACCAGTGCAGGCTCAGACACGGCTCAGTGAAATGCCGTGGTCACAGCGCGACAGCATCATCACTGCCAAGATAATGTCATATTTCAGTAATCGTAATATAGATAAGAGTGGCGTTACACTCATATCTCAGTTCGACTACGATGATAGCAGCGTGGAATGGATATACAATTTCTACCATAAAAACGAGAAAGACAGCATGCTGAGGGCTTTCGCGCCGACTGACAAATACATTTATGGTATAAAAGTCATCGGTAAGAAATATTATCCTTTCGCTTTCGATGATAGTGAACCGGAGATCGGTTGTCCAGCCAGTGCTGTTATGGAAGAGGATTTCAATGTATTGCTGTCGGAGGCAACGTATGATGTTACAATCATAGGCAACGGATTCGATCCCAAAGATAAGGTGTCAACGAAGGAGGTATTCAGCAATGCAAAGCGCCGTCCGCAGATATATGAAGTACCAACTGACAAGGAACTGAAAAGCGGGAAATACTCTTACGGCAAGTCTATCGCCTCACTAAAAAAGGACGAGCGTATAAGAATACTCACTGCCATTGCATTGAACCATATTGTATATCACGGAAAGAAAGGACAGCGGACAATAGATAAGAATAGCTTGGGCGTGATATATCCGACCATCGGTGAATCGACATTTAAGTATCTGAAATATGACTGGATTCCTGAGGAATACGGCAGTTTTAAGAAAAATGAACTTCCTAAAGGAGTGAAACCGGACGATATATACCATTTTATTACAATATATTCTAAAGATTGGCAGAAATTAGGATTGAAGTCTCCGGTGTTCGCCAAACTCAGTATTGATGACAGAAGCCGCAAGGTTATAAGGTACACTTTGGCGGAACCAGAGGAAAAATAACAGCAAACGGAATAAGGCGGAAGAATGAACCGCAATATAACAATCAGAGAGACAGTAAATAGAAAGTTGAATAACTATTTCGAATAGTTACATATTATTATTAAAACAGGAGTCGGATTCAGTTGAGTCCGGCTCTTGTTTTATGTATCGGACAGAATGTCTTTTACGGAAAAATAACTCCCGATTTATTTTATCCTGCACTCAGTTTGCATTAACTTTGCACAGTGAAAGGATATGTATCAGACAATCAGGCGGATATGCATGCTTAGTGTCGTGATTCCGTTGTGTGGTCTGATGCTGAAGTTTAACGTAATATACCAGAAATGAAGAAACTCTTTATCGAGACATACGGCTGCCAGATGAACGTTGCCGACAGCGAGGTGGTGGCCTCGGTCATGAAGATGGCCGGTTACGACCTGTGCACATCGGCGGATGAGGCCGACGCCATTTTCCTGAATACATGTTCGGTTCGTGAGAACGCGGAGAACAAAATATATCACCGTCTGGAGGCGCTCAATGCCGAACGCCGCAAGGGCCGCCGTTTCATCATCGGTGTGCTGGGCTGCATGGCGGAGCGTGTGAAGGAAGAACTGTTGGAGAAACACGGTGTCGATCTTGTTGCAGGACCTGACGCCTATCTCACTCTGCCTGACCTCACGGCGCAGGCCGAGACCGGACATAAGGCAATGAACATAGAGCTTTCCACCACGGAGACCTATCGCGACGTTGTTCCGCGCCGCATAGCTCTGGCTCAGCCGATAAGCGGATATGTGAGCATCATGCGCGGATGCAACAACTTCTGCCACTACTGCATCGTGCCCTACACCCGCGGTCGTGAACGTTCGCGCGACGTGGAGAGCATACTCCGCGAGGTGCGCGACCTTGAGGAGCGCGGTTATAAGGAAGTGACGCTGCTCGGACAGAACGTCAATTCCTACCGCTTTGAGCGTGACGGACATATCATTGCGTTCCCCGAACTGTTGCGCACCGTGGCTGAGACGGCACCGGGAATGCGCGTGCGGTTCACCACAAGCCACCCGAAGGACATGAGCGACGACACGTTGCACGTCATAGCAGAGATGCCGAACGTGTGCCGTCACATACATCTGCCGGTGCAGTCGGGCTCAGACCGCATACTGAAACTGATGAACCGCAAGTATACCCGTGAGTGGTACATGGGACGTGTTGAGGCCATACGCCGCATCATTCCCGACTGCGGACTGTCCACAGACATCTTCGTGGGCTATCACAGCGAGACGGAAGAAGACCACCAGATGTCGCTCTCGCTCATGCGTGAGGCTGCCTACGACTCGGCGTTCATGTTCAAGTACAGCGAGCGTCCGGGCACATACGCCTCGAAACATCTGCCCGACGACGTGCCCGAAGAGGTGAAACTGCGCCGTCTGAACGAGATGATACATCTGCAGACCGAGCTGTCTGCCGAGGCCAACAAACGCGACGAGGGCCACGAGTTCGACGTACTGGTTGAGGGCTTCAGCAAGCGCAGCAACGAACAGCTGTGCGGACGCACGGGTCAGAACAAGATGGTGGTGTTCGACAAGGGCACACATCACATCGGCGAGACGGTGCGCGTGAAGATCACCGGCTCCACAAGTGCCACGCTTTTCGGCACTGCAATAGACTGATTTCGTACAATATAGCGTATGCCGCACAGCCCCGTTGTGCGGCATATTTGTTTTAAAAGAACGGTCACATTTTGTCATATAGCGCAAAAACGCTAACTTTGCAAAAAACAATCTGCGCCCGGCAATTTAAGAATCAGTTCTCATTGCGCCCGCTTGCGTTGTTTTTGCAGAAAGCAGCATGGAGGTTTTCGCTACAGGTCATTTGTTTATTCTGCCTGTTGATGCAGTCCTTGCGGTATTCATACATTTATAAATTATAAAACAAACTCCTCAAGACACGCCAATGAAAGAGTTTTTTCAAGTGCTACGCCGATTCGTTCCGCCGTATAAGAAATATCTGGTACTGACGGTCGTGTTCAATATCCTTTCGGCAATATTGAACATCTTTTCGTTTCTTGCCATAATGCCGATACTCAAGATTCTTTTCAAGATAGACACCACAGACCAGCATCCCGTGCTGCTCGAACTGGGCAGCGGAGACATAAAGGACGTGCTGACAAACAACATGAACTATTATGTCTATCAGATGATAGACGCTCTCGGAGCGTCCACCACGCTGCTGGTCATCGGCCTGTTCCTGGCATTCATGACATTCCTGAAGACCGGAGCCTATTTCCTTTCGTCGGCGACGATCATTCCGATACGCACCGGCGTGGTGCGCGACATACGCAACCAGCTCTACCGCAAGATAACTTCGCTGCCGCTGGGTTTCTTCTCCGAGGAGCGCAAGGGCGACATCATAGCCCGCATGAGCGGTGATGTGCAGGAGGTGGAGAGCTCTATCATGTCGTCACTCGACATGCTTTTCAAGAATCCTATTCTCATTATCTTCTACTTCGCCACGCTGCTTCTCATCAGCTGGCAGCTCACTCTGTTCACCCTTGTCATCGTTCCCATAATGGGATGGTTCATGGGTTTCGTGGGCCGCAAGCTCAAGGCGAAGTCCATCAAGGCCCAGTCTATGTGGAGCGACACTATGAGCCTTGTTGAGGAAACGCTCGGCGGACTGCGCATTGTCAAGGCTTTCTGCGCCGAAGAGAAGATGAACCGTCGCTTCGATGCCATCAACACATCCTACCGCGAGCAGGTGCGCCGCGTCAATACACGCCAACAGCTCGCCCATCCTATGAGCGAATTTCTCGGCACAGTGCTCATAGTCATCGTGCTGTGGTTCGGAGGTATGCTCGTGCTCAACAACATGACGCTCAGCGGTCCGATGTTCATCTACTATCTCGTGATGCTCTACAGCATCATCAATCCGCTGAAGGAGTTCTCCAAAGCCAGCTACAACATACCGAAGGGTCTGGCGTCCATGGAGCGCGTGGATAAGATACTGAAGGCCGAGAACCCGATAAAGGAAAAGGCCGATCCCGTGCGCATCGCGTCGTTCGAGCACAGCATAGAGTTCCGCAACGTGTCGTTCAGATACGGCGAGAAGTGGGTGCTGCGCGACATAAACCTCAAAATAGAGAAAGGTAAGACCGTAGCGCTTGTGGGACAGAGCGGAAGCGGCAAATCGACGCTCGTAGATCTCATACCGCGTTATTACGATACGCAGGAGGGACAGGTGCTCATCGACGGCGTGGACGTGCGCGACCTCTGCATACACGACCTGCGCATGCTCATCGGAAACGTGAATCAGGAGGCGATACTCTTCAACGATTCGTTCTACAATAACATATCGTTCGGTGTGGAATCCACCACACAGGAGCAGGTGGAACGTGCCGCCCGCATAGCCAATGCCCACGACTTCATCATGGCTTCGGAGCAGGGATATGACACCAACATAGGCGACCGTGGCGGACGACTCTCCGGAGGACAGCGCCAGCGTGTGAGCATAGCGCGCGCCATTCTGAAGAATCCGCCGATACTGATACTCGATGAGGCCACCTCGGCTCTCGACACAGAGAGCGAGCGTCTGGTGCAGGATGCTCTCGAAAAGCTCATGAAGACACGCACCACTGTGGCTATAGCCCACCGCCTTTCGACCATAAAGAACGCCGACGAGATATGTGTCCTGCACGAGGGACGCATCGTAGAGCGCGGCAGTCACGACGAACTGATGGCCCTCAACGGCTACTACCGCAAGCTGCACGACCTGCAGTCGTAACGCCCGGCGAGCTTTATCATATTCATGTTCCTGCCCCGCTGTCATGGCTCCGAGCCGCGACGGCGGGGCAGGAGCGTTTACGGGAGCATCGGCGTAAGGCGTCGGCGCAGATCAAAAAACGTGCCCCAATCCTGCTTACAGTTTTTTACGGCCCACGATTTTAACATTTCCTTTTTTCTCATCCGGCAGTCCCGTGGTATAGTATTTATGCCTTGAAAAGGCCGTTTCGTACTGACCGTCGTGTCGTATCCTCGTTTCCGTGTGACGACCTACAGGTTATTGTTGTGCGAAAGAGCCTGTTTTAGGGTGCGGAATGGTTGTCTTTGGTACCTCGTTCAGCCTTTATCATGCCCTGATATGGGCTTAATCGCACCCTTATATGGGCTCTTTCGCAGCGCGATATGAAGGCTGTCGTATTATGATGTTGCGTAAAGCTTTGATTATCCGATAGTTGCGCGATGTGTCAAAATATAAAAAATTGCGCCCGATAATCTTCTTTTTTCATTTTTCGCGCGTATTTTTGAGTTTATACCCCTGTATTTTTAACTTCTCAGGCTCGATATTAATGATAATTAACTAAAATGATGCTCTAAAACGATTCCGGCCGAAGGACGATTTTATTTTTGTTACATGCCTGTATCGACAGCGCGCAGCGGCTGCTCCGTACTAAAAAAACGGCGTTTGCTTGTGGGCGGACGGAATAATCAGTATTTTTGCAGCCGTGCCGCATGCTGCGGTAAACGTAATCCTCAAACACACGAAAATGTCAGCAAACTCTTCATATACAGATGCGCGTCTGCACGTGCTTCAAGGCAGTTATGAGCGTCCGCTCCTGTTCACTTTCCCTTTCTGCTACACGCCACATCCAATGTGTGTGGCTGCCGCCCGCGAGGTGCAGCGCCACATAGACGACAGCTGCGTGTTGCAGTATGAGTACGGCCACGGCAAGATGTTCGGCGTGCTTGTGGTGGATTGTGGCGATGGCGGCACGGGTTTCCTTGCAGCCTATTCCGGTCTGCTGGCCGGACGCAACGACTGGCCCTATTTCGTTCCGCCGGTGTTCGATGCCCGTCAGCCCGGAGGATATTTCCGTATGCGCGAGCAACAGATCGTGGATGTGAACTGCGAGATAGATCGTTGCGAGGCCGACCCCGTGAGATTGGCACTTGCTGAGGAGATGAGGGCTGTGGAGAAAGAGGCGCGCGCCGCCACCGACGACTATCGCCGGCAGATGAAGGAGGCACGCAGCAGAAGGGAAGAGGCGCGCCGTGCCGGTGTGAGCGAGGCGGAGGAAGAACGGTTGAAACGCGAAAGTCAGTTCATGAAGGCCGAATTGCGCCGCATGAAGCACCGCTATGCCGAGCGGCTTGACGACATCGCCGCCCGTCTACGTCTGCTCAACGAACGACTGGAACGTCTGCGCGAGCGCCGCCGCGACATGAGCGACGGACTGCAGGAGTGGCTCTTCCGCCGCTACGAGATGCTCAATGCGCACGGCGAACGGCGCCATCTGCTCGACATATTCGCATCGACCACCGCCGGCGTTCCGCCTGCCGGGACGGGCGACTGCTGCGCGCCCAAGCTGTTGCAGTATGCCTATCAGCGCGGTTACAGGCCGTTGTGCATGGCCGAATTCTGGTGGGGTGAGGCTCCGGCAACCGAACTTCGCCGCCACGGACATTTCTATCCGTCGTGCACAGGCAAGTGTGGTCCGCTGCTGCGGTACATGATGCAGGGCCTCGATGTGGAACCCGACCCGCTCGGAAACGATTTCTCAGGACAGCTGAAGATAGTGTATGAGGACGATGACCTGGTGGTTGTGGATAAGCCCCACGGCATGCTGAGTGTGCCGGGGCGCGGCGACAGCGTGTCAGCACTCACTCTGATGTGCGCCCGTTATGGCGGCGAGGGTGGCGTGCTTGCCGTCCACCGGCTCGACATGGACACCGGCGGACTGCTCGTCATGGCGCGCACTGCCCGTGCACAACGGTTGCTTCACGCTCAGTTTGAGGCGCACACGGTGAAGAAACGCTACACCGCGCTGCTCGACGGAACGCCCGACCGCCCGCGCGAAGGCACGATAGACCTGCCGCTGAGCGCCGACTTCATCGATCGTCCGCGCCAGAGGGTTGACATGAAAGAGGGGAAACGCGCCGTCACGCGCTACGAGATTGTGAAGCATTGCGGCGGTCGTACGCTCGTGCATCTATATCCGGAGACCGGTCGTACGCATCAGTTAAGGGTGCACTGCGCCCATGAGGACGGGCTGGGATGCCCCATCACGGGCGACAGACTGTACGGCCATGCCGGCCGTAGGCTGTGCCTGCGTGCCACGTCCATAAGTTTCGCCCATCCTTCTACGGGCAAGACCATGACTTTCTGTGTGGATGAAGATTTTGCGGAAGAAACCGCTCAGGGCACGGACAATGGCGTGCCCCGGCGTTAAGATTGTTTTCAGTCGCCGAGCAGACGCTTCGACATGTATCTCACCGGATACCATGTGGCCAGCCAGCCTACGGCAATCACTGTGATGAATATGATCAGCACATCGTCATAATGCACGCTTACGGGATAGGCGTTGATGACAAACGCGCCGCTGGTGCTGCCCATGGCCACGAGTCCGTAGGTCTGTTGCAGCCAGCAAAGCAGCAGTCCGATGATGATGCCTATGGCTGCGCCGATGGCCGATATCATTCGTCCCTCGAAGAGGAATATGCGTGTTATGAGCTTGTCGTTGGCTCCGAGGCTGCGCAGTGTTGCCACGTCCTGCTTCTTGTCGATGATGAGCATCGACAGCGAACCGATGATGTTGAAGCACGCCACGACCAGTATGAACGTGAGGAATATGTAGGCCAGCACCTTCTCTATCTGCATTATCTTGAACGTGTCGGCCTGTTGCTCGAATCGGTCGAGCACGCGGTATTTGTCACCTCCTATCTTCTGCATCTCCGCTTTCACGGCACTTAGGTCGCTGCCCGGTTTCAGACGGAACTCAAGTGAGGTTACCATGCCCTGGCGGTCGAATATACGGCGGGCGAAACCGATGGAAGTCAGGATGTGATCCTTGTCATATTTGGACTGGTTTACGGCAAAGACGACGCCTGCCGAGAGTATTGAGTCTGATACGAAACCGTCCGACGGATTGGTGACATCGACCATCTGACCCTCGCGTTTCGGGGCGTATATATTCAGAAAACCGTCCCAGCGCGCTCCAATACCGAGCGTCTGCGCAAGGCGTATGCCCGGAATACCGTACTGAAGGTTGGCTGCCTGAAGCGTGAAGTCGCCGTCGCCGTAGAGTATGTCGCGTATGTTAGTGAGGCTGTCGAAGTTGCTTTCCACGCCTTTTATCGTCACCATGGCCTGCTTGTCGCCGTACATGGCAAGCGCAAGTTCCTCAACACATTCTGTGGACACCTGCACCTGAGGCAGCTGCTTCATCTGTGTGAGCAGCGGATCGTCCGCTGCCACCGCCTTACCTTTTGCCGGTACGACTGATATCTGCGGGTCGAAACTGGTGAAGAACGACGCCACGAGGTCGTGGAAACCATTGAACACGCTCATCACAATGACAAGCGCCATGGTTGTTACAGCCACACCGGTGACCGATATGGCTGAAATGATGTTTATGACGTTGGTGCTTTTCTTCGAGAAAAGATAGCGCCGGGCTATGTAGAAAGGAAAGTTATGACGTTTCATTTCTTGCCCAGCAGTTCGTCTATACGTTCGATGTAGTCGAGCGAGTCGTCGATGAAGAATCTCAGTTCGGGGATTATGCGCAGCTGGTTGCGCACTCTTGTGCCGAGCTCATAGCGTATTGTGCGCTCGTTGGCATTGATGTTCTTTATCATCTCCTCACCTTTTTCTGACGGGAAGATGCTGAGATACGCCGTGCAGATGCTCAGGTCGGGCGACACGCGACAACGGGTCACGCTCACCATCACGCCGTGCATCATGCGTGTCTGCGACTGGAATATAAGGCTCAACTCCTTCTGCAGAAGTCTTGCTATGCGGTTTTGTCTTGTTTCTTGCATAATTTACGTGTTGTTGTTTTGAATGCAGAGATTTGGCAAACGAGCGGAAAGAGAACTTGTTCTTAATTTCCCGAGTGCAGCAAATCTTATGCAAAGATAGTGCAAACCGTGTGTATGAAGAAATAAATAGACGTTTATTTTTCCTCACACACACGCTTTATGCCTTGCTGATATTGCCGTCAGACGGCCTCATTCGGCCAGAGTGAAGTCGAGCTGTTTCTTCTCTAGATTGGCCGCTGCCACTTTTATGCGGATCGGATCGCCCAACTGATACTTGTGATGACGGTGGCGTCCGACCAGGCAATAGTTGCGTTCGTCGAAGTCGTAGTAGTCATCGTTGAGATCGCGCATGGGCACCAGTCCTTCGCAATGGTTCTCGTCAATCTCGCAGTAGATGCCATACGACTGCAGACCGCTTATGTGTGCGTCGTAGACATTGCCTATCTTGTCGCTCATGAACTCCACTGCCTTGTACTTGATTGAGTCGCGTTCGGCGTTGGCAGCTATCTGTTCCATCTCGCTCGAGTGCTCGCACAGCTCCTCGTAGTGCTCGCGGTTGGCGCTGCGTCCGCCCTGTTGGTAGCGTGTGAGCAGGCGGTGCACCATAGTGTCGGGATAGCGTCGGATGGGCGAAGTGAAGTGAGTGTAGTATTCGAAGGCCAGTCCGAAGTGGCCGATGTTGTGTATCGAGTATTTCGCCTTCATCATGGCGCGCAGTGCTACGGTCTGTATGAGGTTCTGTTCCTTCTTGCCCTGGCAGTCGTCCATGAGCTTGTTGAGCGACCGTGCCGTTGCTCCCTTGGTACCTTCGGTCTTGAGTTTGTAGCCGAATTTTACGATGAACTCGCGTAGAGTCTCCAGCTTCTGCGGGTCGGGATTGTCGTGAATACGGTATGGAAGAGTCTTTGCCTTGACGCCTTTCTTCACCTTGCCCACGCTCTCTGCCACCGTGCGGTTGGCAAGAAGCATGAATTCCTCGATGAGTTTATTTGCGTCTTTCGACCTCTTGAAGTAGCAGCGCACCGGCTTTCCGGTCTCGTCGATATCGAAATGAAGCTCCTCACGGTCGAACTTCACGGCTCCGTTGGCAAACCGTGCCTTGCGCAGCTTCTTGGCAAGACGGTCGAGCGTGATGAGCATCTCGGCGTTCTCACCCTTGTATCCGTCCTTTCCTGGAGCAGGTGCCGGTTCGCCCGTGCCGTCAACCACGCCGTTGTCCTCGAGCAGTTGCTGCACTTCTTCGTAGGCATAGCGGCGGTTGCTGCGTATGACGGTGTGCACAATGCGGTAGTTCTTCACCGTGGCCTCGTCGTCGAGATTGAATATCACGCTGTAGCATAGCTTCTCCTCATCAGGGCGAAGAGAGCATACGAAGTTGCAGAGATGCTCCGGAAGCATAGGTATTGTGCGGTCGACGAGGTAGATACTCGTGGCGCGTTTCTGTGCCTCCTTGTCTATTATAGAACCCTCTTTGACGTAGTGTGACACGTCGGCGATGTGCACTCCCACTTCCCAAAGGCCGTTGTCGAGGTGGCGTATGGACAGTGCGTCGTCGAAGTCCTTGGCGTCGTGCGGGTCGATGGTGCACGTGAAGATGTCGCGGAAGTCCTCGCGTTCTTTCAGATCTTCCTCGGTTATCTCGCCCGTTATCTTGTCGGCGGCTTCTTCTACAGCCTTAGGATATTTGTAGGGCAGGCCGTACTGTGCGAGGATGGTGTTCATTTCTACATCGTTGTCACCCGTCGGTCCGAGCACGTCAACCACCTCGCCTATCATGTTGCGGTTCTCGTTGTCGGGCCATTGCATTATTCTCACCACGGCTTTGTCGCCGTTTTTTCCTCCCTTGAGCTTGCGGCGCGGTATGATGATGCCCGCCGGCAGAGTGCCGTCCTGTGTGATGAGATAGGTGATGTCGCGGTCGGAGCGCAGCTTTCCTACGAAGGTGTCCTTGGCACGCTTTATTATCTCGATGACCTGCGCCTCCTTTATGTGTTTCTGGCGGCGCGCCATGACAGACACTCTCACCTTGTCTCCCGTCAGCGCCCACATGGAGTTGCGCTCCGCAACGAATATAGGTTTGGTGCCGTCGTCGGGTATGAACGAGTTCTTTCCGTTCTGCTTGCGCTGGAACGTGCCCTCCTGCACCTGCCCTTTTGTGTTGAGCCGGTAGGAGTTGTCGCTCACCTTGGTGAGGAAATCGTCCCATGCCATCTCCTCCATGATGTCGATTGCCAGCATCTTGAGCGGGTGGGTGTCGAGGTGCAGAGTGCGGAATATCTCCTTGAAACTGAATGTTTTGTCGGGTTGGGTGGTGAAGAAGCCTTCGAGCTTCTCCGAAAGTTGTTTTCTTGACAGGCGTTTGCCGCCTTTTCTTCCTTTTGCCATAATGTTGGGGTTTTTAGTTGCCGGACCGGTACTGATGCCGTCAGTGCCGTGTGGTCAGGGCTTTGCCGTTGTATGGCCGCGGCTTTGTCGCGGCATGTCGGAGCCCATGGCGCATGGCCCGGCGATATGTATATGCAAATAAACAAAATAAATCTGAGATACCTTGTTTCCGTTACGATAATTTTGCATTAAATCTTCTGTTTTATACAAAATAATGAATAGTAGGGTGTATTGTGAATTAAAATACGTAAATTTGCATCCGTTTATATCAATAGGGTTATGAAAATGGATGAGCGTGAGCACAAGATCTACCAGGTGACGCTGCTTGGCGGCGTGGCCAATGTGGTGTTGCTCGTATTCAAGTTTGTTGCAGGAATAGTGGGAGGCTCGGCGGCCATGATAGCCGACGCGGCCCATTCGCTTTCCGATTTTCTCACCGACATTGTGGTGCTCGTCTTTGTCAGACTGAGCAGCAAGCCGCAGGATTACGGCCACGACTACGGTCATGGCAAGTATGAGACACTGGCCACGGCCATCATAGGCGCTGTGCTGTTTGCCACGGGCGCCATGATATGCATGGAAGGAGTGTCGACCATAATCGACTTTTTCAACGGCAAGGCCATAGAGACGCCGGGAGTCATAGCCTTGGTGGCGGCTCTGGTGAGCATTGCGGTGAAGGAACTGACGTTCCGTGTGACCATGGCAGTGGGACGGAAGATTGATTCGCAGGTGCTCACTGCCAACGCATGGCACCACCGCAGTGACGCCCTCTCGTCCATCGGCACCACCATCGGCATCGGCGGTGCAATTCTTCTTGGCAGCGAGTGGGCGGTGCTCGACCCAATAGCTGCCGTTGTTGTGGGTCTGCTCATCATACGTGCGGCCTATTCGCTGGTGCGCAACGCAACGGGCGAACTGCTCGAGGAAAGCCTGCCGGAGAACATAAAGAACGAGATTGTGGGCATTGCCACGAGCGAGCCGGAGGTGAGCGGCATACACCATCTGTGCACACGACGCATCGGAAGCCTTTATGCCATAGAGATGCATGTGCGTATGCCGGGCAGCCTTTCGCTGTATGAGGCACACGAACACGCCACAAACATAGAACACAGGCTGCGCGAACGCTTCGGCAGCCCGACGCATGTGAACATACATGTGGAACCTCTCAAGAACGACGGCTGCTATCATGCTCCGTCGAAATGAGCTGATTGATCACCTAAAGTCAACTGACTGCAAAAATGAACAATATCCTTGTAACCGGCGCGAGCGGCTTCATCGGCAGCTTTATCGTTGAAGAAGCGTTGCGCCGCGGCATGAACGTATGGGCCGCCGTGAGGCCGACAAGTTCGCGCCGTTATCTCACCGACAAACGCATAAACTTCATAGAGCTCGACTTTTCGTCGGCCGAGAGGCTGAAAAGTCAGCTCAAGGGCCACACGTTCGACTACGTGGTGCATTCGGCAGGAGTGACGAAATGTCTGCACCGCGAGGATTTCCGCCGTGTGAACACCGAAGGAACGAAGAATCTGGTGGACGCCCTTCTGGCACTGTCGATGCCCATAAAGCGTTTTGTATTTCTGAGCTCGCTCAGCGTGTTCGGCGCTGTGTGCGAGCGACAGCCCTATCGCGACATAAACGAGAACGACGTTCCGCGCCCCAACACAGCCTATGGTCGCAGCAAGCTTGAGGCTGAGCAGTATCTCGAATCGATAGGCAATGACTTCCCTTACATCATTCTGCGCCCCACGGGCGTTTACGGTCCGCGCGAGACCGACTATTTCCTGATGGCCAAGAGCATAGCCTCGCATGTGGATTTTGCTGTTGGTTTCAGACGTCAGGACATCACTTTCGTATATGTGAAGGACGTGGTGCAGGCCGTGTTCCTCGCCTTCGACAGAGGCATGAGTGGCCGCAAGTACTTCCTGACAGACGGACAGGTGTATTCCTCGACCGACTTCAGCAACCTGTTGCGCCGCGAACTTGGAAGCCCTTGGATGGTGCGCATAGTGGCTCCGATATGGATGCTGCGCGTAATAACGTGGGCAGGAGAGCGCATAAGCCGCATCACCGGCAAGGCGACACCGCTCAACGCCGACAAGTATCACATACTGCGCCAGCGCAACTGGCGCTGCGACGTGGAGCCGGCATTCGACGAACTGGGCTATCACCCGCATTATCAGCTCGACTGCGGAGTGAGGGAGACGGTGGCATGGTATAAGGATAACAAATGGTTATGACACTGAAATGAACTACATAAAGAAACTTTTCGAGATTGAGAAGAAGCCCGTGCGCGGTCTGCTGGCCGTGGAGTGGGCTGTCGTGGCATACACTGTGCTCACGCTTATGGTGCTGCTGTTCACTTACACCAAGAGCGTCAATCCCGAGGCAATGGTGCTCGGACGCATGCGTGTGCTGGCTACCATACTGGCGCTGTGGGTGGTTTACCGGCTTGTGCCGTGCCGACTGACACGTGCCGCACGCGTCATCACGCAGATAGTACTGCTTGCCTGGTGGTATCCGGACACTTATGAGCTCAACCGGGTGTTTCCTAATCTCGACCATGTGTTTGCTTCTCTGGAGCAGTCGATGTTCGGATTACAGCCCGCACTTGTCTTTGCGGCCACCTTCTCCTCGCCTGTTGTGAGCGAGCTTATGAGTCTTGGCTACGCCTCCTATTATCCTATGATAGCGCTGGTGGTGTTTTTCTATTTCTTCTGCCGCTATGAAGAGTTCGAGCGTTGCGCCTTCATCATCATGGCCGCGTTCTTCATCTATTATGTGGTGTTCGTATTCGTGCCCGTCACCGGCCCGACGTTCTACTACAGGGCGATAGGTATCGACAACGTAACGGCAGGCATATTCCCCGACGTACAATATTATTTCAACACCCACCGCGAGTGTCTTCCCACGCCGGGATACACCGACGGCACGTTCTACGCAATGGTGGAGAGTGCCAAGGCTGCGGGCGAACGGCCCACTGCGGCGTTCCCAAGCTCGCACGTGGGAGTGGCCACCATACTGATGATGCTTGCCGCACACAGTCGCAACAAGGTGCTTCTTGTGGTATTGGCGCCGCTCTATGTGCTGCTGTGTCTGTCCACAGTTTACATTCAGGCTCACTATGCCATCGACTCTATTGCCGGACTTGTGAGCGGATTTGCGATATATGCGCTGCTCTTCGGGCTCACCGGCAGGATGCGTCTGAAGCGCAGTCGCAGATGAGCGGTAGCCCGGGCGCGACGCGGTTGGTATAAGACGCTGTGGTGTCGGGAGCCGTAACGGCGTGTGACGGTGAGCATACCGCTGCGTGGTCTGTATGATGTTGGAACGTCCTTCCGCCACGTCGGGCGGACCAAAGACAAAATTGCATAAATATACAGATATGCAATTTTTTATGCGTAAATATTTTTCCTCAACTCTTTATAGCCGTCGTATTTGCGGGCAACAGTCTCTTCGGTCGCAAATTCGGGAGTTTTGAGAGGGTTGCACAAACGGCTGTCAGTCAGCGGTTTGCATTTTCAGGCAATCCGATGTCTTCATTGTTGTGCTGCGAAACGGCCCGTATCATGCAACGGTATGGCCCATATCAGGCCCTGATATGCTCAATATCACACCCTGAAACAGTCTGTTTCGCAGAGCGGAAAAGGCCGTTCCGCAAAACCTTCTGAATTTTTATGTCTTACGGAAAGAAAAACACGGCTGCCCATGAAAGAAACATCCGGCTGATAAAGCCCATATCGCCACGCTCCGTTTTCTATTTTGCAAAAATTTTTTGTCAAAACTTTTTACTGCCGGAATTGCATAAATATGCATTTCCGTGGGGCGTGACGCAGTGTTGTGATGCCCGTTAATGGAAAAAGGCCGCCCGTGTATTATTACGTCGGACGGCCTTATATTATAGATGTGTGGTTTAATATCTGAACGAGCTTCCGCCCAGGAATTCGCGCAGGAGCGAAGTGGAGGGCAGGGTGTTGTAGCGTACCGGGGTGAAGTAGCGCAGGAATTTGCGCAGGCGGTAGGCCTCGGCGTACTCGTCACAGTTCTCTGGTACGAGCTCGAGCAGCGGTTCGGCCTGGCTCTTTATTACGGCCAGCTCGTATATCATTGCCGTGTTGAACATGGCATCGGCGTTCTCCTGATAGGGGAATATCCACTTGTTCTCGCCGGCGCGTACGCTCGGCCATCGGCGTATTGTCTCGCGTGCGCTCACTCCGCGATACTTGTAGTCGCGTATGATACGGCGCAGCAGGCGGTTGTCGGTGGTGGGTATGTAGTTGTGAGTGTCGAGCAATATGGTGGTGAGAGCCGACGCATATACGCGGAACTTCTGCTCCTCGGGTATGTGTGCCGTCAGTTCTGGGTTGAGTGCGTGTATTCCTTCCACGACGAGAATCTCGTTTTCTTCCAGTCTCATGCGTCGTCCGCTGCGCTCGCTCTTTCCTGTCTGGAAGTTGTATTTAGGCAGTTCCACTTCCTCACCGTTGAAAAGCGCCTTGAGCTGTTGGTTGAGCAGCGGCAGGTTGAGGGCGTAAAGACTTTCGTAGTCGTACTCGCCCTTGTCGTCCTTTGGTGTCAGCTCGCGGTCCACGAAGTAGTCGTCGAGCGATATGGGCACAGGTTTTATTCCGTTGGTGAGCAGTTGTATGGATAGTCGTTTGCACGTTGTGGTCTTTCCGCTCGACGAAGGTCCTGAGATGAGCACTACCTTCACGCCCTTGCGTCCGGCAATCTCGTCGGCTATACGCGATATCTTCTTCTCCTGCAGAGCCTCCGATATGTTTATGATGTCGTTGGTGCGGCCGTGCGCCACGGCCTCGTTGAATGTGCCTACGGTGCCTATGCCCAGCAGGTTCTGCCAGCGGTGGTGTTCCTGGAATATCTCGAACATCTTGTCCTGACGTGTCAGTTCGCCCAACCGTGACGGGTCGTCGGTCGATGGGATGCGCAGCAGCAGTCCGTCGTAATACTTCTCCAGTCCGAAGAGATAGAGCTGCGATGTGTTGGTGAGCATTGTTCCGTAGAAGTAGTCCACGTATCCGTCTATCTCATAATATGTGGTGTATATGTTTCCTATTGTCTTGAGCAGAGTCACTTTAGAGTGCGTTCCGAGCTTTCTAAACATCTCTATTGCCTCCTCTGTGGGTGCCTCGTGCCGGTGGATGGGCAGCGCGCGGTCTATTATCTCCTGCATGTGTGAGCGCAGACGTTCCACGTCCTGCAGTGTGACAGCCCTTCCTATCTGCAGGTCGCAGTAGTATCCGTTGCTCACGGGGATGTCTATCACCACGCTGCCGTCGGGGAAAATGTCGTGCACTGCCTTGCATAATACGAAGAAAAGTGTGCGTGTGTAGGCTCTCGAACCCGACGCCGAATAAAGGTCGAGAAACTCCACGTCCTTGTTGTTGTACACACGGTAGTGCATGCCTTCCACTTTGTTGTTCACCTTCGCGCTCACAGGGCCGTAGGGCATATGCATTTTATATTCATTAAAAATGTCAGAAAGTGTACTTCCTATTTCTGCTGTTAAAGTTTTTTTATTATTTTTGCAACGTATTTGTAACTTCTGTTTCATATCCGATAAGGGTTTAAGTTATTGCGAACGTAAAGATAATTTATTTTTCAGAAAGTAGATACCATCATTGAACAATCATAACATTTACATATGGTAACGCCGGATTATTTTAGTATTTTTTTGAAGATTATCGGTTCTTTGGCACTTCTGATCTATGGCATGAAAGTAATGAGTGAAGCCTTGCAGAAGATGGCCGGATCGCAGTTGCGCCATATCCTCGGCGCCATGACCACCAACCGTTTCACCGGTATGCTCACCGGAACGTTCATAACGTGCGCCGTACAGTCCTCGTCGGCCACCACGGTGATGACCGTCTCGTTTGTCAATGCCGGTCTGCTGACGCTTGCCCAGGCCATCTCCGTCATCATGGGAGCCAACATCGGCACCACACTTACGGCATGGATCATGAGTCTCGGATTCTCCGTTAACCTCATCGACTTTGTCTTTCCGGCGTTTATAGTCGGCCTTGTGCTAATCTATACGCGGCGCCACCGCTACATAGGCGACTTCCTTTTCGGTATAGCCTTCATGTTCTTCAGCCTTGTCCTGCTCAGTCAGGCGGGCAAGGAGCTGCAGCTCGACAACAATCCCGAACTTGTGGAATTCTTCAAGTCGTTCGACACAAGCAGCTATCTCACCATCATTGCATTCCTTCTTATAGGCACGGTGATAACGTGTATCGTGCAGTCATCGGCCGCCGTCATGGCCATAACCATCCTGTTGTGCTCCACCGGCGTGCTTCCAATATATCTTGGTATCGCCCTTGTCATGGGTGAGAACATCGGCACCACCGTCACTGCAAACCTTGCAGCACTCGGCGCCAATACCCAGGCCCGCCGCGCCGCACTGGCACATCTCATGTTCAACGTGTTCGGTGTTATCTGGGTTCTTGTATTCTTCTATCCGTTTGTAAATATGGTCTGCTCTATTGTCGACTACAATCCGGCCGACGGAAACGTTGGCGCACAGAAGCTGTCGATAGTACTTGCCATGTTCCATACCATGTTCAACGTATGCAACACGTTCCTTCTCATATGGTTCATACCGCAGATGGAGAAGGTGGTGTGCAAGATGATAAAGCCTTCGCGCCGCGACGAGGACGAGGACTTCCGCCTGCGTTTCATCAGCAGCGGTATCATGCAGACACCGGAGCTCTCTGTGCTTGAGGCACGTAAGGAGATAACCTCGTTTGCAGAGCGCATACAGCGCATGTTCTCTATGGTGCGCGACCTGCTCGAAACCAATAACGACGCCGACTTCGCAAAGCTCTTTGCACGCATCGAGAAATACGAGACCATCAGCGACAACATGGAGATTGAGATTGCCAAATATCTCGACAGCGTGAGCAACGCCCACCTGAGCGACGACACGAAGGCAAAGATACGCGCCATGCTGCGTGAGATTTCTGAGATTGAGAGCATCGGCGACAGCTGCTACAACATAGCCCGCACCATCAACCGCAAGATAAAAGGCAAGGAAGACTTCACCGAGGAGCAGTATCAGCATCTGCATCAGATGTTCAGTCTTACCAACGACAGCCTCACTCAGATGAATGTCATCGTGTCGGGACGTAAGGACAATCTTGACGTCAACCGTTCGTTCAATATCGAGAACGAAATAAACAACTACCGCACACAACTCAAGAGTCAGAACATCAACGACGTGAACGACCACAAGTACACATACGCCATCGGAACCATGTATATGGATATCGTGAGCGAGTGTGAGAAGCTGGCCGACTACGTTGTGAACGTTGTCGAGGTGCGCATGGGCACACGCCAGAGAGAGGCCTGATGCTTCACAATTCATGAAATGACTTTTCGCGCCTTGCGATACTGCTGCGGGCGGGACGGAGAGTGGCACTTATGCCGGCCGTCCCGCCCGCAGTGTGTTGTCTGACAGCCTGCCTGTGTCGGTTGCCGGAGGCAGGGTGAGGTGTCGGTACGCTCTGCGTACATGTGAGGTGTGTCGTCCTGTGGAGGATGAAAAATGCCGCATGGACCGTGGCTGGCGTTCCTTCACGCAATTGACACATCCGCGCCGCTGCAACCGACACATCATTAATGCAAAACCGGCGCATGTTTTCCGTATTTCTTCTCACGCATGATATAAGGGTCTTTAAAGAAAACTCAGGCGGCGTACTTACAGTTTTTCTTGACTTTTTTTTGACAAAATTTTTTCGCAAAAGAGATGTAAAGAAATGTTAAATACATTGCCATGAAGGCCTGTTCAGGCTTTGGTGCCTTATCGTATAACCTATTTAGTAATCCAGGATAATTCATATTACATCCCGATTATGCCTGTTCCAGCCTCTGTTTTCGTCCATATCATGGTGTGATATTGTGCATATCATGGCCTGATATGGGCCATATCACGTGCCGATATGGTGTTTTTCGCGTGGCGGAAAAATCTCTCTTGCATATAAACCTTTGATGTCCAGTGTTTTATAAAATTCTCTTATTTCTCGCGTATTTGCGGCCGAAGGAAAGTCATCTCGCAAATTCTCGCTTATTTTTCGGGGTAGAACCGAAAACCCGGCCGGAAAAACCGAGGGATGCTGAAAATCTGAAAGTGCGCCATATTGTCCTCCTCCGGCATAAGGCGGCAGTACCTGTGCGGGATTGAAACCTCAGTCTTTTGTTGAAAAACTGTTCCACCGGGTTTCTGCTTAACCGTCAATGTCACGTTGCAGCCAACTTTTTCAGGCCCGGCTATACATATTCCGGTTAAATTATGTATATTTGCATCGTTGAAAGGTTCGCGCCCTCGGCGCGATGAAAAGGGAACGGAGTGAGAGTCTCCGACAGTCCCGCTGCTGTGAGCAGTCCTTATCAGGAGCGAACAACGAGCCACTGGCAATTCACCGGGAAGGCGTTCGCGTCCGGACTGCGAGTCAGAAGACCTGCCTTCAATTGTCAAAACTGTTTCATGCGGTCTCGAGGAAGACTGCGCGAAATGTCCTGTTTTATCGTCAAGATATGAAGAGACTTGTGCTTTCCGCCGCGCTTGCTGCGGCCGCCGTTGCCGTCAGTGCACAGTCGCCGTCAGATTCCCTGACCGGCGGTGTGAGACACATAGACGGAGTGGAGGTGACCACCCGGCGCATCGACCGCACCGTACGTTCGGCCCGTCCCACCCAGATGCTTGAGGGTGACGAGCTGGAAAGGGCAGGCATATACACCCTTTCCGACGCTGTGAAACGCTTTGCCGGCGCCAACGTGAGGGATTATGGCGGAATAGGAGGCATGAAGACAGTGTCTGTGCGCAACCTCGGCGCCAACCATACTGCCGTGAGTTACGATGGCGTAACGGTGAGCAACACCCAGGCCGGACAGATAGACTTGAGCCGTTTTGCCACAGACAACGTGCAGAACGTGACGCTCACAATAGGCGAGGACGATGACGTCATGCAACCGGCGCGCCACTACGCATCGGCGGCAGTTCTTTCTATAACGAGCCGCAAACCCGTCTTCGCCGACGGACGCGACTGGTCGCTGCGTACCAGAGTGCGTGCCGGAAGCTGGGGACTCGTCGCTCCACAGCTGCGCTACTGGCAGAGACTGAACGAGAAACTCATGTTCTCGCTCGACGGAACATACATGTGTGCCGACGGACGCTATCCATACGAGCTGCCAAACGGCTCGGAGAAGCTCACCGACAAACGCTTCAACACCGACATATATTCATGGCAGGGCGAGGCCAATGTGTATGCGCTGCTGCCCCGCGATGGCCATCTGGATGTGAAGGCGCAGTGGTTCAGCTCGTCGCGAGGACTGCCCGGAGCCGTCATACTGTATAATACGAAGAAGTCGCACGAACGCATGTGGGACGAGGAATTCTTCACTCAGGCGGTCTATGGACAGAATCTCGGCAGCCGGCTGAAGCTGGAGGCACGTGCGAAATACGTGAATTCGTGGAACCGCTACACAGATACCGACGTGAAATATCCCACAGGCCGTTATGTAGAGACCTACCGTCAGAGCGAATATTACGGCTCGGCCACGCTGGGATGGTTCCCGCTCAAGGGCCTGTCGCTGTCGTTGGCTGAGGACGCTTTCGTAAACACCCTGCGCTCGAACGCCGAGAATCCTGCCGACCCGCGCCGTCTGACGTCGCTCACTGCCCTTGCCGCGCGCTATGCCTCGGGCCGTGTAGAGATAGGCGCAAACGTCGTAGCGACATGGGCCACAGAGCATGTGGAGCACGGCGACCGCCCCGCCGACCGCCAACAGCTGTCGCCATCGGCAGCCTTTTCGCTGCGTCTGCTGAAGAATGAAGCCCTCTATTTCAGGACGATGTATAAGCATACGTTCCGCCTGCCTACGTTCAACGACCTCTACTATGGCCAGAGCGGCACCATCACACTGAAGCCCGAGAAGGCCGACGAGTACAACATCGGACTCACATGGACAAGCCGTCGGATGGGTTGGCTGGCCTATGTCACACTCACGGCCGACGTCTATCACAACGACGTGAAGGACAAGATAGTGGCTTTCCCGACGCTTTACGTGTGGAAGATGGCCAACTTCGGCCGCGTGAGGATAAACGGACTGAACGCCACTATGGTCGCGCGCATAGAGCCGTTGCACGGTTTTGCCGCAGAGCTCAGTGCGTCGTACATGTTGCAGGAGGCGCTCGATGTGACCGATCCTGCATCCATCTACTACAAGAACCAGATACCCTACACCCCGCGCCATTCGGGCAATGCCGTGCTGACCATCCTCACCCCGTGGCTCGATGTGGCCTACACTGTGCAGATGTGCGGCAGCCGTTACGCCATGCAGCAGAACACGTCGGAGTATCAGATAGACGGTTATGCGGAGTACACGCTGTCAGTCTCGCGCGAACTGAAGTTCAGACGATGGTCGGCAATGCTCCAGGCTTCGGTGCGCAATCTTACCGATGAGCGCTACGAGGTGATAAGATACTATCCCATGCCGGGCCGGTCGGTGGAGGTGACCGCCACAATCAGTTTCTGACACAGGACGGAACGGCAGAACAATATGAACCAAATATCAATAACATAACAACAAAACAAAATGGAAATAATGAAACTATTGAGAATGAAAGCGGCCCCGCTGTGCATGCTGGCACTGGCCGCTCTGTTCACAGCTTGTGACGACAACGAGGACGACTGGTCGTGGGAGGACGAGGGTTCGCAGATAGAACTGGCCCGCACACGCGGCTTCGTGCTCAACGAGGGTTCTTACGGTGAGAACAATTCACATCTGTGCTGCTTCAACTTTGCCACTGACCAGATGTATGGCGACAAGACAACCGATATCTACGAGATACAGAACGGCCGCAAGATAGGCGATACCGGACAGGACGTCATCACATACAAAGGCAATCTGTACATGGTGGTATACAACTCCAACTACGTTGTGAAACTCAACGGTGTGGGCAAGGAAGAGGCACGCATCTCGTTTGCCGACAGAACCGACCTGGGACAGGTGCGCAACCTGGCTGCCGGTTCGGGCTACATCTACGTCACATCCTACGGTGGCTACGTGAGCCGTCTCGACGCCAACACGCTCGAGTACAAAGGCTCTGTGCAGGTGGGCCAGAATCCGGAACAGGTGACAGTGCTCGACGGTAAGATTTATTGCGTAAATTCAGGATGGGGTTATGACAACCGCATGTCCATAATCGACGAGAAGAGTTTCGACACTGCCGAGCACGTGGAGGTGATGACCAATCCGCTGAGCGTGATAGCAACCGGCGGCAAGATTGTTGTGTGCGGATACGGTTCGGCCGACTACACACAGTACACAAACCCTGTTCAGCTGTATGATCCGAAGACAGGCGAGTGCACAGAGATAGGTCACGGCACACACATAGCAGGCCGCGGCAACACGCTCTATATTGTCAACACCACAACCGACTACACCACACAGCCTTACTCCGGCACGACAGAGGTGAGCTCGTACGACCTGAAGACAGGTGCCACAAAGACCGACGTGCTGAAGAATATGCCTGAGGATTTGAAGAATTCTACCACCTACGGCATAAGCGTGAGCGACATCACCGGCGATATTTACGTATGCACAACCAACTTCATCTGGGGTGACGGCACTGTCTATCACTTCGATGCAGACGGTGACTACGTGGGCAAATTCGCTTCGGGAGGTCAGAACCCGAAGAAGGTTGTGTTCCTCAACTGACATGATTGACGTCGCCGTACACCGTCGGCGACATGACACGGTGCGGTCCGGTGGTGCGTTATGCATAGCCGGCTGTAACGTCCGGGCGCTTTTCATCATGCAGCGTCCGGTTTTTTTATGCCCTTGTTTCAGGTGTGAACGGCCTATGACATGTCGTTCTGCCGAGCATGTCGGATAACGGCATATTGTCCCGGATTTGTATATTTATGCAATTCCGACAGTAAAAAGTTTTGACAAAATAAATTCTCGAAATAGAAAACGGGGCGCGGCGATATGGGCTTTATCAGCCGGATCTTTCTTTCACGGGCAGCCGTGTTTTTCTTTCCGTAAGACATAAAAATCCAGACGGCTCTGCGGAACGGCCTTTTCCGCCCTGCGAAACAGGCTGTTTCATGGTGTGATATTGAGCATATCAGGGCCTGATATGGGCCATATCGTTGCATGATACGGGCCGTTTCGCAGCGCCATGCGGTGCCCTTTGGATTGCCGGAACGTGCAAACCTTTGACTGACAGTTACTTGTGCAACCCTCTCAAAACTCGCGAATTTGCGACCGAAGAGATTGTTGCCCGCAAATAAACGATTCTCAGAGGGTCACGGGGTAGATTTATTCATTTTTCATGCAGCACGATTGCATATTTATACATTCTGTTTCTTGCTCCATGACAGCCTTTGAGTGGCGTTTCCGCGAGCTTAATACAAGATAACGGGCGGTTAAGGAAAAATAAGAAATAAGAATTTGCCCATGTTGGAAATAATGTATAATTTTGCATGCGTTTTCGCGAAGATTATAAAACAGTAAGTAAAACAGTGTGGAAGAATTTGGCTGCTTGCAACCACGAAAAAAAATGCTAAAACGGCGGAATCGGTTTGATTGAGCCATGCGGTAGTGTCTTGCAGTGAGGAGCATTTCTTGCCTCACATAAAATAAAAACAACAAAAATGAGTTATCTCTTTTCATCAGAATCAGTGTCTGAGGGACACCCCGACAAGGTGGCCGATCAGATATCGGACGCGCTGCTCGACCAGTTTCTGGCATACGACGAGCAGGCGCATTGTGCTATCGAGACTTTTGTGACCACCGGACAGGTGGTAATCATGGGCGAGGTGCGCTCTGAAGCCTACATCGACCTTCAGACGGTGGCGCGCAAGACCATCAAACGCATTGGCTACACCAAGTCGGAATACCAGTTCGACGGCGACTCATGCGGTATCCTTACTGCCATACACGAGCAGAGCGACGACATCAATCGCGGTGTGAGTCGTGAGGACGACGAGGAGCAGGGAGCCGGCGACCAGGGAATGATGTTCGGCTATGCCACCAACGAAACGGAGAATTACATGCCTGTGGCGCTCGACCTTGCGCAGCTCATCATGCGCACACTGGCCGACATACGCAAGGAGGGCAAGGAGATGACATATCTCAGACCCGACTCGAAAAGCCAGGTTACGGTGGAATATTCGGACGACGGCGTGCCGCAGCGCATAGACACCATTGTCGTATCTACACAGCATGATCCGTTCGACGAGGACGATGAGCGTATGCTAGCAACCATAGAGAGCGACGTGAAGAACATCCTCATGCCGCGAGTTAAGGCACAGATACAGTCGGAGAAGGTGCTCGCACTCTTCGGCGACGACATAAAATACTACGTCAATCCTACCGGTAAGTTCGTAATCGGTGGCCCTCATGGCGACACCGGACTAACCGGACGCAAGATCATTGTCGACACTTACGGAGGCAAGGGTGCACACGGTGGAGGTGCCTTCTCGGGCAAGGACTCGAGCAAGGTGGACCGTTCGGCAGCCTACGCCGCACGCTACATAGCCAAGAACATGGTGGCAGCGGGCGTTGCCGACGAGATGCTCGTACAGATAAGTTATGCCATCGGCGTTGCACGTCCTGTAAGCATATACGTCAATACCTACGGACGCAGCCACGTGAACATGACCGACGGTGAGATAGCTGCAGCAATAGGACGTATTTTCGACCTCCGTCCGAAAGCCATAGAGCGCACACTCAAGCTGCGTCAGCCGATGTTCCTCGAGACTGCTGCCTACGGACACATGGGACGTAAGAACGAAGTTGTGGAGAAGACCTTCACCAGTCACTATCATCCCACACGCACCGTCAAGGTGGAACTCTTCACATGGGAGAAGCTTGACAAGGTGGACATGATAAAGGAGACATTCGGACTGAAATAATGTCCGGCACGCGGCGACGGCCTGCAACAGGCTGCGCCGCGCCACATAACAGTATTATAAGCATATTAAGACCATTATGACAACAGAGCAGGCCGACTCCATACGGCATGCGGCAGGCACGGCGGACAGCCTGGACGTCGCCGCACATACACGCCATCTTACTGTGAAGCAGGTGCTCGACCGGTTGCCGGCCGATGCCACGCCAGCACAGCAGGACTCGGCCGTGAGCGCCAATTTCGAGCCTGTAATAGTGGCGCCGAGCACACGTCCCGATACGCTCACGCTGCCCGGATACAAGCAGCAGGAGAGCATGGAAGACCTTACGCTCAACTCACTTTATCGAGAATCTTACTTCACCGGCAAACCTTGCTTCGATCCCGACCTTTATGGCGGACTGCCGGGAGTGGCTGGCGATCCGGTGCCATACAGCATAGGCCGCGACGATCTCATCACGGCGCTGCTGCTGGCATGTTTCATCTTCGGTGCGATAGCCTTCTCCAAGTCGCGCGACTTCATGTCGCGTCAGGCCCGCAAGTTCTTCCGCGCCAGCCGCGACGATGCGGAAGCGCTCACGGAAACGTCCACCGAGCTGCGCTTTCAGTTCTTTCTCATGTTGCAGACGTGTCTTCTGCTGTCGCTCGTCACGTTCTTCTACGTCCAGACTTATGTCACAGACACGTTCGTGGTCGACCAGTATGTGGTTATCGGCGTGTTCTTTGTGATATTCGTTGTCTACGTCATGCTCAAGATGTTGCTGCAATGGCTGTGCGGCATGGTGTTCTTCAGCCGTCGCCGCAATGAGTCGTGGATGAAGTCGTTGCTGTTCATCATGTCCATAGAAGGGCAGTGTCTGCTGCCTGTAGTGCTCCTTCAGACCTACTTCGGCTTTTCTGTCGGCAACACGCTCATATTGACATCAGTTGTCTTGATATTGTCTAAAATACTGTCATTTTATAAGATTTATAACATCTTTTTTCGACGCAGGGAATCCTTTGTGCAATTTTTTTTGTACTTTTGTGCCCTGGAAATAATGCCAGTGTTTGCTTTGCTCGGCATTCTGGTCATGACGAGCGATTATTTGAAAGTGAATTTCTAATAAACCAAAGATGATAAAGAAGATTTTAATATCTCAACCCCAACCGACAAGCGAGAAATCTCCTTATTACGATATAGCCAAGGAATTTAACGTGGAGCTTGTGTTCAGACCGTTCATTAAAGTCGAAGGACTGAGTTCGAAAGAGTTCCGTCAGCAGAAGATAAATATCCTCGACTATACAGCTATCGTCTTCACATCGCGTCATGCCATAGACAATTTCTTCAAGCTGGCAAAGGAAATGCGTGTGGAGATACCTGAAGACATGAAGTATTTCTGTGTCACAGAGACCATTGCTCTCTACATACAGAAGTACGTGCAGTATCGCAAGCGTAAGGTGTTTTTCGGAACCACAGGCAAGATAAACGATCTGCTGCCCACCATGGTGAAGCACAAGGGAGAGAAATATCTTGTTCCGATGAGCGAGGTTCACAACGACGATGTGAAGAATCTGCTCGATTCCAAGAAGCTTACACACACCGAATGTGTGATGTACCGCACTGTGAGCAACGACTTCACGGAGGAAGAGGTTAAGGCATTCGACTACGACATGCTCGTATTCTTCTCGCCGATGGGTATCAAGTCTTTCAAGAAGAATTTCCCCGATCTTAAGAACGGCAGCCTGCGCATAGCCACATTCGGACCGGCTACAGCCAAAGCCGTTGCGGAGAACGGATTGTCTCTCGACCTCGAGGCTCCGACAGCCGAGCATCCTTCTATGACAAACGCACTGAAGGCTTATCTTAAGAAAAACAAGTAAAAACTATCCCAAGACGCCGGAGCAATGCAGGCAGGCAGGGCTTTCACACTGAAAAAGGAGGAGCGTATAACGAGCCGCAAGCTCATGGACAAGCTCTTCAACGGAGGCGGAAGCCGTGCCATGACTTCGTTTCCGGTACGGATGGTGTATTTGGAAGTAGAGCGTGAGTCGGAGGACGAACCGCAGGCAAAAGTGCTTGTGAGCGTGTCGAAACGCCATTTCAAGCGTGCCGTGAAGCGCAACAGGGTGAAACGCCAGCTGCGCGAGGCCTACCGCAAGAACAAACACATTGTTCTCGACCGCATGCAGACACGTCCCGGCAGGACGGTGGCGCTGGCTTTGATATGGCTTGACAACAATCTGCACGACACAGCCAATGTGGAAGGACACGTGCGCAACCTGCTTGTCAGACTCAGCGAGAAGTTATGAACGCACTGAAACGCATACTTTCGTTCCTGTCACATTGTCTTGCATGTGTGCTTGTTGTGCCGGTGGTGTTCTATCAGAAAATAATAAGTCCGTTCACTCCGCCTTCATGTCGTTTCACTCCCACTTGTTCCGAATATGCGCGTCAGGCGTTGCTCAAGCACGGACCGGTGAAAGGTCTTTACCTCGCTGTGAGACGCCTGCTCCGATGTCATCCGTGGGGAGGAAGCGGATACGATCCGGTGCCCTGAGCGGAAGACATGCGGCCGGAATAAGGTAAGGTCGTGGCGGAATCTCCGGAAAATATTTAATCCATAACTGTAAATCCCTAAAAAACATATATCCGATGATTAAGAATTTTGTTGAAGAACTGCGCTGGCGCGGTATGCTTGCGCAGATAATGCCGGGAACTGAGGAACTTCTGCAGAAGGAAATGGTTACGGCATATCTCGGCACCGACCCGACGGCCGACTCTTTGCACATAGGCCACCTGTGCGGTATCATGATGCTGCGCCATCTGCAGCGCTGCGGACACAAGCCTATAATACTCGTCGGCGGTGCGACAGGAATGATCGGCGACCCTTCAGGTAAGAGTCAGGAACGCAATCTTCTTGATACAGAGACTCTCTATCACAACCAGGAGTGCATCAAGAAACAGGTTTCGAAGTTTCTCGATTTCAACGCTGAGGGCGAGAACAAGGCTGAAATGGTGAACAACTACGACTGGATGAAGGACTTCACCTTCCTCGATTTCGCACGTACAGTGGGCAAGCACATCACCGTAAACTATATGATGGCCAAGGAGAGCGTGCAGCAGCGACTCAACGGAACGTCACGCGACGGTCTGTCTTTCACCGAGTTCACATACCAGCTGCTCCAGGGCTACGACTTCCTTTATCTCTATAAGACCAAGGGATGCAAGTTGCAGCTCGGCGGAAACGACCAGTGGGGCAACATGACAACGGGTACTGAGCTCATCAGACGTACTCTGGGCAACGAGGCTGAGGCCTTTGCGCTCACATGTCCGCTCATCACCAAGGCCGACGGCAAGAAGTTCGGAAAGACCGAAAGCGGCAATGTATGGCTCGACCGCAACCGTACCACACCGTACGCTTTCTATCAGTTCTGGCTCAATGTGAGCGACGACGACGCAGAACGCTATATAAAGATATTCACAAGTCTGGACAAAGAGACCATCGACGGACTCGTGGAGCAGCACAAGGCAGACCCGGGACTGCGCGTGCTTCAGAAACGTCTTGCTGACGAAATCACCGTTATGGTTCACTCTGAAGAGGACCTCGAGATGGCGAAAGAGGCTTCTGGCATTCTCTTCGGAAAGGGAACCAAGGAGACACTGCAGAAGATAGACGAGGCAACTCTGCTCAACATCTTCGAGGGTGTGCCGCACTTCGACCTGCCGAAAGACAAGCTCGGACAGCCGGCCGTTGATCTCTTCACAAGCGACGAGGCCAAGGTGTTTGCAAGCAAAGGCGAGATGCGCAAGCTCGTTCAGGGCGGCGGAGTGTCGCTCAACAAGGAGAAGCTGGCAGCGTTCGACCGCATCGTGACAGCCGAAGACCTCATCGACGGCAAGTATCTGCTCGTACAGCGCGGAAAGAAAAACTATTATCTCATCACAGTGAAGTAATAATAACATCATCATAAAACAGGAAAAGCCGCTTCTGAGCGGCTTTTCTTGTTATACGGGTGTGGTTTTGTATTGTTCAGCAGCGGACATGACGCTGCGTGATATGGCGCTTTATGCCGTGTAGTGCGGGTTATGCCATAATATAAGGGGCATCTTTTCATGAATAACAGGACATTTCCTTATTGTATATTATAAGGTGTGATGTTGTGTAATGCAGATGCGTTAGAAATTCAATGGTGATTGGTTCTAACGGATAGACCGCGGCATCAATTCCGAATAAGCGTTGCCCGTCTCTGCGTGGATGAATCCGTCAAGCATTCTTTCAGATTGTAAGCATGTTGCGGTTTTTCCGTCCGGGTTTTCTGATCTACCCCGAAAAAAAAGCGAGAATTTGCGAGCGGACTTTCCTTCGTCCGCAAATACGCGAGAAATGAGAGTTTTATACAAACTGTTGTATATCAAGGGTTTACATCCCGTATCAATTTTTCCGCCACGCGAAACGCACCGTTTCGGCACGTGATATGGCCTATATCAGGCCATGATATGCACAATATCACACCATGATATGGACGAAAACAGAGGCTGAAACAGGCATAATCGGGATGTAATATGAATTATCCGGGATTCATAAACAGGGTATACGATAAGGCACCAAAGCCTGAACAGGCCTTTATGATGGTGTATTTAACATTTCTTTACATCTCTTTCACGAATTTATTTTGTCAAAAAAAAGTCAAGAAAATCTGTAAGTCCGTCGCCGGAGTTTTCTTTAAACACCCTGATATTAGGCGTGAGAAAAAGTACGGGAAGCATGTGCTGGTCATTGGAAAATGATTAATCGGTCGCGGCAATGTTATTCTATCATTATGTGATGAAATGCCTTCACGGCGTTATGCCGTATCGCATTGACAGGAAGTTTACCGCTGTTCTGTGGTGCTTTATGAATAAAACATACCTTCGCCGAATCTCTGCCGGGCCGGTATGAAAAGCCGTTTTGCACCGTATAATCAAGGAATTCAGCTATCAAAAAAAGCGTCCGATCTGCTGACCGAACGCTTTTTCGTTGTCCCAGGCGGACTCGAACCACCACTGACAGAACCAAAAACTGTAGTGCTACCATTACACCATAGGACAAATTCGCATGCAAAGATAGTTGTTTTCCGCGCTATCACCAAATTTTTTACATCATTTTTTTATTGTATGCATATCCGGTAATATGCAGTAAAGGCACTGTTATACAGTGCAATAAGTATTCCACAACGAAATGTTATGGCACTTTGTGGCTTATGAAATATAAATTTATAAATATTTTTAATCAAAATTCAGTGCTATTTGAGGAATAATTTCTATTTTTGCAATATACCGCATTGATGCACAGAAAAGTGCATGTACATATCAGATAGCTTACAAATATAAATTTAAACGGTAAATGGGTAGGACATATATTAATAACACTGACAGGAACTCAGTGCTTATAGTGGCCGTGCTGTTGGGAGACCTGCTGATATTGAATTTGCTTTATTATTTCTTCCTCATAAATTTCGGATGTAATGAGGGCACGGCATCGGCACGCCAGACCATGCTTATGGCATCGGTCATATATCTTCTCTGCACGTCGCGCAATGGTGTCGTGCTTTATAAGAAACATGCTACCAGATTCAAGATTGTGACGCGTGTGATACGCAATATGCTGTATTATTCGGTGTTCGGTTCAATCATTCTCTGGTATGGAGACTACAACTATCTGCCTTTCCCGATGCTTCTTCTTTTCTGGTCTTCGTCGGCCATACTGATAATATTGTTCAGATTTCTTGTCAGAAGTCTGGTTGTCTTTTACCGTTCTACCTCAAAAACACTGCGTAAGGTGGCCTTTGTCGGCAGTTACGACAATATCATATCTCTTTACAACGAGATGGTGTCGTCGCCTTATAAAGGCTATGAGATTGCCGGATATTTTGACGATGCGCCCAACAGTAAGTTTCCGGAGGAATGCAAGTATATAGGCAAACCGGCTATGGTTACGTCTTTTCTGAAGGAACACGAGGACATACAGGAGGTGTACTGCTGTCTTCCTTCGGTGCGCAAGAACGAGATTCTGCCGATAATAAACCATTGTATAAGGAATATGGTGCACTTCTACAGTGTGCCCAACGTGACCAACTATCTGCATCACCGCATGTTCTTCAACATGTTCGGCAGTGTGCCTTATCTCAGCCTTTACCGCGAGCCGCTGAGTAAGGTGGGCAACCGCCTTATCAAACGTCTGTTTGATGTGTGCTTCTCATTCTTGTTTCTGGTCACGCTCTTCCCGTTTATTCTTATCGTAGTAAGCATAATCACGAAGCTGACAATGCCCGGACCGATATTCTTCCGTCAGTTGCGCAGCGGCATAAACGGCAAGGAATTCTATTGTCTTAAGTTCCGCAGCATGAAGGTGAACGACCAGGCCGACACGCTACAGGCAACCAAGGACGACCCGAGAAAGACAAAATGGGGCAACATAATGCGCAAGACAAACATCGATGAATTCCCGCAGTTCATCAACGTACTGCTCGGACAGATGAGTGTTGTGGGCCCGCGTCCGCACATGGTGAAGCAGACCGAAGACTATTCGAAGGTGATAAACGAGTACATGGTGCGCCATTATATGAAACCGGGAATTACCGGATGGAGTCAGGTGACGGGCTATCGCGGCGAGACAAAGGAGCTGTCGCAGATGGAAAAACGTGTGGATCACGACATCTGGTATATGGAGCACTGGAGCTTCGGACTCGATCTTTACATTATATACAAGACGATTGCAAACGTATTCCTGGGCGACAAGAACGCATATTAAGCGTCAGCTGGTTCGTCCGGAGACGTATAAATAAAAACAGAGACAGGCTTAGTGAAGTCATTTCACAGCCTGTCTCTGTTTTATTTATGTAAGTCCCTGCACGGCGGAAAGAGTGCTCCTGTGCGTCTGTAGGCGCCTTGTGTGGAGTCTGTTTCTGCGTTGCGGGATGTATGTTACGGTGTCGTGGAGACATCATCCGGCAACTCAGGCCGGATGATATGTTGTCTTACACGTAAGTCTCGAGGAATTTCACCGTACCCTCAACCTTCAGTTCCTTTGTTGTTGCAGGCACGAGGATGCTCTCTCCGGCCTTCAGACTTGTCACGTTGCCTTCGTTGTCGGTTATTGTGGCTTCGCCTTTCAGACCTATGAGGATAACGAAGCTGTCGAGCTCGGAGTAGTCGATTGTCATCGGTTCGTCCAGATCGTAGACAGCAGTGCAGAAGTACGGGCACTTCACGAGCGACACACCCATGTTCTTTGTGGGCAGATAGTTGGTGCGGTAGTTGTCCTCCACGTTGTAGTTGATGCACTCGGCAGCCTGCTTAGTGTGCAGTTCGCGGTAGTTGCCGTCCTTGTCCTTGCGCTTGAAGTCGTATATTCTGTATGTCACGTCGCTTGTCTGCTGAATCTCGGCAAGAAAACATCCTGTGCCGATGGCGTGTATACGGCCGGCCGGAAGGAAGAAGCAGTCACCCTCCTTCACGTCGTATTTGGCTATAGCGTCGACAATTGTGTCGTTCTCTACCATTGCCGCATACTCTTCAGGAGTGATTTTTTTCTTCAGTCCGCACAGCAGAGACGCGTCCTTCTCTGAATCCATCAGATACCACATTTCGGTTTTTCCGCGTTCCTTGCCCTGCATTTTTGCAATCTCATCAGTAGGATGCACCTGAATGGAAAGATCCTGACGTGCGTCTATAAACTTGATGAGCAGCGGGAACTCGTTGCCGAAGCGCTTGTAGTTCTCCTTGCCGAGCAGCTGGTCTTTCATCTGTTCAACAACCTCGTTGAGGCTCTTTCCTTCAAATTCGCCTTCGCTTACGGTTGTCTCGTTGCCCTTCACTCCGGATATCTCCCAGCTTTCGCCCACGTTCTCCTGTTCAACATTGAGGTGTTTGAAAGGGATGATCTTGTCGCCGCCCCATATGGTTGACTTGAGCAGCGGATTGAATTTTAATGGTTTCATGATGCAGTTGTTTTTATAGTTATTTGTAATTGAGAGCTTGTCTTGCTGTATGATTCGTGTCATCAGAGCTGTTTCCGTCGTTGCGTCTGTGTACTTCCGGTCAGTTGTCTTTCCAGAAAGCCGATGTGAATATCACAAGAACGGAGAATATCTCGAGACGTCCTATGAGCATAAGCATTGTGCATATCCACTTCACGTTGTCCGGAAGCGTGCTCCATGACATTGTCGGTCCGATGTCGGTTCCGAGAGCCGGTCCCACGTTGCCGATGCTGCTGAGCGTTATTGTAACTGCGTTGGTGCTCTCCAGTCCCTGTGCTATGAAGAAGAACGAGCACACCAGACACAGTATGAGATCAACTGTGAGAAAGGCCAGAAGCGTTACTCTTTTGTTGTTCGGCACGTTTATCTTGTCTACTTTCAGCGGAAGCACTGCGTTGGGATGCAGTATCTGTCGGAACTCGCTTTTGACAATCTTAAGCAGCATGACGCCTCTGATACATTTCATACCGCCGCTTGTCGAACCCGAACATGCTCCGACAAACATGCAGACAGACAGGACCACCCACGTGACATGCGGCCAAAGGCCGGCGTCGTCGCTGTAGAAGCCTGTTGTGGTGATGAATGCTATGACCTGGAACATGCTGCTTCGCAATGCATGTTCTATTCCGTAGCCGTTCTGTCTTATCAGTTCGAACGCGATGAAGAGAGAGAACAGTGCCACCAAGATGAAATAAAGCCTGAATTCTGAGTTGCCGAACAACTCTCTGAACTTGAGTTTAGCTATAGTGAAGTAGAGCATCGTGAAGTTTGTTCCTGCCAGAAAGCAGAACAGTATGGCGCTGTATTCTATTCCTGTACTGTGGAAATGGGCTATGCTGGCGTTGTGTGTGGCAAATCCTCCCGTGGCTGTTGTCGACATCGAATAGTTGATTGCGTCAAACCAGTCCATTCCGAAGAACATGTAGCTCAGGGCGCATGCCAGTGTCAGAATGAGATAGACGCTTCCTATCCATTTTGAGTTTGTGGAAAGCTTCGGGTGGAGTTTCATTCTGATAGGTCCTGTCGCTTCGGCTGCGAATATCTTAACAGAACCGCCGATGAGTGAAGGCAGCAGCGCTACTGTGAAGAACACGATACCAAGACCTCCTATCCAGTGGGTGAGCGAACGCCAGAACAGTATGGCGTGGGGAAGACACTCCACGTCGTCTATTATGGTTGCGCCTGTCGTGGTGAATCCTGACATTGTTTCGAAGTATGCGTCGGTGAAACTCTTTATGTATCCTCCGGTGATAAAAGGCAGTGTGCCGAACAGGCTGAAGAGTACCCACGCCAGTGTCACCACCAGATAGGCGTCACGGCGCGAGAGCATGTTGTCGCAGTTGCGTCCCATGTATCGCAGCACCGCACCGCACGCCGTGGTTATGGCTACGGCGCTGAGAAATGCGTTGGTGTCGTCCTCGCCGTAGCTCAGTGCCATGATAAGACACATCGTCATCAGCGCAGCCTCGATGAAAAGCAGCGATCCTATGATCTTGTATATGATTTTAAGGTTTATCATATGAACAGCTTTTCTATTTTCTTCATGTTCATATCGTGGCAGAACACCACTACCGAGTCGCCCGCATTGATGCGTGTGTTACCCGAAACGAGCATACCTTTGCCGTCTCTCACCAGGCCGCCTATGGTCATGCCTTTGGGCAGTCCGAGGTCCTTCACTTCCTTTTTGGTTATCTTGGAGCCCTCTTTCGGAATGAACTCTGCCACGTCGGCGTTGGCTGCCATGAGGAATCTTACGTTGCTGACGTTGGCATCGAGCATCATCTGATATATGTGGCTTGCGGCTATTGCCTTCTTGTTGATTATTGTTCCGATGTCAAGGCTTTCGGCCATACTTATATAATCGATGTTCTCCACCATGGCCACTGTCTTGCGGACACCGAGTCTTTTGGCTGTGAGACACGCCAGAATGTTGGTCTCGGCGTTGCCTGTCAGCGCCACGAAGGCCTGTGTGTTTCTGACGCCTTCTTCCGTAAGCAGCGTTATGTCGCGTCCGTCGCCGTTTATGATGAGCGTTTTGTCGTTGTCGAATATGTTGTTCAGCTGCTCACAGCGCGCCTCGTCGGCCTCAATTATTTTGGCATCCATGTAGTAAGGCATGTTTTTGACGGCTCTAACGGCAGTCGCTCCTCCGCCCATTATCATCACGTTCTTCACGTCGGCATAATGCTCTTTGCCTACAATCTGGCGTATATAGGGTATGTACTGGCGTGTGGTCATGAAGTATGCCATGTCGTAAAGCTGCAGCGAGTCGTTACCTCCGGGGATGATGGTCTCGTTCATTCGTTTTATGGCCACCACATGGTAAGGGTCGTCCGGTCCGCAGAGCGTGCGCAGAGGTTGGTTCAGTATTTCGCAGCTCTCTCTGAGTTTGATTCCCATCATCACGAGAGCGCCGTCGTGCACCTCCCAACGCTGTCTCACCCACGACATCTTCAAGCCGTTGATTATGTCGGTAGCCGCGAGCATTTCAGGATAGATTAGCGAGCTGATGCCGAGTTGTTTGAAAAGCTCCTGTGTGTCGTGTTCCATGTATTCGGCATTGTCTATCTTGGCCACAGTCTTCTTTGCACCCATTGCCTTTGCCAGAATGCAGGCCGTTATGTTGGTGTTCTCGTCGGGTGTTACGGCTATGAACAGGTCGGTATCCTCAGCTCCTGCCTCCTTCAGCGCCTTCACGCTTGTGGGTGATGAGTTTATGGTGAGGAGGTCGAGGTCGGTTTCGCTGCGTTCGAGTCTTTCCTCGTCTTCGTCCATGAGTATTATGTTCTCATGCTCTCGCGCGAACAGCCGCGCCAGATGAGTGCCTATGGCATATGCGCCGGCGATGATGATCTTCATGTCAGTGTGTGTTTGTGTTGTCGGCACTGTGAGCGAGTGCCTTCTTTATTTCGTTCTTTATCGATTCAGTATCTGTTCCCGTTATCTTCTGCAGTTCGGCTACCTTGCCGTGTTCCACGAACTCATCGGGCAGTCCTATGCGTGTTATGGCGGGATGATAGCCGTTGTCGCTCATCCACTCGAGCACGGCCGAGCCGAATCCTCCGGTGCGTACGCCGTCCTCCACTGTTATGATGCGCTTGAAGCGGTGGGCTATGTCTTCGAGAAGACGTGTGTCAAGCGGTTTGGCGAAACGCATATCATAATGAGCTATGGAGGCTGTGCAGCCCTCTTCCTTCAGACTATCGATGGCCTGTGCAGCGCTGTTTCCTATGGGGCCGAACGTCAGTACGGCCAAGTCGGAACCGTCGCGCAGTTGCCGTCCCGTACCCACCTCGATCTCCTCGAAGGGACATTCCCAGTCGGACAGCAGACCTCTGCCGCGCGGATATCGTATGACGAACGTTCCCTTACCGGGCAGTTGTGCGGTGTACATGAGGCGTTGCAGCTCGCGTTCGTCCATCGGCGAAGCTATGGTCAGGTTTGGTATGGGCCTCAGTGCGGCTATGTCGAATGCTCCGTGGTGTGTCGGTCCGTCCTCACCAACGAGTCCTGCGCGGTCGAGGCATATGGCTACGGGCAGGTTGAGAATGGCTGCATCGTGTATGATGTTGTCGTAGGCACGCTGAGCAAACGAACTGTATATGTTGCAGAACGGCATCAGTCCGTCTTTAGCCATGCCGCACGAGAATGTCACGGCGTGGCCTTCGGCTATGCCTACATCGAATACGCGGTCGGGCATCTCCTTCATCATGATGTTCATGGAGCATCCTGTAGGCATTGCGGGCGTCACTCCCACTATGCGCGGATTGTCCTTTGCAAGGCGCAGAAGAGTCTTTCCGAACACGTCCTGATAGCGCGGCGGGCAGCCTTCGGGCACTGTGTCGAGGCGCTCGCCTGTCTCCGGGTCGAACTTGCCTGGTGCGTGCCAGATGGTGGCCTCCTTCTCGGCAGGCTCATAGCCCTTGCCCTTTGTTGTGTGAAGATGGAGCAATTTCGGACCCTTCATGTCCTTGAGCTGTCTCAGCAGACGCACCACTTCGGCCACGTTGTGTCCGTCGAACGGTCCGAAGTAGCGTATGTTCATGCCTTCAAAAATGTTCTGCTGGTGGCTCAACGCCGATTTCAGCGCATTGTTGAGCCTTATGATGCCTTTCCGGCGGTTATCGTTCAGATATCCTTTGGAGTGAAGCCACTGCGACAGTCTGAATCTCAGACGGTTGTATGTGGCGTTGGTGTCGAGGTTGAGCAGATACTGCTCCATGCCGCCCACGGCACGGTCTATCGACATGTCGTTGTCGTTGAGTATGATGAGCAGGTCGTTGGGAGATGACGACACGTTGTTGATGCCCTCAAAGGCCAGTCCTCCGCTCATGGCACCATCGCCTATCACGGCTACTACGTGACGGTTGTCATTGCCCGTCTTCTTAGCCGCAACAGCCATTCCGAGTGCGGCTGAGATGGAGTTTGAGGCATGACCACAGGTGAATGTGTCGTATTCGCTTTCCATGGGCGATGGGAACGGACGTATGCCTTTCAGCTTGCGGTTGGTGCAGAAGCTGTCGCGACGTCCGGTGAGAATCTTGTGTCCGTATGCCTGATGGCCCACATCCCACACGATACGGTCGTATGGCGTGTCGAACACATAGTGCAGCGCCACGGTCAGTTCCACCACACCGAGTGACGATGCCAGGTGTCCCGGATTGACAGACAGTTCGTCCACGATGTCCTCGCGCAGTTCACTGCACAGTTCGGGCAGCTCTTCCACGCTGAGGCGGCGCAGGTCTTCAGGGTATTTTATGCGGCTGAGCAGCCGCAGTTTGTTCTTGTCCATCTATATATTAATAATGTATCATGTAAACAGATATGCAAACTTACATAAAAAATTTCTTATTCCGAATATATCAGCATTATAATTTCATGTTTTTCGGATTATTCCCTCAGTGTGCTGTACGCGGTTCTGCGAGTCGGACAGTGGTGCATGGCGGGCGTATGTGTGTTTATGTATATTTTTTCATATGCTGTTGCATATTTATGCGTTACGCCCTTGATCAACTTCGTGAGAATTGTTTCCATGCGGTCGACGGTAGCTCTCGTCGCAAATATCCGCTTATTCTTGTGTCTGTCTTATGTTGTTGTTAATCAATGATTTACGATATTTCTGTGGATACTGTGCTGTCGACAGACTTGTCATAAAGCCTATTTCGCATGGCGGAATGGGCCGTATTGCATTGCAGTATGGCTTTTATTGCATGCCGATGGAGTGCATTCGGGTGTGTCAAAAAGCCTTTCCTACGCGGCGGATGAGTCATTACAACGGTGTGACAGTATCGTTATGCGTTTTTTATACCCTTTGAAGACCGTCTGTGTTTCTATTTAGCTGAATTCTTTTATCAGAATTTTCTAAGTATATTTATTCATTTCCGGACTTCTCCGTGCGCCGTAATGACACAATGTGCGTGCAGTTGTGCGGTAAAAATATGCCGCACGTTTTCTTTTTGATGATAAGATTGCGTAAATCAGAACAAAATTGCTATCTTTGCCGATAGATGCCGACAGCGCCGGAGCGCGGGTGTCAGAGACCGTCAGGCCCGCGTCGTGAGACATGCAACCGACGGAAAATAATATCTATACCGTACTATTCTGACATTACTGAAAAACTGATAATAAAAACTATGTCTATGAAAAAAGGTTTACTAACGATGTTTTGCTTCTTCCTGACCGTATGTCTGTACGCAGGTCAGATAAGCAAGGAGCAGGCCCACGAAGCGGCAAAGGCGTTTCTGGCCAAACGGGGAATTGTGATGACATCCGATGCCACGCCGGCATACAAGGCTAGGAAAAAGGCCGCCGCGGCAGACGATGCAGGTTATTATATATTCAATACGGGCGGCAACCGCGGATACATCATTGTGTCTGGTGACGACCGCACCGAACAGATTCTTGGCTATACGGACAGCGGCTCGTTCGATCCTGCCACTGCGCCTGAGGGCATGATGGCATGGCTGAAAGGCTATGTGGAATTCCTTGACCGTCTTGACCGCGAGAACGTCACAGCCAAAGTGTCCGACATGGCGAACGCTCCGCTGAAGGCGCAGCCGGCCAAGCATGCCATAAAACCACTCGTAACATGTAAGTGGAACCAGGGCGATCCGTACAATCTGCTCTGTCCTGAATATTACAACGAGGACGGCACGAAGGGCGACCGCAGCGCAACGGGATGTGTGGCTACGGCTCTCGCACAGGTGATGTACTACTACAAGTGGCCGGAGTCTGTCGTGGTCAGCATTCCGCGTCATTCGTTCGAAAGCAACGGACATCAGATAAGTCTGCCCGGCATACCGAAGGGTACAAAAATAGACTGGGCCAACATGACCGACATATACGACGCACAGAGCACTGACGAGCAGGAGATTGCCGTGGCAGAGCTGATGCTTTATGTAGGTCAGAGCGTGAAGATGGGTTACGGTCCGTCGTCAGGCGCCGGTTTCAACGGAGGAAAGCCACTCGCACTCTATTTCGGATATGACGACGGCACGCACTCGGAGTTCCGCCACAACTATACTCTTGGCGAATGGACCGACCTTATATACAGCGAGATTGCCAGCGGACATCCGGTTGCTTTTGCCGGTACGTCCTCAGGAGGTGCCCATGCCTTCGTGGTAGACGGATATGACGGCGACGGCCTTTTCCACCTCAACTGGGGATGGGGCGGCGGCAGCGACGGTTATTTCCGCCTCGAAATACTCAATCCCGGCGACAACAGCGGCATAGGAGCAAGCTCGAGCAGCGACGGTTACTCGATGGGACAGGAAGCTCTCATCCTGCGTCTGCCGGACGATGTTGAGGCTGACGACGTATCGATGATGACCATCAACGACACTGAGATAAGAGGAAACGAGATATTCAGCAACTACATCAACTGGACCGGATCGACCAACAGCTTCGACTACGGTATCGGTTATGTGGCTGAGGACGGTTCGCTTGTGAGCATCGGCGAGACCAAACTTGCCGAGAATCTGGGCGCCAACTATTTCCATGGTGCCAGCTTCACCATTAGCGGTCTTGAGGAAGGAACATACAAGGTGGTGCCGATCAGCAAGACAACAAAGTCGGACGTATGGAAGACAAGCTTCAACATAAAGGAGCGCTACATCATAGCCAATGTGAAGGCTGACGGTTCCTACACACTTGAGATGTACAACCGTCCGGTGGATCTGCAGATAGAGTCCATCACATTCACAGGCAACAAGGTTATGAACAACGAGCAGAAGCTCGACGTGGTGTTCAAGAACAACACCGATGAGTTCTATGGTGAGATATATCTCTTCGCAAGCAAGACAAGCAATAAGGGCGGACAGGCAAGCCGTTCGGCTCTCTCGCTCAAGAAAGGATACACCACTACGACCACATTCTTCTTCAAACCAACAGAGGCGGGCACATACAACATCTGGCTCACATACGATTCCAATGGTAACAACGTGGTGCCGGGCGGACAGACAACTGTAGAGATAACAGAAGCTGCGGTGCCGGGAGAACGCGATCTGCAGGTGAACTCGGTGACATTCGACAACATCTCCTCAGGAACAATTTACGGCAACTTCATCACCGGTAAGGTGAGACTGACCAACAATTCGGATAACGATTTCGACGGCGCGATAAATGTCGGAATATGGAAAGGCGAGATAGGTCAGGGCACATTCTGGAGTTCCGGCAACAACATTGTGCCTGTTTATGTTGAGGCTGGAGGCAAGGCTGTGGTGACGTTCACATTTGAAAATCTGGAGTACGACAAGCAGTATGGTTTCAACTTCGCCTATTCTACAGGCGGCGAACTGTCTGGCGGCGGACTGGGATACGTCAACAAGCTGGCGCGCGGTATCGTGACATACGACAGCGAAGGCGCACGCAAGGCCATGTCGCCCAGATCAGTACTGACGCTGACGCCTAAGATTGTGGCTGTGGATGCACGCGGCATAACAGGTATCACAACGGTTTACACATCAAAGGCTCCCGATGCGCTCTTCTTCTTCGACGAAGGCACTACGCTGCCCGAAGGACTCGACATGAGCAAGGTTGTTGTTGGAGGACACATCGACGAGATAAGCCTCACGGACAACACACCATTCTATTCGCCCATCGACTTTACTGCCGGCAGAATAAGCTACAGCCGCGCCATAAGAAAAGCCGGAAAGGGCAACTCATGGGAGACTCTCTCTCTGCCGTTCTGCCCGCAGAGTGCTAAGGTGGACGGACGTAAGCTGGCTTACGACGGTTCGGATGGACTCAGCGTTATGGAGTTCAACATGACAGGCGATGACAACAATGTGTACTTCGCAAACGCTGCCGACATGCAGACAAGCGTGCCTTATCTCTACTCGGTGACTGACGAAAGCCTCGTGGGCAAGACCATCGTGTTCGAATCTGAGGATGCACTCGTGCCGGCAACAGGTTCGGCCGACATCGTGGCAGGCACCGACAGCTACTCTCACCGTGGCACAACAGTATCGTTCACGGGAAGCAATCTCTACGTGCTCAATGCTGCAGGAACTGCGTTCACACGTATGAGAAACGCCACAATCGTCGATCCTTACCGTTCTTACTTCGTATCGAAGCTGCCTGAAGAGCTGATGGTGGAGGAGATTCCTGTAAGAGTTGTCAGCACAGGCATCGACGGTGTGACAGACAACAGCACCGAGAACGGCCAGGCAGACGTTTACAGTCTTGACGGCGTGAAGGCCGGTACGGCTGTGATAGAGGGCGGACGCATCGTCATGCCGTCACTGCCGAAGGGCATATACGTAGTCGGCGGCCGCAAGGTTGTGGTGAAATAACACAGCAAAAGGATGGTGGCGGCATGGCGCACGGGATTTTCCGACAGCGTGCACACCGCCACATTCCGCTATGACTTGCGCATGGCATGAGGGTGTGATAACAGCCGGGATATAATGAACAAATACAAAATAAAACAGAAAATGAACAAGAAAACTTATCTGGCTCTGTGTCTGTGCCTGTCGATGGCAGGTGTGGCAGGAGCACAGCAGCGCGACGGAGGCATCTCGCCCGACATGTTGCGCAGCATGCAGCAGGCTCATGCTGCAGTACCGTCGGCAAAGGCCATATTCAATGCAATGGCTTCCAACAAGATTGACGACATTGCCGTGAACTTTGCCAACCAGGGTGCGATAGACACGTATTTCAGTAACGAGACACCCAAACAGAGCATTCACGACCAGCAGAGCTCCGGCCGTTGCTGGATGTTCTCGGGATTCAACGTGCTGAGAGCCAACTTCGCAAAACAGCATGCAGACTCGCTGGCTGTGGAGTTCTCGCACAATTATCTGTTCTTCTATGACCAGCTGGAGAAGGCCAACCTCATGCTTCAGGGAGTGATCGATCATGCCGATGAGCCGATAGACTCGGAGAGAGTGAGATTTTTCTTCAAGAATCCGCTCAACGACGGCGGTACTTTCTGCGGTGTCAGCGACCTTGCAGACAAGTACGGACTCGTGCCTGCGGAGGTACAGCCCGAAACTTTCTCGGCAGAAAACACAAGCAAGATGTCGTCGCTCGTGTCGTCAAAGCTGCGTGAGTTCGGACTCGAGCTTCGCAAAATGGCGGCTGACGGCAAGAAGGCGGCCGCTCTGAAGGCACGCAAGACCGAAATGCTCTCGACGATATACAACATGCTGTGCCTCACTCTGGGCGAACCGGTGAAGGAGTTCACTTATGCTTTCAAGACAAAGGACGGCAAACCTGTGGGCCAGCCGCGCAAGTACACTCCGAAGGAGTTCTATGAGGCAACAGTGGGCGGACCGGTGAGCGGCACTTTCATCATGGTGATGAACGATCCGCGCCGCGAGTATTACAAGACTTATGAGGTGGAGTACGACCGCCACACCTACGACGGACAGAACTGGAAGTATCTCAATCTGCCGATGGACGACATTGAGCGTCTGGCCATAGCCTCGATAAAGGACGGCCGCAAGATGTACAGCTCTTACGACGTGGGCAAACAGCTCGACCGCAAGCGTGGCTATCTCGACACCGAGAACTACGACTACGGCTCGCTGCTCGGCACAACTTTCGGTATGGACAAGGCAGAGCGCATCTCGACATTCGACAGCGGTTCGACACACGCCATGACTCTCACAGCCGTAGATCTCGACGAGAACGGCAAGGCCAAGAAGTGGAAGGTGGAGAACAGCTGGGGTGCTTCATACGGTCAGGCAGGCTGTCTGATAATGTCGGACAGATGGTTCCGCGAGTACATGTTCCGTCTTGTTGTAGACAAGAAGTACGTTCCGGCCGAGACTCTGAAGCAGTATGAGCAGAAGCCGGTGATGGTAATGCCGGAAGATCCGCTCTTCGGCACAGACGACTGATGGCGTAGTGACACGACATAAAAACAGAAGCGGCCGGAATGTAACGCACATTCCGGCCGCTTTGTTGTTGTCTTCGTTGCGACGGAACGGGAGCGGGTGGAAATTCTCATGGGATTGGACGGAATAAAAAACTGTGGTTTCAATCCCGGATTGATATTGAAATTTTCTGCCGGAGGAAGACAATATGGGGCACTTTCAGATTTTCAGTATCACGCGGTTTTTCCGCCCGAGTTTTCAGTTCTACCCCAAAAAATAAGCGAGAATTTGCGCGCGGACTTTCCTTCGGACGCAAATTCGCGAAAAATAAGAGCATCGTGTAATCTGCTGAACATCAACGGCTTAAATGTAAAGACGAATTTTCCGTCATGCAATATGCACTGTTTTGGCATGTGATATGGCCCGTTTCAGGGCCTCAAATGCGCAATATCACACCATGATACGGGCTGAATCAGACCCCGAAACAGGCATAATCAGAATACAGGACGGATAATCCGGCATTACGCTACAGGGAGTATGGCAAGGCCATACGGCCGGAAAGGGCCTTCTGAGTAGTGTAATTAACATTTCTTTACATCTCTTTTGCGAATTTATTTTGTCAAAAAAAAGTCAAGAAAATCTGTAATTACGTCGCCTGAGTTTTCTCTGAAAAACACTGATACGAAGCGGGTGGAAGAACATGGTAAGCGTGCGTGTGTCTTGAGCCGGCGGTTTGTCGGTTGTGGCGATGCGGACTTATCGTCTTGTGAGGAAATGGCTGTAGCGGTTCATACCACTCTTTGTTGTCGGGATGTTTCTTGTCATTATGTGGTTTTTCGTGACTGTAACCGGTCACCACGGAATTTACGTTGAACCGGAAACGGTGCTTCCCGTCACACCATACGTCAGAAAAGCAAAAGGGGCATGAACATTAGTTCACACCCCTTTGTCTTATTTTTAACTGATAGTCTGTATTGTCTTATTTGATAGCATCAGCCAGCTCAGCACCTGCCTTGAACTTAGCAACCTTCTTAGCTGCGATTGTTATCTTCTCTTTTGTAGCAGGGTTGATGCCTTCACGTGCCGGGCGCTCGTTTACGCTGAATGTTCCAAAGCCGATGAGCTGTACCTTGTCGCCTTCGATAAGCGCAGCCTTGATTGCCTCTACGGTAGCATCAAGAGCCTTCTTAGCGTCAGCTTTGCTCAGATTTGCGCCGTTTGCTATTTTCTCTATCAATTCTGTCTTGTTCATAATTATGAATTTTAAATGATTAAATATGTTGTATTTTATTTGTTGCTATCCTTATCGGGAACAAATATAAATTAATAGTTTTAGAAATCAAACAAAAAACAGAAAAAAGTGAATAAATTTTCGAAAAAAAGGCGTTTCCTACAGTTTTTTATTCAGCATAACAGATATTTTTTCGTAATTTTGCCCTCATGTTTTTTTAATAACAGATATATCGTATGTTCAATATTCCAAAGGTCACCAAGAACCTCCTGATCATCAATGTCATTGCGTATCTTGCAACGATGGTGTTCGGGCGTGGCATTGACTTGAATGATATGTTCGGACTGCACTTCTTTCTTGCTCCGGACTTCCATTTTTACCAGCTGTTCACCTACATGTTCCTGCATGCGGGATTCATGCATCTGTTTCTCAATATGTTCGCTTTGTGGATGTTCGGATGCGTGGTTGAGAATGTCTGGGGACCGAAGAAATTTCTTTTTTATTACATAGCCTGTGGTGTGGGTGCCGGACTGTTCCAGGAGCTGGCGCAGTTTGTGCAGTTCCATATAATAGCAAGTTCGCAGATACCGGGCGTAGGAATATTCGACCTTCTGCAGGTTGCTGAATACAATGCTGCCGAACTGAACCTGTGGACAACCGTGGGAGCGTCGGGTGCCATATATGGCATACTGCTCGCGTTCGGAATGATATTCCCCGACCAGCGCATTTTCATCTTCCCGATTCCCTTCCCGATAAAGGCCAAGTGGTTCGTACTGATATATGCGGCCGTCGAAGTGGCGCAGGCTCTGGGCACTCCGGGCGATGGTGTGGCCCATCTGGCCCATCTCGGAGGTATGGCCTTCGGCTATATGATGATACGTTATTGGCGCCGCCATCCCGGCTCAGGCTACGGAATGGACAGCGGAATGCAGTTTTTCGACAACATGCGCGCTTCATGGGAGCGACGCAGGGCCAACCGTTCGACTGGTTACAGAAACGATGCAGGACGTTCGTCGGTTAATTCCAACGCCGATTGGGATTACAATGCACGCAAGAAAGCAGAGCAGGAGGAGATCGACCGTATTCTCGACAAGATACGGCGCAACGGATATGACAGTCTGACCAAGGAGGAAAAGCAGAAACTCTTCGACAGCAGCAACAGAAAATAGAGACAGTCCTGTGATGAAATGTCTTGGGAAATTAACGCTGCAGATTATTGCCGGCGCAAACATCGCAACCATTCTTGTGATGTTTTTTGTCGGCCACAGCGACATTTTCAACCCGGTGGACCATCCTATGATGGCCACTGTCGGGCTGACGTTCCCGCTTTTCCTTTGCATCAACCTTGCTTTCACGGCTTTCTGGATTATATTCAGCATAAAACGGGTGATAATTCCCTTCGTCGGATTCATCGTGTGTTATGCTCCTGTGCGGGTGTACTCGCCGCTGAATATCAGCGAATCCCTTCCTGAAGGGACAATCAAGGTGATGTCCTACAATGTGTGGACCTTCAAGGACTGGACCGATGTCAGCCAGCCGTGCGGGATTGTTGATTACATTCTTGAGCAGAATGCTGACATCGTGTGTCTGCAGGAGAGCGGCACAATGAAAGACAAACGTGACCGTATAAACCGGATGATGGCCACGCAGTATGCCTATAATGACACGGTGAAACCCTCTGGAAGTTCGGATGAAATAACCCTTTTCAGCAAATTCCCGATAGTAGGGAAGAAACGCATAAACTACGAATCAAAAAACAATCATTCAGCCGCGTTCATTCTGGACGTGCGTGGCGACACCGTAATTTTCATCGCAAACCATTTTGAGTCGATCGGTCTTTCCGCTGATGAGAAGAGCAGTTTCAAGTTGATGATGAAAGGAAAGATGGAGAAGGATTCGGCCAGAAGCGAGTCGCAGAAACTTGTCTCTAAACTCGGACGAGCTTCTGCCGTACGTGCTCCGCAGGCTGAGGCTGTGGCACAGTATATCCGCGACAACAAGGGGAAGAGCATAATCCTCTGCGGCGACTTCAACGACAGCCCCATATCCTATGTCCGTCGCATCATTGCCGATGAGCTTACCGACTGCTATGTGGCAAGTGGTAACGGACCGGGAATTTCCTATCATGTGAGCGGATTCTATGTGCGGATTGACAATATCATGTGTTCGGACGACTGGAAGCCCGTCCGTTGCGTTGTTGACAGCAAGATAAAGGCCTCCGATCACTATCCGATAATATGCTGGTTGAAAAAACGCAGCGATATGGACAAATAAACTTCATAATGCCTTAAAATATACATAATTAAGTGCATAAATTTTTCGTAATGTGAAAAAAATATTATCTTTGCACGTCTATACATAGAAAAATAAAATAATTAATAATAATAAATCAAAATGCAAAACAAAGGAATTGTAATTGTAACAGCTGTCTTGTTGACGCTTGCAAGCATCTTTTATTTGTCATTCTCGGTTGCCACAAGCTATTATGACAGCCAGATGGCAAAGATAAAAGACCCGATTGCACAGCAGGACTACAAAGACTCTGTGAAGTATCTCGGAATTTATTCTTATCAGGATTGCCTTGAGACACAGATTGGACTCGGCCTTGACCTTAAGGGCGGTATGAATGTTATCCTCGAAGTAAGTGTTCCGGATGTAGTGACTGCGCTCGCTGAATATAAGACCGACGCTGCTTTCGTGAAGTCAATCAACGAAGCCAAGGCAGAGGAAGAGTCAAGTCAGAAAGACTTCTTGAGCCTGTTTATCGAGGCATACAAGAAAAACGCTCCCGGCCATCACCTCTCTGAAATCTTCGCAACACAGAGACTTCAGGGCAAGGTTTCGCCAAACAGCTCTGACAGCGAAGTGGAGAAAGTGCTCCGTGAAGAGATACAGGCTGCGATAGACAACTCTTTCACTGTTGTCCGCACACGTATAGACAAGTTCGGTGTTGTTCAGCCCAACATCCAGAAACTCGAAGGACAGGAAGGCCGTATCATGGTTGAAATGCCTGGTATCCGCGAACCTGAGCGTATCCGCCGCCTCCTCCAGGGAAGTGCCAACCTCGAATTCTGGGAGACATACAATGCCGAGGAAATAATTCCTTACCTCGTTCAGATAGACCAGACACTGGCTAACAATAACTCAGAAACTACTGACACTGCCGCAGTTGATACTACAGCTGCCAAGAAAGAAGCTGCTGCCAAGACACAGAACAGCAAGTTCAAACTTGCCAACAAGGCTGGCGAAGCTGCCAAGACTTCAGCTACAAGAGTATCAGCAGAGGCAAAGAAGGCCAACCCGCTGCTTTCTATGCTCACCACAACAGGTGCAGGCTCACTCAGCTTGGTAGGTTATGCAAACGTTCTTGATACAGCAGAAGTTAACAAGATTATCTATTCTGCAATGGCTAAGAAGATTCTTCCTTCAGACTGCAGACTGCTTTGGAGTGCCAAGGCAAGCGATGCTCTGAATGTGAAGAACATGTATGAGCTCCATGCTATGAAGGTTACATCTACCAACGGACGCGCTCCGCTTGAGGGAGATGTTATCACAGAGGCTTCAGATGAGTTCAACCACATTACTGGTGCTCCTGAAGTAAGCATGAAGATGAATTCAGAAGGTGCTCGTCGTTGGGCTGCTCTGACAAAAGCCAACATCGGAAAGGCAATAGCAATTGTGCTTGACGGTACTGTTTATTCTTCACCGCGTATTCTTGGTGAAATCTCCGGTGGTAGCTCTTCTATTACAGGTAACTTCACAATCGAAGATACAAAAGACCTTGCCAACACTCTTAAGTCAGGACGTATGCCTGCTCCTGCACGCATCGTTCAGGAAGAAGTTGTAGGCCCTTCACTCGGTGCTCAGTCAATCCAGCAGGGACTTATCTCATTCGTTGTGGCTTTTGTGATCCTTATGATCTATATGGTTGTCATGTACGACTTCATTCCGGGCATGATGGCCAACGCCGCACTGTTCGTTAACTTCTTCTTCACGCTGGGAATTCTAACGTCATTCCAAGCCGCACTTACCATGCCTGGTATTGCCGGTATTGTGCTTTCGTTGGGTATGGCGGTCGATGCCAACGTGCTTATATATGAAAGAACAAAAGAGGAACTCCGCAAGGGACTGGATGTCCGCAAGGCTCTCTCGCTTGGTTATAGCAACGCCTTCTCGGCCATCTTCGACTCAAACCTCACTTCAATCATAACAGGTATTATCCTTTATGTATTCGGTACAGGTCCTATCCGTGGTTTCGCAACCACATTGATAATCGGTATCTGCTGCTCATTCTTCACAGCTGTGTTCCTCACACGTCTGGTTTACGAGAACCGTATGAAGAAAGACAAGTGGCTCAACCAGACCTTCACAACACGCATTTCGCGCAACTTCATGCAGGGACTCAATGTTTCCTTCATGGGAATGTATAAGAAGACATTCACTCTCGCAGCTATATTCGTAGTAGTGATTTGCGCTTCGTTCGTTATGCGTGGATTGAGCAAGAGTATCGACTTCACCGGTGGCCGCAACTATGTTGTTAAACTTGAGCAGGCGGTTGAGCCGGAGCAGGTTACAGCAGCTTTGCGTCCGTTGTTCCCCAACAGTACAGTAAGCTCTCTTGCACTTGGAACCGATCACAAGACAATCCGTATTTCAACAAACTATAAGATTGAATCAAACGATCCTTCTGTTGACAACGAGGTTGAGAATATCCTGTTCAAAGGTCTTTCTGAAGCCGGAATGGTTACACAGAAGAGTGTTGAAGTATTCAAGAACCCGGATGTTCGTGCCGGTGGTTCTATCATAAGCAGTACCAAGGTGGGACCGGCTGTTGCCAAGGACATCACCAACGGTGCTATCATCAGTGTGCTGTTCGCTCTTGTTGCGATATTCCTTTACATTCTTATCCGCTTCCACAACGTTGCCTTCTCTGTAGGTTCAACTGTTGCTCTTGCACTGGATGCATTGATTGTAATAGGTTTCTATTCACTCCTTTGGGGTATTGTTCCGTTCTCACTCGAGATTGACCAGACGTTCATCGGAGCTATTCTTACCGTTATCGGTTACTCAATCAACGATAAGGTGGTTGTGTTCGACCGAATCCGTGAGAACCTCACACTCTACAAGAAGCGCGATCTGCAGACACTGTTCAACGATTCTCTGAACGAGACACTCGCACGTACAATCAACACCTCGTTCTCAACACTCATCGTGTTGCTGTGTATCTTCTTCTTCGGAGGTGAGAGCATCCGCAGCTTCTCGTTCGCAATGATCCTCGGTGTTGTATTCGGTACGCTGTCTTCAATATTCATTGCAGCTCCTATCGCTTACCTCACACTCGGTCGTAAGATCCGTAATGAGGAAGCAGCAGCAAATGCTTGATAAGACGATTTTTTCATAATTTCATATCAAAAGGTCGTATCCCGTTTCTGGGATGCGACCTTTTTTCATGCCCGCAGAGCCATGACGCTTGTGCCTGCGACGATATGTTTTTACGTACAGAGCTGTGTCTCATACCGCCAGACGATGCTTTTTTTCTTATGGATGGCGTCCTTTGCGTTGTTCGCTGACATTCTGTCCGATGTTTCTTTGCCGTTTATAGCGCCTCCACGCCAATGACCATGCGCTGACGGACGGTTGTGCCGGATGGCTCGTATCGTGGCCTTTATCGCGCCGGAACGGCTGTTCTGACGGATGTTGAACCATGAAGTGCCTGCCGTCCACGTATGTTCCGATATAGAGTAAATCATCTTCAGGCGTTATATATATAATAAGGTGTGGCGTGAAGAATGTTTTGTTTTGACGGATAAAAGAAGGATCCGCAGTATCAGAAAGGCACTTTGAGGTGACGAAGTAGGGGGCCGCTGTCTGACGTACGTGTGTTTCCGATCCGTCTTAGTCGGAATAAGGATACGGCAGGTATCCGGGATGTGGAGGCAATGAAAACCCGGTCGGACTTGGTTTTATATGTGAAGCGTCGTATAATGGCGCGAAACTTCCGGATTAAGTGGGGTGGTGCAGATAATGACATGGCACTTATCCCTTCAGTAACAGCGTTTTTATTCTTCAGAATCAGTGCTTCTATTGCGTGATAAGAGCGTTTCTATGTTGTAGTAATAAATTCAAATTACCACAGCAGATAAACCATCCGTTCAGTGGCTTTTACATCCTTTTCGGGTATTTCCCTACCTCCGATATAAGCATCCTTAGTGAAAACTCAGAGGACAGACTTACGGTTTTTCTTGACTTTTTTTTGACAAAATAAATTCGGAAAAGAGGTGTGAAGAAATGTTAAAACCTATACAATAAAGGTTCTTTCAGTGTTTTCCACATTTCCATATACCCTGTCTGATAGTGCGGAACAATCCGCCTCGTGTTCCGATAATGCCCATATTACGGTCCGTTTAAGCCCGTATCATGGCATGATATCAAGCGTTTCAGCCCCTGATATGGGCTTAAACGGACCATGAAACGGTGCTTATCGCAGGACGAAAGAATGGTCTTTAAATGTAAGTCTTTAGCGCTCAATAACTTGCGTAAGCCTCTCATGACTCGCGAATTTGCGTCCGACGTGGAGCCAACACGAAAAAACTCGCTTATTTTTCGGGGTAGAATCGGAAACTCGGGGCGAAAAATCAAAAACCGGTTGTAAATTGAAAGTTGCCCATATTGTTCCTTCTCATCGGCAGGCAATGATATCGGTTCGGCATTGACGCTGTGGTTTTCCGTAAAAAGCAATCCCTGTTTATTTTCAGCTTTCCCTGTATCATGTCTGTTCAGATATATTCCCTCTCCGCTTCCGGCGGTGTATGCCCTGTGCATATATAAACGAAAATCCCCGAAGACCGTTCATGATCTTCGGGGATTTTCGTTTCAGGCTGTCGGTCGCTCCGTTTCCGGATGCTCCGTGCAGACTATTTAGAGCGCCGGCAGTGGGCCGTGCGCTGTTGTTCTTATTCCGGCATCATTATAACAGAGATGTGGTTGCCCGGCTTGAGGAATTCCTTCATGAAGTCACAGATGCTCTGAGTTGTCTGAGCCTCTACGGTCTTCTTGTAGTCGGTGTTCATATCAATGTTATACTTGCGGTAAGTTTCTATCACACCTGTCCAGTAAGCGTTTGTCTTGCTCTTGTCGTCGATGTTCTTCAGCATGAATTCCTTCACCTTCTTCAGCATGTCGGCATCGCAAGCCTTGGCCATGTTCTTCACCTCTTCGTTCATGATGCTTACAGCCAGTTCCTTCTTGTCCGGATTCATCGGGCAGTAAGCGAAGATGTTGATGTTGTGATAGTTGTTGTCGCTGATAGAAGCCGAGCCCTGTGCACCTACAGAGTAAGCTGCGCTCTGCTCCTCACGTATCTTCTTCAGATATATCATTGAGAGAATCTGTCCAGCCATGTCGGCGCGGATGGCGTTCTCCAGTGTGTAAGGCATATCCTCGTTATACCACATCATGTAAGCTGTTGACTTCGGAGTCTCCTGCTTGCGCTTGAACTCGTTCACAATCTCACCCTTCTGCAGGAATGCGGTGCGCTTACCCTTCACGATCTTGCCCTGTGCCGGCAGCGAAGCGATGTACTGGCAGATGAGCGGACGGATAGAATCCTCCTCGAAGTTACCCACGAATGTGAATGTCCAGCCTGATGCGTTTGCTGTGCGTTCCTTTGCCATCTGCAGTATGCGGTCATAGCTTATCTGCGGCAGGTCTTCTGTAACCAGCGGTTTGAGGCGCGGGTTGTGGCCGTACATTGTAGCTGTGAGTGAGTCGCTCAGTGCTACGTCCGGTGAGAGAGCACGGTCTTTCAGTGCAACCTCATACTGTTTCATAAGGTTGTCGAACGACTTCTGGTCCTTGTTGATGTTTGTGAAGTAGAGATAGAGCATCTGCAACATTGTCTCTACGTCCTTCGGAGTTGACGATCCGCTCACGCTGGTGTAGAGGCCGTCCATTGTCAGGTTCACGTTGGCAATCTTTCCGGCGAGAGCCTTGTTCAGTTCTGTCAGTGAGAATGAGCCGAGTCCGCTTTGTCCGATCACGTCGTTGAACACCTTCAGGTTCACGAAGTCCTTCTCGCCATAGAGAGATGAGCCTCCGAATCCTTCACCGCTGAGTATCACCTGGTCTTTCTTCAGGTCGCTCTTCTTGAGCACTACAGTAGCGCCGTTAGAGAGTTTCAGCTCTGTATATCCGAATTTCTCGTTCTTCTTCTCGCTCTTTATTGTTCCGGCTTTCGGTTTCTCGGTGATGAGCGGTTCGTTCTTCACGTTGTCCACATAGGCTGTTATCTGCTCTGTGCGTGCAGCCTTGATGGCTCCCAGCAGTGCTTCCTCTGTAGGATAAACGTTGCCTTCCTTCTCGTTGTTGAAGTTCAGTATCACGAGGTTGCTGTCGTTAGGCGGCACCAGTTCCTTCATTATCTGGTTAACAGCTTCTACCGGAATCATCGGCACAATCTGCTTCATTGTCTGATACAGGAAATCTATAGACGGCATCGGCTCGTTTGAGAGGAAGTGACCGAGATACTGGCTGTAGAACTGCTCGTTGTAGCGCTTGTCCTTGTTGCTATAGTTCTTTTCCATCGAGCTGATATAGTCCTGTCTGTAACGCTCGTATTCTGTCGCAGTGAATCCGAATTCGGCAGCACGGCGTGCCTCTACGAATGCAGCCTTCAGCGCGTCAGCTGTCTTGCTCATATCCTTCGGCGCGATGCCAATGTCGAATGCGTCCTTTGTCTTTGCGAAGATGTAGTTGCCGTCGCTTGCTCCTGCATTAACGTAAGGGCAGTCGGCGTTGAGTGCAGCTTCGGTGTAACGGTTGTTAAGCATGCTTACAGCAGCACCCTTTACATATCCGTAAACAAGATAAGCCATTGTGTTCTTCAGTGAGTCCGGGAACACGTCGTGCTTTATCATCACCTCCACCATGTTGGTGCGCTGCTCCTTGTCCTTGTCGATGATTACGATAGGCTCTGCGTTGTCCGGCACCGGCTCGTCAACTATCGGTGCAGCGTTCTCCGGGTTCTTTATGTCGCCGAAGAGCTTCTTAATCTCAGCCTCTACGTGATCAACGTCAACGTCGCCCACCACGATGATGCCCTGGTTCTGCGGATGATACCATTTGTGGTAGTAGTCGCTCAGTTCCTTCGGCTTGAAGTTGTCGATTACGCTCATCAGACCGATAGGGTAGCGCAGACCGTATTTGGATCCCGGATAGAGCTTCGGCAGGTTGCGCTCGAACATGCGGCCCGATGCGCTTGAGCGCATACGCCACTCGTCGTGAATCACTCCGCGCTCCTTGTCTATCTCCTTCGGGTCGAGCGTCAGTTCGCTTGCCCAGTCGTGCAGTATGAGCAGACATGAGTCGAGGGCCGACTGACGGTCGGTCGGTACGTTAGAGATGTTGTACACCGTCTGGTCTATCGCAGTGTAAGCGTTCAGATCGCGTCCGAACTGCACTCCGATGCTCTCACAGTATCTCATTACCTCATTGCCCTCGAAGTTTGTTGTTCCGTTGAAGCACATGTGCTCAAGGAAGTGTGCCAGACCGCGCTGGCTCTCCTCTTCCTGTATCGAACCCACTTTCTGGGCGATGTAGAAGTTGGCGCGCTTTTCCGGCCAGTTGTTGTGACGGATGTAATAAGTCAGTCCGTTGTCCAGTTTACCGATGCGCACATCCGGGTCGAGCGGTATTGTAGGCATCTGCATCTGGGCCTGGGCAAGTCCTGCGAAGCACACGAGGACTGCCGCCATGATTTTCCTAAGTTTCATAAAATATAGACTTTAATATTGATGTGTTATATTTACGACTTGCAAATTTACCTCTTTTTATTTAAAAAAATGCTGCTTCATGTGTCAATAATAAAGGCACAAGCGCATTTTTATGAATGTTTAATCATTAAAATGTGCCTGTGCCTTACCTTCTGACTTTTCTCCGCACGCCTCATTTTATGCCTTCCGCATATCTGATGTTGCGCGGATGATGTTCCAGTATCTCCTGTCTGAGCGTGGTCATGTCCACGTGTGTGTAAATCTCTGTTGTGGCAATGCTCTCGTGGCCCAGCATCTCCTGTATGGCCCTGAGGTCGGCCCCGCCCTTCAGCAGAGCTGTCGCAAACGAGTGGCGCAGCGTGTGTGGCGACACGGTCTTCTCTATTCCCGCCGCGGCGGCGCAGCGTTTTATCATTATGAGTATCATCGTGCGTGTGAGATGCGCCCCGCGCCGGTTCAGGAAAACGAAGTCCTCCTCGCCCGGTTTTATTTTCATCAGGTTGCGGTCGACGAACCACAGATGCAGCTCCTTCACCGCCTTGGCCGATATGGGCACCAGTCTCTCCTTGCGTCCCTTTCCCTTTATGCGTATGAAGTTGTCGTCCAGAAAAAGGTCCGACAGCCGGAGCGTTGTCAGTTCCGACACGCGCAGTCCGCACGAGAAAAGCGTTTCTATTATCGCCTTGTTTCTCTGTCCCTCCCATTTCGACAGGTCGATGGATGCCTCCATGCGGTCTATCTCCTCTGTGGAGAGCACTTCGGGCAGATGTTCGCCCAGCCGCGGCCACTCCAGCAGTTCGGAAGGGTCGTCGCTGACATATCCCTCCAGCAGCAGATATCTGAAGAACGAGCGCACGCCGCTCAGTATTCTTGCCTGCGATGTCGGTCCTATGCCGTGTTCGTGCAGGGTGGCGGCGAAGTGGTTGAGATGCTCGCGCCTTACTGTTTCGGGCGTAAGCCCCTCCTGCTTCATGTAGCGTTCGAGGTGTCCCAGGTCGTTGCGGTAGGCCTCCACGGTGTTGGCCGAGTAGTTGCGCTCCAGTTTCAGATACCGCAGATACTTTTTGGTCGTCGTGCTGCCGGCCGTGTTCTTCTGCTGCCTGTCGTCGTTCTTCACCTCGTTGCTCACTCGCTCTTCTTGAGTTTGAAGCCCAGGCTTATGCCCTTATAGTTGCTTATGAGCGAGTTAACTACCGATGCGGTCGAGTTCACCTGTGCTGCCAGGTTGGTAACGGCCTTGAGTCCGTCCATGAGTTTCTCCGACTCGAACAGCAGAGTCATCTTGTCACCGCTCACTTCCACATTGGTCTTGAGCGACAGTCCGAGGCGCGTTTTCATTGTGAGCGTCTTGTTTTCGGTGTCGAGCGAGTATGTACCCTGAGTCTCCTTGCCGTTTATGGTCGATTTGTATGTGCTGTCGGCGTTGAAGGTGATGCTTATCTTGTCCAGTCCCACCTTCTTGTACACGTCGCTCAGTTTGTCGTTCACCTTCGAGTTTGCTGCTGCGCTTCCCAGCTGTGCCAGCAGGTTGTCGCTCTCAAGTTTCATTTGCGGGCTGTCGTAAGTCCATGTGCCGACTATTGTCTCGGTAGTTGTAGAATTGCCTGTGAGTTTTCCGGCCACGTCGCTTATGCCGTTCAGAATGTCTTTGAGGCCCTGTGCCTGTGCGCTCATGCAGCAAATGCACATCAGCATTGCTGTGAGCATCAATCTTGTTTTCTTCATCATTTTGTTGTCTTTTTGTTATGCGCGGCAAAAATACCAAATAATTTTGTCATGTAATAATGTGTCTGTGATATTTTATAATTCTTTATGCCATGAATCTGTCGTGCCTTCCGCAGTCCGGGCGTGTGTCCATGTAGTGCAGCCGTCAGGCTTTTGCATATTTATGCAGAAAAAGTGTATGCGCCATGCTCCGGTTTCTCTCTCAACTCAACGAGAGTGCCTCTGTTTTCCGGAAAAAATATTCCGGTCGCAAATTCGCGAGTTTTGAGAGGGTTGCGCAAGTTGTTGTCAGTCAGCGGCTTGTGCTTACCGGCGGTCTCACAGGCTTCTTTTCGTGCTGCGATAAAGCCTTTATCAGGCCCTGATATTGCCTGTTTTGCGTGCTAATCTGGTCTTTTTCAGCCCATGAAATGATGCGTTTCGCGGCCTCAAAAAGGCTCTTTCGCCGGAGGATGTGCCGGCGGGTGGTGTGCGGTGCGTTTTTTCCGGTTGCGAAAAAGCCTTTCCGGGGTGTGACGATTTTCTATTTTGAAAATTTTTTTTGTCAAAATTTTTTACCGTCAAATTTTGCATATTTATTCATTTATGCAGTTTCTCCGCTTGTCTGCCGGTTCTTGCGCGTCGGGCTGCGGACGCATCCATGGGCAGCGGTATGGGCTGCGCTACTGCTAACGAAAGTTAAACCTGTGCTGCGATACAATTTTGTTTATAAAATAATTTGGTTTATAATGTAAACTTATTTATATTTGCATTGTGAACAGTCAGTCCGTCCCTGCGCTCCCGTCCGTCTGCAGAGCCTGTGGCGCGCTTCACGGTACAGACCGCCTGTGAGCACTAATAGACAAACAACCCCTATTCATCCATTAAACCAGGAAAAGCTATGAACGAAAACGAGAAAACGCGTAACGGTCGTCACGACCTCAATGCCGGTGCTGAAGATGCCGGACGCAGTCTGGAGATAATAAAGCAGTCGATAGAGCAGAGCCGCCGCGACGTGGAGCGCTACACCGGCCGCGTTATGCTGCTTTGGGGCGCGCTGGTGTTTGTCACGGCCCTCGTCGTGGGCCATCTGTGGCAACATACGGGCAATGCCTCGTGGAATCTGTTGTGGATATTCATGGCCGTGGTGGGCATATCGGCCGCCTCTGTCATGTCGCGCACCCACGGTGTGACGCCCCGCTCGTTCGTGAGCAAGGTGGTGGGCTGCGTCTGGGCCGTGTTCGGCGGTGCATGCTTTGTGGTGTGGATACTGAGTGCCGTGGCCATGAATCTCGGCATTGAGTCACTGCCCATTACTCCCGTCATCATTCTGCTCATGGGTTTTGCCGGAGTGGTGAGCGGCTATGTCATCGGCAACCGCCTCATTCTGGGTGGCGCGGCCGGCGCCGCTGTGGTGTGCACATCTTATGCGCTGGTCTATGCAGGGCCTTACGAGATGGTGGCCATGGCCCTTGCCGTGCTGTGCGAGCTGGTCATTCCGGGCTTCTTCATCTGTCTGCGCCATCGCCGCAAGGCCTGAACCACGTGCCGTCGCGGCGGTTGTGGGGCCGAGACTCACAGGCCGCCGGCGGCTGACATTGATTATATGAAACCGAAGAAACAAAGTTTATGGAAAACAAGAATATGACGGAGCAGGAGAGTCTCCGTGTGATAACCGACATGATAAACCGTGCTCGCAAGGAGAACATCGGCCGGTTCAATTTCCTTACCGTCTATGGCGTGCTCGCCTTTGTGCTGAGCCTCGTGGCCAAGTTTGTTGAGCCCGGCCCGTGGATGTGGGCATGGATGGCCGTGCCGGTGGTGAGTCTGGCTGTGCCTTTCGTACTTTACAGAATGTGGACCTGGCGCGGCATGTTCTTCAGCCGCATACTTCGCAACGGCTTTCTGCTCTTCGCCTTCATGGGACTTGTGGCAGCCTATTATTCGCTCAAGGGGAATATGAATCTCACCATCGTCATGATGGTGGCTCCGCCTGCCTGCGCCATGCTGTTGCTGTGCGGCCTGCTGCGCTCTTCCGGTCTGCTCGTTATAGGCGGCTGGGGTATCGTCATCATCGTGAATGCCGTTTTTTCCGACAGGCCTTTCTTCTCCGGCATCGGACTGCACAGTTCGCTTTATTACATATTTTTCTATCTGTTCTGTGTGCTCGAGGGCTTGTCTATCGACCGCGAGCGTAAAACCGAATGACGTATGGACAGTAGGTTCAAACCGCTCAACCCCTTGCTCCACAGCGAACTGCGGCTCGCCGTGATGTCCTTGCTCGTCAGTGTGGACGAGGCTGACTTCACGTGGCTGCGCGAACAGACCGGAGCCACGGCCGGCAACCTGAGTGTGCAGATAGACAAGCTGGCCGCGGCAGGATACGTGGAGGTGGAGAAAGGCTTCAACGGGAAGCGTCCGCGCACCACATGCCGCATAACCGACAACGGGTTGCAGGCCTTCTCCGACTATGTGGAGGCACTGAAGGGATATATCGTGAAATGAAAAGTTACAAACCATAAAACTTATATGAAACTGAAAAACGCAACAAGAATTCTCGCGGCCGCGCTCTTTGCGGTGGCTGCACTGATGGCCGTTCCGGCGCGCGCGGCTGAAGAATACCGTGCCGAAGTGAGCAAGGACTCGCTCATGCAGAAAGCCGTGACGTGGCTGGTGTCGGATGGCTGGTTCGTGGAGAGCATCGACTCGTCTTTTGGATTTGTCAAGGCCAAGAAGTTTGAAAACAGTGACAAACTGCTCAGTGTGACCACTGCAACTCGTACAGAGGTGAGTGTCATCATCCGTCCGGCAGGCGACGCCGCATCCACATTCGTTGTTCAGGCTTATGTTACTACCCAGGCGCTGAAGCAGATACTTGCCAAGGAGGGACTGACCGACGACAACGAGCTGTGCCGCAAGATAGCCGACGGCATCAAGGCACAGAAGTAAGGCGCTGCGGTTTACGTTTTTTTAACTGCCGGCTGTGAGTGACGAAGTCATAAAATATATAGATTTGCAATCTAAGTGAGAGTGAATCGGATGTATAATTGTTTTTAGTTTTATGACAATATGAATGTAAGACTGTTTCTCATGGCAGCCGTATTGGTGTTGTTCACGGCGTGCGGCACGCTGAAGTCCGGCAGCCGTTTCAGTACGGAGAAGGTGGAGTTGGGCATAAGCGAGGACGAGTTCGTGAAGCGTTATGGCAAGCCTCTTGCCCGCGAGGCCCAGAGTATAGAGAATAACCGCAGGGTGGACAAGCTGCTTTACATAGAAGCCGTTTTCAGAGATCAGTGGGTATCTGTCACCACGGAGTTCACCTTCATCGACTCGAAGCTGGTGAAACAGGAGGTGGTCAAGACCGAACTGATGTATAAACATGGCAACGATGACGATTGATGGTGTCGCGGCCGGACGGTCTGTCCGGCGTGTATGCGGCACGTAAGAGTGTCGGTCGTCAGCCGTATAATTGCCACATGATATACAAAAGAAAAACGGCGGAGAAGTCATCGCTTCTCCGCCGTTTCTTTATTTTGTGAAATTTCCCTGATTGTCTATGTATCCTTTCGTGCGTCCCTTGCGCACCTCGAAGTACGGAGGTTCGTCGCGCAGCGATATGTCATCGTAGATGAAGTCGGCCACCACGGTGTCCTTGCCGTCAGGAAGGATGAGTCCCATCTTGCCGTCCTTCTGTGCTATGACCGGCATTATGCTCAGATCGTCCATATATACGTAGCAAGTGCGCAGGAAGTCGTACTGCGGACTGATGAGCACATTGCCCTTGTAGTCCTTCATTCCGAATTTTCCGTCCTGCTCGAATATCTCGTGATACTGCATGTATTTCGACTTTATGCGGTTCAGATAGTACACAGCCTTGCGCTTGTCGTTCACCATCCGCAGCAGATAGGCGAACGTATCGCAGTAGTTGGCCATGGCTCTTGCAAGCACAATCTTGAAGTCAAGACCGCTAAGCACTTTGCGGTTGAGGTCTATGTAACGTGCGATGGCCTGCTCCTTCTCAGGCACTGACATGTGGGCTATGCGTTCCTCGAACATCAGCATGGCGTGCTTGGTGCCCGACATGGCCTTGATATAGCGGTGTATCTGGCGCGCCATCTCGTCGCATACAAACTTGTCGATTCTCTCTTCTTCAATAGGATCAACGTATGTCGATTCAAAATTGTCAGGTGTGATCTTATCGTTCATAGCTTTGGGTTTCGTTTGGCTCAAAGTTACGATAATTTACCGAAACAGCCAAAACAGTATTGTCTTTTTTCCATAAAAATGTTCCCGACGGCCTGATTACATTGCCGTTAACTAAATGAAAAAAGCTTGTTACGCCGTTGGATTTCAGGCATTTTATTGCTAAATTTGCGCAGTCAAGACACTATTGCTGATATAATGAAACGGAAAAACGCTTTTGTCTTTTTTATTCTTGCATGCGGTCTGTCGGCACTTTCGCAGAGTGTGTCGGCTCAGAAACGCCTGTCGGCCGCGGAGGCACGGCAGGAGGAGCGTGTGCAGGTGGACAAATGGATGGGCGATGTGAGGAATGGTTACGGCGCGATGTGGCGTGCCGGGGTGTTCACGCTCGACTCGCTGCGCATGCCTTTCATGTATAAAGTGTTCGGAGAGAAGCCTTCCGACGGACGCAGTCTTTACATATCAATGCACGGTGGAGGCAGCGCTCCTACCGAAGTGAACGACCAGCAGTGGCGCAACCAGATTGTGTTGTATGCTCCTAAGGAAGGAGTGTATGTGGCTCCGCGTGCTCCTTTCGACGACTGGAACATGTGGTTCCGTCCTCAGATGGACGCTTTCTTCCAGCAGCTCATTGCTGCCGCGGTGGCGGAGATGGGTGTCAGCCCCGACAAGGTTTATCTGCTTGGTTATTCGGCAGGCGGTGACGGTGTGTGGCGTATGGCTCCGCGTTTGGCCGACCGATGGGCCGCGGCCTCGATGATGGCAGGTCATCCCGGTGAGGCTTCGCAGCTTAACCTGCGCAATGTGCCCTATATGATATGGATGGGCGAGAACGACGGCGCCTACAACCGCAACCGTCTGGCTGTGGAGAAGGGCGCAGTGATGGACAGTTTGCAGGCTGCCGACCCTGAGGGATACGTTCACGAGACTCACATCATCAGCGGAAAGGGACACTGGATGGAGCGTGTCGATACGGCAGCCATAGCATGGATGGCGAAATACAGACGCAACGCCGTGCCCGAACGTGTCGTGTGGCGGCAGGAGGAAACAGTGCGTCCGTCTATGTACTGGCTGAAAGTGGATGCCTCGGAAGCGCGTCCCGGCATGCAGATAGTGGCAAACAGAAAGGGCAACCGCATCATAGTGGAGCGTTGCGACTATCCGTCCTTTACGCTGTGTCTGAACGATGATGTGGCCGATCTGGACAAACCTGTCATTGTGGAATACAATGGTCGCAGGCTGCTGAAGAAGCGTGTGAGGCGTTCGGCCGACATAATAGCACGCTCGTTGTGTGAGCGGCAGGATCCGAGACTCGTCTTTTCGGCAGAACTGGAGGTGAAGATGCCTGACTGACATACTGAATACTGTGACGTCCGGAGCGCAATTACGCATCCGTGACGTATGGCTGGCGTATTGCTTTTCTTAGAATTATCGGAAACAATAAAAGGATATAAGAATAATAATATGAAGAAGTTTTTTTTGACCGCGGTCGCTTTGTTCGTGATGGCGGTGACGGCGTTTGCCGAAGGGCGCGCCAAGTATGTGTTCTATTTCATTGGCGACGGTATGGGTGTCAACCAAGTGAACGGCACCGAAACCTATCTTGCCGCAGTAGAAGGATACATCGGCACTGTGCCTTTACAGTTCGCACAGTTTCCTTATACAGGTTTTGTGACAACATTCTCTGCCACTAACGGCGTGACCGATTCGGCCGCTTCCGGTACGGCACTGGCTACAGGCAACAAGACGAAGAACGGCGTTATAGGCATGCTTGCCGACCAGCAGACAGCCGTGAACAGTGTGGCTGTGTGGGCGAAAAAGGCCGGCGCGGCTGTAGGTGTGGGCACAAGCGTTACGGTGAACCATGCCACTCCGGCATCGTTCTACGCTCACCGTCCAGACCGCAACATGTATTATGAGATAGGAAAAGACCTCATCACTGCCGGATTCGACTTCTATGCAGGCAGCGATTTCGCCAATCCTGAGAACAAGGACGACGCTGCTGCCACCGGCTCGCTCTACGATCAGTGTGCCGCTGCTGGCTATACCATAGCACGCGGATATAAGGATTTCCAGAAGAAACTGAAGAAATCGGACCGCATAATCCTTTTCCAGCAGGAGAAGGACAACGCCGGTGACCACTCATCTCTGGCTTACGCGATAGACCGTACGGGCTCGGACATGACACTGCAGGATATCACAAGAGCCGGAATAAGCGCACTGACAAAGCAGAACAAGGACGGTTTCTTCCTCATGATAGAGGGCGGAAAGATAGACTATGCATGCCATGCCAACGACGCAGCTGCAGCATTCAAGGAGACATACGACTTTGATAAGGCCATCCGTGTGGCTTATGAGTTCTATGAGCAGCACCCGGACGAGACACTCATCGTCGTTACGGCAGACCACGAAACGGGCGGTATAGTGCTCGGACGCGGCAAATACGAACTGCACACCGACCTGCTGAAGTATCAGAAAATGAGCGCAGAGAGATATTCAAAACATCTGGAACAGCTCTACAAGAAGTATGGAAAGAAACTCACCTGGGAGCAGGTGGAGAAGGACCTGAAGGCAAACTGGGGCTTCTGGGACAAGTTCAAGCTGACCGATCATCAGACCGACAGACTCAAGAAAGCATACAAGAACCTGACCGAAGGCCACGACGAGGGAAGCGAAAACCTCTATTCCACACTCAACGGAATATCCGACGCTGCACGACGCACCATGGCTGAGGCTGCAATGGTGGGCTGGCAGAGCGGCGGTCACTCCAACGGTTATGTGCCGGTGTTTGCCATCGGTGCCGGAGCTGAGGCTTTCACAGGCAAGATGGACAACACCTTCATTGCCGGAAAGATAGCCGACGCGGCCGGATGGGATAAGGAATAAGCATAACGGAATATAAATGTGTGACAGCGGCACTGCTCTGCCCGTAACGGGTGTGCGGTGCCGCTGTCTTCGTTTGTAGAGCATGTTGTCCTCATGTGTGCCGACCGGCATCCGGCGACGGAGGCAAAACCGTAATTCGGGTATTTTAATCTGTAATGGCGATATGGTGGGTATGGCTTTTTGTTTCTACTTTTGCATCGTAACAAAATGAATATTATTATGTCCAGACTTATTATCATCGCAATGCTGATATTTATTGCAGGAAACATTAAATCACAAGAAAATATGAACATGAAAACCAGACAACAGTGCCTTGTAACCATAGGAGCACAAGGTGCAAAAGGCGACATCGCCGCATTGGACGGTGCCATTGACGCGGCTCTGGACAACGTCCTGACCGTGAACGAAATAAAGGAAGCACTCTCGCAGCTTTATGCCTACGCCGGATTTCCGCGCTCGCTGAACGCTCTCTCCACGCTTCAGACGGTGATGAAACGCCGCGACGCCGAGCACAGAGAGTACGAAACAGGACGTGAGGCCACCTCTCTGCCCGATGGTTATAACGCACTGGCCGAGGGCACAAGGGTGCAGACGCAGTTGAGCGGCGCACCGTTCAACTACAGTTTCGTGCCCGCCACCGATTATTATCTGAAAGCCCACCTGTTCGGCGACATCTTCTCAAGCGACGTTCTGAGCTACGCTGAGCGCGAACTGGTGACGCTCGGAGCCATATCGGCACTCCCCGGATGCGAGTCGCAGCTGCTTTCGCATGCACGCGGAGCCCTGAACATGGGCGTGACACGCGACGATCTTGCCGCCGTTCCGGCCTGTCTGGAAAGCAATGTGGGCAAGGCTGAGGCATCACGTGCACGCAAAGCCGTAAGCACGGCGCTCGGACAGCCGGCCGGAGAAAGCACTGATGAACCGGAACTCCTGTTCGCAAAGGGCGAGCCCAACACCGCTTATGCCCGCTACTTCATAGGCAACAGCTACCTGGCACCGCTTGCCAACGGCGAAGGAAAGCTGCCTGTGAGCAACGTGACCTTCGAACCCGGATGCCGGAACAACTGGCACATACACCACAAGGGCGGCCAGATACTCATCTGTGTGGACGGAGAAGGATGGTATCAGGAGTGGGGCAAGCCCGCGAGAAAGCTGAAAGCCGGCGACGTGGTGGACATTCCTGCCGAGGTGAAACACTGGCACGGAGCCACACGCGACTCATGGTTCCAGCACATCGCCATATCGGTTCCGGCCGAAGGAGCATCGAACACATGGCTTGAAGAAGTGACCGACGAAGACTATAACAAACTGAAATGAAACCAGTATGCGCCGTGCCGTGAACAGGACATCAGAGCCTGTCGGCACGGCGTTTTGCATACTCCACATGGCAAAGGCCGTGGCAAGCCGCGTAACTTCGTTTTTTTTAACTTCACTAAACGAAAAAATAAGCCCCGACAGTGCCTTTATTTTAATAATTGGTATTAACTTTGCATGTGAATAATTATTCACAAATATAAATATACAATTATGGTAATTGAAAAAGTTCATGCAAGAGAAATCCTCGACTCAAGAGGAAATCCGACAGTAGAAGTTGAAGTAACTCTCGACAATGGTGTTATGGGCCGTGCAGCTGTTCCGTCTGGAGCATCTACAGGTGAGAACGAAGCACTCGAGCTTCGCGACGGTGACAAGAACCGTTACTGCGGCAAGGGCGTTCAGAAGGCTGTTGACAACGTCAACAACATCATCGCTCCGGCTCTCAAGGGTGACTGCGTGTTCAACCAGCGCGCTATCGATATGAAGATGCTCGAGCTCGACGGAACTCCTACAAAGAGCAACCTCGGTGCAAATGCCATCCTCGGCGTATCTCTGGCAACAGCTCAGGCAGCTGCCAAAGCACTGAACATGCCGCTCTATCGCTATATCGGCGGATGCAACGCTTACACAATGCCGGTACCTATGATGAACATCATCAACGGTGGTGCTCACTCTGATGCTCCTATCGCATTCCAGGAGTTCATGATCCGTCCGGTAGGCGCTCCGTCAATCAAGGAGTCTATCCGCATGGGTGCTGAAGTATTCCACGCTCTGGCAAAACTGCTCAAAGGCCGCGGACTTTCTACAGCTGTTGGTGACGAAGGTGGTTTCGCTCCTAACTTCAACGGCATTGAGGATGCTCTTGACAGCATCATACAGGCAATCAAGGACGCTGGCTACGAGCCGGGTAAGGACGTTAAGATTGCTATGGACTGCGCTGCCAGCGAGTTCGCAGTATGCGAGAACGGCGAGTGGTTCTATGACTACAGCCAGCTGAAGAACGGCAAGAAGAAAGATCCTAACGGTAAGAAACTGACTGCTGCTGAGCAGATCCAGTATCTCGAGGAACTCATCACAAAATATCCTATCGACTCTATCGAGGACGGTCTCGACGAGAACGACTGGGAGAACTGGGTAAAACTGACAGCTGCTATCGGCGACCGTTGCCAGCTCGTTGGTGATGACCTGTTCGTTACAAACGTTAAATTCCTCCAGAAGGGTATCCAGATGGGTGCTGCTAACTCAATCCTTATCAAGGTTAACCAGATCGGTTCGCTCACAGAAACTCTCGACGCAATCGAAATGGCTCACCGTCACGGCTACACAACCGTAACTTCTCACCGTTCTGGCGAGACAGAGGATACAACTATAGCAGACATCGCTGTGGCTACAAACTCTGGCCAGATCAAGACTGGTTCTATGAGCCGCACAGACCGTATGGCTAAGTACAACCAGCTCATCCGCATCGAGGAAGAACTGGGTGCCGCTTCTAAGTACGGTTACACAAAACTGAAATAATATCTGACGATTATTTCTTTACAGTATTTTAAGGCAGTCTTCGGACTGCCTTTTTTGCTTTATGGCGGTTGCGCAGGCGGTGGACGGCGATGGGGAACGGAACAGGCCGAAATGCAGCCGCGGCAGGTTATGATGGGGCAACGGTGGTTTCAATCCCGTGCAGGCGTTGTCGACGTCTGCCGTAATGGGCAATATGGTGCACTTTCAGATTTTCAGTATCACGCGGTTTTTCCGCCCGAGTTTTCTGTTCTACCCCAAAAAATAAGCGAGAATTTGCGCGTCGGTTCTCCTTCGGACGCAAATTCGCGAGAAATGAGAGAGCTTTATAAAATACTGAATGTCAAAGGCTTATATACAAGAGAGATTTTTCTGACACACGAAAAACACCATATCGGCACGTGATATGGCCCATATCAGGGCCTGATATGCACCATAATACACCCTGAAACAGGCGAAAGCAGAGGCTGAAACAGGCTTTATCGGAGCGCAGTACGTACTGTCCGGCACTCCACTGCGGAGTATACTGCAAAGCCGTACGGCCCGAAACGACCTGTATCATGCACGTCTTAACATTTCTTTACATCTCTTTTGCGAAAAAATTTTGTCAAAAAAAAGTCAAGAAAAACTGTAAGTATGCCGCCCGGGTTTTCTTTAAAAACGCTGACATGAGGCGTGAGTAGAAACATGGGAGACCTGCGTCCGCTGCGGAACGCGACGGACGTGCGGATGTTGTTACGTCGGAATGTCCGTCAGTGTGTGGCGGAGATGTCCGGACAGCAAAGCGCATCTGCGGCACGGCTTCGGACTGTGCATAAAAAGAAGAGCGCACCGGAAAAACTCCGGTGCGCTCTTTGCGCGTTATGTCGTGGCCTGAGCCGCCGACCGTTTATTTCTTTATCACTGTCACGACGTAGCTTCTGTCGGCAGCGGCCACCTTGATGCGGTATACACCCTTGGCGCATCCGCTCATGTCGATAGCCTGTGCCTCGCCTGCCGCCTTGTTGTCGGCGTGTGCCGTCTTGACGAGCTGGCCGGCGTTGTCGTATACATAATAGTTCACGTTAGTGGCGCTCTCGGCCATTGTCACGTTGGCGTTGTCTATCACAGGGTTCGGATAAACGCTCACCTCCTTGTCTGTTGTCACAGAGCCGATGCCCGTTGCGTCTGTCACGCTTACAGGCAGTTTGACTGTGGTCTTGGCTCCGGCAGCGTCGGTGGCTGTGAGTGTGAGCTCGGTCTTGCCGCCTGCCACGCCTGAGAGGAGATATCCGTTGCTGTTGGTCATGAGCTCGGCGAACTTGTTGTCAGGCATTGAAGCCGTGAACGTCATGGCGTCGCCGTCCGGATCGCTGAACACGCTTTCGTATGCAATGATGCCCGTGTTCTTGCCTATGTAGACGTTGAGTTCCTGCTCGCCTTCGTAAACCGGCGCTCTGTTGGTGAACTCTACGTTGTACGGCACGTTCTTTGTCACGATGTTGCCCTGTGCGTCGGTTGCAGTCACAGTGACATTGTGCAGACCGGCCGAGCCGTACTCAGGTGCCAGCTTCATTGTCACGTTGAGCTTCTTTCCTGCCGGAACGCTCACCTTGTTGTCGGTCACCTCAGCGTTGGTTGTCTCGTTGCCGTCGGTTATTGTGCAGCCGGCTACCGATGAAATGCCGCTTTCGTCGGCCAGAGTCACGCTGAATGCGTCGCCGTCGAGGTCTTCCACTGTGATGTTCATGTCGGCTGTCGATGCCTCAGGAACGGTAGTTGTGCCTTCCGGACCTGTAACGACAGGAGCCGAGTTCTTGTTGAGTGTGATAGGATAGTTCACAACAGGCTGTGCCGGGTCGTTGCTCTTGATGACGATCACTGCCTTGTTGTCGCGGTCGAAGTAAGTGCTTTCAGCGTTTATCTCGACGTTTACAGGGAGCGATTCGCCTACGGCAATCTCGCCTTCGGTCTTGTCGTTGAGCAGCTTGATCCACGGTTTGCCCGGTTGCATCTCAACACATGTCATGAAGTAACCCATAGATGAAGAGTAAGAGTTGTAGAGCTCTTCGCCCAGGTCTATCCATCCCAGATCCTTGAACCATGCCATGTAGCGTCCTTCGCGTACACGTTCGGCCTTGGCTGAGATTATCGCAGAGTGAGGATATCCGGCCGGATATTTCAGAACAACGTAGAATGTGTCGTTCGGGTTGATGTATACCGGTTTGTCGAACTCGAGCATACGCGGCTCGCCGAAGTATGTTCCGCTGTAAGGCTCTTCCTTCTCCACGCGCAGTTTGCCGTGACCTATCACGCGGTCGGACGTAACGTCGCTGCTTCCTATAACTGAAGCCTCGATGTCAACATTCTCCAGATCGCCGATTGTTCCTACAAAGTAGAGGTGTGTCAGGCTGAATCCTTCGGCCGGTGCTGTGTAGCGTGTGGCTGCGCGGAAGTTGTTGCTGAGGTCGTCAGAGCCTGTTCCTACGAGCAGAGTCTGCGGGTTCTCTATCGGCATTATCGGATAGTAGAGCAGGTTGCTGCAGTCTACATCAGGCACATCGTAGATGAATCCGTCGAACTTCTCGAACGGAGTGATGGATGTAGCCTTCTCCTTTATGAAGCTGTTGCGCTGTGCCTGTGTGAGGCTGTCGGCCAGAATGTTCATGAATCCCGGCATGATGCCTCCGCCCGGGTTCTCGGTGTCAGGTATTGTTTCGCCCACACCGTTCGGGTCCATGCGCAGCGAGTAGGTCAGCTTGTACTTGCCTTCGTTCTTTATAGTCATTGTCTCCTGGCCTGTGTAGTTGTCGGATACATTGTTGATGACAATCTCCGGCTTGTCGAATGTGATGGCAGGAGCCTCTGTGAGGTTCAGTTCGAACGGCACTGTGTGAGTGCTTTCGCTCAGTCCTTCGGTAGTGAATGTGATCGGAGAGTTTACGGTTACCGGTGTTCCATCATCGAAATAGTGGATCTGGAACTTCACCGGTTCCTTGCCAACCTCAATCTGCATGCCCGGAGCCCACTGCATCCATCCTGTCGTTGTTGTGCCGAACCAAGGATCGGTGTATGTGGTGTAAACCGAGAGCATTGCCGGCAGAGAGCCGTCTGCGTTGAATTCGGCGTTGGTGAGCTTGAATGCCTTTGAGCCGTTGTTCTTCACCTCGAAGTCGTAAACAAGTTCCGGATAAGTGTAGCTGTTGGCAACAGCTTCTCCACCTACCTTGGCCGGGAATACCGGTTCAGCCTCGCCTGTGATGTTAAGTGTTATAGGCAGCTTGACAACAGGCTGTGTCGGAACGTTGGTGTTGAACGTGAGTTCGGTGTTGTATACATTTGCAAGGCTGTCGGCCTTTATCTCCACAGGTATTGTCACGTTCTCTCCGGCAGCCACGCTGAAGCTCTTCACCGGATAAATCTCTACGGCATTGCCTGTATTGATGTACTGGTCGGGGAGCTGCATACCGCGTGTTCCGGTCTCGTCCTGCATACCGGCCAGACCGTATACGCCGATCATCATACCGTTGTCCTGCAGATGATACTGGAACTTGTAGTGTCCGTCCTTGTAGAGCAGCAGCTGATAGTCCATTCCGATCATTACGGAGTTGCCGTAGTTCACGAACGAAACAACCACGTGGTCGTCCTCAACCTTGTAGTAAGTACCGTCGTCCTCGGCTGTACCCATGGTGTGGTTGCCCCAGAACGGTGCGATGATGTTGGTGTAGAATGTTTCCGTTGTAGGAATCTCTGCCGGTGGTTCCGGGAATTCCTTGTAGTCGGTGTGCTCGGAGAATGAAACGAATCCGGTGTTGTAGATATACATCGTCTTGTATTTCTTTCCGAAGAACGGGAACTCGAACGGAAGTTCTACTTTGTAGTAGTCGGTCTTGTCGAGATAGTAAGACATGTCCTGATGAGTAGCTTCCGGATCTGATGTCAGATCGATCCAGTTGTATTCGATGTCGCTGTAATCGGAAGCCGACTTGCAGATGTATTCGATAGACGAATTATCGTTGCTTGTCAGGTCGGTCATATCAACCCAGAGTGACGGCTCGACAGAGAATTTCAGAGTCTCGTTACCGTTGTTGGTTATGGTGAGATCCTTGTTGATGTTCACGCCGTAAGGTGTGGACTCGTCGATGCTTTCGGGCGAGAGGCTCCATTCCGGCACGCCTATCACCTTACCCCTCACAGGCAGTGTGACTGTTGTTTCGTCGCCGTAGGTGACGATGATGTTGTCGCTCACTTCGCCTTCGGTTTCTGTCGGCAGTGTGAACGCGAGGTCCTTGCCGTTGCCCGGAGCGATGGTGAATTCTTTGGTAACATCTTCTGCCACGGTTATCTTGCCGTTCTCAGCCTTCACGCTCTTCACTGTGAGCACGTCTGTTCCGTTGTTGTGGAGCAGTACTGTGCGCACTGCCTTCGATGTACGGAATACATCTCCGAAGTTCACAGAGGTGGAGTCGAGTGCTGCAACCGGCTTGAGGTTGTCGCCTACGATGTTGGCCTTTATCACGATGTTGGTGCCCGGCTGCTCAGGATCGTTGGTCATGAGCATGAGGTTGTTCTTCAGTTCGCCTGCATAAGTGCCTTCGGCAGCTGATGCTGTTACGGTGATCTGTTTGCTCTCGCCGATGTTTATCACACCGTTTGTGCTCGAAAGACCGTCGATCATCGACTGCGACGGAGCCACAATCTTGATGGCGCTGCCGGTCTTTATGTTCTTGTACAGAGTGGTGTTCTCTGCATGTACAGCGTCGGCATCGGTCACAACGAACGGATCGGCGCACTCAATGTCGCTCACACCTACGAAGATGTTCTCTCCCGCACCGAACACTGTCTCCGGATCATAGTTGTCGTAGAAGAACTCGATGCTGCCGTCAGAGCAGAGTGAGAAGTGGAAGCTTACAGGTAAATATTCACCGTTTCCGGCAAGGCTTCCTGTGAGTACATCCTTGAATTTCACTGTGAATTTGCCGTCTTGACGTCCGTATGTTATCTTGCTGTTGGCTCCGAGAGAGAGCTTGCCTGAGTTTGCGAACGCAGAGATATAGCCGAGTCCGCCTACGCAGGTGGCTGTCGGCACGATGCACTGTATGTTTCCGTCAGTGGTCTGCATCTCTATGCTTCCGTGCGATGTGACGTAAGCCTTGGAGTATGTCTTGCCATAGAACGGGAAGAGGAATCCGAGATCGAGTGCTTCCGACTGCCATACGTTGTTGTTGAACTGTGATGTTATGTCGGTTTCGTTGTTCAGTTCAGGATTGTTGTCGTACTCAAACTCGTCGCTTCCGTTGAGGTTCGATATGTACGAATAACCGAACTTGTGCACTGTTCCGGCGTCTTCTATTGTCTCGTCGCTGTATTTCGGGAATACGTACTGCAGCGGATATTCGCCTTCGTTCTTGATGGTGAATGTCGCAGTCTTTGCTTCACCGCCTACAGTGAGGTCGCCCAGGTCGAATTCTTTCTTGTCAATGCTTACCTTTGCAGGCATTGCTGCCACTCCGCGTACCACGAAGGTGTGCTTTATGCCGTTCTTGTCGGTAAGTGTGACAGTACCGCTGTGGCTGCCGCTCTTAGTCGGTTTGAATGTTATTTCAATGTTGTTTGTAGAGCGTGCTGGGAATCCTCCCTGTATGTATGACGGCATGACGAACTGGTCGGACGAGCATTTCATGTCGTCGCCCTGCAATCCGTAGCTGCCCGTGAAGGCTCCGTAGCCTACGTTGGCTATCTCTACAAGCAGTTTCTTTTCCTGTCCTACGAGCAGATCACCGAAGTCTACTACCTTGGCGCTTGTCAGTTCCGGTTTGTTTCCGGTCACTGTCATGTTGACGCTAATCTTCTTGTTTGGGTTCTCTGTCTCGTTGGTGTTGAGGTAGAGGTTGTATTTGTAAGTACCGTTCACCATCTTCTGGCCGTCGTTCATCACCTTGACGGTCTGGTTCTCGCCTGGTCTCACAGTGCCTTCTGCCGGTTGCGGGTTGAGCACAGAGCTCCAGTCCGGGTTCTTGCTTATGGCCTTGATGCCCCATGTGAGCGAGTCTGCTATTTCGGCAAGGTTGCCTTCGCGCAGCACTTCGCTGAGCTGTGTCCATGTCTCACCGTTGTCGCTGCTGTAGAAACTGTACTGCTTAACCTGCTGCTGGTTTGCTATGTATCCGGCACCGAGCGGCTGATCCTGTCCGGCCGGGAATTTTACAACAACCCAGAAGCTGCTGCCCGGTTTGAAGTAGATCTGCTCCTTGAGGCTCAGATCGTAGTTGTACATGAACCAGTCGTATTCTACTGTCTGCAGCAGAGAAGCCTTAGAGATGGTGGATGCGCCGTTGTAAACTTCTATTACAGGGTCACTTCCGTATGTTCCTCCGATGTTAAGATGTGTGAGATTGAATCCGTCCGGATACAATTTCGGATCTACGTAGAAATACTGAGCTTCTGCGTTCGGCACAGAGAGGTCGTTGTCACCGATATACACACCTGTCAGGTCTGTGTAGGTGATGGTTTTCGGATAGTCCTCTTTCTGATAGTCGGCGGTTACTATAGGGTTAGAGCTCAGCGAGAGAGCTGTGATAGAGTTGCGTGCCGGCACAAGTTTGCCCGGTACAACGTTGTTGGCAGCACTTGCTGATATAGTTGCCGACTGTGTCGCTGCCGACATAGTGTATTTGAGAATACCCTTTCCTACGTTGTCGATAACAAATTCGTCGGTTGCGGTCTGGCCTTTCGAAGCGTCCACATCGAGCGAAAGCTCCGACTTGTTGAGGCTCACCTCTGGTCCGGCATTTGTTGTAGCGCTCTTCACTTCGGTCATTTCTGCTGAGTTGCCATATCTGTTTACTGACTTTATACCTATGTAATATGTTGTCAGCGGTGTGAGTCCGCCGAGTTCATACTGCATGCTGTCGCCGGAGAGGTGGAATTTCGTATCTACCGTAACCGACTTTATCTGCGGCTGCGACAGGTCGCTTTCCGGAGTGAACGGTTCGGTGCTGTAGTATATAACGTGATGGTCTACGCTCTTCTCCTCGGCATCAGGTATGATCCATTCGATGAGAACATTGTCCTGTGACGGGGTGAGTGTGAAGTCAGCCACCGGCTGTGGTGCCGCGCCGCTTCCCATCTGGAGAGCTTTGAATGCGTCGATGTATCCGCTTCCGAACTTGCCCGCTACTTCGGGGTTGTCTGTATAGAAGTCGTTTACAGACGCAACGAGCTGCTGTCTGAGGTTTTCGTTTGTGAATTCGGTGCTTCCGTATTTTGAGAGTATGAGTGCGGCGATACCTGAAACGTGCGGTGTTGCCATTGACGTACCCTCGTTATATCCATAGGTGCTGTTGGGCAGGGTGCTCAGCACACCGTATTTCTCACCGTAGTCTTCGTTTCCTCCAGGTGCGGTGATATCACACCAGTCACCGTACGAAGAATATGATGCCGGCTGCTTCAGTGGGTCCATGGCTCCTACTGCCACTACTTTCTCGTAGCAACCGGGATAGTATTCGCCTTCGTCGCCTGTGTTACCGTTGGCGAATATACACAGACCGCCGTGCATCTTCTCGCCTCCGCCAAACTGGGTGAAGTAGTCGATGGCATCGAGCACAGCCTGCTCGTAGTATCCGTCAGCGTCCCATCCCCACGAACACTGTGCTATGCTTGCTCCCATATCGGCGGCATAAATCAGTGCTCCTGCGTAGTTGGCGTCTGCTCCGGAACGGTTGTCGAATATCTGGCATGAGATCATCTTCACACCACCGTTGCCGTTACCTCCGGCCACACCGGCCACTCCGACACCGTTGTTGTTCACGGCGCCCACTGTACCTGCCACGTGTGTACCATGGCTGTGTGCACTCACGTCGCCTGAGTTTATCACGAAGTTGTAGCCGTAGATGTCGTCTACATATCCGTTTTTATCGTCATCGACACCGGGTTGACCGTTGAGCTCGGCCTCATTCACCAGCACATTCTGCTGGAGGTCGGGGTGATCATACTGATAACCGCCGTCGATGATGGCCACGAGCACATCGCTCTTTCCGGTCTCTGTCTTCCATCCTTCCCACACATTTGCGTCGGCGCCGACCACACTGCCCGGCAGCGAGCCGTCGTTGTGGTAGTGCCACTGCTGTGAGAGCAGGGGATCGTTGAATGGAGGAGTGGCTGCTGCCTTGGCAGCCTTTGCGATATCGTTGGGCGATATCGGTCTGAATGTTTCGCCACCTACCATCTTCATGGGGCGTACGTTCTCGGCAATCTGTATGCCAGGAACGGTTTTGTAGAGATTCTTGGCCTGCATCGGGGTTACGCCTGCGTCCTCAAAGCGTATTTCATACCACAGGTCGAGCCCGGCGGCTTTGTGCCTTTCCTCGAACTTCGGGGAGTAGGGGATGAGCCGCTTCATGCTGACAGCCTTAACTTTCTGGTTGACACGGTCAAGCTGTGTCACACCTGTAGCCACGACGCCGTTGTTCATCGGAAGAGCGCGCTGCGCTATGCGTGATGCCACTTCGCGCTGAAGTTTCACACGCACTACGCCAGACAATGTCTCCGACGACTGCGACTGCGCAGCCGACTGCGGACTGTATGCCACGGCACACAGAAGCAGTGCGAGATAAAGTAAAGTTTTCCGCATAATGCTGAATTAAGAGATTAAAAATGTAAAATTATGTAATGAATAATAAGTGTAAGCCATCCAAATTGTGTAAAAACAGCATCCTGAAATGTTGTTATTCTGAAAACAGCCGTGCAAAATTAATAAAATAATGTATTTTTTGCTATAAATAATACAGATATTTATATTTTATGCCGATTTTGATAATAGTTTTTTAATATATATGCGCGTTTTTTGCAAAAACTGAAAAAAGCGACTTGTTATGCTTTCAATTATTTATTCAACCTGCAGCTAAAGGCCTGCCGCATAATGTTTTTCGTATTTACGAATGCCGGTAATGCACCGGAAGCGGAGCAGAAGAGTTTTTTGCATATTTATGCAGTTGCGTCATCGGACATGAATAAATATTCACCGGTAACTTCACGAGAGTGCGCTCGTTGCGTTCATCAGTCCATTCGGGTGCAAATACACGATTTTTGAGAGGTTAAGGCAAGTAGTTGTGTCACAGTGGTTTATGTGTTTCTGTGTTATTGGTAAGAAGAAACCGTGCTGCGAAATGGGCTTTTTTAGGGTGCGAAACAGGCTTTTTCGCGTGCTGATAGAGTATTTATCACACTCCGAAACAGTGCATATCGTAATGCCGAATGGCCTTTTCTGTAAAGTGATGTGAGTGCAGTGGTCGGCAGAAAGACTTTTTCTGATGTTGTGGCCAAGGTTGCAGTACTTTGAAATATGCTGTTTGAGGGCTGTCGCTTTTCTATTTTGCAAAAAATAATTGTCAAAATTTTTTACTTTGAAAAATGTATAAATATTCATTTTCAAAGCCAATTTGTGTTTTTCGTTATTCCTTACGGAAAGTGTTCTGCAGTGGTGTGTGGAGGTTGCGTATGAGGCCGTGCGGAGGTTGAGAGTTTCGGAGGAGAGGATGTTTGCAGATGGTTCTACTGGTGGGTGAATCCGAGTGACATCACGCTGATGCTCACTCCGCCTGCCTTCATCAGCTCCTTGCCGCAGGCACATACAGTGGAACCGGTTGTCACCACGTCGTCAACTATGAGTACATGGCGGCCTGCCACCCTGTCGGGACGCATCAGCCGGAAGGCTCCTTCCACGTTGTCCACGCGCTGCACACCCGTCTTGCTTGTCTGGCTCTCGGTGTTGCGTATGCGTGTTACGGCTCCGGTCACCACCGGCAGTCCCGTCACGGCAGCCACGCCGCGTGCTATTTCCTCGCTCTGGTTGTAGCCGCGCTGCATCATTTTCTCCCTGGCCAGCGGCACGGGGATAATAAGGTCGATGCCGTCGAAGAATCCGGCGGCCTTCAGTTCGCGTGCCGCAGCGATACCCATCTGCCGTCCCTGCTCAGGGCGGTTGCCGTATTTCAGCCGGTATATCAAGGCGCTCACCTCCGAATGGGGCTGATATAGCCACATGGCAGCGGCGCGTTCTACGGCTATGCGTGCCCAGAACAGGCGCGCCATCTCGTTGCCCGTCATGTCGGTCTCGTGGCCGGTACGCGGCAGACGCATGTCGCAGCGTGCACAGATGGCGCTTTCGTCCGGCGACATACGGCGGTCGCATACGGCGCATGACCGCGGGGCCATGATGTCGGTGAGGTGGCGTATTATTTTAAAAATCAGGTTCATCGCTTTCGTCTACATCGAAGTCGCCGGCCGCATCGAGACACATGCGTATGATGTTCATACCGAATCCGCGCGAGAGAGCATATTTTATGAGTTTCGAGTTCAGCTCGTAGTCGTTGCGTGCCTTTATGCTCCGGCGCTTGGCTTCGAGCATCGGACGCAAAGCTTCGGCATATTCACTGTCGTCGATGCTGTCGAGTACGGGTGCATAGATATCGCGTCCTACACCTTTCTTGTATAGTGCCATCTCAATCTTGCGTCGCCCCCATTTGTCGAACTGTATCTTGTCGTGTACGAACGAGCGGCAGAAACGTTCGTCGTCCACGTATCTCGCGCTTTTCAGACGGTCGATTATGCGCTGCTGCGCGTCTTCGTCCACCTGCCATGTGCGCAGCTTTGCGGCCATCTCGCCCGTGGAGTGCTCAGCCTTGGAGCAGAGGGCCGACAGCCGGCGCAGGGCCTGTTCTTCGGTTATTGTCTTGCGTTCTGTCATTGTCAGTGTTGTTTGTCTGATTCTGTTATGCAGTAGTTGTGGGACGGTCGGGCCGTTGCGCCATGGCGAATCGCTTGCGGCCGAACATGTCGTCGGATATGCTTATACGGTCAAAATGCTCATCTGTGAGCATTGTCAGCATCTCGTCTGCATACAGCGGGTTTATTTCGAATAGAAGCCATCCTCCCGGCCGCAGTGCCAGACGCGAGTAACGGGCAATGGCACGATAGAATTTGAGCGGGTCGTCGTCGGGTACGAACAGAGCTGTGGCCGGTTCGTGGTCGAGTACGTTGCGGCTCATCTCCGCCCGTTCCCTGTCGCAGATGTATGGCGGATTGCTCACAACGAAGTCCCACAGTCCGTTGTCCTCAGGTGGACAGAGCGCGTCCTGGCGCACTATTCTCACTTGTGCGCCGAGCTCCTTGGCGTTCTCTGCAGCCGTGGCAAGTGCTTCGTCGGCTATGTCCCACGCCGTGACGTCGGCCCCCGGTATGTCGAGCGCCGCCGTGACAGCAATACATCCGCTGCCCGTCCCTATGTCGAGAATGTTGGCCGAAGGCCTTTTCGGGTCGCGCAGCGCTGCCATAAGCTCTATGAGACCGGCTGTCTCCGGTCGCGGAATGAGCACTCCGGGGCGCACCTTGAACGTGCGTCCGCAGAAGGTTTCGCATCCCAGGACATACTGTACTGGCTCGTTTTGCAGCAGGCGCTCCGCAATTTTTTCCGTTTCACTGTGCGTTTTTTCGGATAATTGTTTATCTTTGCCCATACAAATGTCGGTCAGACTCAGACCGAAACGCTGTTCGAAGACCATGCGTGCGATGCTTTTCGCCTCGCGTTCGTCGTATGTAGGAATGAGAGTCTGCCAAAGTTCTCTGTACGTCATGATGTCTTTATCAGTGGTTTTGATGTTTTGATATGGTTTGTCTTTACCGGATTTGCCGCGCGCTTACCGCCGCTTTCCGGCCAAACGGGCGGGCCGCAAGGGCTTGCCTGCACAAAGATACTTAATAATTTTGATATGAACCAGAGCACAACAGACGAAATGTACATGCGCCGCTGCCTGCAACTCGCAGCCTGCGGACGCCGCAATGCTAGTCCCAATCCGATGGTTGGGGCGGTGATAGTTGCCGGTGGACGCATCATTGGTGAGGGCTATCACGTGCGCTGCGGCGAAGGTCATGCAGAGGTGAATGCCTTTGCTTCGGTGGCGCCGGAGGACGAACGGTTGCTGCCGGAAGCCGTGATGTATGTGAGTCTGGAACCATGCGCCCACTATGGAAAGACTCCTCCGTGTGCCGATCTCATTGTCAGAAAAGGTGTGCGGCGTGTGGTTGTGGGGTGTGTAGACACCTTTGCCAAGGTGAGCGGGCGTGGCATTCAGAAGCTGCGCGACGCCGGCATCGACGTCACGGTGGGTGTGTTGGAGCGCGAGTGCCGCGAACTCAACCGTGTGTTCTTCACCTTCAACAGCCGGAAACGGCCTTTCGTCACCCTTAAATGGGCGCAGACGGCCGACGGATTTATCGACGACCACTGCCGTCCCGTGGCTCTTTCGACACCGTTCACACGGATGCTTGTACACAAGTTGCGCGCCGAGCACGACGCCATACTCATCGGACGTGTGACCGCCGAGCGCGACAACGCACAGCTCAACGTGCGCCACTGGGCCGGGCCAGACCCTCTGCGCATCGTGATAGACCGCGAACGGCCCTTCTTCCCGGGCCTCGACTTCGACCGGCCTGTTGTTCCGCAGATACTCGACGAGCTCTATCGTCGCGGTGTGCAGTCGCTGCTGGTGGAGGGCGGAGCGTTCACCCATGGCACGTTCATTGAGTCAGGCATGTGGGACGAAATACGTGTGGAGACGGCGCCTGTAGTAGTGGGTGGCGGAACAAAGGCTCCGCAACTGCCGCAGGACATAGAGGTGACGGGCTCGAAGACCTACGACGGCAACACGATCGTAACCTATGGACACGCACGGCACAAGGACATTTAATATAAATGTAACACTTATTAAACGCCGGCGTAATAAGCAAGGAATAATTTTACATTGTGTAAAATGGAACATTAACTATATCACGACAATCTATGAGAATTCTCTTTATCGTGCAGGGCGAGGGCCGCGGACATCTCACGCAGGCCATAACAATGGAAGCCATGTTGCGCCGCAACGGCCATGAGGTGGTCGAGGTGCTCGTGGGAAAGAGCGGAGCGCGCAGTCTGCCCGACTTCTTTAGCCGCAGCATGAACACTGAGATAAAGCTGTTTGACAGTCCAAACTTCCTGCCGACGCCCTCCAACAAGCGCAGCAACCTAACGCGCAGCGTGGCGTATAACATATTCAAGACTCCGACTTATCTGAAGAGCATTCTTTTCATCCGCCGTCGGATAATGCAGACCAAGGCCGACCTTGTCATCAACTTCTACGAACTGCTCACCGGACTGACCTATCTGCTGTTCCGTCCGCAGGTGCCTCAGGTGAGCATAGGCCACCAATACCTGTTCCTGCACGACGGTTTCGAGTTTCCGAAGGGCAGCCCCGTGAGTCTGTTCTTCCTCCGCATGTTCACCCGCATCACCTGCATCGGCGCGCAGGACAAGCTCGCCCTGTCGTTCAGAAACATGCCCGACGACAGAGAATCGGGCGTAAGCGTGGTGCCGCCGCTGCTCCGACGCGACGTGCTCGACACCAAGGCGGTGGCCGGCGACTATCTGCACGGCTACATGGTGAACGCCGGTTTCGGCGAGAGCATCAACCGTTGGCACCGCAACCACCCCGACGTGCCGCTCAACTTCTTCTGGGACAAGAAGGGCGTGGGCAAGGTTTATAAGGTGGACCGCAACCTCACGTTCAATCAGATAGACGACAAAGCCTTCCTCAAGTCGCTCGCCGGATGTCGCGCCTATGCCACGACCGCAGGGTTCGAATCTGTCTGTGAGGCCATGTATCTGGGCAAACCCATACTCATGGTGCCGGCACACATAGAGCAGGACTGCAACGCCTACGACGCGAGCCGTTGCGGAGCGGGCATCGTCTGTCGCGATTTCGACCTGGGCCGTCTGCTCGATTTTTCAGCAGAATATACTCCCGACCCGGAGTTCCGCCACTGGGTGAGCTGCTGCAGTGTGCGTATGATGTCGCGCATAGAACGTGCCGCGACTGTCGTGCCGGAACATCACATGTCGCTGGCGTTCCTCTTCTCGCTACTGCCTTCGCGTTATGCGGGAGTCTGAAATGTTTTTGATAATTGTTTTCTGCTTAGTTCCGCACTAGGTGTGGAATATTAATTTTTATGTTTCTCTGTATATGTCTGTTGGCATGACAATGTTTTTGTTATGGCCCAGATGCGTGATGCTGCTCTGATTACAAAAACAGATGAATGTTTTTTGTAGGCAGTTTTCTGTGGCACTCAGATGTATATTTGTCATTTAATAAGGTGTTGTATGTACTGTATGTAAGTAAAAATAGAAAAAATAAAACAAAAGTTTTGGATATTTTTTATTTTTATTTACTTTTGTGAGTGAAAAATTGAGAGATGAATTACAATATGAGAAACACTGAATTTGAGAGGCTCTTTTTGGGCTTTTATAATAAACTGTACTATTTTACTGTACATATGGTTCAAGACAATGAGGTGGCACGAGACATCGTGAGCGATTGTTTTGGAGATGTATGGAGAAACCGGGACAATGTGAAAAAGGAGAAAATTATTGCTTATCTGTTCTCGTGTGCAAGGAATAAGAGCATCACCTATCTTGCTAAGTTCAGACATCGCGATGACATAAACAAGTACAGCAGCAGACTTGTGGTGGCAGACAGTGATGAGAACTGGAAAGAGCGTGAGATGCGTTATTGCATGGTGGAACAGGTGATGGAAACTCTGTCACCGCGCACACGTTTTGTCCTGCAGAAGTGTTATATTGAACACTTCACTTACAAGGAAGTGGCACAGATGCTCGGCATAAGCACCAACGGTGTGAAGAAGCATATTGTGAAAGGCATGTCCATATTGCGTGGAAAGGTAAGCGGTGCCGCTTAGTTGTGCTCTGTAGCAAATGTGGCGGGCTGGTTATGGCCGCAGGCAATATTTTCCACTGCCGTTCCTGATTTAAACTTTTGCTTGTGTCAGGAATGTTAGGCCTGCTGTGCTTTGTTGTATGCGTATCCGTCGCATATCTCCATGCCGCGTACGGCCGTTTATATTGTATCGGTCGTCACCATCGTGTGGTGCTGAAGGCCATGCAGACTGATTTACATTGCCACACCGATGAATAATCACCGCAAGACAAGTGCATGCTCCCTGTGCTTTTAGTAGAGTCTCATGTCTGTGTTTTTAAAGAAAACTCAGGCGACGGACTTACAGTTTTTCTTGACTTTTTTTTGACAAAATTTTTTCGCAAAAGAGATGTGAAAAAATGTTAATCCGTGCATTATACAGGCCGTTTCGGGCTGTACAGCTTTGCAGTATACTCCGCGGTGGAGTGCCGGACTGTCCGTACTGCGCTCCGATAAAGCCCGTTTCAGCCTCTGTTTTCGTCTGTTTCAGGGTGTGTTATGGTGCATATCAGGCCTCGATATGGGCCATACCGCGTGCTAAAACGGTACATTTCGCGTGATGAAAAGTTTACTCTTGAGCGTAAGTTGTTGGTATATAGTAATTTATGTAAAGCTCTTATTTCTCGCGTATTTGCGTCCGAAGAAAAGTCCGAGCGCAAATTCTCACTTATTTTTCGGGGTAGAACAGAAAACTCAGCAGAAAAAATCACAACCTGCTTAGAATTTGAAAGAGCGCGTGTTGGTCTCATCCAAACTGAAACATACAACGCTTATCCGTGACTGAAGCAGTAGCGTTTTATTTCAACCTGTTCATATCCGGTTGCCACAGACTGAGCTATGATTGTGTCGGAAAAACTTATGCTATTCTAGTTTTTTGTTTTTCGGACTATTATAAAATAGGTGATATTTTATTTGATTTATAAATTTTATTGAAATTATTTTAATAATCCGGTACCCAAACGTGGCTTTTTCAGTCATATTGTTATATTTTCTAATTTTTTGGTTAAAATTTTAATTGTATGAGAATTAGCTTAAACTGTTTTTGCCTGATCGTTTTCTTTCTGGTCTGCACGGCAAAAGTAAATGCCCAAGGGCAGAAAGTATCTCTTACGTGTAAGGAAACTCCTTTGCCAGCAGCGCTGACGGATGTGGAGCGCCAGAGTGGTTATTATCAGATTGTATTTGACCGCGAGGAGCTGGGCAGACACAAGGTGACGTTGGAAATAAAGAATAGCAGTGCGCCGGAGGCGGTGAACATTCTGTTGAAGAATCTGCCTTATTCGTCAATCGTAAATGGAAAGACTATACGGATTGAGAAGAAGTCGGCAGGCAATCAGGATAACAATGTGGCACGTGGACGTGTGATGGACAGCAACGGCGAACCTGTTGTGGGAGCCATAGTGGCGGTTGTAGGCACGGACAAGAAGGATGTAACCGATGTCAACGGATATTATTCCATAAACGGAGTGAACCCTTCTGACATACTCGAATACTCATACATTGGCATGAAGTCGTACAAGAGAAAGGCCGGTTCCAAATGCGCCAACATCATTCTGGAGGATGATGTGCACAGTCTGGGCGATGTAGTGGTGACCGGTATGCAGAAGATGGACAGACGACTTTTTACAGGTTCAACAACAACCATCGATGCTTCGGACGCCAAACTTGACGGTGTGGCCGACATAAGCCGTTCGCTCGAGGGACGCGCTGCCGGTGTGAGCGTGCAGAATGTTACGGGTACTTTTGGTACGGCACCGCGAATCCAGGTGAGAGGCGCCACGTCTATATACGGCAACAGTCAGCCGCTGTGGGTTGTCGATGGCGTGATACAGGAGAACGTTATAGAGGTGGATGCCGACGAACTGTCGTCGGGTAACGCCGAGACTTTGCTGTCGAGCGCCATTGCCGGACTCAATGCCGACGACATCGAGAGCTTCCAGATATTGAGAGATGGTTCGGCTACGTCAATATATGGAGCAAGGGCCATGGCCGGAGTGATTGTCATCAATACCAAACGCGGACGCTCCGGTAAGACAAACATCAGTTATACGGGCGAATTTACTTCGCGTCTGAAACCGAGCTATAACAACTTCAACATAATGAACTCCCAGGAACAGATGTCTGTATATCAGGAGTTGCAGAAGAAAGGATATCTCAATCCTGCCGATGTCGTGAACGCCAGCCAGAGTGGTGTGTACGGCAAGCTGGCCGAACTGATAAACTCCGGCGATGTGCTCAACACCGATGCCGGACGCAACGAGTGGCTGCGGCAGCAGGAATACAGAAACACAGACTGGTTCGACCTGCTGTTCAACACGAACATCATGCAGAACCATTCGGTTAGCATAAGTACGGGTACTGACAGAAGTCAGCACTATGCTTCGCTCAGTTTGATGGAAGACCCGGGATGGTATAAGCAGAGCCGCGTCAAGAGATATACGGCAAATATCAACTCTACCTTCGTGTTCTCGGACAAATTGAAGTTCCAACTCATTGGAAATGCGTCCACACGCCAGCAGTATGCTCCCGGAACGCTTAGCTCGGAAGTCAATCTCATCAGCGGCGAAGTGTCAAGAGAGTTTGACATAAATCCGTATTCTTATGCTTTGAACACATCGCGCGTACTTGACGCCAATGAGTTCTATACCCGCAACTACAATCCGTTCAACATATTCCATGAACTGGAGAACAACTACATTGAGCTTAATACAAATGAGTTCAAGATACAGGGTATGGTGTCTTACAAACCGATAGCTGGACTTGAACTGAACGTGATCGGTGCAATAAAGCGTTCGCAGTCTTCTTCAGAACACAATGTGACCGAGGACTCAAACCAGGCAAATGCCTACAGAGCCATGGGCAATACGATAATACGCGACAACAATCCGTATTTGTGGACAGACCCGAACGATCCGTATGCAGTGCCGGTGAGTGTGCTGCCGTATGGAGGTATCTACGACCGCAACGACTATCGTATGAACTCATGGGATTTCCGTGCTACTGCCACATATAATAAAATCATAAAGAACACTCATATCCTCAACCTCTTCGGTGGACTTGAAGCCAACTCTGTTGAACGTAACAGTTCATGGATGCGTGCATGGGGAAGGATGTACAACTTTGGTGATATAGGCAACTACGATCCTGATATGTTCGACAAACTTAAGAACGAAGGGGCCGACTATTACACGCTTAATGGAACATTGGAGCGCACAATGGCTTTCTTCGGTAATGCTACCTACTCATATAAAGGACGCTACATCGGCAACGCAACATTGCGTTATGAGGGTACGAATACACTTGGCAACAATCGCAAGAGCCGCTGGTTGCCCACATGGAACATATCGGGTGCATGGAATGCTCATGAGGAAGAATGGTTCAAGAACTTCATGCCTACGTTCTCACACTTCACGCTTAAAGGTTCTTACTCGCTGACAGCAGACCGCGGTCCTTACGACATCAGTAACTCGGTTGCCATTATCAACAGTCTCGTGGGATGGCGTCCTGTAGGCAGCGACCAGGAGACAACACTGGAGATAACCGAACTCGGTAACTCTGATCTGACCTATGAGAAGAAGCATGAACTCAGTCTTACTGCCGATATGGGCTTCTTCAACAATCGCATCAACATGGAGCTCAGCTGGTACAACCGCCGCAACTTCGATCTGATTGGCCCTATCACAGTGCAGGGCGTCGGCGGTGAAGTGGACAAGTTCGGTAATGTTGCCGATATGAAATCTGGTGGTTTTGAACTTTCACTCAGCACAAAGAATATAAAGACAAAGGATTTCGAGTGGAATACAACATTCCTTTATTCGCATCAGTATACAGAGGTTACAAACCTCAAAAATACAGCACGTGTGATCGATCTCGTACGAGGCAACGGATTTGCATTAGAGGGTTATCCTGTACGTTCGATCTTCTCAATACCGTTCAACAAGCTAACCAACGAGGGACTGCCTACGTTCAAGGTTGCAAACGGCGCGATAACAACTGATGATATCAACTTCCAGGAGTATTCTGATATAAGCTGGTTGAAGTACGAAGGTTCGAGCGATCCGACAGATTACGGATCACTTGAAAATACATTCAAGTACAAAGGATTCAGATTGAGCGTGTTTGTTGTCTACTCATTCGGCAATGTAGTTCGTCTCGATCCGGTGTTCTCAAACACATATACCGACCTCGATGCTACGCCGCGTGAGTTCAACAACCGCTGGTCTTCATCCGGAGAGGAGAACATAACGACAATTCCGGTGATACCATCAGTACGTCAGAACTTCCTTAACCCGAATCTTGAAATTGCATACAATGCATATAACTATAGTACAGAACGTATTGCAAAGGGTGATTTCATACGAATGAAAGAGATATCGTTGGACTATACTTTACCGAAAGCATGGCTCAGCTCGTTGAAACTGGAGAATGTAAATCTCAAGTTGCAGGCAACCAACCTGTTCCTCATCTATGCAGACAAAAAACTCAATGGAATGGATCCGGAGTTCTTCAATTCGGGAGGTATCGCATCACCAATGCCCAAGCAGTACACTCTCACCGTAAGATTAAGTTTCTGAAACATTAATAAAAACCGACAATATGAATAAGTTTAACAGTTCATTAATCATATGCGCTCTTCTGTCATTCACTTCTTGTAATGACTTTCTCGATGAGATGCCCGACAACCGAATAACTGTCGATACGGAAAGCGAATTAAAAGCTTTGCTGAACTCTGCCTATCCCAAGTGCTCTTATGTAAGAGTGACAGAACTGGCATCAGATAATGCCGACGATTTGAACGGTGAGGCAAACGGTTATTACGATCGTTTCTCGGAGCAATGCTTTTATTGGAAGGAAGTGACTGAAAGCGATAATGAAAGTCCGGTTATGATATGGCAGGACTATTATGCAGCTATCGGGGCTGCCAACCAGACCCTGAAATCTCTTGAGGAAATGGGAGGAGCGACAGATGAGACACGAAAAGCCATTAAAGGTGAGGCGTTGTTGTGCCGTGCCTACGCTCATTTCATGCTCGTAAACATATTTTGCCAAAATTATTCAAAACAATATAGCTCCACAGACCTTGGTATACCGTATGTCACGGAGCCGGAGACAAGCCTTGATCCAAAGTATGACCGCGGCACTGTGGAAGGTGTTTACAAGAAAATAGAGGAAGACCTGCTGCTCGGACTTTCTCTCATGAATGATGCCATATACACCGTTCCGCGTTATCACTTCAACACAAAGGCAGCCTATACTTTTGCATCTCGTTTCTATCTGTTCTATCAGAAGCCTGAGGAAACAATAAAATATGCTTCGCTGGCCTTTGGAGATAATCCGGAGAGTTATATGCGTGATTACGATGCTATGGTCTCTATGCCTACCGACGATATGCAGCCGCGCTCCATACAATACACCTCATCATCTGAGAAGGCTAACTTCCTCTTGCTGCCGGTTTACTCTACAGACCAATATTATTTCTCAGGAACTTCAACCGGTTCACGTTTCAACAACAATAGTTATATAGCACAGGCAGAGCAGTTCTTCCTCACTCCGTGGGCTCCCGAAAACGAGAGTGCACAACAGTCGCAGGCTATATTCAATTTCTATTGGTTTTATACGGCAACCTACAACAAGTGTATGTTCCCGAAACAACCTATATATTTCGAAGAGATAAACGAGAATACACATGTCGGTTTCCAAAGAACATTGGTTGTAGCATTCAAGTCTGAGGAGGCATTGCTTAATCGTGCTGAGGCTTATGCACTTACAGAACAGTATACACAGGCATTGAAAGACATTAACGTATGGACCGACAATTTCCTTGCCGACAATGTTACGTACAACACATATAAATATGATGATGAAGGCAATTACATCTATGCTACGGAACCGATCAACAAGGTTCTTACGCTGGAACGCATCCGTGAATGGGCCAATAAGTATGATTATTATACACCGGATGTGCCGCGTCCAAGAAAACATCTGCATCCAGAATGGATCACTTTGACCGAGGGCAGCGATCAGGAGAATCTTCTTCAGTGTCTGTTGTTGATGCGCCGTCTGGAATTTTTGCACGAAGGAATGAGATGGTTCGATATTAAGAGATATGGAATAAAAGTATATCGCCGCAAGATAATAACAGCTCTGAATGCTATTGAGCTTATTGACGAGATGGATTATCGTGATCCGCGTCAGGCAATACAGATTCCTTTCGAGGTCAGCTCGGCCGGCCTGCAGCCCAATCCGCGTCTGGATTCTGATAACAATGCATCGCTGACAGTGTGGAACAAGACAGGAAAAGAAATTAAATTCAACTTAAAATAAATGGCTATGAAGATATTTAGAAGATTCGCAATAATGTTTTTTGCAGGGCTGAGTCTTATTTTTTCAGCATGTTCTGAGGATGATGTCGACACAAGCTATAGTGTGATAAAGGATAGTCAGACGCCGATGAACGAACTGGACAGATGGTTGCTCGACAATTATGTGGAACCTTACAACATAGAACTGAGATACCGTTGGGAAGACAACGAGACAAGTATGGACTACATCCTTGTTCCTCCCAAATATCAGAACGCGATAAGGATGGCACGTATTCTGAAGTACATCTGCTTTGATTCATTCGATGAAGTTACAGGCAGCAGCGCCTTTATACGTGCGCATTTCCCCAAGCATGTCGATCTTGTGGGCAATCCCGGGTGGAACTCTAACGGAGGCTGGATGTCGGAAGGCAGTTATACTTTGGGTTCTTCCGAAGGTGGATACAAGATAAATCTGTGGTATGTGAATCATTTGGGAGATGTTCTTTACGAGAATTATGTACCGACAGACAGTGTGATAAGGTCAAGAGAGGAACTGAATAAAGTTTATTTCCACACCATCATCCATGAGTTCGGGCACGTGTTTCATCAGAAAGTGCCTTACTCAACGGAATTTAACCAGATTTCTGGAACAGAATATCTTGGAGGCATGTGGACCACAGCGTTTGTCAGCGAGACTGATCCTCAGATTTATGCGTTGGGTTTCGTGACAGCATACTCATCGTATAGTGCCGATGAAGATTTCGCGGAGATATTCTCAACTTATGTATGTTCTACAGAGGACGAATTCCAGGCCATACTGGATAAGGCTGGTACAAAAGGACGTAATGCAATAGATGCCAAACTCAGTTTTGTAAAAGCATATTTTTCTGAGAATTGGAATCTTGACATAGATGCTCTGCGAAACGCCGTACAAGAGCGCGAGGCAAATCTTGATAACGTGAATTTTGATACTCTAAAATAAAGAATATTATGAGAAGTACATTTTATATAATAATATCAGCATGTGTAGTTTCCTTATTCATGACATCATGCCAGTTTAAGGAAGACGATCTTTTCGATATTGATCCTGCGACACGTCAGGACAACTGGATGGCAGATTACAGACGTGTTTTCAACAATAATGAATACGGATGGGCGTTATACACTTCTCAGCCTACTTACGGCCGTCATCCTTCTGTGGCCACTTTCGCAGTGAAGTTCGACCAGGAGATGTGTACGTTCTACAGGTCAGCAGCTACAGTGTCTATTCCCGGGGCATTCGACAAGGAAAGTGTTCAGAGCACTTATTCGTTGAAGATGGACAATGGCATAGTGCTTTCATTCGACACATATAATGATTTTTTTCATTATTATGCCGATCAGTCAGAGTATTTCTCACAAGATTTGCAGGGCGATTTTGAATTCTGTCTGGACCGTTATTCTGCTAATGAAGATACCATCTTTGGTCGCGGAAAAACAAAACAGTTGCCATTCTTCATGGTGAAGATGAAGACTACTCCTGAAGAGTATCAGAGACTTTCTGATGATATCAATAATTATGTGGCAAGCAAATGCGTGATGATAATAGAAGGCGACACGCTGCAAGCTTCTTTCCTTTCAGGTTATAAGAATCTGGTTCTCTATTATCCGGATGAAGAAGGTGGTCTGACTATGGAACACATGTACTCCTATGGCAATCTTGTAGATGGCATTTATCTTATGGAGAATGTGAAATATAAGAACACTACAGTTGTGGAAATGGCACTTGACAGGGAAACCGGAATCTTCACCGACCCGCGCAGCGGAGCGAAAATACAGGGCCGTTCGCTTACTGATTACTTCATCGTCGACAGCGATTACGATAATATGTTCTTTGGATACAGCGGTCTTGGCACCTACACTCAGAAGGAATGGGATAAGGCAAGAAGTGCGATAGATGCCAGCGGAAAGTTCTCATCGGGTAGCATGGTCTACATAAACTTCGAACCTTATGGCGACGGAACCATGGATCTTGTGATAAATAAATGGTACGGATCGGACGAGGTGCACTATCCTATGGAACTGAAAAAGATTTCTGAAGATGAGATTGCCGTGCGCCGTACGGGGCCGGAGACATCCGGAAGAGATTTCAGTTTCTATGATTCAGGACTTAAATACATTGTTGATGCGTTTGCCAAGACCGACAGCTGGACAACATACAAGATTACACATCGCGAGGGAACAGGTATGAAACCTGTGGGACTGGAGCTTACGGATGTATCAAATCCTGAAAACAGTTACTACATTGAGAACAACTTCAGATACTATCATAGCAGCATCTGGGACTAAATGTTCCGTACGGGGATTTCATGGCCCCGAAGGCTCCAGACGGAAGACGCGTTGTCGCGTTCTTCTTCTGCTGTTAGAATTTGGTTTGTGCAAGACCTTTTGAAACTATTGATTATAATTAAACGATAACTCCCGGAAGTTACATTCAGGACTTCCGGGAGTTATTGTTTTTTATGTTTCGTTTTGCGATATGCGGCGTTATGTCTGATGGATGTATGCAGATAATGCCGCATTGTCGCCGCTGTTTTATTGTTGTGGAGTGTAAACGCCCAGCTCGGCTATCTTCACAGTGCCGTCATGACGTGTCACCGTCACCTTCACGGCATCGGCCTTCACCGGTGCGAAACGGTGTATCTTGACACGGCTCTGCGTCTTTGCCTCACCGCTGAAGAGCGTCTTCCACGTACCGCCGGAGCGGTATTCGAGTGTGTACTCCTTCATCACGCCGCCGTCTTCTTCGGTTATCGTCACCATGTCAATGGTCTTTCCGTCACCCAGTTCAACGCTCCACCACGGTGTCTTCACTCTCGGATTCGATGTCCAGGCGGTCACGAAGTCATCGTCGTTGGCGAAGTCCATGATGCCGTAATCGTAGCTCCAAGACGATTCGGCCGGTCTGTTCTTGGCTATGTTGCGCTCCGTTATCGGTGCGTCACACTCAGGCAGCTCTGCCACACGTCCGTCGTTCTTCCACATTTTGCCCATCTTGCGCAGCTCCTCCAGCGCATTGTCGTCCATCAGACCGTCGCGGTTGGGCGCCACGTTTAATATGAAGTTACAGTAAGCCTTGTTGTACGGCACCACGTTGTCGTTTATCATCTCCTCCGCCCGTTTCATTTTGTCTGTGGGGAACGACTCCTTCCAGAACCAGTTTTTCTGCAAAGGCAGGCATGCCAGTGCCGGCAGGCGGTTCTCGGATGTAGATATCTTCTGTCCCGCTCCCTGCTCATAGGATTTTATGTCGGTGTAGAACAGCGCTTCACGCGGATATTTCGCAGCGTTGAGATCCATCACCAGACATTCCGGCTGCAGCGATTTGATGTAACTGTATATCTCCGGGAACGACACTTCGTCGTAACTTATGCGCGACCACGGAGCGTCCCAACCGTCGATGATGAGCGCTGTGATGGGGCCATAGTTTGTCAGCAGCTCCTTCAGCTGCGCTTTTATCATGTCCGTCTTGTCGGGTGTTATCATGTTGGGACGCAGACGGTGGTGAGTGTCGAGAATCGAATAATAGAGCATCACCTTCAGTCCTTCCTTACGGAAAGCATCGACATACTCGCGCACCACGTCGCGCTTGAGCGGCGAGTTCATCACGTTGTAGTCGGTGGTCTTGGTGTCCCATATGCAGAAACCGCTGTGGTGCTTGGTCGTGAGACATCCGTACGACATGTTGGCAGACTTTGCCGCCTTTGCCCACTGCGTGCAGTCGAGCTTCCTTGGATTGAATACCGATGCCGGCAGATCGGGATCCGGCCAGTCGTCGGGTGCGAAAGTAGGAATGTTGAAATGGATGAACATGCCGAAACGCAGGTCGACAAACTCCTGCTGCAGCTGGTGCAGCGACTTCTGTTGGGCCGTAGCTGTGAGTCCGGCCATAAGAACCAACAGAATGGTCAGTATGTTTTTTCTTGTCATGGCAGGTAAGTTTATGTGTTGGTTTTCAGTTCCTTGTTATGTCGCGCTGTTATGCGCGCCGTGTCATTTTGCCTGTACGTGCGGGCACACTGTGATGCGACGGTCGTCCGTGCTGTCGCACATGTCCTTTGTTTTTTCCAGGAACGCCTTGAGATGTTCGGTCTGTCCGTGCTTGTCGAGTTCGGCCTGATTCTTCCACACCTCGTGTATGAACAGGTGGGTGCTGTCGTCGGCAGCCTGATAGACGCCGTAGTCCATGCATCCCGCTTCCTTCACGGTGTGCTGTTTGCACTCGAGGAACGCAGCCTTGAAGGCTGATACAAACTGTGGTTTTACGTGGCGGTGCAGGTCGAGCACCACATTCATTGAGTCGGCCGGAGCGCACTGTCCGTGGCATACGGCCTGTCTGTCGCAATGACCGTTGCATGCTGTGAGCATGGCTGCGGCGCAGATGGCGATGAGTGATCTGATTTTCATATCTTCAGGTTTTGTTACAGGTTATGTTATTATGTGTGTCCGGCAGTGCCGGTATATATCCGTTGTTGTACTGCCGGATGGTGCCGGCAGTCATATTATAATAATGTGTGCGTCATTTTCTGCCGAAGTCGGCCGGCACCTCTCCCCATTTCTGCGTCTCCCACTTCAGTATCGGCGTGGTGACCTGATGGGTACGGAGCCAGTTTTCGGCCCGCGCTATTATCTGGTAGAGCTGTTCGGTGCGTGGCGTGCGAGCCAGTTTGGTCTTGCACTGTTTCTTCTTCACCCACAGCATGGCGTTGTGGCTGTCGGAATAGATGCACTTTCCCTTTATGCCTTCGCGCTCCATGAGTGCCAGCGCATGCACTATGGCGAGAAACTCGCCTATGTTGTTGGTGCCGTGCACAGGTCCGAAGTGGAACACCACGGCGCCCGTGGCAAGATCCACGCAGCGGTATTCCATCGGTCCGGGATTGCCCGAACACGCCGCATCGACGGCCCATGCCTGTGCCGAAACTTCAGGCGGCAGCGGCAGAACGGTGTCGTGGCGGTAGTCGGGAGGATTAAGCGGTTGGTTGTTCATTGCTTCTGTGTGTAGTGAAAAGTGCGCAACCCGTCGGCATGCCTGTAGCATGTTGAAGAATTGCGCACTCGTGTATGATGTCAGGCAGAACCTTTACATGCGTTCCGGCACCTCGATGCCGAGCAGGTTCATGCCGTTCTTCAGCGTCTTGGCAACGTTGGCCGCGAGCACGAGGCGTACGGTCTTCTCCTTGTCGCTGTCGGCGCTGAGGATGCTATAGTCGTGATAGAACTGGTTGAACTCCTTGGTCAGCTCGTAGCAGTAGTTGGCTATGCCGCTTGGCGAATAGTCCTTACCGGCCTGCTCAACGGCCGCACCGTATTCGTTCATCTTCTGTATGAGCTCCGTCTCCTTCTGGTTGAGCGGCATGTCGGCGTCGAGAGTCTCGGGCAGAGTAATGCCTTCGGCCTCGGCCTTGCGCAGGATGCTGCGTATGCGGGCGTGGGTGTACTGTATGAACGGACCCGTGTTGCCGTTGAAGTCGATGCTTTCCTCCGGGTTGAAGAGCATGTTCTTGCGTGCGTCAACCTTTAGTATGAAGTATTTCAGGGCGCCCATACCTACTATGCGTGCAATCTCGCTGCGCTCCTCTTCGGTCATGTCCTTGAACTTGCCGAGCTCCTCGCTGGTCTGGCGTGCGTCCTTCACCATTTCGGCAATGAGGTCATCGGCATCAACCACTGTTCCCTCACGGCTCTTCATCTTGCCGTTGGGCAGTTCCACCATACCGTAGGAGAAGTGCACAAGCTCCTTGCCCCACTTGAATCCGAGACGGTCGAGCAGAATGGAAAGTACCTGGAAATGGTAGTTCTGCTCGTTGCCTACGACGTATATCATCTTGTCGATGGGGAAGTCGCGGAAGCGCATGTCGGCCGTACCGATGTCCTGCGTCATGTACACGCTGGTGCCGTCAGAACGTAACAACAGCTTCTGGTCCAGTCCTTCATTGGTAAGGTCTGCCCATACACTGTTGTCGTCCTTTCTGAAGAAAAGACCTTTAGCCAGTCCCTCTTCCACCTTTGCCTTTCCCTCGAGGTAAGTATCAGATTCGTAATATATTTTGTCGAAGCCCACGCCGAGCGCCTTGTAGGTCTCGTCGAAGCCTGCATATACCCATGAGTTCATCTTCTGCCACAGAGCGCGTACTTCCTTGTCGCCCTGCTCCCACTTCACGAGCATCTCGTGGGCTTCCTTTATCAGCGGAGCCTCGTCCTTGGCTTTCTTCTCGGCTTCTTCCTCGCCCATGCCCTCAGCTGTGTACTGTGCCTTGAGCGCAGCAACTTCTTCACGATAGTGCTTGTCGAAAGCCACGTAGTAGTCGCCAATGAGATGGTCGCCCTTCTTGCCGCTTGTCTCGGGTGTCTCGCCGTTGCCCCACTTCAGCCATGCCAGCATTGACTTGCAGATGTGTATTCCGCGGTCGTTCACGATGTTGGTCTTCACCACGCGGTTGCCGTTGGCCTCCATTATCTTTGCGAGGCTCCAGCCCAGCAGGTTGTTGCGCACGTGTCCCAGGTGGAGCGGCTTGTTGGTGTTGGGCGATGAATATTCAATCATCACCAGCGGCGAGTTCTCAGTCGCCTTGCGCTCGCCGTAGGTCGGGTCGGCGTTGATGTCGTTGAGCAGACCTATCCATGCGCCGTTGGATATGACGAGGTTGAGGAAACCCTTCACCACGTTGTACGATGCCACGCAGGCCTCGTTCTCCTTGAGCCAGCGGCCCAGGTCTTCGGCTGTTTCTTCGGGTTTCTTGTGAGATATTTTCAGGAACGGGAACACAACGAGTGTGAGGTGTCCCTCGAATTCACGTTTTGTCTTCTGAAGCTGCACCATTTTTTCAGGCACATCCTGTCCGTACAGTTCCTTCACGGCCTTGATGACCGAACTGCATAAAGCTTTTTCGATGTTCATGATTTTATGAAGATGATTGTGGATGCAAAGTTAACACAAACCTCGCAATATACAAAATAAAATACGCGCAAACATCAGCCTCACGGCATTGTCGCGTCGTCGGGCCGTCCGTTCACGCGCTGCATCTCTAAGATGTAGTGTGTGAAGACGAGCGGCGACCGTATGCGCATCTCGTCGTCGGTGATGTATTCCAGGTCGAGAAGCGTGGTGGTGTATATGCTTTCCACCATGCGTATGTCGTCAGGATTGTCGGAAACGGGATTCACTTTGAGCCGGAGATAGTCGTAGCCTTTGTGCACCAGACTCCAGTCGCCGCTAAGCGTGTAGTCGCCTTCGAAACATTCATCGCCCGAGGCGGTGGGCGAGCCGTCTATACGCCATGCCTTTATCCTCAGCTGTCCGTCCATGCTGCCGTCGGCTTTCAGGTTGTAGTATTGTTCGAGATTAAGAAAATACGCCTGATTGTTCTCTTCGTAGATGCATGGCAGGCTGTCCTGCATCACATACCATTGGCCTATCGCCTTGTCGTGATACTTCTCGTAGAGTTTCCGTGTCAGTTCTCCGTCGCTGGGCGGCTCGTCGTAGCAGGAGACGAACGTCAGCGTAGCGAGCAATATCAATATCGTCAGTGCTTTATTCATTTGCTGATATTTAATTTGTTGTCATAAGTTTTTAGCGTCCGCATCACTTCCCATGTCTGCCGGTTCGCTATCTACACGGTGCATCACTATTGTCTGGTTCAGAAATGTTACGGGTGACTCAATGCTGAGAATGTCGTCGTCAGCATGGTACAAATGGAGATTTGTGTTGCTGAAGAGAGTCAGCATGGCTGTGTCGTCTGTATCGTCCGGACTGAGATGCACTCCGAATCTGAGACGGTCGGTGTCGTCGGATGCTCTGTGGATAAGTCCCCATGAACCGCTCAGACGATAGTCTGTGCTAAACCATTCGCCTCCTGTTATAGATGGACTTCCGTCGGCTCTTTTGGCTTTCATGATCACACGGCCTGTTATTTCGCCGTTTTCATGAAACTCATAATATTGTTCCAGACTGATGTGATACAGTTTCTCGAATCGTTTGAAATAGTATTCCTGTGGTTCTTGTTTCAGATACCATTTGCCGATCACCTTGTCTGTGTATTTCTCGCGCAGCTCTACGGTTTCCTTTGAGTTTTCGTCTGTTGTTATGTAACGAGGGTCGAGGTCGCTGCATGCGGTCAGAAGAAAGACAGATATAATGAAAAATACTGTTCTCATAAAGTTGGTGCTTGGTTTATTAAAAGTTTTGCCGGCTTGTCGTGTTTGTGATTATAACGTTCTCCGCGTGTGGATATTGTGCGCGTGATTACATTTTTAAGGGGCGCGTGTGATTTTCTTCCGGTATGTTGTTTTGTCAAAATTTTTTACCATTATTCGTCCTCAAGGCTCGCGTTTTTTCGTCCGCCGGTGTGTCCGGCCGCAAATTCGCGAGTTTTGAGAGGTTTGCGTAATCTGTTGATACATAACAGGTTGACTTTTCATACTGTTGTCATCGTGTTGCGATATGCACCGTTTGGGGTGCCGGAACGGGCTCTTTCGGCTCATGGTTTGGTCTGTATCATGCCCTGATATGGACTGTTTCGCAGTGTGAAAGAGCCTGTTCCGCGCAGCCGTCGGTTCGCCGCCAGGTTGCGGCTGCGTTTTTTCGAGGCCGGAAAATTGCGGAACGGGCTTTTTCGGACGCCTTTGCGCTCACAGAATGGACGGCGGAGCCGCAGGTGTTTTGTAAATATTTTTTAATGTCCTGACGTTTTATTTTGACTTTCGGGCTAATTACCTTAACTTTGCATTCATAAACGACAATAATTAAAAAATATACAATATGGCTAATTTGAAGAAAGACTTCGCATCGAAACTTCTGAATGTGAAGGCAATAAAGTTGCAGCCCAACGACCCGTTCACATGGGCATCAGGCTGGAAATCACCGTTCTATTGCGATAACCGCAAGACTCTGTCTTATCCCGAACTGCGCAATTTCGTGAAGCTCGAGCTGGTGCACACCATCCTCGAACACTTCCCGCAGGCTGAGGCTGTGGCCGGTGTGGCAACGGGAGCGATAGCTCAGGGCGCGCTGGTTGCCGACGAACTGAACAAGCCGTTCGTATATGTTCGCAGCAAGGCAAAGGACCACGGCATGGGCAACCTCATCGAGGGCGAGCTGGAAAAAGGCGCCAAGGTTGTTGTGGTTGAGGACCTTATCTCCACCGGCGGCAGCAGTCTGAAGGCCGTTGCGGCACTGCGCGAGGCAGGCTACGAGGTTGTCGGCATGGTGGCTTCATACACATACGGATTCCCTGTTGCCGCTGAGGCGTTCGCTGAGGCCGGTGTGCAGCTGGAGACTCTGACCGACTACGACTACGTTGTGGCTGAGGCTGTAGCAACAGGCTACATTGCCGAGAGCGACGTGGAGGTGCTGGCTGAGTGGCGCAAGAACCCGTCTGAGTGGCGCAAGTAATAACGGCAGGGGCGGGTGTGGCCTGCCCTAACTTTAAAACATATATATCATGTCGATGACAACATTCGAAAGCAGCATACGCCAGATACAGTTTCCGCAGCAGAAGGTGTATGACATGCTCAGCAATCTCGAGAACATCGAGAGAGTGAAGAACCGCATACCGGAGGACAAGATAAAGGATCTGACCTTCGACAACGACTCCATATCCATCAGTGTGCCGCCGGCAGGCAGTGTGAAACTGCGTATAGTCGATCGCGACGAGCCGAAGTGCATCAAGTTCGAGACGGAGTCGAGCCCTGTGCCTTTCAACCTGTGGATTCAGATTCTGCCCGTCACGGAGACGTCGAGCAAGATGAAACTCACCATCAAGGCCGAACTCAATCCGTTCATAAAGGGCATGGTGCAGAAACCGCTGCAGCAGGGCATCGAGAAGATAGCCGACGTGTTGCAGGCTATAAACTACGAGTAACAAACCGCTTCGGCGCACGGCCGGAGAAAGAAAACTGACAGATGGCTACAAAACTTTGGGAAAAGAATTTTGAGGTGAACCGCGAGATAGAGCGCTTCACCGTTGGACGTGACCGCGAACTCGATCTGTATCTGGCACGCTACGACGTGCTCGGATCGATGGCTCACATCACCATGCTCCAGTCGATAGGACTCATGGAGAAGGACGAGCTGGACGCTCTGCTCGCCGAACTAAAACTGATATACCGCGACTGTGTGGAAGGCAGGTTCGAGATAGAGGAGGGCGTGGAGGACGTTCACTCGCAGGTGGAGCTGATGCTCACGCGCCGTCTGGGCGACATGGGCAAGAAGATACACAGCGGACGGTCGCGCAACGACCAGGTGCTCGTGGATCTGAAACTCTTCATCCGCCACGAACTGCGCGAGGTGGCCGACGAGGTGATGACGCTCTTCGGCGAGCTTCTGGAGAAGAGCGAGCAGTGTAAGGACGTGCTCATGCCCGGTTACACCCATCTGCAGATAGCCATGCCCAGTTCGTTCGGGCTGTGGTTCGGCGCCTATGCCGAGTCGTTGGCCGACGACATGCTCTTTCTTCAGGCCGCCTACCGCATGGCAAACCGCAATCCGCTCGGCTCTGCCGCGGGCTACGGTTCGTCGTTCCCGCTCGACAGAAGCATGACAACGCGTCTGCTCGGATTCGAGTCGATGGACTATAATGTGGTTTACGCGCAGATGGGACGCGGCAAGACCGAGCGCAACGTGGCGTTCGCCATGGCCTCGGTGGCAGGCACGCTGGCCAAGATGGCGTTCGATGCGTGCATGTTTAACTGCCAGAACTTCGGCTTCGTCAAGCTGCCGAAGGAGTGTACTACAGGCAGTTCCATCATGCCGCATAAGAAGAATCCCGACGTGTTCGAGCTCATACGTGCCAAGTGCAACAAGCTGCAGGGATTGCCGGCACAGATCACTCTCATCATGAACAACCTGCCTGTGGGCTACTTCCGCGACCTTCAGATCATAAAAGAGGTGTTCCTTCCGGCATTCGACGAGCTGAAGGATTGCCTGCGCATGGCCGCATACATCATCAATAAGATGGAGGTGAACCGCTCGATACTCGACAATCCGATGTACGACCCGATGTTCTCCGTAGAGGAGGTGAACCGTCTCGCCGCAGCCGGAATGCCTTTCCGCGACGCTTACCGCAAGGTGGGCATGGAGATAGAGGAGGGCACCTACAAGGCCGACCACAACATCCACCATACGCATGAGGGCAGCATGGGCAATCTGTGCAACGACCGCATAGCCGGGTTTATGAAGGGCGTGTACGACGGTTTCGGCTTCAGCCGTGCCGAGGAGGCCGAAAAAGAACTGCTGAAATGAGAAAAAGACTGTTTGCAACTGCATGCGCCGTGGTCATGGCATTGATGATGCCGTCGTGCGGCGACACCATGTCGGAATACAGCACCTATCCGTGCCGCTTTGTGTTCAACACCGCCACGCACGGCCATTCGGCCGCGCTCAACAGCGCAGTGGGCGGCACCGGCATTTTCTGTAAGGTGACAACCGTGATAAAAGGCGGCGCGCAGTATTACAGATTTTCCACAAACCAGAACATGACCGACGACGTAATATTCACCGCCGAAGACGAACGCACCACCGTGCTCCTCGGTATGAACAACGCCATCTGGTTCGGTTACGGCAATCTGGACGTACCGCCTGTGTTCTATGCCTACGACGCCGAGTGTCCCAACTGTTTCAATCCGGACATGGTGCCGGTGAGAAGTCATCCGCTGAGTGTGGCGTCCACGGGCATCGCCACATGTTCTACATGTCATCGCGAATACAACATGAACACCGGCGGAAACATAGTGAAGGGCGACAAGGGCGACCCTCTCACCCGATATCATGCCTCCTACACTCCGACAGGAGTGGTGGCAGTGACCAACTGACGGAGGATTCGCACACACCTTACCATAAGAAAAACATACCGTTCAGACATATTCTTCAACCGCATGGACACGACATGTCTCATTCCGGGCACTTGCTCGGAGGGGACGGGTTGTGACTGTGAGGTCGTTTTCCTATCTTTGCACCACATAAAATACAGTTTTTTAAATAGAGAAGTGTGTCGATTTCTGCAACCGCTATGGTCAGTACTGTTTACGTCTGACGCGGTTGTGGATTTCATCAATCATTACGGGAAGGCATAAAGATTTAGTTATGAACAGATATTTTATTCAATTATTGTTGCTTGCGTTGTGTATGGCGGCGCCGGCGCAGAACCTTAAAGACCTCGAAAAGGCCCATAAGGACAAGATGAAGGAGCTGAAGAAGTCGCTCGGCCTGAAACGTGTGGAGATAAGACAGGACGGGGACGGGACTTACTATATGCTTCTCACGTCGAAGGATAAACTTATAGGCCGTGCCGATATGAACGGAAAGGTGATTCTGCCTGCTGTCTATTACGGTATAAACAAAGGCACAGTGCTCGATGGTATGGAGGTTTTCACTATTAATAAAGGTTATGGCAGAATAGGCATTGCCGACCTTTCGGGCAAGATAATCGTTCCGGCAGAATACTCTGACTTTATTTTCTGTCCTGCGATAGAGGAGGGGAAAAGCTGGGTTTACGATAATCAGGAGACGAGGACCGGCGACTCCGTGGCGGTGTATCACGAGGCAGCGCCGGCCGTTATTTATGCAAAGGGAAACATAAGCCGTATATATTCAACGACAGGCGAGGTGTTGCGAGACAGCATAATGACGGATAAGTGTGCGTATATTCCGGGATTTTTCTTTATTGGATCAGAAGATATAAATGTTAGTGATGATATTGTAGATAAAAATATATCTGCATATTTTTATGGAAAATCAGGTGTTCTTACTCAATCAGGACGACTGATAATCCCACAAGAAAATCTTTTTTCTGTATGTATATATACTACATCTTTTTACAATGATTCATTTATAAAGAAATACGGAAAAGAACGTAATTGGTGTATATATGAAGTAAAAAGTGATAACATATTAAGGAAGGGCGGTTTCATTATTGGATTTGAGAATCAAGGCATACCGCCGAAATTCGATTATGTAAGCTATACAGAGTTTAATGATACGTGGAAAGTACGCAAAACGAGTCTGGGAGATTTTATTACTTATACACCTGATGTCGCAAGTGAAGATGTATATCGTGACAAAGGCGAGGAATATTATGAGAAACAGGAATACGACAAAGTAATATCGTTCTATGCCCATGAAGGAGTGGAGAAGCCTTGGGCGAAGTTTTTCACGGCGATGGCTTTGCATGATAAGGCGCAGAAACAACTTCTTAATATGAATACTATCTCATATATAATAGAAGAAAAACCTGAAAATGAATTCCTTATTAAGGATATCTCGTTCGATATAGATCTTGCAACAAAACAGTTTGAGACATCGGCAAATTTATTCAATTCTTATATGCAGGGAGGGGATACCACTTATGCAAAGAAGGCAGAATTTTATCTCAGTTATACAAATATTTATCTTGACAGTATTCCAAAATGCGTCGCACGTTACGAAGCTGCGATGAAGGTTTATCAGCAGCGTCAGGCAGCGCTGGCTGCCGAACTGCAACGTCAACAGGAGTTGCAACGTCAGCAGAACGCGGCTTTCTGGGGCGGTATTCTCTCTGCATTCATTCAGGGCGCGGCCAATGCTGTTACGGGAGGAGGTGGTTCCGGTTCCTCAGGAAAAGCTACCGCGACTTACAGCGGAGGTACAGCGGTGAGCACATCGTCGTCTTCCGGTTCATCATCAAGAAAAGCTTCGCAGATAGCTGAATGGGAGGCAAGGCGGCGGGACGCCGAGAGTCAGCTCGCAAAATACAAAGCGCAACAGATAAAGGATCCAGACTCTGCTTATCTGAAGAGTGTTATACAAAGTACGGAGAACAGAATACGGACTTGTGACGAGCAGATTAATTCTTTGCGCTCGCAGTAGAATCGTTCAATAGGAATTATTCTTATATATAATAAAAGAGGTGTAATGTCTGTGACAGACGGCATGTGCTGAAGTGTGTATAACGGCATGTCGTCTGTCGTTTTTATGTCTGTTGCAATGCCATATTGTAAATTTTATGGCATCATGAAGTATTAAATTGTGTAAATTGTTTTGGATGTTATGATTTAATACCTTAACTTTGCAACCGCAATGTGTTTTTAGGCCATAAGCGGCGGTGTACGTACGAGAAACCGGTATGTATGCCGCGATAATCCGTAAAAGGAATGACCGATATTGCAAAAATGATGCCGCAATGGTGGAATTGGTAGACACGAGGGACTTAAAATCCCTTGGCCAGAAATGGCTGTGCGGGTTCGAGTCCCGCTCGCGGCACTTATTCTAAAAACTTTTATTATGCAGAAAAAACTTATTTATACCCTTTCAGCATGCTCCGTACTTGTATTCGCGTCATGCTCAAAGATGGGACCGCTGTCAGCTGACAACTTTACAGTGACACCGAATCCGCTTGAATCACAGGCAGGTGAGGTTCCGGCAACTATAAGCGGTATGTTCCCGGAGAAGTACATGAAGAAAAAGGCAACCGTAACTGTAACTCCTGAGTTGCGCTACGCTAACGGTCAGGTGGCCAAAGGTGAGAGTGCTACATTCCAGGGAGAGAAGGTTATGGGCAACAACCAGACTATATCATATCGTCTTGGCGGCCGTTACACAATGAAGACCAGCTTCGATTATGTACCGGAAATGCAGCAGAGCGAGTTGTATCTCACTTTCGATGCACGCAAAGGCAAGAAGAAGTATGATGTTCCGGCAGTGAAAGTAGCTACTGGTGTCATCTCTACTTCTGAACTGTACAAAAAGACCATCCTTACCGATGGCGGTTGCATAGCTCCTGATTCATTCCAGCGCGTAAGAGCACAGAAGCAGGAAGCTAACATCAAGTTCCTCATCAACCAGGCTAACCTGCGCAAGAGCGAGCTGAAGAACAACTCAGTAACTGAGTTCGTTAAGATGTTGAAGAAGATCAACGACGACCGCGAAGGTCTCAACATACAGAACGTTGAAGTACAGGCTTACGCTTCACCGGAAGGTGGTGTTAAGTTCAACGACAAGCTGGCTTCTAAGCGTCAGGACGTTTCTGAGAAGTATGTAAAAGAGCAGCTTAAGAAAACCAACGTAAGCACAGGTGTTGATGCTCATTATACTGCACAGGACTGGGAAGGTTTCCAGAAGCTCGTTCAAGCTTCAGATCTTCAGGACAAGGAAGTTGTTCTGCGCGTTCTGTCAATGTATAAGGACCCGGAGGAGCGTGAACAGCAGATCCGCAACATGTCAGCTGTATTCCGTGAGTTGGCTGACGGCATCCTGCCTGAACTCCGTCGTGCACGTCTTATCATCAACTATGAGACAATCGGCCGCAGCGACGAGCAGATACAGCAGCAGTATGCTGAGGATCCTTCAAAGCTGAGCGCTGACGAACTGCTCTACGCAGCAACTCTCGTAGAAGACAATGCTAAGAAAGAGGAAATCTACAAGAAGACAGCTGAACTCTATGACCGCGACTATCGCGCATACAACAACCTGGCTTCTCTGAGCCTGGCTAAAGGTGACAAGGAAACTGCTGCTTCTTATGTAGAGAAAGCTCTGCGCATCGATAACAACGCTGCTGAGGCTTATGCAAACCGCGGTCTTATCAACCTGATCAACGGTAACGTTGCTGAGGCTGAGACAGACATCGCAAAGGCTGCCGGCTCTGAGAATGTTTCTTACGCTCTCGGTGTGCTTAACATCGCTAAGGGCAACTACGCTCAGGCTGAGAAAGACTTCGGCGACGTGAATACAAACAGCGCTGCTCTGGCACAGATCCTTAACAAGAACTACGCTGCAGCTGCCGCTACACTCGACAAAGTGCCTGCTCAGAACGGAATGACAGCCTATCTGCACGCAATCGTTGCTGCACGTCAGGCTAACAAGTTCGCCACTTCTTCTTATCTGAAAGAGGCTCTTCAGAAAGATCCTTCGTTGAAAGCATACGCTGACAACGACTTGGAACTCTCTATACTGAAGTAAATGAGAAAACTCATATATTTCTTTCTGCTCACCCTGGTTTTGGTGTCGTGCTCGACCGACGATAAACATTTCAAGATCGACGGTCGTCTGCTCCACCTCAACCAGGGTGAGTTTTATGTTTACAGTCCTGACGGCGACAATGGCAAACTCGACACCATAAAGGTTGAGGCGGGCCGTTTCACTTACGAAATACCGTGCCGTCGTCCGATGACTCTTATGATTATATTCCCCAATTTCACCGAACAGCCGGTGTTTGCAGAGCCGGGCAAGGCGGTGGAAATAAAGGGAAGCGCGTCCAATCTGAAGGAAATGGAAGTGAAAGGAACGGACGACAATAAGCTGATGAACGCCTTCCGCGAGCAGGTGGCGTCAGCATCGCCGCCCGAAGCGAGGAAATATGCGCATCAGTTCGTTCTCGATCATCCCGAGTCGATGGTCGGTTCATATCTTGTAAGACGCTATTTCATCCAGTCGCAGAATCCCGATCTTGTCATGGCCGACAGCCTTATCAATCTTATGATAAAGCATCAGCCCAAGTACGGATATCTCCGTCAGCTCCAGCAGCAGATAAAAGGACGCGGCAATTCCAAGACAGGTATATCCGTGCCGGCATTCTCCGCCCAGACCATTGACGGCAAGTCTCTTACTGCCGCCAGCCTTTCAGCCACACCGACAGCCGTAGTATGTGTGTGGGCTTCGTGGAATTATGAGAGCATAAACATGCTCCGCCAGCTGATGCTTCTCAAAAAGAACGAGGGGGCCGACTTCACTTTGATGGGTATCTCGGTGGATGCGTCCATTGATGACTGCCGCCGTGCGGTGAAGAACAACATGCTCGAACTCGACGTAGTGTGCGATGGTGAGATGGTGAACGGACGGCTTTTCAAATCGCTCGCATTCAGTTATGTGCCAGACAATATTGTGGTGAAGAACGGACGCGTGGTTGCGCGCAACCTCACCATGGAACAGTTGAAGGAACAGCTGAAGACCGGAAAGACACAGTAAATCCTATTCTGATGCTCGTAAAGACTTATTGCGCAGCCGTGAACGGCCTTGAGGTGACAACCGTCACCATCGAGGTGAACCTCAACCGCGGAGTGATGTATCACTTCACCGGCCTTGGCGACACGGCCGTACGCGAAGGACGAGACCGCATTGCGTCCGCCCTTCAGTATAACGGATACAAGTTTCCGCATGCCGATATCACCGTCAATATGGCGCCGGCCGATCTGCGCAAGGAAGGCAGCAGCTTCGATCTGCCTCTCGCCATAGCTATTCTTGCTGCGGCGGGAAGCATTGTTTCCGATGAGCTCGACCGTTATATGATGGTAGGTGAGTTGAGTCTTGACGGCAATCTGCAGCCCGCCAAGGGAGTGTTGCCCATCGCAATACGTGCCCGTGCCGAGAAGTTCAAGGGTCTGATAGTTCCGAAACAGAACGTGCGCGAGGCCGCAGTGGTGAACAATCTTGAGGTTTACGGCATGGAGAACATACGCGACGTCATAGCCTTTCTCACCGGAAAGGAACATCCCGAACCCACCGTCATCGACACACGCCGCGAATTTTACGAACAGCAATACAAGTTTGACCTCGATTTTGCCGACGTACGCGGACAGGAAAACGTGAAGCGTGCCCTCGAGGTAGCGGCCGCAGGAGGCCACAACATGATTATGGTAGGCCCGCCGGGAAGCGGCAAGTCCATGATGGCCAAGCGTCTGCCGTCCATCCTTCCGCCGCTCTCGCTCAGCGAAAGTCTTGAGACTACGCAGATACACAGCGTGGCAGGAAAGCTCGGACGCGGCACTTCGCTCATATCGCAGCGCCCGTTCCGCGCACCGCATCACACCATATCAGAGGTGGCACTTGTAGGCGGAGGCGTCAATCCGCAGCCCGGAGAGATATCTCTTGCGCACAATGGCGTGCTCTTTGCCGACGAACTTCCCGAGTTCAACAAATCCACTCTCGAAGTGCTCCGACAGCCTCTGGAGGATCACAAGATAACCATTTCGCGCGCCAAGTATACCATAGAATTTCCATGCTCGTTCATGTTCGTCGCCTCGATGAACCCTTGTCCGTGCGGTTACTATGGCGATCCGACCCATCACTGCGTGTGCACGCCGGGACAGATACAGCGATACATGAGCAAGATATCCGGTCCGCTGCTCGACCGCATCGACATTCAGACCGAAATAACGCCCGTGCCTTTCAAGGACATATCGAAGGCAGCGCAGGGCGAACCGAGCTCCGCCATACGCGAACGTGTCATCGCTGCCCGTCAGATACAGGAAGAACGGTTTCGCCCTTACAAGGGAGTGCACTGCAATGCACAGATGTCCGAGCGCATGATACACCGTTTCGCCGAGCCCGACGCCGAAGGAATTGCCCTTCTGCGTACAGCCATGGAGCGGTTGAGTCTGTCGGCACGCGCATACAACCGTATATTGAAAGTGGCGCGCACCGTGGCCGACCTTGCCGGCAGTGAGAAAGTGAAGCCCGAACATCTGGCCGAAGCCATATCATACCGTAACCTCGATCGCGGCGACTGGGCGGAGAGACGACTCCACTGAGCGCTACCGTTTCTCCTGACACATACGCAGAAACATCTGCCGTGAAGCTGCATACGTGCCTGTGATACGGCGTCTCACGTCAACCCATACATTCTTATTATTTACACGTTATGGACATCCTACGCATCGATTCTCCATCACACAGCCTTTACGGAATATTCGCCCTGCTATACGCCGACAGCTTTCCTCTGCACGAACAGCGCACCGAAGACCAGCAGCAGGAGGCATTCTCTGACGACCGCTACCGTCTGTATGCTTTCATGGAGGACGGCCGTTTCGTTGGCTTCATATCATGCTGGCTGTTCGGTGACTATGTGTACGTGGAGCATTTTGCTGTCGTGAAGAACGAGAGAGGGCGGGGAACAGGCAGCCGCATAATGAAGATGTTCCAGCAGAAAGCGGCACGCACCGTGATACTCGAGATTGATCCGGTGTGTGACGAGCTGACCACACGACGCATGAATTTCTACATCCGCTGCGGGTTCTGCCTTAACTCCCACGCACATGTCCATCCTCCTTACCGTCGCGGATACGCCGGCCACAGTCTTACGCTGATGACATGGCCGCACGCCATAGACTCCGCCACTTACGCCGTCTTTGCCGATGACCTCCGCCGTGTGGTGATGCGGTCGGCTGCCGACGCTAATAATGTAAAGCAAGACACAGAAGCATAATGAGAAAATTCAATGATATAGACGTCATAGCATTCGATGCTGACGACACGCTTTGGGACTGCCAGTCGCACTTTGCCGAAGTGGAGCGCCGCTATTGCGACATACTTTCGCCATACGCCGACGCGACGACGGTGTCCGACGAACTGTTTTCCGTTGAGACTGCCAACATGTCCTTGCTTGGATATGGCGGCAAGGCGTTCACCATTTCGCTTGTAGAGAACGCCCTGCGGCTCAGCGGCTACCGCATTGCGGCGGCCGATGTGGCACGCATTGTGGACCTGGGCAAGTCGCTGCTGCGCCTTCCTGCCACTCCGCTGCCGGGCGTACGCGAAGCTCTCGAAGCCCTCGGCAGCCATCGCCTCGTTGTTTTCACCAAGGGCGAACTGCTCGACCAGCACGCCAAACTCGAGCGTTCGGGCCTGTCGCAGTATTTCTCTCACGTTGAGGTAGTGAACGACAAGAACAAGTCGGCCTGCCTTTCGCTCTGCCGCACACTGCGTGTCGAACCGCGTCATCTGCTCATGGTGGGCAACTCTTTCAAGAGCGATATAGCGCCGATGTTGTCGGTCGGTGCCTCGGCGGTGTACGTGCCGTTCCATGTTACGTGGAAATACGAACACACAGACGAATTTCCTCACGACCGCCTCGAGCAGATATCAAGCATCTCTGAATTGCCCGGCCTGCTCTGACGGAGGATGTACGGTTAACGGTGTGTCCGCAGGATGATGCGCCGTTAGCGCTGTATGCCGTCGCCGAAGCATCACACGCAGTCTGTCCGTACATGGTGTCGGACGGCAGACAGCGTTTCTGCAAGGATGTAAATGAGCAGGAAATATCTGTCGTTTACGGGAAATATGGAACACTATTTCACTTCCGTATTCTGCATAATTATGCAGAAAAGACGTTCGAAAACAATTCATCCTAAAATCTGAATCTGGAAAAAGAAACAGCAGAACAAACCGTTTTGCAACTGTGTTTCTTTATGTTTTGTCCGTTTCTGGAACTATAGCGGAACATGATGTGATTGGAGTGAATTTGTGCGAATTATATATATAAATTGATTAAATATATATATTCGCAGCGAAAAGGGGCTTTTTAGGATGATTTCCGGCATCGGAATGTCTGCTGAAAAACAGAGCGCGACGGCATGAAAAAGAACGCGTAATTCTGTGTGAAAGTGCCGCTATTTATGTGTAATCCGGCATTGTGATTTGCGAAAGAGTGCTTTTGGGCTTACGATACAGTCTGTTTCAGGGGACGAAAAAGCCCGTTTCAGGGTGTGATATAGCCTGTTTTAGCGTGTGAAACGGGCTCTTTTGCACCTTAAAACGGACTCTTTCGCAAGAGAGATAAGTCGCTGTTGCAGTATTGTTATGCGCAAGCGGCTGTATATCAGAGATTTAAATGAAAATTCAGAAAGTCGGAAATTTGCGTCCGAACGGTCGTCCGAAGATTCTGACGGAGTTTTTTCGACATCGTGATTGCATATTTATGCGCTTGTGGAAGCGTCTTTGCATAAATATACGCTTTTGTTTTTCTGTCTGAAATATTCCCTTTAGACTATTATTGTCCGTGAGTCTTTTCATACTGTAGAGCGCTCCTTGCGTGGTCGTTGCCGCGTTTTGTGCCTGTCGGTCAGAGGCTTCTTATACGGTCGTCGAACTCCTTTGCGCCACCTTTCATGCCGAATATCTTCTGCAGCAGGCGTGCCCTCGTGTTTGTGACCGACTGCGACGACATGCCTGTAAGCACCGCAATCTCCGTCGGTATGAACCGCAGGCGCGTCAGTATCGTGACGTTTATCTCGTTGGGCGAGAGGTTGGTGTGCCCGGCGAACAGCGCGTTCAGTCTGCTGTCGTAGCTGTTTGTCAGTTGGTGGAGTGCGTCCCAGGCCTGTTTTTCGGCCGTCCGTCCTACGGAGGCCAGGCGGTGCAGGGCATACACACAGTCGGCGTTTATCAGCCGGTCCTCCATGTTCCACTGTTCCGGATTGCGCCGGTCGTTCTGGTATTCGGCCAGTTGCGCCTGCATCTTCTCCATCTCGCGTGTCTTTTCCTCAATCAGTCTGACGTCCTTCTCCCTTGCCTGCTGCAGCTCGTCAAGCCTCCGGCGCAGGGCGCGGTAGCTCTCAAGGTCGCGCGTGTAGCCGGCGTTCAGTTCCTTGAGCGTCAGTTTCTGTCTGTTTATCACCCGTCCGTAGTGGCTCATTCTGCGCCGGTGATACGCCATGAACCCCACCATCACTATTATCAGCACGGCCGTCGCGCCACCCAGCCGCATCATCTTTGCATGCGAGAGGCGTTCGCTGCGCCGGCTGTCATAGTTTTTCTGCAGCTCCACGAGCGAGCTTGCCGTTTCGGTGGATACGTCGTGGTCGTACACGTTGTTGAGTCTTTCGCTCAGAAACAGTTGCGACTTTCCGTCGCCTCTTGTGCGTGCGAGGGTTATGAGTTTCTTCAGTGCGCTCTTGCTTATGGCCGGTACGTCGGAGTCGGCAGCGTCGTACCACATGCTCTCGGCCCTCTGCATGTCGTTCTCAGCGGCGTATATGTCGCCCAGACGGAGCGATGCCATGCGGTCGGGACATCCCACATAAGCCATCGTCAGCAGTCGGAGTGCACGCGCGGTGTCGCCGCGGTTCATGTAGTAACAGCCCAGATTGGTGCGTATGAGCGACTGCACCTCCGGTCCTGCCTTAGGAAGTAACGGCCGGCAACGGTTCATGCACGCCATGAAACTGTCGGTACGGTTTATCCGCATATACTCCGTCGCCATGTCGTTCCATGCCCGTGCCACGTGGTCTGTGCTTCCGGTGCGTTGCGCTGCGTCGAGTTCCATGCGGCGGTATTTCATAATCAGGTCGTGATGTCCCGTCATAGTGTTCATCTGCGCCAATGCTGCGGCCAGCCTGAAGTTGAGAAAACTGTCGTCTGTACCGGCTGCCGCTTCCTCCGCTATCTTCAGGTTGAGCACTGCATCGTGCAGCTGTCTGTTGTCGTGGAGGCACAGTGCGAGCTGCACTAGCGCTCTTGCCCTGCGGCGTTTGTCGCCGCATCGGTCGAACCATGCCACACTGCTGATTATGTATTCGCTGTTGGTCAGCTTCACCCCGAGGTCGTGCACTGATTCTGTATAGACCAGTTCGTAGAGCGCACTGTCGGCCGGGCCGGCGCACAGACTGTCCTTGTGGCCGTGGAGCAGCAACAGTGCGCCGTGCGGATCGGTGTCGGTCATGCTCTCGGCGCGCGCGATTGTGCTGTCGTACGTCTCCCTTTGTCCGCATGCTGTCATGAGTATGGCCGTGACGAGAATAATCAGTATAGTGCCGGTGCGGTTCATTCTTAGTTTATTTTATAACTGATAGGAAGGGCGAATTGCACTCTGACTTTCTTTCCTTTATGGGTTCCGGGTTTCCATTTCGGCATTTTCTTCACTGTCCCCACGGCTGCTGCGTCGAGCGTAGGAGTGGCATGCTTGGTCACCTCTATGTCGGTCAGCGAACCGTCTTTCTCAACTACGAAGCTCACAACCACCCGTCCCTGTTCGCCGCGCTTTACTGCTTCCGCCGGATATTTCTGGTTTTCGCCAATAAACTTCATCATGGCCTGAATGCCGCCCGGATATTCCGGCAGCACCTCGCACTTCTCATACACTTTCTCTTTATTCTCTTTTGTGGTCTGTGCAGCCGCCGTCGATACCATCATCATCTCGGCAAGCGCCATCATAAGGATTCTTTTCATAATACATTTGGTTTTTTGCGTTAGACATGTTAGTCGTTTGTCCGGACGCTGCAAATATAGGATGAAAAAACAAAACGAACCAAACGATTCGTTACACAATATTACACTGTACGGCCGTAGTGTAATAATTTTTACTTCCGACGGCCGCGTCCGGACATGATGCGCAGCAGTCTGTTGGCACGGCAGAGGGCATTCACGCCCATTATGTCGAGCAGAATGGCTTTCAGACGGAAACTCTTATCTACGCTCATGAAGTTCTGTCTGATGGTTGTCAGCAGCGGACGGTCGCCCGTGAGTTCGGTGGTGTATATCTGGATGTTGAGCACGTGCATGTAGTAGTCGGCCCATTCTGGCGTGCGGCGGTGCGTCTTTTCCAACATCTTCAGGTGCGTAGCGAGCAGCTGTCGCCAGGCGTTGCCATCGGCGTTGTTGGATATTCCTCCGCTGTTCCAGCAGTAATAGTAAGTTCCCGCGCACGTTGTGGCCGTTACACCGGCTTTCTCCAGAAGCAGGGGCAGGGTGTGCAGATCTTCGAAAATCATCTTTTCCGGGTATCTCACTTCGTCGAACATCCTGCGGCGGTATATCTTGTTGCAGGCGTAGGCGTGGGTATAGGCACGGCACGAGAGCCAGTATTCGTCCATGTCGCGGTATTCGCAGTTGCCGAAGGTCAGCGTTTCCTCAGTGCCGTCTGCTCTCTCTCGGCTGATGGGAAACTCTATAATGTCATATTCGGGATGCTTTCCGGCCAGACCGTTCAGGTCGTGCAGCGTGCCGGGGGCTATGTAGTCGTCGGAGTCAATGAACATCAGCAGGTCGCCCCTTGACGCCTCAATGCCTGCGTTGCGTGCGCTGCTCAGTCCGCCGTTAGGCTTGTGTATCACTCTCGTGCGCTTGTCTTTTTCGGCCCATCTGTCGCACATCGCAGGACAATCGTCCGGCGAACCGTCGTCGACGAGTATTATCTCGAAGTCGGCGTCCTCCTGTGCGGCTATGCTTTCCACGCATCTGTCGAGCGTCGCCGCCGTCTTGTAAACGGGTATTATGATGCTTATCATTCTGCGGTTCAGGCCTGTTTGATGAGTTTTTTCAGTTTCATCTTCAGTGTCCAGGGCAGTCCCTGTATGAAGAACTGCAGTATGTTGTATTTCCAGTAGGCCGCACTCTTTTTCACTCCGTACCACGGACTGCCGGCAGTGTGGGCATAGTCCATAAGTATTGAGCACAGTGCGCGCTTGTCACCCTTGTCGTCTATGAGGCTCTGCGGCACGTCGCCGGTCTTCCTTATCACAGCCGCCACGTGTCCGTTTTCTGTCAGTCCCACGGTCAGCTCGGCAAATCCGGCTGTCAGCTCAGCCACGTCGTGCCGCTCGTTCTTGTTCCATATTATCAGTTTTCCGTTCTCGCGGCATATGTTATACTGGTGGAATCCTTTGTAGTGTTCGGTTTCCGCTTCGTTTATGTGGTGGTTGAGATAGAGGCATCCGCCTTTTTTCAGCACGTCGATGCTTTCGTATATGCTTTTCATGGGGTGGGCGGAGTGGTCGAGTGCGTTCTGTATTATCACGAGCGATACGTCGTGTGTCGGATAGAACGCCGACAGATATTCGGCCATTCCGAATTCTATTCTCGGCAGTTTGCGGCGGTGGCGCGCCAGTATTCTGTTGAAGTAGCCGGCCAACGGGTCAACGTAATGAATGTCGAGCGGCGTCAACTGTCCGTCGCGCATGATGTGGTTGCCCGTCGCGTAGCTCATTCCGCATCCCACGTCGAGCACCTTCGGCTTGTCCGTTTTGGCGAGGAAGGCGTTGGCGTCGAACCCTTCAAGCGTTATAACGCCACCGTGTTTCGACCAGTTCATCATGCCGTTGAAGGTCCATTTCCATCTGTACACGTTGTTCCAGAAGGCCACCTCGTAGGCGATGCCGTTCATCCATTTTGTAGTAATGTTCTGTTCTTTGTTCATTCTTCTTGTCAAACGAAAGTCAGGATCCGGCCCGTCGCCTCGTGTCTGCGTCTGTATGGTGTGTCGCAGGGCGGCTTCTGCCGGTAGTGCCGGTGCAGTAATATAATGTGCAGAGACATTGGCTGCATGTGGAAATATAGTTTGCTTTGTTTCTTCCTGGTGCAGCATATCTTATGCAAAGATTGTGCAAACGAGCGGAAAGAGAACTTGTTCTCAGTTTCCCGAGTGCAGTATATCTTATGCAACGATTGTGCAAATGAGTGGAAAGAGAGCTTGTTCTCAGTTTCCCGAGTGCAGTATATCTTATGCAAAGATAATTATTATTGCTCTAAAAGTTTTATTCATTTCAAAATAATCGGCCGCATAATCTCCGATTGAGGGCTATTTTGCATATCTTTGCATTCATAATCAATCATTCGGAGAGTTGCGGAAGACTTGCGATAAGACGCGTTCCGCCTTCCGGTTTAACTCAAGTCACCGTTATGAACAAAACCAGTTTGATGTTGGTACCGGCCGGAGGACTGGCCAATAGAATGCGTGCCGTTGTGTCGGCATATAATTTGTGCCGTGCTGTTGACGGCAGAATGCAGGTCGTTTGGTTTCGCGACTGGGCGTTGAATGCTCCGTTCCGCGACATCTTCAAACCCGTTGACAGTTCTCTCTTTGCCCTGCGTGAGGCGCGCGGACTGGATTTTCTCGTCAACGACAGACCGCGCCGGCGCAACTTCTGGATACCAAAGGCGTTTCAGAGCGTTGTTTTCGACGACCGCATATACGAGCAGTTTGTCACTCCCTTGAAGCAGAAAAACTTTGATTTTGAGGCATGGCTGCGCGGCAAACGGTGCTACATGAGCTGTTATCAGGAGTTCGGTACGTGGGAAACCACGCTTTATAAGAAGATATTCCGTCCCGTTGACGAGGTTATGGAGCGCGTTGAGACGTTCCGTGAAGGTTTTTCCGATTACACGATAGGTATGCACATACGCCGTACAGACAACGCCGAGTCGATAGAGAAAAGCCCTACTGCATTGTTCATCGAGGCCGGACAGCGTGAGTTGAAAGAACATCCCGACCTGCGCATATTTCTCGCCACCGACAGCGAAGATGTGAAACAGCAGATGCGCGGAGTCTTCGGCGACCGCATCATCACGCCTTCCGACGCCGCCGAACGCGGCAATACGGCCGGCATACGCGGCGGACTTGTCGATATGTGGACGCTTTCGCTCACACGCTGCATCTATGGTTCGGCAGGCAGCAGTTTCTCAACCATGGCCTCGACCATAGGTGGCAACGAGCTCGTTATTTTATCAGTTCAGGCATGATAAAGACCGAGTGAATCTTCTGTTTCTCTTTCGGCGGTATCTGCATGTAGTTATTATAGAGGTCGCGCAGGTAAGCGTCTGGATTGCACGGCGCGCTGAACGTGCGGCCTTCGAATGTTATCGTGCCGAGCGGGAAGATGCTTTTCTTCAGGTGCATTATGCCGTATCCGTTGTTCACGAGCGTGTTCGACATATACGTTCCCTTCTTTCTGAACATGAAAGCCAGTTTCCACGCAAGGCTGTAAAGCGCGTATTGCATGCCGAACCACGGCAGTTCTGCCGCCGAGCGCAGCGAATATCTGTGCGGACTGTGCAGTATGGAGTAGCACTTTGATATGCCGCGACCGTATCGTTTCACGAATTTCTTTGAAACGTCCGGATAGTCTATGAACGGGAAAATGTCCACATAGAGTCCCTTCTCGTAGTCGGCGCTGAAGTCGTCGCCCGGTTCCACGAAGAACGAATTGAGGTCGCGCACCTTCACTATCGGCTCTTTCGTGTCCTCGCTCTGCGGTGTCTGCAACGTCAGAGAGGCAGGCAGTTCCTTCGGAGCGACGCTTTTGAACCGCTCAAGGTCGGCAAGGCTCATGGCGATGTCGATGTCGTCGTCCCACGGAATGAACCCTCCGTGGCGCACGGCACCAAGCAGTGAGCCGCCGTCGAGCCAGTAAGATATGTCGTGCTTGCGGCATATGCGGTCTATTTCTTCCAGTATGCCGAGCTGTTTCAGCTGACATTGTCTCAGTGTTCTGCGTTTGTATTCCTCGAGAAAAGTATTTTTCATTGTGGCTTATGTGTCTTTTCCGTTTGTCATTTGTTTTCCGCCGTGGCGCGTCTCACGTCAACCACCTGTCCCGTATAGTCAGATGCGAGTGTGCGCAGTGTGGCTTCCGCCACCTTCTCCGGCTTCAGCAGTGTGTCGTCGGGCTCTGTTCCGAAGTTCGCCACACGCATAGGCGTCTTCGTACGTTCCGGGTTTATGCAGTTAATCTTTATTCCGTCGCCTTCCCATTCCTGCGCAACGGCCTGCACGAAGTTCACTATCGCAGCCTTGGTTGACGAATATATGCTGTAGAAAGCGCGTCCGCGGGTGTATGAGCTCGATGTGAAGAATATGAGACGTCCGCCCGTCTGTTTCAGATAAGGATACGATTCGATGGCCACGTTCACCGTTCCCATGTAGTTGGTCTGCACGGCCGATTCTATCACGGAGTAGTCCATCGCTGCCAGCGGTTCCTTGTTCAGTATACCGGCTGTGCTTATCACGAAGTCTATCTTGCCCGCCTCTGCCGCCACGCGCGCCAGAGTGTCGCTCACGCACTGCCTGTCGCCTATGTTCACTCCGCCCATGCTGCGCGAGAAGGCGAACACTTTCGAACCGCGTTCTTCGAGCATCCGCACCACGTCGGCACCTATTCCGTAGCTTCCGCCGAACACTACGGCCACCTTACCTTCAAAGTGACAGGCGTCGGGCATGGCCGTTCCCACCTCCGTGTTCTTCAGTTGGAACAGCTTGTCCAGCATGTATGTGTCCTCCTTGTAGGTCAGTTTCATGTTACTTTCCTCGCCGCGCACCACATATACAGGTGTGTCCGGCAGGTAGTGGCGCACCACTCCGCAGTCGTCCGTCGTGCGGAACGCCGGGTCTTTCAGTGCTAGTTCATACGCCTTTCTTATCACGTTGATGTCGAAAGCCTGCGGAGTCTGTCCGCGGCGGAGTCTTGAGCGGTCGGGTATGTTGCTGATGAAGTCGCCTTCCACTTCTATTATTGTGTCGGCAGACGGCACAGCCACGTCTATCGCCTCATACTTTCCGAGCGCATCAATCACGTCGTCGAGCACTCTCTGGCTGAGCAACGGGCGCACCGCGTCGTGGAATATGAGGTTCACCTCCTGCTTCTCGTAAGCCCTGATGGCCGAGAGACTCGAGTCGTAGCGTTCCTTTCCGCCCTTGAGAATCTTCTTCACCTTGCGCCATTTGTTGCGCAGCACGATGTTCTCGAAGTCGGAAATGAGCATCGGGTTCGACACAATGGCAATCTCGTCAATCCTCGGATTGCGTTCAAAAACGTCGATGGTGTGTTCCACCACCATTTTTCCTGCCACCTTGTAAAATTGTTTCGGTGTCGAGATGCCGAGTCGTGTGCCAACGCCTCCGGCAAGTATTACGGCGATATTTTGTTTCATTTGTATTGTTGTTTCTTTATTTTCAGTGAACAGACAAGGCTGTTTTTATGTTTATTTACATTAGCCTTTTTATTTGAGAAACATAAAATCAGGGTCGTCCTCCATGTTTTCAATAAAACGGTCTGATGTAGAATATATCACGGAAACACTATTGAATCTTCCCAGTTTGTCCCCATAATGATTTATGAAAAGTGTAGCATTTCCCAGGACATTGTAATCCACATTGTCAGAAATGGTAAATATTGTTTCAAAAACGGCTTCGTTCTGAGCCAATGCTTTAAGTTTTTCCTTATTCGATGTCGAGTTTTCCGTTTCCTTGTCTTTAAAATATTCCTTGCTTGAGAACACATGATATTTTTCAGACAGAGATTCTTTCACTTTGTCATACGTTTCTTTCAGTTTTTTAAAAGAATTACTTTCAGTATAGACTATGCCTATGACGCCAACAATGTTTTTGTCTTTTTCTGTTGGTGTTATGAACATTTCGCAGTTCTTTATTCCTAAAGATTCTCCTTTTAGAATATGCATTTGGCTATCATCGTCTTCAACTTCATAGAACGGATCGGTTTTCCAACCGATGGCTTCAAATATCTCCATAGTTCTTTTCATGGTCAGACCAGGTTTCAGTTTCAAACCTTCCACATCCAGAAATTTGTCTGCGTGCTTTGCTATGCTGTCTCGTGTGGCTCTCCAGTCTATGACTTTCTGAGCACAAATACATGTTGCAAATGACATCTGCAGCAAAAAGATGAAAAGTAATTTCTTAATCATAGCAAATAGTGTTTATAGAATCCGTGTTGCATAAATGTTTGTACTGCGTTTTTTCCGGATGCAGATAACATAATGCAAATATAGACAAAAACTTCGAGTTTACGCCCCGCCATGCTGAAAAAGTGGTGACTGCGAAGGTAATACGAAACAATAATGTCTGCCGCGGACAATGTTGTCGCCGCATGTCGTGCCCCGAACCTCACAGGTCGAACTGCGAGCATCGGTAAGCAAATATCATCGGCCAGCAGAAGCCGCGCACCATTCCCATTATTCCGTTGGTCTTCGTCGCGTTGGGATATATGTCGCGGCGGTGCTTCATACATATCGTGCAGAGGCGCAGCATGGCCAGAGGACTGCAGCTGAGCATCAGTCTTGCCATGGTGTGATGAAGATGGAAGCGAGGGCCGCGCGTGTTTTCGAGAATGTGCGAGTAGAGCCGTTGCCACGCCGGTTTGCGCTGCAGGCGGCGGAAATGAGCATATCCGAGCACGTAAGGCTGCCATGTGGGCCGGCTCTTCGGAGCAGGGTTCACGCTCAGACTCTGCAACAGCGCCGCCTCCTGCGGATGCGAACGGTGCCAGTTGAGCGGTTTGCCGATGTGCGTTATCGCCTTGTCGCCGTGAAAATAAGCGTTCAGTCCCAGGCTCCAATCGTAGTAAATGCCGTCCATCCACACATCGTCGCGCTGCACGAAGTCGCGCCTAAGGAGCATGGTGTGGCCCGCGAAACCGCCGAACATCAGAGCCTCGAGCGAGCAGCGCGGGCTCACCGTGTGCGCACCCTCAATCGTAGTGCCGCGCAGATGGTCGGAGTAGCAGATGTTGTATTGTCCTATCGCCTCTACCTGGCGCTCTATCTTGTCCGGCATCCACACGTCGTCCTGGTCGGATATAGCCACGAAATCGGCCGTCGCCTTCATCACCGCGCTCCTGAAGTTGCGGTTGAACCCCAGGTTATGTGCGTTCACAATCACCCTCACACGGCCGTCGCGGGCAGCGTAAGAGCGGAGTATCGCCACGGTGCTGTCCGTCGAGCAGTCGTCCTGCACTATTATCTCGTTTATGGGATAGGTCTGTTGCAGTATGGAGTCGAGCTGTTCGCGCAGGAACTTCTCGCCGTTATAGGTGCACATCACCACTGCCACCGTCTTGCCTTCAGTCATGTTGTTCAGTGTTTTTTCCTTATTCTTGACAGTACGAACGACATACATTCGTCTAGTATCTTCACTCTCGCAATCTTCATCACGGCGTAGTATATCACCACAGCCAGCACTATGCGCACCACGAGCAGCAGCCACAGAGTGCTTATGGGCGACGTAACCACATAGACCAGCGTCATCACTCCGCCCGCCGCAAGCGCGAAAGGCACGGTGTCGCGCAGGAACATCAGTACGCCGTAGCCAGAAAGCCGGCGCACGAAGAAGAGCCACACGAACAGCCACGCCACGTTGAGGCACACGTAGCCTATGACCATCGCGCGTATGCCCAGCGGCCAGATGAGCAGCATGAGTACTATGAGCGCCACGCCGAGCGAGAACGTGCACCAGAAGAACGTGCCCGAACGCCCCTTGCTTATAATCATGTTGGACAGCAGAGTGGACAGCGGAACCACCGCGCCGCTGATGCAAAGAATCTGTATAAGATATACACTGGGCAGCCATTTCTCGGTTATTGCCAGCACGATGAACTCGCGCGCCACCAGTCCGAAGCCCAACAACAGCGGGAAGGATATGAACGCCGTGAAGCGCATCATCTTGCGGAAGGCGTTCATCTGACGCTCGCGCTCGTTGTCAAGATCCACAAGTACGGGTTGTGCCACCTGCGCTACCATGCTCTGAACGAGCGAGTAGCACTTGGTGTTCCACTGATAAGCCTGGTTGTATACGCCCGTGTCGCGCGGCGTAAAGTAGTGGCCCAGCAGAATGTTGAGCACGTTGTTATTGACGTGGGTCATGATAGTAGTGGCCAGAATCTTGAACGAGAAGCGGAACATACGCCTCACCGGAGCGAAGCTGATGCCGCGCAGCGACGGCCGCCACGGCGAGTAGTGCCATTGCATGAATGTGTTTATCGACACATAGACCAGTCCCTGCGTAGCCAGCGACCAGTAGGCCATGCCCTGCCACGCCATCACCGAGCCCACGATGCTCGACGCCAACACGGCCGTCATGGCCGCCTTTGCCTGCTGTTTGGCCTGCAGCCGCTTGAAGAGATAGGCCGACTGGGCCGTGCCCAGCGACGCTATGACTATGCTCAGGAAGGCGTAGCGGCAGAGCGGCACCACGTCGGGCGAGTTGTAGTAGCGTCCTATGAGCGGCGCGCAGAAGAAGAGCACGAGATACATGGTCGTGCCCACTATGATGTTGAACCAGAACACCGAGTTGTAGTCGCTGTCCTTAGGGTCGTGCAGATTGGTGAGGGCTGTGCGGAAACCGCTGTCCTGCAGTGCCGTGGCCACGAGCGAGAACACGCTTATCATGGCCATCATGCCGTAGTCGGACTGCGAGAGCAGACGTCCGAGAATGATGCCGAACACCACGCCCACAATCTGTTGCACGCCGTTGTTCATGCTTCCCCAGAACAGTCCCTTTGCCGTTTTTTCTTTCAGTGATTCCATACTGTCAGTTCAGGATTATGCCGGTTTCGCCATATAACAGATGTCCGAAACCAACGCAAAAGTACTGCTTATCGGCTAATAATCAAAGAAAAACACCGAAATATTTTCCTTTCGTCGCCGCCCCACGGGCACACGGAATGTACCTTTAAGGCCGGGCATAAATATACATTACGGCAGCATGCGGTTCAGTAGAAATTCAGTGGAATATCGTTCCTTTCATAAAGGATCGTGGAAAGCCACAAAACGCGCTTACAACGCTGGGCGATATAAACAGTGACGGCATGGAGCTCATGTAATGATAAACTCACATTACCTTGACCGGTAAACTGCCGTCACCGCTGCGGCTCATGCTTCCGGCTTGTCCGATAGAATATCTCCGCATCTTTTCCCGCGCCTGATATCGGTGTTTTCAAAGGAAACCCGAACGACGGACTTACGATTTTTCTTGACTTTTTTTTGACAAAATTTTTTCGCAAAAGAGATGTAAAGGAATGTTAAATCAACTATAGTATAGTCCGTTTCAGCATTTACCGCACTGCCATATATCCGGTAATGCAGTCCGGAAGAATTCACTTCAGTTTCTGATAATGCCCGTTTCATGGTCCGATTGAGTCTGTATCAGGCCCTGATCTGGTGCATTTCAGCCCCTGATATGGGCTTAATCGCGTGCCGAAATGGTGCTTTTTGCAAGACGATAAAATATCTCTTAAATATAAGCTGTTGCTATTCAACGACTTATGCAAACCTTTCATAATTCGCGTATTTGCGTCCGAGGACGACTCAGTCCGCAAATTCTCGCTTATTTTTCGGGGTAGGACAGGAAACTCAGAGGGAAAAATCAAAATCCGGTTATAAATTGAAAGTTGCCCATATCGGTTTCTTTTCAGCATAAGGACACAACATATATCCGTCACCGAAAACGGTCTGTCCGGTATCGAAACCTCGTTTTTTTTATTACAATCAGCATCCGTTTAATTACGGCCGTTCGCCGTTTCGTGAAGCCTCGGCAAATCCGCTGTTATTCCTTATTATCCTTTCTGCTGTGGAATAATGTTTTCCTCATCTTATGATATTCTGTTTTGAAAATTCCTTCTGTCCATAGTTTTTTCTTTCAGAAATGTATATTTGTCCGTTTTCCTCTCCGTTTTCCTTTTTCCGCCACCGGTTTTCCTTACCTCGAAATGTCGGCTACGGGCCGGCACACGGTTTTATTTTCGTGTTACGTGTCAGTTGTTTGCCGTATGTCGGAAATTGTTTGTAACTTTGTAGCCACACATGGTGCCGAGGCGCACCGGCCGCTCCCGCCACAGAGGAGCCACTAACAAAACAACAGAAAGACAAATGGGAAAAGTAATTCTTACCGGTGACCGCCCAACCGGAAAACTTCATCTGGGCCACTATATAGGTTCGCTGCGCCGCAGAGTGCAGCTGCAGAACGAGGGCGACTACGACCGCATGTTTGTGTTTATGGCCGATGTGCAGGCCCTCACCGACAATGCCGAGAATCCTGAAAAGATACGTCAGAACATCATAGAGGTGGCTCTCGACTATCTGGCCGCCGGACTCGATCCGGAGAAGTGCACGCTCTTCATCCAGAGCCAGATACCCGAGCTTGCCGAACTCACCACATATCTGATGAACCTCATCACCGTTTCGCGCGTGCAGCGCAACCCGACGGTGAAGACAGAGATAAAGATGCGCAACTTCGAGGCCAACATTCCGCTGGGCTTCTTCTGCTATCCGGTGAGCCAGGCTGCCGACATCACACTGTTCAAGGCCACCACAGTGCCGGCCGGCGAAGACCAGGAGCCGATGATAGAGGTGACCCGCGAACTGGTGCGCCGCTTCAATCAGATATACGACGACGTGCTCGTGGAGCCGAACATCCTGCTGCCCGAGAACGCCACCGCACGCCGTCTGCCCGGTACGGACGGTAAGGAGAAGATGAGCAAGAGCCTCGGCAACTGCATCTATCTGAGCGATTCGCCTGAAGAGGTATGGCAGAAGGTGCGCTCCATGTTCACCGATCCCGATCACCTTCGCGTGGAAGATCCGGGCAAGGTGGAGGGCAACGCCGTCTTCACTTATCTCGACGCCTTCTCCACAGACGCCGACTTCGCCGAGTTCTGGCCTGAGTACAGCTGTCTGGACGAGCTGAAGTGTCACTACTGTCGCGGCGGACTGGGCGACATGAAGTGCAAGAAGTTCCTCAACACCATCATCAACAACATGCTGGAACCGATGCGTCAGCGCCGTCGTGAGTTTGAGAAGGACATACCGGAGATATACAACATACTGCGCCGTGGCACAGAGCAGGCACGCGAAGTGGCTGCGCAGACCATGAGCGAGGTGCGCCACGCCATGCGCATCGACTATTTCGACGACGCCGAACTCATACGTCAGCAGGCCGAACGTTTCGCTGCAGGAAAATAAGAAATGAGGATACGGACGCAGTGTCCGCCCATCCTTTTATCGTCATATAGCGGCAACGCCGTAAGCATCGGGTGCTTACGGCGTTGCTGTTATTTTTTATTGTCTGTCCGGTTCTGTCTGTGTTCGTGTGCCCATATCTCAATGCTGTTTATTATGTTCTGCCACAATATGTAGCATCCCGGTCCGACGGACGACAGCGGATTGAGGTAAGTGTAGGCTATCCAGATGGCGAATGCCGTGTTCTTCTGTCCGAGTGCCTGTCCTGCGTTTACGGTGCTGTCGAAGTAATGGCCAATGAACCGGCCGACGGCAAACTGCATCAGGCAGAGAATGAACACCACTATGGCTATTGTGACGAGGAAGGTCCAGGTGGTGTCGGCGTGTACTATGTTCTTGACGGTGGTGCCGGTGACAATCATCAGAGAGCCGCACCACATGTAGTATGCCAGATCCTTCACGGAGAGTATGGCGCTGTGGAGACGCTTCATCCAATGTTTTACCACGTAGGCCAGCAGCATCGGCGCCACGAGCACCGTGCACACCTTGTAGAGAATGATGCTGAACGCCTCCCAGAACGACAGGTGGGCGCCCTTCTCTATGAGCGGCAGACACACGGGAATGAGCAGTGCCGTGATGAAGTTGGACAGAAACGTGTAGGCCGTCATCTGTTCAATGTCGCCGCCTATCTTCTTCACCACCACGGCGGCGGCCGACGCGCACGGGCCGATGACGCATATCAGCATGGCCTCCATGAGCACAAGGCTGTCGCCGGTCATGCCGAATCCCAGCACCAGAGAGGTGATGAGTGCCACGGTGAGCACCTGAAACGCGCTCACCCAAAGATGCCACGGCACTATGCGCAGCTTCTTGAAGTCCACCTTGCAGAAGGTGACGAAGAGCACGAGAAACATGAACAGGGGCAGCATGGCGTCGAGAAGTGGCGCGAAGAAGTCGGAGGCACCGCTCAGTGCGGGTGTGAAAGCGAACGTGAGATAGAGCGCTGCTCCGGCGGCAATGGACACGGCGAGTGTCCAGTCTTTTATGAATCTGATGACATCCATAACGGTGATGTTTTATTATCCGCACACAAATTTAGTACAATTTTGCCATACACGCTGTCCGCCGGCCTCTTTTTTTGACGGGCGTCCGGCATGGGATGGCATAATAGAAGGGTGTGCGGAGGCATTTGTCGTTTTTTTATCGTATCTTTGCCACAAGACAGGCAGCATCCTGTAAACATAAAATAATGAAGGCATGAACATACGCAGAGCGTCCGGTAAGGACATACCACAGATAAACAACCTGCTCAGTCAGGTGAACGCCGTGCACCACGAAGGACGTCCGGACCTGTTCCGGCTCGGGCGGAAATATACAAACGAGGAACTCACGGACATACTGGCAGACGACAGCCGTCCAGTGTTTGTGGCGGTGGACGACAGCGACGTGGCCGTGGGCTACGCCTTCTGCGTGTTTCAGCATCATGCCGACAGCCACATACTCGAGCCTGTCACCACGCTCTACATCGACGACCTGTGTGTGGACAGCAAGTTGCGCGGCCGGCATATCGGTACTGAGCTCTACCGGCATGTGATAGAGTTTGCGCGCGGATGCGGCTGTCATAACGTGACACTCAATGTGTGGAGCTGCAATCCGGAGGCCATGAGGTTCTACGAGCGTTGCGGACTGAAGCCGCAGAAGGTGTGCATGGAGCAGCTGCTATGAGCGTGACGGCACGGCGCACGACTGAAAACAGACATCAAGTAAAGTAAGATATTATGGATAAGAAACCGGCAAAGGTGGATGTGGCGGTGCTGATACTTTTCTTCAACCGCCCCGAAAGGCTCAAGGAAGTGTTCGACGAGGTGAGAAAGGCACGGCCCTCGCGCCTCTTTCTCTATCAGGACGGTCCGCGCGGCGAGGCCGACATGGCGGGCATAGAGGGATGCCGCCGTGTGGTGGAGGACATCGACTGGGAGTGTGAGGTGCACCGCATGTATCAGCAGCGCAACTATGGTTGCGATCCGTCGGAGTACATATCGCAGAAGTGGGCGTTCTCCATTGTCGACAAATGTATTGTACTCGAGGACGATGACGTGCCGTCGCAGTCGTTCTTTCCTTTCTGCAAGGAGATGCTCGACCGCTACGAACACGACGAGCGAATCACGATGATAGCCGGTTTCAACAGCGACGAGGTGACGCCGGGAGTGCCGTGCGACTACTTCTTCACGTCGGTGTTCTCCATCTGGGGATGGGCATCGTGGCGTCGTGTCATCGACACTTGGGACGCCTCTTATGCTTTCCTCGACGACGAGTTTGCCATGCGTCAGCTCAACGGAGTGATGCGTCAGCGCCGCTATTGCGCCGACACCCTGCGTGCATGTTACGACCACCGCGCGTCGGGCAAGGAGTATTATGAAACCATTTTCTGGTCGGCAATGGTGATGAACAGCGGACTCGCCATCATGCCGACACGCAACATGATAAACAACCGCGGCGCTACTGAAGGCTCAACCCATTTTGCGGGAAGCCTGGAGACCATGCCGCGACGTCTGCGCCGACTGTTCACCATGAAACGCTTTGAGGTGGACTTCCCGCTGAAACATCCGCGTTATGTCATTGAGAATGTGGAATTCAAGGAGCGCACATACCGCACCTACGGCTACGGACACCCGTGGATAAAGATAGGAAGGTCGGTTGAGGAACTGTTGCTCAACCTGCGCTACGGCAACTTCGGCATCATAGCGCGGGCCGTGAAGCGCCGCCTGAACAAATGGACGGGGCGCGACGGCCACAAATAACGGACGCTTCTCAGTCCAGATAAATCTTTTCGTATTCTGTCTGCATAAGCCTTATGCCGAACTGCGACAGGGCGTATGCCTTGGCTTCTGCTCCGAGTGAGCGGAGGTCGGAGTGTGGTATGACTTCGCTGAACAGGCGGAGGAAGGCCTCGTCGTCGTTTCCGCTCACCTTCAGCGGCCACGATGGAGGCAGTGTGTCGCCCAGTCCGGGGCAGTCGTTTGCCACGACAGGCAGTCCGGCCATGCTCGCCTCTATGGACATTATGCTGAGGCCCTCGAACTCGGAGGGCATGAACAGACAGTCGAACGACGCCAGAACAGAGGACAGTCCGAACATGGGCGGGGTGAGTGTGGCGTTGTCGCACTGTGCCACGGCGCGCTCTACGTCGGGCCGCAGGGAGCCGTCGCCCATGATGTGGAAGTGGTAGCGCCGGTCGCCGGCCATGCTGTGGAGCAGTCGGACGAGGTGTACGATGCCCTTCTGCTGCTCGAAGCGTCCGGCGAAGAGCACGTTGATGCACCCTTTCTTTATGCCGGCGTATGGCTTCTGATCCACCGGTTGCACACCATTATATATAATAGGCAGGCTGAGGCCGTAGGCTTTGGCGTAGCACGACTGCACCGACGGCGATATGGCCACGTTGTTTGCGGCGCGCTGGTAGAAGCGTTCCATGTGGAGGCCCAGCTTGTCCTGACCAGTCCAGAGGCGTGTGTTGTGCACCGTGCGCACTATGCGGCAGCGGCGGAGCCACGGAAAGAGAAGGAAGAAAGCGCGCAGACTCATGTCCGGAGTCTCGGTATGCACGTGTATGACGTCTGGCCGCCAGCGCAGATAAACGGGCAGAAACCACAGCGGAAAGCACAGTGCGGCGATACGTTCGAAAAGGAAGTGGAAACGTATGTCGGGCATGTGTGCACGGTGGAAGCGTATGCCCGAACGGTTCAGACCGTCCATAAACTCGCGTGTGAAAGGCGTCGAGGCACGCATAACTTCCACCATGTGATATTCGGTTCCGGGTGTCTGTGAGGCTGCTATGTTTGCCGCCACCTTCTCGGCACCGCCCATATCGAAGTGGGTTACGATGTGGAAGATGCGCACGGGGCGCTTTTCTCTGTCATGTTTTCCTGCGTTTGCCATTGCGTTGTGCTTTTTACCGTTGTTTCGTTTGCTTCATTATACAAGATAATAGGCTATCAGCCATCCGTTGTAAGCCCACAGCCAGATGGTGAGCAGAAGCGTAAGTATACGGGCGTAACGGCTGAACCGTGCGCCGGAGTTCTTCAGTACGAAAGCCGTGGCTATAGGTATGATGAACGCCCAGTGGGCTGTCATGATGTAAACCTCGTTGAGGCCGAAGCCGAAGATGATGTGCATTGTCATGTCGAAGGCAAACCATGACAGGACAAGATGGAGCAGACGCGAGCGTCGGCCGTACCAGATGCCTGCGGCGAAAAGCAGCACTATGAGTGCCTCGACAACGTAGCTGATGGCCCATCGGTAACTCACGAACACGGGACGTGTCTGCTGTACGTCTTCAAGAAGATGGCTGCGGTGGAGCTGGAGCGACTCGCCGAAGAGATTTTCGGTGACCGATTGCAGGCGCGGAGTGGTCATATCGCTCCACTCAAGCAGCGGAACGTCCTTTGTCATCGCCTTTCCGTTCTGCTTCTTCACCCATTCGTCGTGAGCCTTGAACTTGTCGCCGAAGTTCGGATTCTTCTTTTTCAGGTTGTCTTCTATCTTCTTTATGTTCTCAGACTGCGGCAGAATGATGGCCTGCTGCTGCCAGTAGATGATGCCGGCGAAGAGCAACAGCGGAACGGTGAAGGCTGCGACGTAACGCCACGAGAAGGCTTTGCGTCCGTTGGTGAACAGGAGTGCCAGACCGGTTTTCACTCCGTTGGACAGTGTCATGCCTGCCGACAGGAAGAAAAGCGTGCCGGCGAGCAGAGGCGACATGGGCTTGCGCTCTTTCATCTTGGTGCCGGCGATGTAGATGGTTGCTACAAGCAGGAACATGGAAATGCCGAAGTGGTCGGGCACCATGGTTGCTATGAGCACGTGGGCGAAGCCGTAGAGCATGGCGGTGAGCAGCATGGCGTCGCGCCGTGACACGCCTGCCAGTTCGTGGAGTATGCGCAGCATGAACACGGATGCGTAGGTTGCGCAGAACACATTGATTGCCGCGATGAAGAAAACTGCGAAGTTGAAGCCTGTCACTTCCATCAGCCAGCTGTTCAACCAGTACAGAGGCAGAAGCAGAGCGATGTAGAGCGGATGGCGCAGGGTGGAGTAGTGGATGCGCAGGCACGATACCGCGATGCATGAGAACACGTCGTAGCCCGACATGTTGAGGTGATTGTAGAATATCGTCCAGAAGCCTCCGTGGGCGCCGATGGTGAATCTGTCGAACTTGCTGTATATCAGAAGACCGTTGAACAGGATGAATACGATCATTGAAATGAGTGCGAACAGCCGTTCTTCTTTTCTTATCTTGAATATTGTTTTCATCTTTTTGATTGTGTTATAAGTGTTTCTTTTATAACAGATATGACGCTATGAGTGTGATGTTATAGCCCAGAAGGAAACATGTGAGCAGGAATACCGTTGCGCCGACTGCGCGTCTCACACGTCTGCCGGAGGTGGCAATGATGTATGCCGTGGCTATCGGTATGGCGTATATCCAATGGGCTGACATGATGTAAACCTCGTTGATGCCGAAGCCTAAGCCCATGTGCAGGGCCATGTCGAGCAGGAAGTATGACATGACGAGCCATAGAAAGCGCGACCGGCGGCCGCACCACACGCCTGCGGCAAAGAGCAACAGGATGACGGCTTCGATGATATAATTGACCGGTGACGAGTAGTGCACAATCATAGGACGCTTGCGGAACTCGTCTTTCAGCAGGTAGTCTTTGTGCAGTTGGATGGATTCGCCGAAGAGATTTTCCACTGCCGACATGGTGCGCGATGTGGAAATGTCGGTCCATCTCATGAATTCGCCGTTGCTGATGGGCTTGCCCTGTTTTGCGGTTTTGGGCTTTGTGGTTTTCTTTGGTGCCGGTTTTGTTGTGGCGGAAGCGGTTGTGTCGCTGTGTGCGGAGGCTGTATCACGGCTCGCGGCGGCAGTGTCGCCGGCCGATGCGGTCTTCACTGTTGCCTGGGTCATTGCTTTCTGCTCCTTCTGTAGTTGCAGTTCCTTCTGCCGTTGTTCCGCTTCTTTCTTGGCTTTCAGTTTTGCCTTCGCCTCGTTGCGTGCCATGTCGCGCGGCCATACTATCTTGTCGTACTCCAGCCGGCTGCATGTCCAGAGCAGCGCCGAGGGCAGTATGACGGCCGCAAGTATGTATCCGGGCCGGAAGAAACGGCGGCCGTTGACAAACAGTGCGGCCATGAATGTCTTCAGACCATTGTTGAGTGACGTGCCGGCAGTGAGCAGAAAGAGCACTATGGTGTGCCATGCGCTCATGCGGCGGCCGCTTTTCATCCACTGTCCTGACAGGTGAAGCGTGAGCAGAATGAGCATCATCGAGATGATGAAATGGTCGGGAACCATGGACGAAAGCATTACAAACGCGAACGAGAAACAGAACAACGACATGAGCGAAGCCATGTTTTCACTCAGTCCGACGATGTCGCGCAGTATGCGACGAAGGAATATCATGGCGTAGAAACCGAAGAAAATCTGTATCGCCGCTACGATGAATATGGCGCAGTTGACGCCTGTCAGTTTCATCAGAAGCTGGTTTATGAGATACGGCACGTACATGTAGAACGCCAGAAGCGGATGCCGGTAGACGTTGTAACCAGCCGTCCAGTCGCTCACCACTGAATAAGTGATGGGATCGAAACCCGATATCTGGAAGTTGCGGATGAACAATGGCCAGTAGTATTTGACCATGGGAGTGAACTTGTCGAAGTATCTTATGATGACAAGTGAGTTGAGTGCTGTGAGCATAAGCAGCATTACAGCTGCGAACAGGCGTTCTTCGCGGCGCAGTCCGAATATGCGTGAGGCAGCCTTTATGAGTCTGTTGTCTTTCAGTTTCATCTTTTTGATGTTGCTTCAGAATTGTGTTGACGATGTATCAGAATTGTTGTCGTGTTGCGACAAAGCCTTTCCGACGTTATGATAAAGCCTCTTTGAGGGTGCGATACAGGCTTTTTCAGGGTGTGATAAAGCCCATGTCAGCCTCTGATAAAGCCTTTGTTGAGATGCGATAGAGCCTTTTTTGCAGTGCGACAGGGGTAGTCTTGATACACATCGGAGTGATTGTGGTGTCGCGACTTTCATGTTTTATTTCTTCATGAAGAACCTTACGAGCAGGAAATTCACAGGCACGCAGATGGCGAACATGGGAATAGGTGCCCAGTGTTTGCTCACTCCGAGGTGGATGAAAAGATTGAGCGTCACCATCTGCAAGACGTAGTTGACGGCGTGTGCGGCTATGAATCCGGCGCCGTGGCGTGCGTTTGCCTCCACACGGAAGGTGAAACGGGTGGTCGCTATGAAGTTGAACGCGAAGCTGACGATGTAGCCTATGGTCATGGCGGGCGTAGGACTGATGAGCATGAGCAGCAGTGCATAGACGCCGTATTGTATTGCCGTGGCCGTAACGCCCACGATGCCGAACCGCAGTATCTCGTTCAGACGCTCGCGGCGGTTACTGTTCGAATGGTTTGTAGAATCGTTCGTCTGCATAATCAAAGAGTTCTTTGTCGCCCCGGCTGTCGCCGTAGGCCGTGATGTGAAGGCTGTCGCGGTCGGTCAGTACGGCTTTCAGACGGCGCACTTTCTCCTTGCCGTAGCAGTTGGGAGTGGCGAATCGTCCGGTGATGAGGCTTTCTTTCACCTCAGCCTGCGTGGATATCACTATCACGCGGCCGGCTCCGAAGCGGTTGGTGAAGAACGGTTTCACCCACTGACCTATGCTTGCCGTCACTACATAAACCTTTTCGCCCTTTGCCAGAACGTCGGCGATGTGTTTCATTGCTGTCGGTCTGAGTATATCGGTACGGTCGGCTGCGAAGTCAGCGCCAGCTTTTTCAAAATCCTCTACAGTCATTCCCTTGAACAGATGGGCGAAGAGTCGCTCCTTCACGGAGCCTCCGTCGATGAGCCGCAGTTTCATCATTACGAGCAGCGGACTGTAGAGCAGCAGTCCGGCGATGAGCGCACTGTTGCCCCGTGCATGCCTTATGAAGGCTATGAGCGAGTCGGCACAAGTTATCGTTCCGTCGAAGTCGAATACGTGTATTCTCGTTTTCGTTTCCTTCAGATTAATGTTTTCAGATGTCATTCAGTGCTTACAGATAAATCATTATGAGGAAAGTAAGCCCCCACGCAATAAGTACAAACTGCGAGAAACGGTCGTGCAGTATCACCTTTGTCGGGTCGCCGCTTCTCTTGTCCACCACTGTTATCTGTATGTAGCGCAGCAATCCCAGCAGCACGAACACCGATGTGAGATACAGATTTTCCGTTCCGAACTGTCTGGCCACTTCCGGCGACACGGTGTACATGATGTAGCACACAAGCGTTACGGACGCCGTTATGGTGATGGCCTGGTTGATGAAAGTGAGATTATAGCGCGTGGTGTTCTTCCGCGGAGCCTCTCCCGTCTCGTTCATGCGTATCACGTCGTCTCGTCTTTTTGCGAAAGAGAGGAACAGAGTGAGCAGGAACGTCATCAGCACAATCCATTTGCTCAGCATTATCTCGCCCACAATGCCGCCTGCGAGTATACGCAGCACGAATCCGAATGCCACGATGCACACGTCGATTATGGCATACTGTTTGAGCCGTGAGCAATAGGCGAGGTTGAGTACATAATAGAACAGCAGCACAGCCACGGCCGATGGCATCACCGGAGCGGGCAGTGTGAGCGCAGTGCCGATGCTCAGTATGAACGTGACGCCCATTATCCTGTATGCCGCTCCCACCGACACCTTGCCTGCGGCTATCGGTCTATGGCACTTCTCCGGGTGGTTGCGGTCATCGTCGGCGTCCACTATGTCGTTGTAGCAGTATATCGACGATGCGGTGAAACAGAACGCCACGAACATTATAAGGCTGTTCATGAGCACCTCGGTGTCGAACAGTTCGCTGCTGAAGAACATAGGGATAAAGACAAACAGGTTCTTTATCCATTGCTGCGGACGGATGAGTTTCAATATGTCTTTCATATATTATGTATGTATTATCTTTGTTTTGGTTGTGTTATCTGCCTTTTGCCGGCAGCAGCATGCGCACCACTGGTGCGGCTATGCGTTGCAGAAGCCATGCCGCCGGGAATGTTATGGCCGTGGTGAGAAGAAACGTCGGCCAGTAGCCTATGTGCATATGGTGGATGTACACCAGTACGAAGTTGCTGTGTATGAGATAACATTCCAGACTCAGTGCGCCTACCGTGCGCAGCATGGCATTGGTCCATGACGGCGCGTGAGCCAGCAGTCGGGCGAGCAGCACCACGGCGGTGAAGGTCAGCGGAATGTATATCATGCGCTCGACAAACAGCGGGAACTTGCCGTGCAGTTCCTGTTCGAGATACAGCGACGTGCCGAACGTCATGGCGAAAGCCACGAGCAGCAACGGCATTGAGCCGCGTTGCAGACAGCGGCGCTCCATAACAAGCTGTCCGGCATTGATGCCGATGAAGAAGATCGGTACCCGACTCCAGAATATCTCGATGTGGCCTACTGCCGAATGTATGGGTGTAACCCACTGCACCATGACACACCACACCACCATAAGCACCGGCAGCCATCGGTAAACGGGTCTTCGGCTGATGAGTTTCATGTAAGGCGGAGCTGCGATGTATAGCACCATGATTGCAGGTATGTACCAGAACGTCAGTTCGTCGTGCATCCAGAAGTCCAGATTTATGGTGACGTCGCCTATCAGGTCGCCCACACTGCTGCTGTAGCGTCCGCGTCCGAGGAAGTCGGGCACGTAGAAAAGGCAGGCCATGATGAACCATGCCGGGAATATGCGTGCGAACCTTCTGGCGTAGAACTTGCGTGTGTCCGGATTGCGTGTCCATGCAAACCACAGTCCCACTCCGCTTAGGAAGAGAAACATGTCGACTCCGACGTTGCCGCAACGGTGCAGTCCGTAGAAAGGATCGTCGCGTCTCACCCATACGTGGAACAGTATGATGAAAAGCATCGCCAGTCCCATCAGTTCGCCTCTGAAGCGGCTTATGTCGGCCAGACACAGGCGTCCGTCGTCCGTTCCGGTGGTCTTTTCACTACTGTTAGCGTTTGAATTCATCTTCAGAATATGTTTTACGCTGCGTTGCAACGATGCTCCGTCAGCGTGTTTTCACCTTGTTTATTATAATCCTTGTGGCCCATGCCAGTGCCACGCAGGCTATGATGTAGAGCAGCAGACCCGTGTACACATCGCCGCGGCGGCTTATGCCGATGAATATCTTGCGTGCAACGGGATGTATGACGAACATTGCTGCCGAGAGTTTGCCCAGATGCGAGAGCTTGATATTGGCATATACGGGCAGCAGCTTCACTGTTCCCACAGCGGCAGAGCATACGAACAGCGGTGTCCACAGCCATGTGTGGAAGTTCAGACCGAACAGTATCACGGCTATGTATGATATGATTGTCGTGCCTGCCCAGAACGCGTGCGACATCGGCCGGCCGTATCTTGCGTAGAGCAGTCCGGCGCAGAACGGCAGCATACTGCCAATGAAGTTGTAGCGCAGACGGTTGAGCGTTTCGCCCTGAGGGTCGCATCCCACCTGCAATGCCCAGCATACAGCCACCACTGCCACCGCCGTCTGCCAGCCCTTGCGCCTTAGCAGCAGTATGTAGACCGCATAAATCTGTAGCATCAGACCGAAAAACCAGTAGGGACCAGGCCATATCACTTTGTCTGGATTGGGCATGAGGTTGTTGAGCAGGAGCATCTGGCCGATGATGTCGGGTACGGCATAGCGGTGGGCACCCGGGGTTATGGCATCCACCATGATGAATATTGCGAAGCCCACAATCATCATGTCGAACAGCTTGCGGAAGTGTGTGCGCATGAACGAAACCCTGTCCGGCACAGGCACATGCGGTGTATGCTCATATTTTGCCACAAGTCCGTAGGCACTGAGAAAAAGGAACACCGGCACGCCGTAGTGTCCGAAGAACGACAGAAGGTGTACCGGCAGATTAAGGTCGGGCTCGAGCAGCGCCTGCATCAGGCCCATGCTGCGCCCTTTGTCAAATGTGTATTCATTCTCCTTCACGGCAAATCCCAGCCAGTGGCAGTAGTTGTGGAGCACTATGCCCGCTATGGCTATGGCCCTGAGGGCCGAGCATTCGGCGCGCGAAAGCAGTTGGTCGTTGTTTATTTTCAGCATATTCGGTGTGTTGTTATATGTGCGTGTTAGTGTGTCGCGTTGTCATCGGCGGCACGCCACAGCGGTCTTTTCATATTCCTTCGAGTTTGTCGTAGTCGGTAGTGCCCTTGAGCAGTCGCGGCCTTGTCTCGTCATAGTCGGGCGAAAGAAGGTCGTATTTCGGTTCGTAGCACGGAGCCGAAATGCCCGCCAGCCCCATGAGCAGATGCGGCACGGCGTCGGTCATGAAGCGGCGTCTGCGTGCCTCCACCATCGCCTTGAGCACCTCCGGCCGGCGGCGTGCGTATTTGGGCGAGCACCATATCCAGAACGGTATGTCAAATTCGGCGTGGGCCAGACGCGCATCTATCTCCGCCGAGTGCATGCGGCAGAAGAAGTGCATGTCGCCTTCGTAACATTCCTCGCCGTGATCAGGCATGTAGATGACGATGGCATCCTCGTGTGCGAATCTGTCCACAATCCTGTCAACCACCGAATCGTTGTATAACACTGCGTTGTCATAGTCGGCAAGGATGCGCCGTTCCCTTGCGTTGAGGTTGGGTTTCAGCTCGGTGTAGTCGTCGCCCTTGAAGTGTTTGCGGTCCTTCGGACTGCGCTGGCGGTAGCTTACGTGCTGTCCTATGAGGTGGAATATTATGAGATTGTTGTCGCCGCCCTGTCCTTTCAGCTCGTCATAATCCTCGAGCAGGCCTTCGTCGTAGGTGTGCAGCCTGTCGTTGCGCGTGTCGAACTGTGCGGCGCTGAGTGTCGGGTTGTTGAGGAAGAATCCGCCGCTGAAGTCATAAACAGCCTCGCGTGCCTTGGGCAGGAACTGATTGGTGAGGAACGTCACGTGGTAACCAGCCTTGCGGAACACCTCGGTGAACAACGGATAGTCGCACCATTCGCCCTTCTGTCCCTCAACACGTGTGGAGAAAATGCTCTTGAACACGAAACTCGTAAGGTTGTGGGGCGACACCACATCGGTGAATTTCACGAGCCGTCCCTGACGTTCGAGCTTCTGCTGCCGCGGTGTTGTAGGCATGGTGTAGCCGTACATGGCGGAGTGGTGGCGGCTGTAGCTCTCGCCTATGATGAGCACAATGGTCGGACTGCTGTACGAGCAGCTGTCCACCTTCACGTCGTCTATTCCTGCTATGAGCTTGTCTATCTGCTTTGCCGCCAGCGAGTTGGCATACACACTGAACACGAGGCGGTAGGCCGGCAGATAGAGCTGGGCGTGGTCTTTCTCGGTGAGCGTGTGCTCCACCTCACCTATGTTGGTGCCGCTCATGAGTTTCCATGTGGCCTGCTTGTTGTCGGCCGACACATCGGCTGCCCATATCACCATTATTATAATGACCAGTCCGGCCACAGCCTTTGTCGCTGTTCGGGATGCGAACGCAGCCACAGCCCGGCCTGCATTGCAGAGTCGTTGCTCCAGATGGTGGGATATGATGTGCGGAAACTTCAGCCGCAGAGCCGTGAGCACGTGCACGATGATGAGCATGAGCACCCATCCCACGCTGCTTGTGATGACTCCCGGCGAGACGCATGAGCGCAGAAACTCGCCTGCCTCGCGCGGATCGGTCTCGCCGACGAGCATGAGCATAGAGGGCGTGAGCGTGGACTGGAACTTCACGAAGCAGTAGACGTCGACGAGCGACGTGGTATAAAGCACCGCATAGAGTATGCCTCTGGCCCATCGTCTGACGACAAGCGGCAGCAGCGCGAGCACGATGCACACCACATAGGTGTCGAGCAACAGTTCGAGATAAAGATTGTCGTAAACCTTCGCACCGCGGCTGTCGGGCAGCACTGCCCATGAGCTTACGCATCCGAGTGCATACATGAAAAAGAAGAATGACGCGTTGGCGCTTATCGGTCTGACAGCCAGTGACAGCGCGTCGCACAGTGCTTTCACAACTTTCTGCATGTTATAGAATTTTTGGCAAAGTTACATCAAAATTGCGAAATACGGAAATAAAGGTTTCTGCGATTATCCTTTTTGCCGGTGAGTGGTCTGTATGCCGCCGGCGGTGTGTCCCGGTGCGGGCTTTGCGCAGGTCGGTGCGGCATGTGTATCATGGGCTGTGCCGCAGCCGTTGTGGCGGTTGCGGCGTGTGGAGTATGGCTGCTGTCAGCGGTCTGATGATGCGGTTCCTGTGAGGGCGTCGAGCTGCCGGCGTGTGTCGTCGGCACTTGTGAACACTATGCCGTGCATTCCCAGCTCGCGGGCCGTTGCCACGTTGGCCTCCTTGTCGTCGATGAACACCGACTCTTCCGGCTTCAGCGAGTAGCGGTCGAGCAGTATGCGGTATATCTGCGGTTCGGGTTTCACTTCTTTCTCAATGCCCGATACCACAGTGCCTTCGAGAAGCGAGAGGAAGTCGAAGCGCTCAAAGGCCACGTGTATGTTCTCCGCCGACCAGTTGGTGAGTCCGTACAGATGGTAGCCCTCGTCCTTCAGACTGCGCAGCAGGGCCACGCTCTCGGGCTTTTCGCAACGGAGCATCTCGCCCCAGTGCACGGGAAACATCTCTATGGCCTCGCGAAACTCGGGGTGGAGTGCCGCAAGCTGTGCCACGCCCTCAGCGTAGGTGCGTCCGCGGTCGTTCTCAAGGTTCCATGCGTCGGTGCATATGTTGGCGAGGAAATACTCCATGCGCTCGTCGTCGTTGAAGTAGCTGCGGTAGTAGTAGCGGCTGTTCCAGTCGACAAGCACGCCTCCGAAGTCGAATACGATGTTCTTTATCTGTGCCATGTGTGTGTGGTTGTGGATTGTGTTTCTATGAATAACTGATAACCATGTGGTTATGATTATGCAAATATATAAATTCGTCGGAACAACGGCAAATTGTCGCCTGAGTTTTTATCGGGTGTGTGCCAAAGTGGCGTAAAATTGTCTTGAACTGCATAAATATACAATTCCGGCTTGACTTTTTTTTGACAAAAATTTTTCGTAAAATAGAAGTGAATAAATGTTAATACGCGAACCGGAAAGGCTCTTTTGCATTTTCACGGGTCGGGAAATTCTGGTCTGCGATCCCGATTTCTGAACGTCGGTTTGCGATAAAGGCTTTATCAGCTTATGAAACAGTTCTGTTTGCATGCCGATATATGCGATATCAGGCCCTGATATGGGCTATATTGAGTGCCGAAACAGGCTCTTTCGCACAGCCGGAAAATATTAATTGAATGAAGAAAGGATGTATGGCTCTGATTAACAATGAGTTGCGTAAAGTCTCTGAGAATTGGCTGTACGCGACCGAAGGAGCTGTTGCCTGCAAATATTCGATTCTCGTGAAGTTGACGTTGCATAAATATTCATCAGCCTCGGAGTTTTGCATAAATATTCATTCTTCCGGTAAAGCCTTCCTGACGGTGGTTCGACGGTTTGTGAAGATGCGTATTCCATGCTTCCCGCAGTGTGGCATGCGGACATGAAAAAGACGCTCTCCACGGCTTTTTACGGCCGCGGAAAGCGTCGGGTGTATGATATTCTTATTCAGTCAGAGATTATTTGATGAACAGCAGCTCGCGATATTTCGGCAGAGTCCACAGTTCGTCAGATACGATGAGCTCGAGCTTGTCGATGTGGTGGCGTATTGATTCGAGTTTCGGAGCCACGGTGTCGTGATAGGCAATGGCCTTCTCGCGGCAGCTCTCTATCTTGTTTGCCACCTTGCGTGCCTCTACGAGTTCTTCCACGCCGGTCTCTATTATCTGTGTGCGCTGTGCTATTTCCTCGATTATCTTCTTGTTGCGCGATGTCAGTTCGTCGGCCTTGTTGGCAGGGAATATGTCGTACATGCTCTGCACGTTCTTTGCCAGCTGGCTCTGATAGTGCGTGCACACAGGTATGATATGGTTCATGGTGAGGTCGCCCATCACTCTCGCCTCAATCTGGATGCGCTTGGTGTAGGTCTCCCATTTCACTTCGTTGCGTGCCTCAAGCTCCTTGCGCTTCATCACGTTGAGATTCTCGAACATGCTGATGCTGTCCTCGTCGAGGTAGCGGTCGAATACAACCGGGCACGAAGTCTCGCAGTCGAGTCCGCGCTGTGCGGCTTCTTCTTTCCACTCGTCGGAGTAGCCGTTGCCTTCGAATATGATAGGTTTGCATGTCTTCACGTCGGCTCTCACCACGTCGATGATGGCACTCATCTTGTCCTCACCCTTGGCTATGAGCTCGTCCACGCGCTGTTTGAAGTTGTTGAGTGCTTCGGCCACTGCCGAGTTGAGCACAATCATGGCGCTGGCACAGTTGGCCTCAGAGCCTACGGCGCGGAATTCGAAGCGGTTGCCGGTGAATGCGAACGGTGATGTACGGTTGCGGTCGGTGTTGTCGATGAGCAGTTCCGGAATCTCAGGTATGTCGAGTTTCAGTCCCTGTTTGCCTGCTACGTTGAAGAGTGTCTCCTTGTCGGCGTGCTCTATGTGCTCGAGCAGATGGCTGAGCTGGTGGCCGAGGAAGGATGATATGATGGCTGGCGGAGCCTCGTTGGCGCCCAGACGGTGGGCATTGGTGGCGCTCATGATGCTGGCCTTGAGCAGTCCGTTGTGCTTGTATACGGCCATGAGCGTCTCGACGATGAACACCACGAAGCGCAGGTTGTCCTCAGGTGTCTTACCGGGTGCGTGGAGCAGTATGCCCGTGTCGGTGGTGAGGCTCCAGTTGTTGTGCTTACCCGAACCGTTGATGCCTGCGTACGGCTTCTCGTGGAGCAGCACTCTGAAGCTGTGACGGCGCGCCACCTTCTTCATAAGCGACATGAGCAGCATATTGTGGTCCACTGCCAGATTGCACTCCTCGTATATCGGGGCCAGCTCAAACTGGTTGGGCGCCACCTCGTTGTGGCGTGTCTTGCACGGTATGCCGAGTTCGAGGGCCTGTATTTCGAGGTCTTTCATGAAGGCCTGCACGCGTTCCGGAATTGTTCCGAAGTAGTGGTCGTCCATCTGCTGGTTCTTTGCAGAGTCGTGGCCCATGAGTGTGCGGCCTGTGAGCAGCAGGTCGGGGCGTGTAGAGTAGAGTCCTTCGTCAACGAGGAAATACTCCTGCTCCCATCCCAGATTGCACGACACCTTGCGCACGTCGGGATAGAAATACTGGCTGACAGACAGTGCTGCCGTGCCTACGGCGTGGAGTGCGCGCAGTAGCGGAGCCTTGTAGTCGAGGGCCTCGCCTGTGTATGAGATGAAGATTGTGGGAATGCAGAGCGTGTCGTCGATGATGAATACGGGCGAGGTCGGGTCCCATGCCGAATAGCCTCGCGCTTCGAAGGTGTTGCGTATTCCTCCGCTCGGGAAAGAACTGGCGTCAGGTTCCTGCTGCATGAGCAGCTTGCCGGAGAATTCTTCTATCATTCCGCCTTTGCCGTCGTGCTCGATGAAGGCGTCGTGTTTCTCGGCTGTGCCTTCCGTGAGCGGCTGGAACCAGTGTGTGTAGTGTGTCACTCCGTTTTCCACGGCCCATTGTTTCATGCCTTTGGCCACGGCATCGGCAATGGAACGGTCGAGTCGTGTGCCGTTGTCCATTACATCAACGAGCTGTTCATAAACGTCGCGCGGCAGGTATTTGTACATCTTGGCGCGGTTGAACACGTATTTTCCGAAATACTCCGACGGACGTTCGGCCGGTGTGACGACTTCCTGTGGTTTCTTCTTGAAAGCCTCGGCCACAACCTCAAATCTTAAGTTTGCCATTGTTTTAAGAGTGTTATTTTTGGGTTTGTTGTTGCTTTTGCTCTGCATGTCCTGCGTCAGGCATTATATGCCTTTGCATGTATTGCGGTGCAAAGTTAAGTTTTTTTTATCAAAAAACCGTCATAATTTGTCCACTCTTATAGGCAAAAAGATTGTGCGGCACTTGTGTTGAGGCCCGCGGCACAGGGTGATGCGGTCAGCGGCCGGCCCATGCGGTGATGCGCTCCATGGCTTCGTGGCAGTCCTCGCTGCGGCCGAAGGCGGTGAGTCTGACGTATCCCTCGCCGCTCGGTCCGAAGCCTGCACCCGGCGTGCACACCACTCCTGTGGCGTAGAGCATCTGCTCGAAGAACTTGCGGCTCGGCGTGTTGTTGGGAGTCTTCATCCATATGTATGGAGCGTTGCGGCCTCCGTATACCTCCATTCCGGCGTTCTTGAGTGCGTTGAGCATGTAGGACGCGTTGTCCATATAGTAGGCTATGGTCTGTCTTATCTGCTTCTTGCCTTCGGCGGTGTATATGGCTTCGGCCGCTCTCTGGCTGATGTAGCTCGTTCCGTTGAATTTTGTGCTCTGGCGTCGGTTCCACAGATGGTTGAGCTCTATGCGCTCTTTGTTGTCGAGTGTGGCTGCTGTGAGCTCCTTCGGGATGACGGTGTAGCCGCAGCGCACGCCGGTGAATCCGGCTGTCTTTGAGTAGCTGCGGAACTCTATGGCCACCTTGCGTGCTCCCTTTATCTCGTAGATGGAGTGCGGAATGTCGTCGTCCTGTATGTAGGCTTCATATGCAGCGTCGAAGAGCAGCAGCGTGTCGTTCTCCAGTGCGTAGTCCACCCAGCGGCGCAGTTCGTCCTTGGAGAGCACTGTGCCCGTGGGATTGTTGGGATAGCAGAGATATATCATGTCGACACGATGGTCCGGTATCTGCGGGATGAAGTTGTTCTCGGCTGTGCATGGCATGTAGTTTACGTTACTCCAACGGCCGTCGGAGAGTGTTCCGGCGCGTCCGCACATCACGTTGGAGTCGATGTATACGGGATAGATCGGGTCGGTCACGCCTATGCTGTTGTCCCATCTCACAATCTCACCTATGTTTCCGGTGTCGCTCTTGGCACCGTCGTTTACGAATATCTCGTCGGCATCGAGACGCACTCCGCGCGGAAGAAAGTCGTTCTTCACGATTGCCTCGCGCAGAAAGTCGTATCCGCGTTCGGGACCGTAGCCTCTGAATGTGGCGGTGGATGCCATTTCGTCAACGGCCTTATGCATGGCTTCTATCACTGCAGGGCACAGCGGCTGTGTCACGTCGCCTATGCCCAGGCTTATCACTCTTGTCTTGGGATGTGACAGCTTGAAGGCGTTCACTTTCTTGGCTATGTCTTCAAAGAGATAGTTGTCGGACAGTTTCAGATAATGTTCGTTTACTAATGCCATATACGTATAATGTTTTTGTTTGTCGGAATGATTAAAGGTACACCTCGCCGTCGAACACAAATTCGGCTCCACCGGTGAGATATACGTGGTTGTCGGCCTCGTCCCACAAGATGTCGAGCTCACCGCCGTCCATCACTATTGTGCTGTGGCGTCCGGCCCGGCCTGTGACAGCGGCAGCCACGGCTGTGGCACAGGCTCCTGTACCGCAGGCCATTGTGATGCCGCTTCCTCTCTCCCATACTCTTGTTCTGATTTTGTCTTTCTCTATGACCTGGGCAAACTCGATGTTGCAGCGCTGCGGAAATGCGGGGTTATGCTCCAGCAGGCTTCCGTATTTTGCGAGGTCGGTGTGTTCGATGTCGTCGGTGAATATCACGAAATGTGGGTTGCCCATCGACACGAATGTACCAATGAATGTGTGGAATGCCGCTGTCAGGTGTCCGCACGACGTCTCGTCATACTGCTCCGGGCACGACAGTGCTGGCTCAAGCATGTCCACTGTCACGCTTTTGGTATTACCTTCGGCGTCAAGATGAAGTTTCAGAGTCTTCACACCCGACAGTGTGGCGAGGCGTATTGCGGTTTTCTGTGTCAGATTCTTGTCGTGCACATATTTTCCTATGCACCTCGAGGCGTTGCCACACATCATGGCCTCCGAACCGTCGGCATTGAAAATACGCATGGTGAAGTCTGCGCTGTCGGTGTCGGATGGCCTTCCGATGAGCACTAGGCCGTCGCCTCCGATGCCTGTGTGGCGGTCGCTGAGTTTTATTGCGGCCTCTTCAGGATTCGCTATTGCGTACAGCGAATTGTCAACGTATATGTAGTCGTTGCCTGCACCTTGCATCTTTGTGAATCTGACAGCTTTTTTCATTTTGTCTGTTTTGTGCTTGTTTATATACCTTTTTATTAAAGACAAATGCAAAAATACGACAAATTGCGATAAAAGCTTCGGATTGGTGCGCAAAATAATTGTCTTTATGATATTGAAGTTATGGTTTGTTTATATTTTGTTTATTATTTGTGTGAATTGTAATTAAAATATTGTGTTTTTGTTATTAAATGATAGTTATGAGTACACGATCCTTGTATGAAAAGGTCTTATGCGACGGTTTTTTATCAAACAGCAGCATGTGGTTTTTCATTAATGATGCACATACCGGATTATAACGGTCTTTTTGTTAAAAAATAATAAAATATTCGTTATGCAGTATATAATCGGTTGCTTCGTGCGTATATATTTTCAAAAGGCGAAATAATAATATCCTGAACTTAATATTCAATAATAATTGAGAAGATGAAAACCAGATTGAGTATTCTGATGATGATTTTTTTCATCAGCTCTACTATTGCAGCACAGACAGGTGCCGTATCTTTCAAGTTGAAAGGTGAATTGCTCGACTCTCTGACCAAAGACGGAGAAGCGTATGCTACGGTTTCTGTGGCAAACAAACAGACTCCTTCCGAACCAGTGGCAAAACAGGTGACAGATAAGAACGGACGCTTTGTGATAAGTCTCAAAGGCTCCGGTGACTTTGTGGCTACGCTCACATCGATGGGCCGACAGCCTGTTGTAAGGGAGTTTAAGGCACCGGCCGACGGCAAGACTGTGGACCTCGGAACAATGTATGTGCACGATGCTGCCAACGAACTGAAAGGCGTTGAGGTGGTGGTGCAGAAGCCTTTGGTGAAATCGGACATTGATAAGATAGAGTATAACATTGCCGACGACCCTGACTCCAAATCGAACACAATGCTTGAAATGTTGCGTAAGGTGCCGCTCGTGACGGTTGACGGTGATGAGAACATAAAGGTGAACGGCAGCAGTTCGTTCAAAGTATATGTAAACGGGCGCCCGAACAACATGATGAGCAACAATCCGAAGGAAGTGCTGAAAAGTCTTCCGGCAAACAGTGTGAAGCGTGTGGAGGTGATAACAAATCCCGGACCGAAATACGACGCCGAAGGAGTGGGCGGAATACTCAATATCATTACCGAGGGCAGCGGGCTTGTAGGATATACTGCAACGATGTCGGCCAACGTGAATAACCGCGGTCAGGGTGGCGGACTTTTCGGCACAGTGAAGAGCGGAAAACTCACTGTCAGTGCAAACTACAACTACAGCAACACCAATCGTTCGCCGCGTACCAAGAGCTGGAGCAAGCGTGAGAGTATCGGCGAAATAGACGAAAACTCATCCGATGTCGAGACGTCCAGCTCGCAAAAGGGCAACTACGACTTCCAGTACGGTTCGATAGAAGCCAGTTACGAGATAGATACGCTGCGTCTGGTAAGCATGTCTTTCGGTATGTATGGAGGTGGAAACAAGAGCCGTTTTACCAGCACTACCAATGCCACATCGCCTCTTTCGGGCAACCCTATATATAGTTATACTTCGCAGAACAGATCGAACAGCAGCTGGTCTTCCATAAACGGAGGTTTGGACTATCAGCGTCTTTTCCATGTTAAGGACCGCATGCTGACTTTCTCTTACAGAATAAACTCCAACCCGAACAGCTCTGACGGCAGTTTCTATTATACCGATATGACGGCTGAAGACAGCTGGCTCGACTTCCTGCACCGCATGAATGAACAGCGCAACAAGGGTGAGCAGAATACGATAGAGAACACTTTCCAGGTAGATTTTACAACGCCAATCGACACAATACACACTGTTGAGGTCGGTCTGAAATACATTCTGCGCAACAATAAATCGAACGATGACCGCTATCAGAGGCAGGCCGGAAGCGATGACGAATATGTGTTCTCGGACGATTACAGTTCACATTTCAGACATCGCAACGATATTCTGGCTGCCTATGTGGGCTATGGCATCAAGCTGAAAAGATTTTCCGGCCGTCTGGGATTGCGCTACGAGCATACCATTCAGGACGTGGAATACCTGCTTGGACGCGGAGATGACTTCCGCAAAGACTTCGACGACGTTATCCCTTCTGTGAGTGTCGGTTATAAGATTACGGATATGTCGAATCTCCGTCTCGGCTATAACATGCGCATATACCGTCCGGGTATATGGTCGCTCAATCCTTACATTGACGACAGTAATCCGACAAGTATCAGTCAGGGAAACCCTAACCTGGATAGCGAGAAGAGTCATGCGTTCAGCCTTTCGTACAACAACTTCACGCAGAATGTGAGCCTGAGCTTCTCTACCCGGTATGCGTTCACCAACAACAGCATACAAAGTCTGACGCAATATATCAACGATACGGAGATACCTGGATTGCAGAACCCGACCGGAAAGGACGTGATGTACCAGACGTACAAGAACATTGGAAAGACCAGAAGCCTCGACTTCAGTGCGTACATTAACTGGAACATCACTACAAATACGCGCCTTTACAGCAACCTGAACGGCGGTTATAACTATCTGTCTGACGGCAACGGACTGAGCAATCACGGCTGGATGATGTTCTATTATGCAGGTATTCAGCAGACGTTCCCGTATGACTGGCGCATCGGAATAAATGTTTCAGGCCAGACACCTTACATCTCTCTCCAGGGCAAAGGCAGCAGTTATTTCAATTACGGAATGAATATCTACAAGTCGTTCATAGACAAACGACTCACGATATCGCTGTTCGCAAACGATTTCTTCAACTCCAAGAAGAGGTCATCATCGACACTCGAGAGCATCAACTTCACCTCGAGCAGTTGGTCTGAGTATTCTCCGATGCGTTACGGAGTGAGTGTAAGTTTCCGCATCGGTAAGCTTACGGCGAGCGTGAAGAAGGCTGCCCGTACCATCAGCAACGACGATGTGAAGGGCGGAGGAAACAACGGCCAGCAATAGAATGAAGCATTCTGCCATCGCATGGGTTTCCGGTCTCATGCGGTGGCAGTGTGTATTTAGAAATATTTTTTGTATATTTGCACACTCGTAAATATACAGCCGTCAAGGCATTATATTGTGGTGGTGAGGCGTAAAGGCTATTATACCACATTCATTTCAACGTAACGTAACCGGATTTGAGCAAGAGATTACGCATATCGATATCATTGTTCCTGCTTGTACTCTTCGTTGTGTTCAAGGCAGGAACAACGATGTTTGTGCACGTTCACACCATTGACGGTGTGAAGATTGTCCATTCGCATCCTTATTCGGGCAATAATCACAGCCATTCTTCTTCTCAGATCCACTCCATTGCTTTCGCTTCAGCCCAGCAGATGACGGCGCCCGGCGGTGCCATGCCGTTGCAGGTGTGTCTTCATCTTCTCTACGTCCTTCTGCAGGACAACACTGAGAGCAGACCAATGTCAGGCTGCGCGCTGAACATCAATCCCCGTGCCCCACCTTCATTGTATTAATATGTTCTTTCAGTATGCCGGATAATGTCCAGCAGCATCATTCATTTCATTCTGTCGGAAGCGCATAGCTGCCGGCAGACAATACACATATCATACATATTAATACACAATGAGACAATATATATTAATGCTTGCGCTGATGATTTTCGGCGCATCCGAGGCCGTGCGTGCCGACGAAAACAAACCGGTGACCGAGGGAAACGCGGTGACCGTACACGTGATAGAGAAAGACAGCGAGGAGAATCTGCCGGGTGCTGTGATAAAGATTGAGGAGACAGGACAGGCTGCCGTGACCGGTGCAGACGGCCATTGCATGTTCCGCAACATTCCTGCCGGAACTTACACACTGAGTGTGCGGCTGCTCGGTTACACCACTCAGGAGAAGAAGATATGCGTGAGCCGTGACTTCGCGGCCGACGTTCATTTTGTAATGACGCCCGATGTCACCGTCACGGACGAAGTAGTGGTGTCAGCCAACCGCAATGAGACGAGCCGTCGCGACGCGCCCGTCGTGGTGAATGTTCTTAACAGCAAGCTCTTCGAGGCCGTCAACTCGTCCGACCTTGCCAAGTCGTTGAACTATCAGTCGGGCCTGCGTGTGGAGAACAACTGCCAGAACTGCGGTTTCCCGCAGGTGCGTATCAACGGTCTGGAAGGCCCTTACTCTCAGATACTCATCAATAGCCGACCGGTGGTGAGCGCTCTTTCGGGCGTTTACGGACTTGAGCAGATACCGGTGAACATGATAGACCGCGTAGAGGTGGTGCGCGGAGGAGGTTCCGCCTTGTTCGGAGCCAACGCCGTGGGAGGCACTATCAATGTCATAACAAAGGACCCTGTGAACAACTCTTTCCAGGTTTCCTCGTCGCTGTCGAATATGAACGGCAAGTCGTGGGAACAATATTTCGGTGCCAACGCGTCGCTCGTGTCCGACAAGAACACTTACGGCATAGCTCTGTATCAGTCATATCGTAACCGGAATCCGTACGACGCCGACGGCGACGGGTTCTCGGAGCTGGGCAAACTCAACATGAACAGCTTCGGACTTCGCGGATATTACCGTCCGTCGCAGTTCAGCCGGCTGGGCCTGGAGTATCATGTCACCAATGAGTTCCGCCGTGGCGGCAACAAGTTCGACCTCGAACCGTTCGAGACAGACATCACCGAGCAGACCAAACATGTGATAAATAGCGGTGGTCTGACCTACGATGTGTTCTTCAACTCATACAAGCACAAACTGTCGTTCTACTCGTCCATACAGCACACCGACCGCAACAGCTACTACGGCGCACAGCAGAACACCGACGCATACGGCAAGACCAACGACCTGACATGGGTTGCCGGAGCAATGTATACTGGCAATTTCGAACGCCTGCTCTTTGCTCCTGCCGTCTTCACTTCGGGCATTGAGTATCAGAGCAATTCGCTCCACGACGTCATGCTCGGCTACAACCGCGACATGAAGCAGGACGTACGCATAGGCGGTGGATTTGTCCAGAACGAGTGGAAGATCAACCGCTTCACGCTGCTTGCTGGCTTCCGTGTGGACAAGCACAATCTTATTGACAATCCGATATTCAGTCCGCGCGTAAACCTTATGTACAAACCGTCGGACAAACTGCAGGCGCGCCTCACGTGGTCAACAGGTTTCCGTGCTCCACAGGCCTACGACGAAGACCTCCATGTGACGGCTGTCGGAGGCGAGGGAGTGCTCATAAAGCTGGCCGACGGACTGAAACCCGAACGCTCCAACAGCTTCAGCGGATCGATAGACCGCACGTTCAGCTTCGGTCACTGGCAGGCCAATCTGCTTGTGGAAGCCTTCTATACACGTCTTGATGATGTGTTTGTGCTCGAGATGACAGGCACTGACGATGCCGGCAACATAATAAAAGAACGCCGCAACGGCAATGGTGCTCGTGTATATGGCCTTAACTTCGACGGCAAACTGGCTCATGGCTCCGACCTTTCGCTGCAGGCCGGCTTCACTGTTCAGCGCAGCCGTTATGCCGAAAAAGAAAGCTGGAGCGAGGATCCCGACGTTGCTCCGACCAAATACATGCCCCGCACGCCCGGCTGTTACGGATACTTCACACTCACGAGCGCACCGTTCCGCAACTTCGACTTCTCGCTTTCAGGTGTCTATACGGGCCGTATGCGTGTGCCGCACATAGCTCCCGACGCCTCGGAGATACCTGCCGGATACGAGTACAGTTACATTACGAAGGATGAACTTGTGCATACGCCCGACTTCTTTGAGCTGAACCTCAAGCTGAACTATACCTTCGTGCTCAGCGATCATGTGAAGTTGCAGCTCAACGGAGGCGTGCAGAACATGTTCAACGCCCTCCAGAAAGACCTCGACAAAGGTGCCTACCGCGACTCTGGCTACTTCTACGGCCCGGTGCAGCCGCGCACATTCTTCATCGGTGTGAAGATAACCAACTGACCGATAGTCCGCAGCCGCCCTCCCGCTGAGGCTCCGGCGCAGAGCATGAAAAACGCAGGCGCGGAACAGCATTTCACTGTTCCGCGCCTTTACGTTTCTTTATGACGTCTTTGATTTCTCTCCGCCACTGCCTCTTAGCGTTCCGTTTATGCCTGCGGTGCGAAGCGTTTGCGTGGCATCATGCCTTTTTGGCCATTCTCTTCATGCCTTTCTTGTGTCCCGGCTTTATATTGTCGTGTTTCAGCAGATAGTTTGCCTGGCGTGCAGACAGCACCTTGCTGAACTCCTTGAAGTATTTCTCCTTTATGTCTATACGCTTGCGTTGCATGTCGAAACCGCTCATGGTCATCTCTGCCACCTGCTCGTCGGTTGGCTGCCATTTGCCTTTCTCCTTTTTTCCGGCCATGTCTTTCTTTGCCTCTTTTCTGTCGCTGCGCTTCTCAGCCTTCAGTTGCGCAAGATCCTTTATATAGTCACAGTATGTGTCTTCCAGCTGTTCGGTCTGCTTGTCGGTGAGCATCATGCGTCCGGCCAGTGCCTGCCATCTTTTCTTCATAATTTCCTCTTTCGTCGGTCTGTCGGCCTTGTCGGCGCGTTTTGTGTTGTTCTGCGCGAACGCCTGCATCCCGACGGCGAGCATCATCACCATTGCCAATACTTTGATACCTCTCATAATGTCTCCTTTTTTTAATAATCCGTTAATCAATTCTATGTTAAAAACTCAATCAGTCAGTATGTCCGTGTGTTTGAAAATGCCGTCTTACATGAATCCCACAACCTTGTACATCTTTCCGTGTGGCGTCTTCACCTTCTTGTAGAGAACTCCGTCAACCAGATAAAGCTTCTCTTTGTTGCGCTTGATGGTCTTCGGTTTGTATATCTTCTCAACGAGAAGTCCTATCGGCGGGCGTACTATCTCAAATCTTGACGGTGCGAGTTTGCGATAATATCTGCCACCTTCGTCGTATATGAACTGCAGTCCGTTGAAATTCACATATATACTCTTCGACGGTATTGCGCTTATTGTTCTGCTTCCGAATGTTCTGTGGCTTGGTGCAACTACTTCCACCTTCTTTACAACCTTTACCTTTTTCGGCTTGCGTGGCTGTGCATCAGCTTCTGCGTAAGCGAGACTCATCAATGCTACCATCATGCAAATCATAATCTTTTTCATAATCGTTAGTTTTTTGCGGTTGTTACTCATTTGATGTTATTACTCTCATTTGGTTTAATATCATTATTCTTTGATAACATTCTGTAACCGTTTATGACATTTCGCCGTTCCTTGGTCTGTGACCTTGGACAGATAAAACAAACGGGAGAAAAGCATGTCTGCCTTTTGTGTTCCTCGTGTTGTTTATCTGATGCAAAGATGAGGATAAAATGCCGCATTTGCAAAATGATATCCCTAATTTGTCGTAGGGAAATGCCTAAACCTTGCAGGCATTTCCCTATCGGCGGGCTGATGAATGCGCTGTGTATGCAATGATACAGGGGCGCGGAGTGTCCAAAAACAGAGGCTTTTGTTTTGTCAGTCAGTGCGTTTGCACTATCTTTGCATAAGATAGGCTACGTTCGGCAATCTGATAGCAAGCTCTTTTGCATAAAACAAGCTGCACTCGGGAAATTGAAAGCGAGCTTTCTTTCCTCTCGTTTGCATTGTTTTTGCATAAGATAGGCTGCGCTCGGTAATTTGATAGCAAGGTTTATAAATGTCCGTACGCACCTTATTATTTAAAAAGAAGACTCACCCGGCATACACACAAAAGGCATGAAAGTATATTTCTATCACACACAGGACATCGCACACATCCGCAAACGGATGGAGGCGGGAGAGTTTCCGGCCCATTTCCTTTACGGAGCGACAGGACTGCCTGCCAGCGGCATCGAGGTGGTATGGCACCGTTCGCGTCCCGGTCTGCCGCGCTGGCGCATGATGTTGCGCAACGCTTGGCTCATACTTACCTCTCGCGAGCGTTTCGACGCCGTGTATGCCACGCATTATCGCGGACTCGAACTCATCGTCCTTCTGCGTGCCCTGCGTCTGTTCCGCCGCCCTGTCGTGATATGGCATCATCAGCCCGTCATCACCTCGTCCGGTTTTCTTCGCGAGCGTTTTGGCCGGCTGTTCTACCGAGGGTTCGACCGTATGATATTCTTCTCGCAGAAACTCATCGACGACTCGCTGCGTTCGCCCAAGGCACGTCCCGAACGTCTGGTACTCGGACACTGGGGTGCCGATCTCAGATTCTACGATCGTGTGATGGCGGCCGGTACTCATGAGCGTACGGGATTCATATCCACGGGTAAGGAACTGCGCGACATGCCGACGCTCGTCAATGCCTTCAACCGTGCGGGAGCGCGGCTCGACATATACACCGGACGCAATACGGGCGGGGTGAATTATGAGGAAGTGTTTGCAGCCAATCCTCCGGCGGAGAACATTACGGTGCATTATGTCCACGGACTGTGTCCCTATGAACTCAGCCTGAAGGTGGACCGCGCCGCATGTGTGGTGATATGCTGCAAGGAGACGAGATACACCGTGGGCCTTACAACCGTTGTTGAGGCTCTGGCTCTCGGTCTGCCCGTTATATGCAGCCGCAATCCTCAGATACCCGTCGACTTTGATTCAGAGGGCTGCGGTATCACTGTGCCCTACTACGATGTGGACGGATGGGAGAAGGCGGTGCGCTACATAATGGATCATCCCGACGAAGCACGTGAGATGGGACGCCGTGGACGCCGGCTTGCCGAGCGCCTATTCAATGACGAACGGTGTGCACGCGAGGTAGCGGGAGTGCTGCGCGAGGCGGTGGAGGAGAACAGGCGGTGAGGTCACGGCGTTTTTTTCTGTCACCGATATTGTTGTGACGATGGTGTGAGAAGCAACGTCTGTTAATTTATTACAAATCTTTCAGTTTGTCGCTTTTTTTTCTTATTATTGGAAAAATTTCATTACTTTTGATGGAAAATGATACTGTATGTAATGCGGGTGTGGCTTAACCGCAAGATGCGGCAGTTTTTTCCATGCAACCGCATGGCGTACACAGCGGTTTATACGACAGTAGTCATGACCGAATAACGAATGCTTTGGCCATGACATTATGGCCGGACAATAAGACGACACGCGCATTTACTAACCATTAAAACATATGAGCTTATGAAGGGATACATTCTTTCTTTCTGTATAGTGCTGGCAGCTCTGCTGTTGTCCACACTTTCGTTTCTTGCGCACAATATGGAGGTGGTTCATTCTATTCCGGGAATTGCGCTTGCGGCGATAGCGTTGCTGCGCATGCGCTATGTGCGTAATAAAGGTCTTGACGAACGTCGCCATGCTCTGGCTATGGTTTGTGGCTGGGTATTCTTCTTCGTTGTTCTGGCAGGACCTGTGTTTGTCGACGATTATCCTTTGTACTCAATGGCTATTATGCTTGGCTGGGGTTTGGCTATAATGATGGCATGTCTGTTTCACAGATACCGCAGTGTGGCTGCCGGAGCCGTAAGCGTGGCGGTGTGGCTCGCCTTTGTTTGCTTTGCCGTTCCGGCGTGGCAGTCGTACTGTCAGGAACTGAGAGATTCGCGGGCAGCCAACACCGGGCAGAGCGTAGAAGTGCAGACAGCCGGTGAGGCAGACGTTCCGCGCGTTGTGGGATGATGAAAATGTATGATGAACAATATGATATATAATTCGTTTACAGTTCCTGCCGCAAAGGTGCGCACCCTTGCGGCAGGATTGTTTTTGGCGGTTCTGCCGTCTGTGGCGGTGGCCCAGCAGCCTGCGGACAGTGTCAGTCTGACGTCGATGACGTTCGTACGCCAGTCGTTTGTGCGCAATTTCTACAATTCGTCGAAGGTGATGAGCCGCATTAACATGGACGGTACGCGCCTCTTTCTGCCCGATGCCGCCAACATAGTGGTGATGGGTGGCGACAGTGTGCGGGCCGTGTCGATGAGGCAGGAGGGCCGCACGCTTGTGCTTGGGAGCACGGCTGACGACAGGTCGGCCTCCACGCTGCGTGTCGGAGCGTTCCATCCCTATCTGTGCTATGAGGCGCGCTTCAGCGGCATAGAAGGCGACGAGAGAACCGGCATAGACTTTACGGACAACGAAGGAAAGGGAAGAACCATACGCACCATGTATCACGGAGGACGCGTTGTGTCGGAAATCATAGAGAACGGACATACGAAGCAGCTTGCCTCTAAGGAAGTGGGACGGCGCGAACGTGTGTCTCTGCGTGTGCAGTACACCGGTGTACGCTTCCATGTATTCCTGCTCGGCAACGACGGTCAGGCCGATCTTCTTTACAGTGTCGAGGGCGACATGCGCCGCGTCGATACCTGCACCCGTTACTCGTTCGGTGTGCGTGCGGAGCTGCCGGCAGGTGGAGAAGTTACAGTGGAAGACGCGCGCAGCCTGCTGACGTGCGGCACCGGACAGGCCGACCCGCAGGTGGTGCAGCTCAAGGACGGCTCGCCGCTCATACGCGATGGCAGGCTTTACGTCTGCATGACCACACGCGGATTCGAACGTATATGCGACTCGTGGCAGGGTGTCTATTCCATCGACCTCGACTCCTACGAGCTTCGGCTCGAAGGTGCGCTGTTCTTCGGCAAGGGCGACGGCCTGATGTACGGTTTCCATGCCACGAAGATGGTGTATGACGAGGACGCCGGCCGCTTCCTGGTGATGACAACCACGCACGAGGATACCCACACTCTGGCCTACAGCTCGTCCTCGGCCGACCTGCTGCACGGCATGCACTATCTGGAGTGCACCGAACTGCCGTTCCCCCACAGCTACAGCAACGGCCACGGGTTTAATACCGAAGATCCTGACTTTTTCTTCGACAGCGAGGCAGGACGGTGGCGTCTTGCCTACTGCGCGCTGAAGGACGGCTCCTACGTCACCTATCTTTGCGAGAGCGACGAGTGGAACGGACCGTACCGACAGGTGGCAGAATCCGACCGCAACAACAACACCGGAATACGCATTACCACTGTGGGTGGACGTCGCCACGTGCTGAGCGGCGGAACGGGCACCACGTTCTACATCTACGACTATCCGTCGCTGCGCTGTCTCGGCACGTTCAACCAGCAGTTCGCCAACGGCGGATTCAGAGGCTGGCCGACCATAGTGCCCGTGCCTTACGGCAACTATGAACGCTATCTGTGGATAACCTTCGACCGCGGCGCGCAGACAGGCCGCTATTCATACGGCACGCTTTACTTCTATCTCGGCGATAAAATGTGGCGTCTGCCGGACACTGCCACGCCCGGTCAGCGCTGACATTTGCGGGCAACAGCACGTTTGGACGCAAATATGCGATTTTTGAAGGGTTTGCGTAATGCGTAGATAATCATATGGCTTAGGTGAAATGACAATCAGTATACACTCTGACGCAATATGATACAGGCTCTTTCACATTCCGAAAGAGCCTGTATTGTATGCTGATAAAGCCCAGATCACACCCTCAGAAATACTTTTTCGGAATCCGAAATGGGCTTTATCGTTCGGTGTTATGTTTCGGGTGCCATTTTCTAGTTATAACTCCAGCTTTTTACTATTGTCAATATCTCTCGCGCGATTTCCGATTGTCAGAATTCTGTCAAACAGTAGAGTATATAGTTATGCGTCCGGAGCGGATTGTGTGTGGATGATATGTTGTTGTCAGTATTTTCATATTCATATAACGTAGGTCCGATATTGAATCAGGGTTTGTAAACCTGATTTTATATCGGACCGGTGTTGTATTTTTGGGAAAACTATTGTCTTGTGGCATTATTGAAATCAAATGATTGTTTCATGCATACCTCCAATAATAATCAATATATAAAGCAATCAGTTTATTCCTCTATATGATTTTGGAGCGGATTTTTTCCAAATATATCATTTAATTTCTTAATGTCAAACTTGGGGGTACGGTCATAATAATACAATCCGTTCTGTTCCTGTTCGACATCAGTTAACTGTGTATAACAGTAACCGCCCACAAAAGGATACATCTTCAGAACGACATCTACCAATGAACTGACTTTCTTGTAGAACTCCTCTTCACTGGACGAACCGCCATATCCCCAACCGGATTGCTTGGTATTAAACGATATTCCACCAAACTCATCAAACAGATAAGGACATTTACCATTATATACCATCCAGCGTGTCTCATGCATATCGTATCGGAAATTTGATCCTGTATTATACAAAACTCTAGGGTCTTCGTTGAAACGATGTCCAGGGAACAATTTTCCGTCATTCCACAGTTCCTTATGCAGTGAAGCAGAATCTTGGATATAAAGATGGGATGACACAATATCTGTCTTGTAGTGGGCACCACCGGAATTTGTAAGAACCGGACGGGTAGGATCTACCAGTTTGGTAGCATCATACAACTGTGATGAGAAACGTGGGAAATTTACCTTATCTACATTATTCTGCTCATTAAGAGGAACCCACATAATGATAGAAGGATGATTCCTGTCTCTTTTAACTATTTCCATCCACTCCGGAAGAAAGATTGTAGTTGCAATAGGCAGATTATAATCCAGCCCCCAACTGTTCATTTCACCACAGGTAAGATAACCCAACTTGTCTGCCCAATAATGAAAACGTTCTTCAAAAACTTTCTGATGCAACCTTGCACCATTGAAACCTACGGACTTGGCAAGTATTATATCATTCCTCAAGGCTGAATCTGAAGGTGCAGTCCATTGGCTTTCAGGATAATATCCTTGATCAAGTACCATCCTCAAATATAAAGGCCGGTTATTGAGGAACAGTCTGTTCCCTTCATAATGGATTTTACGCATGCCTGTGTATGAATGGACTTTATCAATAACTTTTCCTTCCTCATCCAGTACTTCATAATCCAGATCATAAAGAAATGGAGATTCTGGACTCCACAACTTAGCTTTCCTGACTTTAAGTACTATAGGAGAGTTTTCTGTAGCCAGACCAGTTTCCTGGGCCGCAATCTTACCATTTTCCTTTAACGTAACCCTCAATTTGGTCTTTCCCAAACCATAGAATTCCGGATGGATAACTATGCGGGATTTATCAATGTCTGTTACAATCTGTGCTGTCTTTATAGCCTTTGGATGAACAGCTTCCATCCATACTGTCTGCCAGATACCTGTAGTACGGGTATAGTTGCATACATGCGAATAGTATCGGGTTGATTGTTTACCAGCAGGCTGAACTCTGTTTCTCAAGTCACTCTTTACATATACGACAAGTGAGTGTTCGCTGCCGGGATTGACAAAATCGGTAAGGTCTACAGAGAAGGAGGAACTTCCACCAAAATGTCTGTCAATAAATTTACCGTCAATATAAATCTCTGATTCATAATAGACTCCTCCGAAGTTCAGCATTATTCTTTTGTCCTTCCATTCAGATGGAATGTTCAGCATTCTATGATACCACAGATGCTCTATAAAATCAGTATGTTCCACTCCTGACAATTTACTTTCAGGAGAAAAAGGAACAGTTATCTTCTGGTCGAATCCCTTTGCTTCCTTATAGTTCTTCTCAATGCCCACACCAGACGGGTCAATTTTACAGGTCCATGTTCCATTTAGGTTTATCCATTCAGTACGTTCAAACTGAGGTCTGGGATATTCATTACGCTGTCCCCAAGCGGAAGACAGAAAAAATATTGTTGCCAATACTGCACAAATCAAAATTTTTCTCATAAAAATTTATCTGTTAAATTTCTATATTCAATTCCTTGAACTTTGCAGCCGCATTCAGAAAAATATGCTGTAATCCGGAATACGGTTCATTTTTCCGATATCCTCATACAATAATTTTCATCCAGCTTAATAAGCAAATAAGCCCGAAGCCGGAAGTACATTTCCTTTTTCATTTCTCACTTCCATTTTCAGTACTCCGCCGTTACTGTCGAAATATCTCACCTCTATTGGATGGTATCCCTTGGACACGGCCTTCTGTCCTATAATCTCACGAGGGCTGTGGAGACCATCATTATCCACAATCTTGTCACCATCTATGACCAATGTGCTGCCGTCGTCTGACGTAAGTGCAAAAGTATATATTCCATCAGCAGGGATATTTATGAATCCATTTATAACAAGACCAATTCTTCCATTTACACCTTCCGGTATAGAAACATCGGGAATGAGGTATTCACCAACTTTTTCTGCTTTATCGATGTCTGTACATTTGTCTCCTGCGAAATTATACCAAACTGCCTTGAGCCCTTTATTTGACGGTGTAATGGATGTCGCAGGAGAAAATTCACCTTTAATGAATCTGGTTTTAAATATATCACATGGTTTTCCATTCGGACGGAAAGTCCGGAAAACAAGGTCTGTATTATCTGTAATCTTCAGGTTCCCGTCATACTTTGGCGATTTTAATGTAGGAATACTTCCATCAGTGGTATAATGTATCTGTACATTAGGGTCTATACAAGTAAGATCCACATTTGTCTCACCTACAAATACATTCGAATCATAGAAACCTTCAAGGTCTGGAATACGATAGTTTATATTCATCTCATCAAGACGATCAAAATGGACCGAAAGTCTGTCAATGAATCCATTCCAATCTTTATGTACCGGATTGCTCCATCCTATTTCCGCTATAGCTTGCATACGGGGAACAACCATATATTGCATACGTTCTCTGGAAGGAATCCATTCACACCATATGTTTCCTTGCACACCCAACACCTGATTAATAAGTTCAGGCTTGTCCGTGAATTCTACAGCAGGGTCAAAATTATAAATATTATGCAAAGTTCTTTTGTCCTGTTGATAGTCCAGATAGAAATAAGAATTTGGAGTAAATATGATGTTATTTCCCTGTGAGGTGGTTCTTTTGGGAGCATCCGTTACCCATGAACGCCACCACATTACGGTAGCAGTTTTTGAAAGGCCACCTTCAAGTATCTCATCCCATCCTATCATCTTCTTTCCCTTGGAATTGAAGAATGCCTCCATTTCATGAATAAACCATGACTGTAGCTCTTCTTCCGACTTCAGATTGTTTTCCTTGATACGTTTCTGGCAGTCTGGACATTTTTTCCAGTTTGTCTTTTCTACTTCATCTCCTCCAATGTGTATATATTTATATGGGAATAGAGGAATTATTTCACTATACACATTTTTGCAGAACTCTATGGCTGAATCTTTTCCTGGGCAGACCGGTGAAGAGAAAGTTTGTCCCCAACCTGTTGTCTTGAAACATGACACTCCGTCATAATTGCTTACAGCAGCAAGCATGTGGCCCGGCATATCAATTTCCGGTATTACATCTATTCCCCTAACCTGAGCATACGATACAATTTCCTTTATGTCATTCTGGGTATAGAATCCTCCGTATAAAGTATCGCCATCCATTATGATAGTCTTTTCTTCAGGGATAAGAAAATCCGTATTGTCATTCTCTTTGGCCAGACTCATGCAAGTCTTGTCATGTGAATTATATTTTCTCCATGCACCTTTCTCCGTAAGTTTAGGATATTTCTTAATTTCAATGCGCCAACCCTGGTCGTCAGTAAGATGCCAATGGAATTTATTCATCTTATAAAGTGCCATAAGATCCAGAAGTTCCTTTACTTCATCTTTGTCATAAAAATGGCGCGAAACATCCAGCATAAGTCCTCTCCATTGGAATCGGGGGGTATCTTTAATATTCACTGCAGGAATGGTCCATTCAATACCATCAACCACTTTCTTGCTTTCAATCTGATGGGGTAAAAGTTGTCTCAATGTAGCAATTCCGTAAATCACACCGGCATATGAGTTTCCTGAAATCGTAACTTCATCGCTGGTTGAAACCAAATTATATCCGTCTCCATCTGCAGAATCGGAAAGAGAAAGATTGATGTCACCCTTTCCTTCTTTTACTGTCAACTTAAATCCTGTGGATCTGCTTAATATTCCAGCCAGATAATTTGCAGCAGGCATCAGTGTCTTGTCGGAAATTCCAATTGTACATCGTTCCGGTAGTTCAAAAAAATCATTTTTTACTACCATATTAAGTGGAGCAGGAATAATTGATATATCATCCTTTGTAGCAGAAATACTATTACATGCTACTCCAATTAAACCCAGTCCTACAATAAAACTTTTGTAGTCTATTCCCATAATAATCTATTATTTTCTTAATATAATTGCTGATTTAGGTATACAAACTCCGATATAACGTGAGTTCGGCGAATTATAATTACTTGTAAAATGTTGTATTTTTATTGTGCTGACCTACAAATGTTTACAAACAATAATCGCCATGGTTAGTGAAAGCAAAATTATAGAATTATTTTGTATGGCATATGATTTCTAAAAGGTTTTTTGATGCAAGGATGTATTAATATATGTTTAATCCAGTCATGAAGTGCTCATATCACCATATCTCAACTATGTCAAATGCTGAAATTTTGGGGCAAATAAAAATATGGAATATAATTCGTTCGCAGTTCCAGCCGCAAATGAGCATACCTTTGCGGCAGGATTGTTTTTTGCGGATATGTCGTATTTACTTCTATTTCGGCGACAAAGATGTGGCGTCTGCCGGACACCGCTGCTCCAGGTCTGCGCTGACACGTGCGTGCAGACGGGGCGTTATTGTGCGCCCGACAGTTCTGCATAAATATACGGTTGTGAATGTATAATTATGCAGAACTGCCGGACCTCAACTTCGTGAGAATTGAATATTTGCGAGCGACAGCACGTTTGGGCGCAAATACGCGAGTTTTGAGAGGTTTGCGCAATGCGCTGATAATCATGTGGGTTATGCGGATCAGTGTCTCCGCCTACCTTCCGCTGCCTCGCAATAAAGTCCATATCGGACTGCGATTAAGCCTCTATCATGCCATTATACAGTGCATTTCATGCCCTGAAATGGTCGTAATCAGACCTTAAAACGGCCTGTATCGCACAGCGATCTCTTCACAAGTGTTCCGCAGGTGCATCAAAAACGCCTTGTAATCTTCTGATTTAAGATTTGTTAACTTCTCTTTTGCGAAAAATATTTGTCAAAATTTTTTACTTTCCGATGTGTATATTTATTCATTCATGGCGGCGGAACGGGCATTGTGGGGCGTGCGTTGATAAAGGCGGAAAGGATGGAGCCGGGCTATGAAATATGTGTGTGCGTATGATGTGGCAGGCATATCATGAATGTTGTTTTTTATTCAGATACAGCAGTCTTGGCTCATTCTTCAGTCTGTAGTCTTCGTCAAGAACCGCTGCGTTTGAGAATAGAGGAATCCATGATTCACATGTTCATTTATTGTAAAATTCTTTGCCTTCAGCAGTATGAAGGCGGTTTTGTGTCATTCTTTATATAAAAAGGGCCTGCCGGAAATACAATAAATATCTTCCGGCAGGCCTTTGGGTTTTTATGGGTTCGTCTTAGATGGTCTTCTTACTGTTTCTTTATTGCCGGCTTACAGTTTGAAGTAGTTGTACACTTTCAGGTCGGTGACGGTGCTCTTGAAGTCTCCGGCTTTCTCTAATGGGAAGACGAGCGTGCGCTGATAGTTCATTCTTGCTCTGGGGTTATACAGTTCCGGCTTCTGCGGATGCTCCACTCCGTAGAAGAAATCCACCTTGTCGCTTTCGTGCACGGCATAGAGTGTGAGGGGCTCGAGGCTTTGTATCTTCTTTCCATCTACAAAAAGCTCGGTCTTACGGTTGTCGCCCTGTATGGTGATTGTGACTTTCCTGCCTTCCGGCAGACGATAGTTGAAGGTGTTGAGATAGCCGTCGCGTGCGAAACCGAGTTGTCCGTTGCGTGGGTCGGAGAGGTAGAACACGGCGTTGGACGAGCGGAACAGTTCGGTGCCCTTGGCCTCGTTTTTCGCATCAATGGTGAAGCTGACGCTGTAGTTGTAGCCTATCTCCTTGCATGGCATGTCCATTCCGGGGCTCACCTCGGCACATGCCAGCACTTCTTTCTTGTCTGGTCCGTAGGTGCCCAGTTCGTTCACGCCGGGTGCTTCGCTGAGAAGCAGGCGCCGGGTGTTGAATTCTTCGTATGGCACAGTGGTGTTGCGGCCGCTCCAGCATTTGACGGCAAGTGTCTGTATGGCTGGGTAGGCACGGTGGTGAATGTCTTTCACGGATATGCCGTTGCCGGAGTGGTCGTTCCATACGGCGAACATTCCGCCGAGGATGGCCGGGTCCTGTTCGTCGAATGTGCGGTTGCCGATGGTTGCCGGAGTCCAGTTTTCGTAGAGATACTGGCAGTTGAGATAATCGTAATAATAGCCTGCGGCGGGCACGATATATACCAGTCCGTCGGGAATGCTTATGAGTTTGTAGCCCTGTTTCTTCATTTCCACCGGATCGGCATATCCGTTGTACCAGCAGCTCATGATGACGTTGTCCGACTTGACGGGCGTATCTCCGGCGGCATGAGTCAGTGCTCCCCAGCACACGGCCTGCTTGCCGTAGCCTTCAACAAGGCGTATGTAGCGGTCGGTGAACTCGCGGAACTTCTCCACTACCTCCTTTTTGGCGTTGGAATATTCGTCTGTGCCTATGTGCACACGCTTGCCTCGGAACACGGGATTGTTTCCGCCGAGATATTCGGCGAACAGTCCGTCAAGGAATTTGTAGGTCTCCGGATTGAAGAGGTCGAGGTGGTCCATGCCGTATTCCTTCGATCCTATCTCGGGTTTGTAGTGGGTGAAGGCGAGCGAGTGGGCGGGTACGTCTATCTCGGGAATCACTTCTACGTAGTTGTGTTCGGCAAGTATCTGCATGTCGATGAACTCCTGCTTGGTGTACGAACCGTCTTTTGCCGTTAGTCCGGGATATGTGTCGGACTGCAATCTGAAGGCCGCCTGCACCTTAGACCAGTCGGAATAGAACTGCGGGAAGCTGTTGTCGTTGAGATGTAGCTGCAGGGTGTTCATCTTGTAATAGGACATTATCTTCACAAGATTGCGTATGTAACTGATGGGTATGTACTTACGGCCGCAGTCGATCATGAATCCGCGCAGACTGTATTCGGGCACATCGACAGCCCGGCCTTTGGGTATGGCCTGCGACGCATGCTGTTCCGAGAGTTGCAGCAGGGTGCGTGTGCCCCAGTATACGCCTTTGGCTGTGGCCGCAGTGATGACGGCCTTCTCGCCGATGTCCATTCTGTAGCCTTCCTCACCCAGCGTCTTGTCGTTCTTTTTTACTAAAACAAAGTCGCCTGCCTTGCCGCTTCCTTTTACCACTTTGAGGGTTTTGCCGGTGAGGGCATGGTAGTCCTGAGCGAAGGCGTCGGCTATGCGTGTCATCTCTTTGTCGCCTTTCACGGCTATGCGGCCCGAAGGTGTGAACATACCTTCGGCTCCGGTCCACGACTTTAGTTCGGGTATGACGAATGGTTTGCGGTTAGGCTCCGCGCTGGATGTCGCCGTCCACATGGCAAGCAGAATACAGAACAGGTACTTGCCGGCGTTTCTGAATGTTCTCATATAGGTTGATGTTTAGGATTTATACGTGGTTTGAGGCAGTCCGCATAAATGTTTGTGCGGACTGCCGGTGTTGTGTCGGGATTGTCCGGCGTGTCGTTCAGTTGGGGAAATAGGGCTGCGGCTGGAACCAGTCAGGACTGTTTGATATCTTCTCCACCATGCCTTCGGGCATTTGTTTGAGTTCACCGGATGCGACGAGTGCGTCCATGTCGGCCTTGAACTCGTTGTACATGTCGGGCGTCATGATGTAATATTTCGTTCCGTAATCATCTATCCGGAGCGCTATCTGCCGCAGATAGCCCCATCTTTCGAAGTAAGGCATGAGGTTGTAGCCTGCCACACGGCTTGTCTTGCGTATGAAGTTCATGATGAACGGTACGGAGTTCTCCCACGGATCGCAGTGGTCTTCAGTTATGTAGTTGTCCTTCACCCAGCACGATTCGGGGAAACGGCGGCGCAGTTCGGCCAGCTTTCCGTTGGCATTGTTGTTCTGAGCGCTGGCTATGAGTTCGTATTTGTCGGCCTTGCCTTTCTTCTCTATCTGCGAGCCTTTCCTGTCGTCGTTCTGCCGTAGGGCCTCATACCAGTCGGGAGCAAAGTCGGGCACGCCGTTCTCCGTGAAGTAATTGAACATCATGATGAGCGGACACAGTGCACCGTCGTGAACCTCCGAGTAGGCCAGGGCGCGCAGAGGATTGCTCGAACTGGGTGCTATGAGCGAGTCGCTCATGGCCTGGCATGCGGCATGGAGCTTGGTGTTGTATGCGAATTTGTCGCGGTCGGCGTAGGCATCCTTACGCTGCCGGCTAACAACAGTGCCGGAGCTGAAGCCTTTGTCCTCGAGATACTGCGCCCGTAGAGGCGCCCACAGCTTGAGTTTGTCGGAAGTACGGTAGCCCATTTTCATTATGTTGTAGTATGCCTGCAGGTTGTTGGACACCTCGCCCATGCCTGCCCAGTTGAAGTAAGGAGTCATCTGGTGCAGGTGTCCCCACTCGTGGCTGAGGCCCCAGATGGCATCGTCGTCGGTTTCCACGATGTTGCGGCAGTCCAGAACGCGCGGTTCCTGGTCGGCGTGGAAGGATACACCCAGTCCGTCCTGATACATATAATAAGTGTAGTTGACATAAGCCATGGTGCGGTTCTTGGGTATCCGACCGTACTTCTCTATTCCCAGCTGGCGGTGTTCCCACGCGACGAGCGAGTCGAGCACGTTCATGTACTGGCGGAAACCGGGTTTTCCGTCGCGCGACTTGCAGTGTTGGGCAAGTCCCTTTGACGTCCAAATGGAGTGCACTTTATGGCTGAGCACGTCCATACATCTGTTAGGCGCCTTGTTGCAGAGGGCCATCATCTCCTCGTTTGTTTTGTCCGGTGAGAGATAACCGTTCACCTGTCCGTTGACGAAATGCACTTTCAGGGCCGGGCGTTTCTCCGGTTTCTCGTCGGCGTAATAGCAGATGTATGCCAAAGCATTCCATTCGCCGTCATAGTCGATGGTGTTGATGCCGTTCTTCAGTTCGTATGTTTTTATTTCAGGAAAGCCTCCGTCGAAGTTCTGTCCTACTTTCCCGACATACCATGCCACCGTCTTGAGTTCGGCTTTCATGTCCTTTGGAAGGCCGTCGACGACGATTGTCTGGCTCGACATGGCGGGGATGTTTATTCCGGTGACGCCTGCAATCTGGTCGTAGTGCTTGCCGGGGGCATCCCATTGGCGTGCGAGGGTTTCGTAGGACAGATAACATTCGTATTCGGCAACGCGGTAGTCGGTGTCGTATGTTCCTGCCAGAATGCTTTGGGCAAGATTGCGCAGCGCTGCGTTCTGCAGTCGGTCTATCTGCGAACGGGTGACTTTCTTCTTCAGACGGGTCATGAGTTTGTCGGCGAAGATGTCCGAATGTTCCACATCATTGCTGACGGTTGTCTGACTGGCTGCGCATGTTTCGGCTGCGGAGACCATTGTTGCGGGCGTCTGCAACAGCCCCGACAGAACGAGAGCGAGCACGGCTCTGTTGATAATGGTGATGTTTTTGTTCATGAGTTTTACGGAAAAGTAGTAATGATTGTATAGTGGTTGATGCAAATTTAAGTCTTTTCGGCCACATAATCGTATTCTTTATATTATTATTTCATAATACAGGTGATTATGTCCTGAAGGCATGGTGATGTCATGACTTTTATGTGTCGGCTATGAGGAAAAGCGGCTTCCGCAATAAGGTTTGTTTATAAATAATACACCCGATAGGGTATAATAATTAAAAATATTAATAAAATTATACCCTAAAAGGTATAATGAGTGTGTATAATTTGTATATTTGTACCCAAACGGGTATAAAATGGAAGACAGGGAAATAGCCGCTTTTGTGAAAGAGATGAGAAAGAAGTTCAACCTCACGCAGGTGGACTTGGCCGACAAGTCGGGCGTGGGGCTGCGCTTCGTACGTGAGTTGGAACAGGGCAAACAGACCTTGCGCATGGACAAGATAAACCAGGTGCTGAGCCTTTTCGGCCGCCAGGTGGGTGCCGTGGAGATAGGAGGCGAGGGTCGGACGCGCGAGAAGTGACGGCCGGACGCACCAGGGATGAAGGCCGGATGCGATAAGGATGACTGCCGGAACATGAACATTAAGACACATCAGTGAGTATGAAGACAGCGCTTGTATATCTTTACGACCGCCTTGCAGGGCGGTTGACGGAGGACGAAAACGGTTTCACGTTCTGTTACGACCGTGAGTTTCTTGCTTCGGACGATGCTGAGGCCGTGAGCCTTACTCTTCCGCTGACCGACGAACCGTATCACGACACGGTGCTGTTTCCCTTCTTCGACGGACTGATACCCGAGGGTTGGCTGCTCGGGATAGCCGAGAGAAGCTGGAAGATAAACCAGCGCGATCGCATGTCGCTGCTCATGGTGTGCTGCAAGGACTGCATAGGGGCGGTGAGTGTGGTGCCCGAAAAGGACGAGGAATGACTCCGGCAACGCATCGCTTCAGGCCATGCGGCGGACCGGAAACTTAAGAAATAAAAGACAACAATCATGGACTGCGACTCTAAAAGAATATGCCTGCATTGCTACAAACCGCTGAAGGACGGGCAGACAGACTATCATCCGGCGTGCGCACGCAAGTTTTTCGGTACGCGCGAGGCACCGTCGCTGCCTTACGTCCGCTCGCAGTTGGGCGACCTGGCGCGGCAGGTGGTGCGCAGTCAGAGCACTCTGACGGGTGTGCAGGCCAAGCTCTCGCTCGACATAGACAAGGGTGGGCGCAACCGGCCCGACCGTTTCACCATCGTGGGGCTGTGGGGACGGTTCATCCTCAAGCCGCAGACGGGAACGTACAGGGCGCTACCCGAGCTGGAGGACCTTACCATGCACCTGGCCGAGGCGGTGAAGATAAACGTGGTGCCACACAGTCTGATACGCTTCAGCGACGGCGAACTGTGCTACATCACGAGGCGTGTCGACCGCACGGAGACGGGCGCGAAGGTACCGATGGAGGACATGTGCCAGCTCACGGAACGTCTGACGGAATATAAATATAAAGGTTCGTACGAGCAGATAGCCAAGGCGATAAAGAAGTATTCGTCGGCTCCGAAGCTCGACCTCGTGAACTTCTGGGAGGTGGTGGTGTTCTCGTGGATAACCGGAAACGCCGACATGCACCTCAAGAACTTCTCGCTATACAACAACATGGGCACGGGCTATACGCTCACTCCTGCCTACGACATGGTGGCTACGGCGCTCATCATGCCCGACGACCCCGAGGAACTGGCCCTCACGCTCAACGGTAAGAAGCGCAAGCTGCGCCGCTCTGATTTCATAAAGTCGATAACGGCGTCGGGCATCGACGAGAAAGTGATAGACAACATGGCAAAGAGATTCAGCCGCGCCATTACAAAATGGTTCGAGATAATAGACCGTTCGTTTGTGCCCGACGACATGAAGAAGCAATACAAGAACCTTATACTGCGGCGCATAGTCATGCTGAAATGAGAGGGAGAGGCGCGTTGAGGGCGGCCGCGCCGTATGTGTCATGCCGCGGTGTACCGTCAGCCATGTTGTCCGCATGACTTTGCGGGCGGTGGAATGGCGGATGTATAAAAAAACAGAAAATCCGGTCGCGAGTGTTAAATATTCGTCGTGAAAAATGCGGAAAAAACGCGTCGGAGCGCACCGACGGGCTGTACGGACCGAAAAACGTGAATTTTGACGAATTTGGTAATTCTCTGTAATACAGTCGTTTACGCACCGCTGTATTGCAGCCTGTTTTTATACGCTTCGCGAAACAGCCCGTTTTGTCTCCTGATAATGCTCATATCGCATGGTGAAATAGTTCATATCGCACGCCGGAATGGTTCATATCGCACGCTGAAATGGTGGGTTTCGCGGTATAAAACAGGCCGTTTTGCAACAGGGTCATTCGGCAATGGTGATACGATGTGTTGTGAAAAGGCTTTACGGAAGCCGGAAACGGTGCTGTGGAATGCTGGAACAGAGAAAACGGAATGTTAAATTCGGATCGCTGAGTGTGAATATAAGTTAACGAAAATTTGGAGAAACGGGCGCAGTCCGGGTGGAAGTATCTGTGACGTAATGTTGCTGTGTGTATGCTTCCTTTATCGTCGTCTGTTTTTTATAAAGCTGTGGCGTGAGGCCTTCGTTGTTCCTGTGGTTCTGTCGTGGCGGTTTTATTGTCTTCCTATGGCCGGAATATTTCTCTTTGGTTCCGGACTTATGTGTTTGGGATATTGTGCGTTATATGTGGTTTGCAGCATGTGCCATGCTCCGTATCCGGTATCAACGGACGAGTCTTAAAGTTGTGATGGTGTGTTGATAACATTACTAATAATATCTAAAATAGTTAAAGTTTATTAATAATATATTTACTGCCGCTTTCCCGTTTGCTTCCGCTGAATAAAATATGTAATTTTGCAGTCCGATTATTTCGGGGATACACTTAGAGTCCCCAGCGTGAGAGTGTTAATAGTGTTGGTCTTTGGCCGGACCACGCGGTTAGTGAATCGCTCGCGCAAAGGTATAATGTTTTTTAGTAGTAATATTTAAATTAAACAATGAACACTTTAAGTTACAAGACTGTTTCCGCAAACAAGGAAACTGCGAAGAAAGAGTGGGTTGTTGTTGACGCAACAGATCAGGTGGTAGGTCGCCTCTGCTCTAAAGTAGCAAAACTTATCCGCGGAAAGTACAAACCAAACTTCACTCCTCATGTAGATTGTGGAGACAACGTAATCATCATCAACGCTTCTAAGGTGGTATTCACCGGAAAGAAGGAAACCGACAAGGTTTACACCCGTTATACTGGTTATCCAGGCGGACAGCGTTTCAATACACCGGAAGACCTGCGCAAGCGTCCTAATGGTGTAGACAAGATCATTCGTCACGCTGTTAAGGGCATGCTCCCGAAAGGTCCGCTCGGCCGCAAGCTGTTGAATAATCTTTATGTATTTGAAGGCGCAGAGCATGACAAGGATGCTCAGAAACCGAAGGCAATTGATATTAACCAGTATAAATAAACAGTAAGATGGAAATGATAAATGCAATTGGTCGCCGCAAGACTTCTGTAGCCCGTGTTTATCTCACTGAGGGTACCGGCAAGATCACTATAAATAAGGTAGAACTGGAGAAATACTTTCCGTCAGCTATTCTGCAGTATGTTGTGAAGCAGCCTCTGCAGCTCCTGGGTGTGGAAGGCAAATATGATATTAAGGTAAATCTTGACGGTGGCGGTTATACCGGACAGAGCCAGGCTCTTCGTCTTGCAATCGCACGCGCACTGGTTAAGATCAACGCAGAAGACAAGAAAGCTCTCAAAGACAAAGGCTTCCTCACACGCGATTCTCGTGCTGTTGAGCGTAAAAAGCCGGGACGTCCGAAGGCTCGTCGTCGCTTCCAGTTCAGCAAGCGTTAATGTCATCCGATGTCGGATGTGCTGTCCTGCCGGTTGTACGGCAATGCGTGGCAGCGTGATATCTGACGTCATGGCAGCATAAGTTTAGTATCCAAGCCTGTGAGACTTCGACACAAGTATGACGGATTACCCATGGGCTGGTTCGAGAAAACTAAAAGGAAAGTAAACAATTTAAACAAACAAAACAACAATGTCAAGAACAAACTTTGACCAATTATTGGAAGCAGGATGCCACTTCGGTCACCTGCGTCGTAAATGGAATCCCGCAATGGCTCCTTATATCTTCATGGAGCGCAACGGCATTCATATCATCGATCTGCACAAAACCGTAGCTAAGGTTGACGAGGCTGCTGAAGCTCTCAAGCAGATTGCCAAGGCAGGAAAGAAAATCCTGTTTGTCGCTACTAAAAAACAAGCAAAGGAAATTGTTGCTGAAAAGGCAACAAGCGTAAATATGCCTTACGTTATCGAGCGTTGGCCGGGCGGTATGCTTACCAACTTCCCGACAATCCGCAAGGCTGTGAAGAAAATGGCCAATATCGACAAACTGATGAACGACGGTACTTATGCCAAGCTGTCTAAGCGTGAGCTGCTGCAGATTACACGTCAGCGCGCAAAGCTGGAGAAGAACCTCGGTTCAATTTCTGACCTGACTCGTCTGCCGAGCGCACTCTTCGTTATCGACGTAATGAAGGAGAACATCGCAGTTAGAGAGGCAAACCGTCTGGGTATTCCTGTTTTCGCAATGGTTGATACAAACTCTGATCCGAAGAACATCGACTACATCATTCCTGCCAACGACGACGCTAAGGATTCTATCGATGTAGTTCTGACAGCTTGCTGCAACGCAATCGCTGAGGGTCTGGAGGAGCGCAAGGCTGAGAAGGCTGACGAGAAAGCTGCTGCCGAGCAGGCTGAAGCTGCTGCTGACGCTAAACCGAAGCGCGCACGCAAAGCTCGCAAGGATGCTCCCGCAGAAGAGGCTGCTCCTGTAGCAGAGGCTCCTGCTGCTGAAGAACCGGCTGCAGAGTAATGCATTAGAAACCATACATTCATTTATAAATCAAAAGAAAACAATAAACTATGGCTGTTTCAATTGACGATATAAAGAAACTTCGCGCAATGACCGGTGCCGGTCTGGCAGACGTGAAGAAGGCTCTCACAGAGGCTGAAGGCGATTTCGACAAAGCAAAGGATCTGCTCCGCGAGCGTGGACTGGCTATCGCTGCAAAGCGTTCAGACCGCGAGACATCCAACGGATGCGTGCTCGTTAAGAAAGTAGGTGACTTCGCTGCTATCGTAGCTCTGAAGTGTGAGACTGACTTCGTTGCCAACGGAGCCGACTTCATTAAGCTGACAAGCGACATCCTCGATGCTGCTATTGCAGCAAAGGCCCACACTCTTGACGAGGTTAAGGCCCTCACACTCGCTGACGGTTCTGCCGTACAGGATGCTATCACACAGCGTTCTGGTATCACAGGTGAGAAGATGGAGCTCGACGGATACAACGTTCTCGAAGGCGAAAACATCGAAGTGTACGACCACATGGGCAAGCACACTCTCGCAACAATGGTTCAGCTCAACAAGGAGAACGTAGAACTGGGACACAAGATGGCTATGCAGGTTGCTGCTATGAAGCCTATCGCACTCGATGAGGAGTCTGTTCCTCAGGAAGTGAAGGACAACGAGTTCCAGGTAGCTGTACAGAAGACAAAGGAAGAGCAGATTGAGAAAGCAGTTGAGGTTGCTCTCAAGAAGGCCGGCCTGAACCCGAATCTGGTTGACAGCGAAGACCATATCGAGTCAAACATCAAGAAGGGATGGCTCACACGCGAGGAAGCTGACAAGGCTCTTGTTATCAAGAAGGAAGCCGCAGAGCAGAAAGCTGCCAACCTGCCTGAGCAGATGATACAGAACATCGCTAAGGGACGTCTGGCTAAATTCCTCAAAGAGTGCTGTCTCGTAAATCAGGAATTCCAGTTCGGCGACGGCGACAAGACAAGTGTTGCCGACTATCTGAAGAAGCAGGACAAGGATCTGGCGATTGTTGCTTACAAGCGTTTCACCCTTGTTGCCGAATAAGTGTATAACTGAATATACAATCACAAGATAGAAGACGGAGTTATGAGGAGTGAAAGCTCTTTATGACTCCGTCTTTTGTTAATTATTTGCAATGAAGATATTTGCAGTAGGAATGAACTATATCCAGCACAATAAAGAGCTGGATGGAGCGTTATATAAACCGGAGGAACCCGTGATATTCACCAAGGCCGACTCCGCATTGCTCAAGGACCGCAAGCCGTTTTTCGTGCCCGACTTCATGGGACGCATAGACTATGAGGCCGAACTGGTGGTGCGGATATGCCGTCTCGGCAAGACAATTCCGCAGCGTTTCGCCCACCGCTACTATGATGCGGTGACATTGGGTGTCGATTTCACGGCACGCGATATGCAGCGCAGATTCCGTGAGAAAGGCATGCCGTGGGACTTGTGCAAGGGCTTTGACGGTTCGGCTGCCATAGGCGAATGGGTTGATATCAACAAATTCCGCGACATACAGGCCATAAATTTCCGTCTCAATATCAACGGTTCTACCGTTCAGGAAGCCTGTACGAGCGATATGCTTTATGGCGTTGACGAACTCATAGCTTATATAAGCAGATATTTTACACTAAAGACCGGTGACCTCATCTACACCGGAACGCCTGCCGGAACAGGTCCTGTTGCGATAGGCGACAGGTTGGAGGGCTGGCTCGACGACCGCAAGGTGCTCGAATTCTCATGCCGTTAGACAGCGGCACATTCCTTGCCCGGTTAGCCGGAAAAAGCTAAAACGTAAGATAAGCGTGAACAGACTGTTTTACAATATACTCTTTCTGATGTTCCTGCTCATGCAGCCTTCGGTTGCCGGAGCACAGACATTCTTCAATCTGACGGCTGATCAGGTGAGGACAGACTCCGTGCTTCCTCATTTTGCAACCACTCTACCGTTGCCTGATAATTATGCCGACTCCATTTATACGGTGTCTGTTGCATATCCCGAATTTATTGATATGCCCCGACAGGACATCGAGTCTTACAAGAAACTTGTTTCAGAATTGCCACCCGAAATGCCAAAGGTCGAAAGCCACATTGTGTTCGACCGCAAGAAACCTTCGCTCGAGATGAGTTTCTGTCCGGTGGTTTTCCGTGACGGACGCTACCAGCTTCTTGTCAGCTTCATGCTGAAGAAAGAAGCCCGTCCTGCCTCTTCCGCCCGTCGTGCTGCATTGCGCGCCGCTTCAGATCCGGCCTCGCGCTATGCCGCTCATTCTGTTCTTGCTTCAGGGCGTTGGGCAAAGATACGTGTGCCGTCCACCGGAGTGTATCAGCTCAGTGAGTCGCTGATACGTCAGGCCGGCTTTTCTGATATAAGCAAGGTCAAGGTTTATGGCTACGGCGGCAACCTCAGGAGTGAGCAGTTGTCGGCAGACGACCTTACTGAATACGACGACCTGCGTGAGGTTCCGCTCTGTGATGTCGGCGGACGCCTGCTTTTCCATGCCCTCGGTCCGGTGTCGTGGAAAGCCAACAACAGCAGTCGTCGCACGCGTAACCCATATTCTGACTACGGTTATTATTTCATCACGCAGAACGATGAAGGCTCTCCTGCCCGCATAAGTCAGGAAGACTTCCTCGCATCCTTTTATCCTTCAGCCGATTATTATCATACTCTTTACGAAGTGGACGGCTATTCCTGGTATCAGGGAGGCCGCAATCTGTTCGACAGCCGGCAGATAACCGCAACGTCGCCACACTCAGTCGAGTTGGCCGGCAATCCGGAAGCTACATCCGGAAAACTGTCCGTCAATGTGTCTGCGGGCAGTGCATGCCGTGTACAGATAGAATTCAACGATTCCATTATAGGCATTCTCAGTGTGAATCTCATTGCCTATGATGAGGGCAGTGAGGCTTCGGGCACTTACACAGTAAAGAACCTGAAGGCACAGAACACTGTCAAGCTGACTGTACTTTCGGGCGGACCGGCACGTCTCGACTATGTGTCGATGGCGTGGGACAAGCCTTTTGCCGCTCCCGACCTGACGTCGTCGTTCCCCGTTCCGCAGTACGTATATAACATAACCAACCAGGATTTGCACGCCGACGGGCCTGCCGACATGGTGATAATCATTCCGACATCGCAGAAACTCAGGAAAGAGGCCGAGCGTCTGAAGGAGTTCCACGAGACCCGCGACGCGCTTCGGGTGCGTATAGTGCCTGCCGACGAACTGTTCAACGAGTTCTCCAGCGGTACACCCGATGCCAGCGCCTACCGCAACTATCTCAAGATGCTCTACGACCGTGCCGCTTCCGAAGCCGACATGCCTAAGTATCTGCTGCTCTTCGGAGACTGTGTGTGGGACAACCGCATGCTCACACCGGAGTGCCGCAATCTGAATGCCGACGACTATCTGCTCTGCTTTGAGAGCGAGAACTCGTTCAACGAAGTGAGTTGCTATATCGACGACGGCTACTTCTGCATGCTCGACGACGGTGAGGGAGTGAACCCTCTGCTCCGCGACAAGCTCGATGTGGCAGTGGGACGATTCCCTGTGACGACGGAGAGCGAGGCCAAGGTGATGGTGGACAAGGTGATAAACTACGTCACCAACCAGAACGCCGGAGCATGGCAGAACACCATGATGTTCATGGGTGATGACGGCAACTACGACATACACATGCGTGATGTGAACGACGCTGCCGACATGGTGGCGGAGCTGAATCCAGGATTCAACATAAAGAAAGTGCTGTGGGATGCCTACAAACGTGAGACATCATCAACAGGAAAATCATATCCTGACGCATCGAAAGCCATAAAACAGCAGCAGGCCGCAGGCGCGCTCATCATGGATTATGCCGGACATGGACGTGCCGACCAGATATCGCATGAGTCGGTGCTCAGACTCTCCGACTTTGCAGGTTTCACCAATACAAACCTTCCTTTGTGGATAACAGCATCGTGTGACATCATGCCTTTTGACGGCATGAAGTCGACAATAGGCGAGACAGCCGTGCTCAATTCAAAAGGCGGAGCCGTAGCCTTCTACGGCACTACACGTACTGTATATGCCTCTCACAACAAGACTATGAACATGAACTTCCTGCGCAACGTGCTCACACTGACCGACGGGAAACCCACAACACTCGGCGAGGCACAGCGTTTGGCAAAGAACAGTGTGAAGACAAACGGCAACATGGAAGTGGTGAACAACCTGCAGTACTCACTGCTTGGCGATCCAGCCATGACGCTTTGCCTGCCTACACTCACCGTTGTGGTGGATTCCATCAACGGAGTGGACGTAACCACGGGCAACACCGTGAGCGTTGGAGCGGGCAGTGTGATGCGTGTGAGCGGCTATGTGAAGGACGCTCCGTCGTTCAGCGGAGTGCTTTCTGCCACTGTTCACGACAGTCGCGAGCTGGTGACATGCCGCTGGAACAACCGCAACGAGGATGAGGCGTCGAGCAGTCCGTTCACTTATTATGACCGCCCGAAGGTGCTCTTCAGCGGCAACGACAGCATTTCCGGCGGACGCTTTGAGTTCTCTTTTGCCGTGCCTAAGGACATCAACTACACCGACGGTACGGGGCTTATCAATCTTTATGCCGTAAGCAACGACCGCACACTCATAGGCAACGGCTACAGTGAGTCGTTCGTTGTGGGTGGAGGCGATGTAGCCGACAACGACTCTGTGGGTCCGTCCATCTTCTGTTATCTCAATTCGCCTTCGTTTGTCAACGGAGGCAAGGTGAACAGTACGCCTTACTTCGTGGCCGAAATAATGGACAAGGACGGCATCAACTCCTCCGGCAACGGCATCGGACACGACCTGCAGCTTGTCATCGACGGCGAAATGACGCGCACATACAATCTGAACGACAATTTCAGCTACGACTTCGGCAGCTACACACGCGGCACGACATACTACAACATTCCCGAACTCGAGGAAGGCGAGCACACATTGCAGTTCCGCGCATGGGACGTGTTCAACAACATGTCGAGCACTCAACTGCGTTTCAGAGTGGTGAAAGGACTTTCGCCTTCGCTCTTCAGCGTGAGCTGTTCGGACAATCCCGCCACCACCTCCACGACATTCATCATCAGTCACGACCGTGCCGGCAGCACAGTGGATGTGGGCATCGACGTGTTCGACATGAGCGGACGGCTGCTCTGGACACACGAGGAGAGCGGCGTGAGCACGGGCAGTGCCTACACCGTGGAATGGGATCTGACCATCGATGGCGGCCAACGCCTGGGCACAGGTGTATATCTCTACCGTGTGCGCATGTCGTCTGACGGCAGCTCGCAGACCTCAAAAGCAAAGAAACTTGTAATCATCGGCAATAAATAGAGCGCATCAGCGTTTTTTATTCAGTGCCTTATAAAGATTTATATTAACGACAAACACCATAAGAATGAACACTAAGATAAGAATATTTGCCGCGTGCCTGTTTTTCGGTCTTGCACTGACGGCTTCGGCCCAGGACAAGGAAAACATGTTCAACCCTGTCAATACGTCAGTCACATCGCAGACCATCGCCCCCGATGCACGTGCTGCCGGTATGGGTGACGCCGGTGTAGCGACCGACCCCGACGTGGTTTCGCAATACTGGAACCCGGCAAAATATCCGTTCGCCATATCGCGTGCGGGTGTCGCACTCAACTATACTCCGTGGTTGCGACAGCTTGTCAGCGACATGGACCTGGCCTATCTGGCCGGATACTACCGCATAGGTGACTACTCGGCTGTGTCGGCTTCGCTTCGCTATTTCTCGCTCGGTGAGGTATATACCAGCATGGGTGAGAGCGACGACAACAGCATGACCATCAACCCATACGAGATGTCTTTCGACGTGGCTTACTCTCTTATGCTCAGCGAAAAGTTCTCTATCGCGGCTGCAGTGAGATGGATCTACTCCGACCTGACCTACGACTACACCGAAGATACATCGCCAGGAAGCGCCTTTGCAGCCGACCTCGCCGCCTACTATCAGGACTATTTCACCATCGGACAGCGTGAGTGTCAGCTCGGTCTTGGTCTGAATATATCTAACATCGGTAGCAAAATCTCGTTCGGTGGCGACGACAACAGCGAGTTCATTCCTACCAACATGCGACTCGGTGCCTCGCTTATGGTGCCCGTGGACGAGTACAACCGCTTCACCATCACGGCCGATGCCAACAAACTGCTTGTGCCTACCTATCCCAAGCAGAACGAGGGCGAGTCTACCGAAGACTACATGGAGCGTGTGCAGAAAGACTATTACGACGTGAGCAGCATAAGCGGTATATTCAAGAGCTTCGGCGATGCGCCCGGCGGTTTCAAGGAAGAGTTGCAGGAAATCAACTGGAGTGTCGGTGGCGAATACGTCTATCACGACCAGTTCGCGCTGCGTGCCGGATATCATCACGAGTCGGAGAACAAAGGTAACCGCAAATACTTCACAGTCGGTGCGGGCTTCAAGATGAGCGTGTTCTCGCTCGATGCGGCCTACGTCATAGCTACCGCGAAGAGCAATCCGCTCGACCAGACACTGCGCTTCACGCTCAGTTTCGACATGGACGGTATAAAGGAACTCTTCAGAAGATAAACGCCCTGCCGGCGACGGAACACACATAACACAGCAAATAAAGACATTAGAATATGAAAATACGTGTAGGATTCGGTTTCGACGTACATAAGCTGGTGCCCGGCCGCGACCTCTGGCTCGGCGGAATAAAGCTCGACCACGAACTCGGACTGCTTGGTCACAGCGACGCCGATGTGCTCATCCATGCCATATGCGACGCTCTGCTCGGTGCGGCAAACATGCGCGACATAGGCTATCACTTCCCCGATACGTCGGACGAAACGCTCGACATAGACAGCAAAATACTGCTGCGCAAGACCGTGGAGCTCATAGCCACAAAGGGTTACACCGTGGGCAACATCGACGCCACGGTGTGTGCGGAGCGCCCGAAGCTCAATCCTCACATACCGGACATGTGCCGTTGTCTTGCCGAAGTGATAGGCACCGACGTCGACAATGTGTCGGTGAAGGCCACGACAACCGAGCGTCTCGGTTTCACAGGGCGTCAGGAAGGCATCAGTGCCTACGCCACTGTTCTTATATGCGGCTGACCTCACAGGTCGGCCGTTGTTGTTTTTATACCTCCTGCGCTTCTATCTGTTTCCTTTCCTTTTGTCTGTCTTTCGTGGAGAAGCCCGTGGCTATGTTCCGTTTCTACATTTCCGGCACGTCTGTGGTGCGTCAGTAGCGGCGCCGATGGAGCAGGGTGGCGTTTCCGAAGTGTACCTGTAGCAAGATCTGTTGCTTCCTGAGGTGCTTTCTTCATGCTCCGTCGCTATACCTATTTGTTGCTTTCCATTTCCTATGATATGCGTCGCAAATGTATATTTATGCATTTCTGAAAGTAAAAAAATTTGACAAAAATTTTTCGCAAAATAGAAATGCGCGATGTCGTTTTTCCTGTATCTCAAATTGCGAAAAGCCCTTTTTTGCGTTTGCTGTGTCTTGACTGCGCTGCACATGATTTTCCGTTGCTTTGCGGAATGCACTTTATTGCACCGCGAAATGCACTGTTTCATGCCCTGATATGGTTCGTTTCATGGCATGATATAGCCTGTTTCGCATGCCCGGAAAGGCTCTTTCGCAGCACCATGTGGAGCGTATTATTTCGCGTAATGGCGCAACCTGCTGTGTGACAGTGTGTTGCGCAAAGTGCTCAAAACTCGCGAATTTGCGGCCGGATGCACACTTGCTCGCAAATATTCAATTCTCGTGAGGTTGACGATGTATAAATATTCATCATCGTTCGGATTTCTGTATATTTATGCAACAGGGTAAGGCTTTTTTACATCTGCCTTACAAAGTGCTCCGTCCGTGGGCATGCGGCGTACGGGCCGTGGCCTTCTGCCGCAGCTGTATTATTTATGTCTCATCGCTTTATGTGCTGTCTAATGGCCGTATGCAGAGTATAGTGCGATGCCGGTCTGTTAATCTGGAGTCCGGTTCTGCAAAACGTGCGTAGCTGTTGTGTTAAGAGTAAAGTGCCGCTTTTCAAAGTATATCAGTTTGTTTTTCAGGAAATATGAAGCCGGTTTTCACAGCATGTCGCCACGCTTTGGCGTATCTGCGTATTTGTTCTTCAAAGTATTAAAAAGAAAAATGCCACTACTTTCAACAAGCAGTGGCATATTCCTATGTTTAACTAAAAAAACTTTCGAAACAAATGCGAACCTCACGGCCCAGCATTGTTACCTGTTAAACAATCGTTTTAATTTACCTTAAACCTAATAACTAAAAACCTAAATCTATTACTACTAACCTAAACAATCTATTAACCTTTTGACGATGCAAAGATACGACGGTTTTTCGATTCCTCCAAACAATAAAACAAATAATATGATATTTTTAATTCTTTTTTGACATATATCAATATTCTGTGTGCGCACACAGCGTTCAATGTGTGGCGAAAATTTGCCGCTGTGCTTTGATATTGTGACATTTTGATACTTCGAGCTTGCATTTTGACATCTTAAGTACCGCGGATTCATGCCTTTCACGGTCTTTTCTGCAAATTAATGATAGTTTTTCACCTTTTCCGCCATATCATACTGGTTTTAAAGACGTTAACGTTGAGTATTGCGCTCCAGCAACGGTTATTCCGCCTCTTTTTTGTCTGTGGATCAAGCCTGTGCATGTCGCTGCGTCCAGCCTGCGCTTTTTCGCGGTCTTTTTATATAAATGTATTAT